>DATJYY010000101.1:0-2661 GCA_035499395.1 Solirubrobacteraceae bacterium
CAGCGAGGCCAGCGCGAGCGCGGCTGCGCTGGGTCACAGCTTGAGGTGTGCATGCAGCGGCTGAGGATGATCGTGCGCTCACCAGGTGTTGGCGGCCGTCACCCGTTGGCTACCCGCGGGGCTTGCTCTTCGTGTGCGCCGCGGGGTGCCGTCGAGTTGGGTGTTTGACCGGAGGGCGAAGCTCGGTGATTCCGAGCTCGATGCCCCTGGTCAGGACATCGAGATCGCGCATCGACCGCGCGTCGGCGTTGATGCCGAGCGTGACGAGCCCGTCGTAGGAGAAGATGGCGATGCCGACGGCGTGCTCGGCCGCGAGTGGCACGATCGGGTGAATCTCGCGGAGCGGCGCACCGAACAGGTAGAGCGTCTGTCGCGGGCCGGGGACATTGGTGATCGTGATCGCGAACAGACGCGTCGAGAACGCGGTCCGCGCGAGCGCGGCACGGACGATCACGGGCGGCGCCAGCCCGGCTAGGTCGAGCAGCGTGGTCGGTCCGGTGGCGGCGTGCGAGGCGGCGAGTCGCGACGTAGCCTCGTGGATCCGGCGCAGGCGAACCGCCGCCAGCGGCTCGGCCACCGGCAGCTCCACGAACACCGAGCTGACGCGGTTGCCGGCCCTCGGGCGGTCCGAGACGTCGCGGACGTTGACCGGCACCATCGCCCGGACGCCGCACGCAGGTAGGTGTTCCTGGCGCTCGATCAGCAGACTCCGCAGCCCGCTGGTGCAAGCGGCGAGCGCGACGTCGTTGACGGTGGCGCCGAACCGCCGGCCGATCTCCTTCAGATCGGCGAGCGGCACCCGGACCAGGTCGAACCGGCGGCCCTGGCCGATCGGGACGTTCAGAGACGTCCGCGCCGTGCCGGACACGCCTTCCCGGACGAGCATCGACGCGAGCGCGCGCGAGCGCGCGAGCGCGTCCCGCGGATGCAGTGCGGTCTGCACGACGGCCGAACCCGCGTGCGCCCCGGCCGTCGCCGCCTGCGCCACCGGGTCGACCCGATGGTGCGACCGCTCGCCGTTCGGTGCGATCCATGGCGCCCCGGTCACCGGCGCCGAACGCTCCGGCGACCGGCTCATCGTGACATCCATGATGCCCGCCGACCCGACTCCGTCGACAAGGCAGTGATGGATCTTCGACGCCAGCGCCCAGCGCCCGTCCTGCAAACCGTCAATCAGCACGAGCTCCCACAGCGGCTTGGTCCGATCGAGCGGATGGGAGAAGAACTCGCCCGTCCACTCAGACAGCTCCCGGTCGCCGCCCGGCGCCGGCAACGCCGCGCGGTAAACGTGATCGGCGATGTCGAACCGCTCGGCGGGCTCCCAGCACGGCCGGGCGAATCGACCCGTCCGTGTGCTCGACAGCCGCTGCGTGTACCGCGGCAGCTGACTCAGCGCCTCCAGATGCCTGGCTCGAAGCTCCGACAACGTGGGAGCGCCGCCCTCGGGCAGCGGGTCGAACACCAGGATCGCGCCGATGTTCATTAGCGCGCCCGGATCTAGCTCCTCCAACTCGAGAAACGTCTCGTCGAGTGCGCTCAGCACCTCGGCCATAGGGCGACGTTACGCGTCGGCGCCGGGCGCGCAATCCGGTCACTCACCCGATCTGCGTCGGTATTCCATACCGATTCGCTGCCTCATCCCTGGCTAATGCGCGCGGCGAGCCGGAAACCAGATGCGGACGGTGCTCGCCTCGCCGCAAGGGCCGGGATCCGGACCATCCAGAATGTCGCAGAGCAAGCATCGCAAGGCATCTTGTCTCAACATCACACCGCCGCGCTGCCTCCCGGGGTCAGCCCACACAGCGACGATCCGACCTTCTCGGCTGGCCAGGCGACGAGCGTGCGCGGAGTCGCCATGGGATTAGTTCGATCCAGGAGCGCCCAGATGGCAAGGCAGAGACGGCCGCGAGATGCGGCTTGCGCGGTCGACTGAGGCGCCGACGCCGCGTCGAGTCGCACCTAACTACTGACCGAGGAGCGTAGATCCTCGGATGTGCCGCGTTGGTCGGCGCATATACGGTGCGTGCCGGAGAAGTGCGTAGACGCAGCGCGTCAATTCGCGGCCCTTGGACTTGGTCGGAGCTTCGAGCATGGTCGGCATCGTGTTGAGAGTGTGCATGCTCCTCTATGTCATGCAGGACGGCGTGTTCGCTCGGCTCTGTATACCTGCAAGAGAGGAGAGTCGGTAATGAGCGATCGTTTCACCGGCGCGGACACCGCCTGGCTGCACATGGATCGCGCCACGAACCTGATGATCATCACCTCGGTGTCGCTGTTCGAGTGCCCGGTCGACTGGGAGCGCGTCAAGCAGATCCACCGGGCGCGTGTGCTGGACCGGTATCCGCGTTTCCGTCAGCGTGTGGTGCAGAGCCGGCTGCCGCTGCGTGCGCCGAAGTGGGAGGAGGATCCGGACTTCGCTCTCGAGCATCACCTGCACCACATTGCGCTGCCGGCGCCGGGGGACGAGCGGGCGTTGCAGGAGTTGCTCGGTGATCTGATGACGATGCCGCTCGACCACAGCCGCCCGCTGTGGCAGACCTACATGGTTGACGGGTTCGGCGACGGCGCGGCGATGATCAGCCGGATCCACCACTGCGTCGGCGACGGCGTGTCGCTGGCGCGGGTGATGCTCTCGTTGACCGATTTCGAGCCTGACGCCGG
>DATJYY010000102.1:0-4650 GCA_035499395.1 Solirubrobacteraceae bacterium
GGCTTGTCCAGCGGCGCACTGCTGGGCGGCCTTCAGGTCTTGGCATTCGCGCTGATCGCGGCCGCCGCTCTGCTCACGGTGTCGCGGCACGGCCGCGCCGCGATCGGAGCTGCCACCGTCGCCGCGTGAGTTCGCGCGGTGACGCTAGTCCCACCCGTAGACGACTCCGAGAGAGAACGACTGCGGGGGCAAGCAATTGCCGAGTGTCGGGGGGTTGGAGGGATCCCACAGGGCCGCCCGGGCGGATCCTCGACTTCTGCCATTTCCCACTCGCCCCGAGGCCTCGAGACTGCCAACGTGCGGCACAGCACACCAGACACGAGAGGTGCGGCCCATCAGAAACGGGGTAAGTCGATGCAAGCAGTGGTGTTTACGAGTTATCAGACCTTCCCATCGCTCGTGGAAGTGGAACGTCCTGAGCCTGGCCCGGGCGAGGTGCTATTGAAGGTTGCGGGAGCCGGCGCCTGCCACTCCGACGTTGCGGTGTACAGGGAGTTTGCAGAAGGGGGACCCGGCGCGATCCCGCCCCCCTTCACGTTGGGTCACGAGAACTCCGGGTGGGTCGAGGAGATCGGCGCCGGCGTAACCGGAGTCGCCGCCGGCCAGGCCTACCTGGTCTACGGTCCGATCGGCTGTGGGCACTGCAGGGCATGCGCGCGCGGTGCAGACATTCTCTGCGAGAACGCGGCCACGCAGCCCTACCTCGGTGTCGGTCTCGGTCGGAACGGCGGGATGGCCGAATACGTGGTCGCGCCGGCACGCAATCTCGTCCCCCTGGGCGATGCCGACCCGATTGCCGCCGCGCCGCTGAGCGACGCGGCCCTGACTCCCTACCATGCAATCAAGAACTCGCTCCCGCAGTTAGCGGGCGGCGGACGTAACGCGCTCGTCATCGGCCTTGGCGGCGTTGGGCAGATCGCCGTGCAGATCCTGGTTGCGCTCACTGGCGCGACCGTCATCGCAACCGACGTAAAGCACGACGCGATAAAGCGTGCGCAAGCGAGCGGCGCTGTGACCGTTCCTGCTGGCGACGCTCAAGTGGAGGCGATCCGTGAGATCACCGGAGGACGCGGCGTTGATGCCGTGTTCGACTGCGTCGGCACCGCACGGACGATCGAGACAGCGCAGGCTTCAATTGCCCAAGGGGGCAGGCTGACCGTCGTCGGCATCGCCAACGGCGTGACGGACTGGTCATTCTTTTCCACGCCGTTTGAATCGCTGCTCACGAACACCTACTGGGGGACGATCTCCGAGCTCTACGAGGTCGTCGACATGTACCGCGCCGGGCAGATTCGCTCCGAGATCGAGCGGTTCGCGCTTGACGATGCGCTCGAGGCCTATCGGAAACTGGAGGACGGCGAACTGTCGGGGCGGGCGGTCGTGATCCCACACCCGACGTAACCGGCCGCCGGCTCCAAGACACGATCCCGGAGCTAGGCGGCCCGTTGGCCTCTTCGACGCGGGCGATCGCATTGGCACGCGTGATTGCCGGGTACTGCGCGGGTTGGAGGAATCCGACACCGCTGCCGGGTGGGATGCTCGACGGTCGCCATATCAAAGCTCGCCCGAGGCCTAGAGACTCCCAACGCGCGGCACAGCCCGCCACGGAACACGAGAGGAGCGAGATGGCCACAGAGGCCGTAACCAGGATCGAGACCGAGCAGGACGGCGTCGATTCGAGCGCGAGACTCGTCAACATCGATAACGGCGGGACGCTCACCGACGTTTGCGTGATCGACGGCGACGAGGTGCGGTACACGAAGACACTGACGACGCCGTTTGACCTCAGCAGCTGCCTGTTCGAGGGACTCACCAAGGCAGCCGGCGTGATATACGGCGAGCCACGGCTGGCCGCGCTGCTCCAGAGCACCGGGTATATCAGGTACTCCACGACCCACGGGACCAATGCCCTGGTTCAGCGAAAGGGTCCCCGCCTCGGGCTGCTGATCGCCGACCCGACGATCTACAAGCGGCTCGCCGAGACGCCCCCGCAGGCGGAGTTACTCGCCGCGCTCGTCGGGCCTAGATGGGCAACGGTCACGATCGAGAGCGACGACCATGCGCTCTCGGCCGAGCTGGTAAGCCAGATCAACGACCTGGCCAGCAACGGCGCCAGCCGGGTGGTGGTCTCGGTCGGCGGCGAGGAGGGCGCGCAATCCGAGGCGCGACTGAAACGGCTGCTGCTCCGCCTCTACCCCCGCCAGCTGCTCGGCGCGATCCCGCTGCTGTTCTCGTGGGAGCTCGCCGCGGACCGCGATGACGTTCGCCGCACGTGGTCGAGCGTGCTCAACGCGTTCCTGCACCCCGCGATGGAGCGCTTTCTGTTCAGTACCGAGAACCGGCTGCGGGGATACCGCACGCGCCGACCCCTGCTGATCTTTCGAAATGACGGAGGATCATCGCGCGTGGCCAAGTCCACCGCGATCAAGACCTACAGCTCGGGTCCCCGCGGTGGACTCGAGGGAACACGTGCGCTCGCGCGCCACTACGACCTGCCGCATGTGCTGATGGTTGACGTCGGCGGCACCACGACCGATGTCGGAGTTATCGCCGACGGCGCGGTCCGGACCCACCGGCGCGGCTACGTCGACGCGGCTCCGACGTCGTTCGAGCTGGCGGCGATCATCAGCCATGGCGTCGGCGGAAGCTCCGTGATCCGCCTGGTCGACGGCCAGCTGCGGGTCGGCCCCGACAGCGTTGGCGCGGCTCCGGGCCCCGCGTGCTTCGGACTCGGGGGGACCGAGGCGACGATCACCGACGTCTACCTCCTGATGGGGATCCTCGACCCGTCGACCTACCTCGACGGCACGCTAAAGCTCGATGCCGCGCGCAGTGCCAAGGCGGTGTCCGACGGCATCGCGCAGCCGATGGGGATCGAGCTCGACGAGGCGCTGGCGCGGATGGAGGACGCCTACCTCGGGCGGGTCGCACAGGCTCTGGCCGACGAGACGTCCCTGAGGCCTGACACCGTGATCGCGGCGTTCGGCGGGGCTGGACCGATGACGATCTGCGGCGCGGCCCGCCGGGCCGGCGTACGGCAGGTCCTCGTGCCCCGCACGGCCGCTGTCTTCAGCGCCTTCGGAATCGGCTTCTCCGACGTCTCGCAGCACTACGAGCAGCCGTTGACCACCACCGATGCGGCTACCGCGACCGGGGTGGCCGCCCGGCTTCGCGAGCGGGCGAGGCGCGACATGTTCGCCGAGGGCGTGGACCTCGACCGCTGCGAGCTCTCGCTGAAGCTGGTCATCGAGCGCGACGGGGAGGAGCTCGTCGAGGCGATCGAAGGTACGGAGGACGTGGCACCGGATCTGCGAGAGGGCGACGTCGCGTCGCTCGAGCTCTCGCTCGTCGCACGGTTGCCTCACGTCCGCGTGGGCGCCGCGGGGGAAGTCAAAGCGAGCGCGGCCCTGGCCTCTGGTAGCCGTGCGGTGGGCGACGGCGAAGGCGGCCGCGAAGGGCTGCCCGTGTACACGCTGGTCGAGCAGCCCGCCGGCGCCGAAGCCGAAGGTCCCGCCGTGATCGAGGGCCCGTTTTTCACCATGCGGCTCCCCGACGGCTGGCTGTTCGAGACGACCGCGGCGGGCGACCTGCTGCTAACCGACCAGAGGAGCAACTGATGCGCGTTCCGATGACCGAATACCTGGAGATCGATCTCGACGACGAGCTCTGGCTGTGCCGCCGGTGCGGTCATGACCTGGCGCCCGCGCGCGGCAGCTACAAGGAGGGCACGCTGGTTCACGACCGCGACCCACGGGAGATACACCGACCGTTGATCGACCCAGCCAAGTACGAGTTCACCTTCGCGCCCGATCCGGCGTGGTGCCGGATCCTCGAGTTCTACTGCCCGGGCTGCGGCACGATGGTCGAGACCGAGTATCTGCCGCCCGGGCACGCGCCGACCTTCGACATGGAGATCGACATCGACGCGCTCAAGACGCAGTGGGCGACCCGGCCACCTGCCACGGCGATCTCCGCCGGTCCCGACGTCCCGGTGACCGCCGGGCACTCACACCAAAACTGAAGCACTGAGGTCAAAGATGAAACGGATCTCTGTCGATATCGGCGGCACGTTCACCGATTGCTTCTGTGTCTGGGACGGGCGGTACATCCAGGCCAAGGCGCTGACAACCCACCACAACCTGGCCCAGGGCTTCAACGAGGCACTCGACCAGGCCTGCGGGACGCTCAGCCTGGGCCGCGAGGAGGTGCTGTCGGGGGTGGACTCGGTCCGATACGCGACGACCCTGGGCACGAACGCGCTGATCGAGCGCAAGGGACCCCAGATCGGGGCGATCGTCACCGGGGGGTTCGAGGCAACGATTCCGCTATCCCGCGGGCGCGGCTACGGGGAGGGCCTCGACGAGGTGGCCAAGAACGACCTGTCCAACGGCACTCGTCCCGCCCCGCTGGTGCCCCAGCGGCTGATCCGCTCGGTCCGCGAACGTGTCAACTACCGCGGCGAGGTGCTGCTCTCGCTCGACGAGGACGACGTGCGGCAAGCGTTGCGCGAGCTGGTCGATGCCGGCGCCCAAGCGCTCGTGGTCTGCCTCACCAACGCGGTCGAGAACCCCGAACACGAACTCCTGGTGCAGGAGATCTTCCTCACCGAATATCCGGCCCACCAGCTGGGAGCGATCCCGATGCTCCTCT
>DATJYY010000103.1:0-2942 GCA_035499395.1 Solirubrobacteraceae bacterium
GGTGGGGCGGTCGAGCGCGCGCTGCAGACCGGGCGGACCGCGCACACGGACGGCTACGAGGGCGGCCCGGGCTCGATGGGCGCCCATCTGCGGGCGCTCCGCTACGGCGGCTCGGCATCCGCGCCAGTCGTCGTCGCAGACCGCCTTTGGGGAGTCATCAGCGTCGTGTGGGCACAGGGGCGGCCGGTGCCGCCCGGCGGCGAGGAGCGCTTGATGCAATTCGGCGAGCTGATCGCGACCGCGCTGGCGAACGCAGAGGCGCGAGCGGATCTGCGGCAGGTCGCCGAGGAGCAGGCGGCGTTGCGGCGCGTCGCGACACTGGTTGCCCGCGGCGAACCGCCGAGCGCCGTGTTCGCAGCGGTCGCCGTCGAGGCGGGACACGTCATCCCCGCCGCTGACGTCGCGTTGGTCGGCCGGTACGACCCCGATGACGCCATCGAGCTGGTGGGCGGCTGGAGCCGAGACGGTGACTCCAGCTTCGTCGGAGACCGCGTGGCGCTCGGAGGTCGCAACGTTTCGACGCTCGTGTTTCAAAGCAACCGTCCGGCGCGCCGCGATCACATTCCAGACGACTCGACACCAGCGAGCACATTCGCCCGCAAATGGGCGCGTTCGTCGGCCGGCGCCCCGATCAACGTCGAAGGCCGGCTTTGGGGAGTGATGATCGTCGGGGGTGCGGACGAAGACGCGCTGCCCGCCGGCACCGAACACAGGCTCGCCCAGTTCAGCGAGCTCGTCGCCACCGCAATCGGGAACGCCGAGGCGCGCGAGGAGCTTCGCCGAGTCGCGGACGAGCAGGCCGCGCTCCGGCGCGTGGCGACGCTCGTCGCTCGTGACGAGGCGCCGGAAGCGGCATTCGCGGCAGTGGCCGAGGAACTGGCGCATCTGTTTCATGCCGAAGCGGCAGGGGTGAATCGGCACGAGATGGACGGCACTGTGACCTCGGTTGGCTCGTGGAACAGCGTGGGCCAGGCCACCGTTGGCACCAGGACTACGCTCGGCGGCCACAACGTGACCACCCTCGTGTTCGAGACGGGACAGCCGGCGCGGATCGACCGGTACGACGCGGACGACGCGAGCAGCGCAACGAGCATCGCGCGCCGACACGGCGCTCGGTCGGCCGCCGGCGCGCCGATTCGCGTCGCCGGTCGGATCTGGGGTTCGGTTCAGGTGGCGATGTCTCGCGAAGCGGTACTACCCGCCCGGACTGAGGAGCGTCTGGCGGCATTCGCCGAGCTCACCGCGAGTGCGATCGCGAAGGCACAGGCACGCGAGGAACTGCGGCGCGTCGCGGATGATCAGGCCGCCCTTCGGCGAGTGGCGACGCTGGTCGCACGCGCCGCGCCGCCGGCTGAGGTGTTCGCCGCAGTTGCCGCGGAGGTCGGCCGCCTCCTCTCGGTGGAAGGCGCCGGCGTGCTTCGGTATGACGGGGACCGATCTGCGACGGTCGTGGGAGGCTGGAGCGGCACCGGCGACGACGCGCGGATCGGCCTGACGATTCCACTCGGCGGCCACAACGCCGTCACGCGTGTGTTCGAGACCGGCCGTCCAGCGCGGATCGAATACGCCCCCGATGACTCGAATGCGGCGACGGCTCACGGGCGTGAAGCGGGCGGGCAGGCCGCGCTTGGCGCGCCGATCGGCGTAGCGGGTCGGCTGTGGGGGGCGGTAGTCCTCGTGGCCCGGGGCGAAGACACTCTGACTAGCGAGACCGAGACGCGTCTGGTCGCCTTCACCGAACTAGTGGCAACGGCAATCGCGAACGCGCAGGCGCGCGAGGAGCTTCGCCGAGTCGCGGACGAGCAAGCGGCACTCCGACGGGTGGCGACGCTGGTTGCAGCGGCCGCGCCGCCGGCGCAGGTGTTCGCCTCCGTAGCCGAGGAGGTCGGTCGCCTCCTCCAGGTCGACCGAGCATTCGTGGCTCGGTACGAAGCCGACGAAAGCGTTTCGATCGTCGCTGGCTGGAGTTCCACCGGCGCGACTCTGCCTGTCGGGGCCCGAGGGCCCGTGGAAGACGGTAGCGTCAGCGACCTCGTGCGCAGCACGGGTGGAGCAGCTCGTATCGACGCCTACCCCGACTACCCCGACTATCCGGGCGGCCTTCCCGACGCTGTGGGCATGCGATCATCAGTTGGAGTCCCGATCCTCGTCGAGAATCGTCTTTGGGGCCTGGTGGCCACGGGATCCGGCGGCGGCGAGCCCCCGTCGGCGGAAACCGAGGAGCGGCTCACCAAGTTCACCGAGTTGGTCGCCACCGCGATTGCGAATGCCAACGCGCGTTCGGAACTTACAGAGTCACGCGCCCGGATCGTCGCCAGCGCCGATGAGGCCAGACGCAAGATCGAGCGCGACCTCCATGACGGCGCGCAGGCGCAGCTCGTCACGCTCGTGCTGCCGGTGCGGGCAGCGCAAGAGGTGCTGCCAGCTGATGACCTGCTCGCGGCGGAGCTCGAGCGCGTCGCGACCGGGCTGACCAGCGCGCTCGACGAGTTGCGCGAGCTTGCGAGCGGCATCCACCCGCCGATCCTAGCCTCGGGCGGGCTCGGGCCGGCGGTGAGGATGCTAGGCCGCCGCGCTCGCATTCCGGTCGACGTTGACGTGCGCATGGCGGACCGCCTGCCCAAGCCGGTCGAGGTCGGGGCATACTACGTCGTCTCGGAGGCGCTCACGAACGCCGTCAAACACTCCGAAGCAACCTCAGTCGCGGTAGAAATCGAGGTGGCGGATGCCGTGCTGCGAATCGTTGTTCAGGACGACGGTGTCGGCGGCGCCGAATTCGCCCGCGGCTCGGGACTCCTCGGGCTAAGGGACAGAGTCGAAGCGCTCGGCGGCCGGATCGCGCTGGAGAGCGAACGCGGCGCCGGCACGTCGCTTTCGGTCGAGCTCCCGCTCTCGCCGGATCAGGCGGCAGTCGCCCAGTGACCTCACGCGTGCTCGCCTAG
>DATJYY010000104.1:0-2391 GCA_035499395.1 Solirubrobacteraceae bacterium
AACTGCGTGACCAAGTGGTCGAAACTCGGCACGACCTGGACGGGCGTTTCCGTCGACACGCTCCTCGACGCAGTTCAGACCGAGGCCGAGTACCTGACCGCGTGGTCAGACGGCGACTACACGACGAACCTTCCGCTTGACGACGTACGGAACGGCAAAGCGTGGGTGGCGTATGAGTACGACGGCGAGCCGCTCGAGCCGGAGCATGGCGGGCCGGCACGGCTGCTCGTCCCCCATCTCTACTTCTGGAAGAGCGCGAAGTGGGTGCGCGGGCTGACCCTCACACCAGACGACGAGCCGGGGTTCTTGGAGACCCACGGCTACCACAACTACGGCGACCCATGGCTCGAGCAGCGATACCAGGGCGACTGACCTGGCAGCTGGGCCGCGTCGTCGAACTCGTCGACGAGACACCCCGGTGCAAGAGTCTCGTGCTGGAGCCGCCTGACTGGCGAGGTCACCGCGCCGGCCAGCACGTCGACGTCAGGCTGACCGCCGAGGATGGCTACCAGGCCGAGCGCAGCTACTCGATCGCCTCGGCCCCCGAGGACATGCAGCTCGTGTTAACCGTCGAGCGGCTCGAGGACGGCGAGGTCTCCCCGTACTTGACCGACCAGCTAAGACCCGGCGATGAGCTCGAGCTGCGCGGCCCGATCGGGGGCTACTTCGTGTGGGAGTCCTCACAGGGCGGGCCGCTGCTGATGATCGCCGGCGGCTCCGGCGTGGTTCCCTTCCGGGCGATGCTCCGCGACTGGGGCGCGGGCGCGAGGGAGGTCCCGGCGCGGCTGCTGTACTCCTCGCGCACGCTGGAGGATGTGATCTACCGCAACGAGTTCGAGCGTGTGGCCGAGAAGGGCGCCGACGTGCAGCTCACCCTCACCCGCCAGTGGCCCGCTGACTGGCGGGGTCACCGCGGGCGCGTCGACCGCGACCTCCTGGCCGAGGTCGCCTGGCCGCCGCACCAGCGACCGCTCATCTACATATGCGGGCCGACCGCGTTCGTCGAGGCCGTGGCCGAGGCACTCGTTGAGGCCGGACACGAGCCCGGCCGGATCAAGACCGAGCGGTTCGGACCCACGGGAACCTGAGACGAGGAGGAGCGCACCATGGAGCCACTCGACGGAAACGCGATCGCGGGCCCGCTGTTCGAGCACTTCGGCGCCGAGATGACAACCACAATCGGCCGTTGCGCCCACTGCGGGACACGCGCCCAGGTCGCCGAGCTCGTCGTGTACATGCGCGCTCCCGGGACTGTGGTTCGCTGCCGCCACTGCGGAAACGTAGTCATGGTCCTCGTCCAGATCCGAGGCGAGCTGCGCGTCGACTCGAGCGCGTTCCGGATGGAGCAGGCGCCCGGCGAATCCTGAAGTCCGATCGCCGAGCTCGCGGGCCTGCCTGTCCGCCGAAGACGCGTCATAGAGACCACGATCAGTACCAATCCGAGCCGAGACCCGCTGCTACGTCTACCGCGGTGCTTGGACCCCGTCCTCCCGGAGTCCCTCTTAAGCGCAGAGGCGAGGGAAGGCGGCGGGCAGCGGAACGCAGGACCAGTAACGGCGACTCACTCGGAGCGATCATCACGGGAGCCAGTCCGTCGTACGCCGCGGGTGGGTGCATTGCGCTCGCGGTCGATTTCACCCCGGACCGATCGACGGTTGCGGAGCCGAGGCCGACGATCTCGATGGTGTCGCCCGGCCTGCACAGCTTGATTGCGTCGGTCTCTCGCTTCAGCAGTAGCCGTAGCTGCACGAACGCGGCGATGCCCAAGACGGCGGGAACCCATAGTTCGATCACGCGGTAGACCAGCACCGCTGCGGTCGCGGTGAGGGCGGGCAACCCGTAGAGGATGAGCGCGCCGACGAGCCCGAGCTCGGTCCCGCCGATCCCGCCGGGAACCGGGAGCCAGTTACCGAGCTGGCCGATCAGGTAGGCCATCCAGATGAGGGCCAGCTCAGGCGACGCTCCCACCGCCCGCAAGCTCGCCCAGAAAGTGAGCAGGTCGAAGACCAGGAACCCCACGAGTCCGACGAGCAGCAGCGGGTGAGCCCGCCGGAGTTGGTGCAGCGCCTCATCGATGCCATCGGACGTGGCTGACAGCGCCGGCGCGACGCGGGCCCATCTGGACCCCTCGCGTTGCCGCCTGATCCGCGTCTCGGCCCCGCGTGCCAGCCGGCGCAACGCGAGCGTCGCCGCGATCGCTCCCGCGGCGATGACCGCGGGGAGCGCGGTGAGCAGGACCCCGCCGCCGCCAGGGAGGACGCCGGTCGCCAGGCCGACGCCCAACATGAAGAGCATCGCGACGGGTACCGCACTCGTCAGCAAGAAGAACGCGACCGTCTTGCGCGCGATCTCGTCGGCCGGCATTCCGCCGCGCCGCAGCGCCCAGACCCC
>DATJYY010000105.1:0-20136 GCA_035499395.1 Solirubrobacteraceae bacterium
GCCCCCACGCCTCGTGGTCGTCGGTTCTCTGCACCCGACCACCGACAAGGTCGCGGCGGAACCGCTTCAGCCGCGGCAGCTCGTGGACCATCACCGCGGCCATCAGCCACGTCGGGATCAGGATGAACGCCGTCCCGCGCAAACCGAACGCGATCACCAGCGGCGTCACCACGACGGGGCCGAGCGCGAACCCGACGTTGCCGCCGACGCTGAACAGGCTCATGCCGCTCGCCCTGCGCTCTCCCGAGACGTAGTTGGCAAAGCGCGAGCCCTCGGGATGGAAGGCGGCGACGCCGAGCCCTGAGAGCAGGACCGCCGCGAACGTGAGCCCGTAGTTAGGGGCGAAGCCCACGCACGCGATCCCGAGGCCGCCGAGCGCCGGCCCGAGCGGCATCAGCCAGGGCAGCGACAGGCGGTCGGACACGTATCCGAACGCCGGCTGGATCACCGACGATGAGATCGTCGCCGCGAGTACGAGCGCGGACGCGGCAGCGATGGTGATGTGATCGCGTGCGATCAGGAACGGCAGCAGCGCCGGGATCGAGCCCTGCGCGATATCGGTGAACAGATGACACGCCGACAGGACCGCCATCGCTCGGCGGTCGACGCCGGCGGTGGCACGGGTCGCGGTCACGCCTCGGGGAGCTCGGACAGCCGCTTGTGGATTCGGCGCCGCTTGGCCACGAGCTCCTCCTCGAGCTGCCCGAGCGCCTGGCGGCGCATGCGAACGAGCTCGAGCTGGGTGCCGATGTGCCCGAGCGCCGCCTCGAGGATTTCTCGGATCTTGTCCGGATCAGCCTCGTGCTCGAGCTCGCGTCGGAGCGCGGCCCGGGCGGTCTCGGCGTCGAGCAGCACCGCGAGCTGGTCGAGCGAGAGGCCGAGCAGGTCGCGGAGGCGGATGATCTCGCGCACGCGCTCGACATCGGCCTCGCTGTAGGCGCGGTGCTTGCCCTGGGCCCGATCTTCGGCGCCGGGTAGCAGGCCGATCTCCTCGTAGTAGCGGATCGTCCGGGGCGTCACGCCCGTGAGCTCGGCGACCTCTCCGATCCGGAGCGGCTTGGTTGCGGTCGTGCTCATGCAGCCACCTTCTCAGGTTGTGGACTCGCGGACGCCCGCGCTTCGAGCTCCTGCTCGGCCTTCAAATGCGATGGGCGCGCGGCACTGATCGCGGCGCCGAGCAGCGAAATCCCGGCCAGGCACCACAGCGCGGTGTGCATGTTCGACATGAACGGCACGAGCTGCGCGTTCGTGATGTGGTTGGCCAGGCCACTGAAGACCGCGAACAGGACCGACTTCGGCACGCTCGAGGTCACGACCGCGAGCACGAACGCGATCGAGATCACGGCGCCGGTGTTCTGCACGAGCACCCGGGCGCCGGCCGCGATGCCCCGGCGGTGGGGCGGAACCGTGCCCATCATCGCCGCGGTGTTCGGCGAGTTGAACATGCCCGAGCCCACGCCGACGATGAACATGTAGGCGCCGGGGGCCAGGTATGCGGTGTCCCGCTGAAGGGTGGTCATCAGGGCCAGGCCGGCGGCCTGGACGAGCATCCCCGCCACCGCCATCCCCCGCGAGCCACGCCGGTCGGCCCAGATCCCGGCCAGCGGCGAGGCGATCAGCATCCCGAGCGCCAGCGGCGCGAGCTTGATCCCCGCCACGATCGGCGAGTCGCCCTGCACGCCCTGGAAGTAGAAGACGAACACGAACATCAGCGCGAACCGCGCCAGGCCGTTCGTGAACGCCGCGAGCGAAGCCGCCGAGAACAGGCGGTTCTTGAAGATCGACAGATCGAGCATCGGCGAGGAGACCCGGCTCTCGATGAGCACGAAGCCGGGAAGGAAGATCGCCGCGGCGAGCAGGCTCACGATCACGCCGGTGTTGCTCCAGCCCGAGATGCCGCCCTTGGAGATGCCGTACACGAGCCCGGTCAGCCCGATCAGGAACGTGATCGTGCCGAGGGCATCGAAGCTCCTGTCCTCCGAGCGCCCGGTGACCTCGTGGAGGATCGCCCACGCCCACGCGCTCCCGGCGAGCGCGAACGGCACGTTGAACCAGAACACCCAGTGCCAGGAGATCGCCACCAGGGCGCCACCGAGCACCGGCCCGATCACCAACCCGACGGCGGCCACCATCGTGTTCGTGCCCATGGCCAGCCCAAGCTGCTCGCGCGGGAACGCGTCGGTGACGATCGCGGCGGCGTTCGCGAACAGGAACGAACCGCCGACGCCCTGGAGGATCCGCCACAGGATCAGCTGCGTGCCGTTGGCCGCGAAGCCGGCGCCGAGCGAGGCGAACGCGAACAGCACGAACCCGCCGATGTAGGCCTGCTTTCGCCCGAACTGGTCGGAGAGTCGGCCCGCGCTCAGAACGAGCACGGTCGAGGCGATCATGTAGACGAGGATCACCCACACCAGCTCGAGCAGGCTCGTGTGAAGGCTCCGCTCGAGGTCCGGAAGCGCGATGATCAGCGTGCCCGAGTTGATCGTCGCCAGCAACATCCCGAGGCTGGTACACGACAGCGCCCACCACTTGTACGAGTCATGCCCGGAGTGGACGCCGATGCGGCGGGCGCGACTGGTCTGAACTGCGGACATGCTCCTCCGGACGTCTCGTGGCCGAATCTGATTCTTACGTAAACGTCAGAATAGCAGGATTCGACGTTGGGGGTCGGGTTATCACAACTCTGGAACGGCTCCGTTCCAATCCGCACACGATTGCGGTCAGAGGCTCTCCGAGGGCTGATACTGGGCGTCGTGGACCCGGAATCACCTGCACAACACGACATTCGAGGGCCCCTCGCGGGACCCAGTCGAGTAGCGCACGATAATCACGCGCAACTCGACACGAGCAGTCGATGGGCGCTCCATTGACGAGTTATGCACGCTGTGGAGAGGGTCATCGCGAAGGTCGCCGGCCGGCAGGACAACGTAATCACCCACGACCAGCTGCTCGCCGCCGGATTGACGCGAGGCGCGATCGCGCACCGCACCCGCTCGGGGCGAATGCGCTGGCTACATCGCGGCGTCTACCTCCTTGGTCCGGCGCCACCGACCCCGATCGCACGCGCACGAGCCGCGGTGCTGGCCTGCGAACCAGACGCGGTGGTCAGCCATCGCTCCGCCGCCTGCCTTTTCGACCTTCTGCCCGAGGTCCCCGGCGACGTAGACGTCACCGTGGCGGGGCGGAACCCGGGCACGCGCTCCGGGATCAGACTCCACCGAGTAGCGAGGCTCCCAAGACAGGACATCCGCAACATGCGCGGATTCAAGATCACGTCCATCGCCCGCACGATCTGCGACCTAGCCGCCACCGAGTCCGCCCGCGACACCGAACAGGCCTTCCAAGAGGCCCTCTACCGCGAACTCGTCACCGACCGGGCCCTGAACACGATCCTTACTCGCGAGCCGAACCGCAGGGGCGCGAAGGTAATCCGCTCCCTCATCCAAGACCCCCGCCTCACCCGCTCCGAGCGCGAACGACGACTCCTCAAACTGATCGACCAAGCCCAGCTCCCCACGCCCCGCACGAACTACCCGCTCAACGGCTACGTCGCCGACATGTACTGGCCGGCCCAGAAACTCGTCGTCGAATTCGACGGCTGGCAGGCCCACGGCCACCGCCTCGCGTTCGACAAGAACCGCAAGCGCGACCAGGTCCTGATCGCGAACGGGATCCGCGTCATGCGGGTCACCGACCGCCACCTGACGAACGAGCCGATCGCCGTAACGGTGCGCATCGGAATGGCGCTGAGCGCCAACATGTGACACCGGTCCTCCTCCCCTGCCATGCTTCCGCAACGGCATGCGGTACTGGGACGCCTTGTTCGCATTCCTGGTGGCGATGACGATCGCCGCCCTGCTCACCCCGCTGGCCGGCAGGCTGGCGCGGCGGGTCGGCGCGGTCGTCAAGCCCAGCGAACGCGGTCTGGCCGAGCGCGACACTCCCGCGCTCGGAGGTCTGGCGATCCTGGCCGGCGTGCTGGTCGCCTCGGCGTTCTGGCTTCCGAGCACCATCTATCTCCGGCACACCGCCGGTACCGCCCCCGGATCCGGCGGCACCGTTCACACCGCCGCGATCCTCGGTGGCGCCTGCCTGATCACGCTCGTCGGGGCGATCGACGACGCCCATCCGCTCAGGCCGCAATGGAAGCTGCTCGGCCAGATCGCCGCCGCGGTGATCGCCGTCGAGGGCGGGGCGATCGTCACCGACGTCACACTCCCGTTCCTCCACACGTTGCAGCTCCCGAACACCGGTGGCGTCCTGACCGTCATCTGGTTGGTCGGCCTGATGAACGTCGTGAACTTCTCGGACGGCGTCGACGGTCTGGCCGCCGGGCTGTGCACGATCGACGGGATCGCGTTCGCGATCATCGCCTTCGACCTGCACATTGCGGGTGCCGGCGTGCTCGCGGCGCTGACCGCGGGCGCGGCGCTCGGCTTCCTGTTTCACAACTTCCCGCCGGCGTCCCAGTTCATGGGCGACTCAGGCGCGAACCTGCTCGGCTACCTGCTTGGGGTGGTCGCGGTGATCGGGTCGGTGAAGACCGGCGCGGTCGTCGCCCTGATCGTGCCTCTGTTCGTCCTCGCCGTGCCGTTCCTCGACACCGGCTTCGTCGTCGCCAAGCGGCTGAAGTACAGGCGCAAGCCCTGGGACGCGGATGCCAACCACTTCCACCACCGGATGGCGCGGATGGGCTACAGCCAGCGCCGCACGGTCACGTACCTGTACGGCTGGACGCTCATGCTCGCCGGCGTCGCGGTGGCGCTCAGGTTCGTGCCGTACTCCAACCACCATGGCACGTACCACCTCGGCTGGATCCTGGTGATGGGAGCAATCGTGGTGGCGGCGCTGGCGGCCAGCGTCTACCTGATCTACCTCCTCGAGATCCTCAAGTTCAAGAGCCGGCGTACCCAAGAGCTCCGAACCTCCGAGCCGGACACCAGTGAACAGGAGATCGACCAGCGGGTCCAGCGCGAGGTCGAGACCGGAGAGTTCGAGCGGGTGGGTTAGCTGGCGGCCAGTACCAGAAGCACGAACGAGCAGCCGACCGGGTTCACGCGGACCGAGCGCGCGATCCTCGCTGCGATCGTGGTGGTGACCGTCCTGGCGGGCGTCGCCCGGTACGCGCATGGCGTCTCGGCGGTGATTGCGTTCCTCCTCGCCACGCTCGCCCTTGCGGGAATGGCGTGGATCGTGGCGGTGTCGACCGAGCAGGTCGGCCGGAGGCTCGGCCCGGCGGCCACCGGGCTGATGCAGTCGACGGTCGGCAACCTGCCCGAGTTCTTCGTGGTGATCTTCGCGCTGCAGGCCGGCGAGCAAGTCGTGGCCGAGACGGCGATCCTCGGCTCGATCCTCGTCAATGCGCTCCTCGTCCTCGGGCTCGTGATCATCGCCGGCGCCAGGCGCCAGCGCGACGGCGTCATGCGGTTCAACCCGCGGCTGCCGAACGACACCGCGACACTGCTTCTGGTCGCGTCGTTCATCATCGTCCTGATCGGGCTGACGCACTCCTCGGGCGATAGCGCGAGCCACCACGCCAGGACGATCTCGATCATCGGAGCGGTGTCGATTCTGATCGTGTACGCGACCTGGTTGCGCCAGTACCTGACCTCACAGAGCGGCGTCAGCGAGGAGGCCGGGCCGCCGCGGCTCGGACTGGCCACGAGCATCACGCTGCTCGTGATCGCGGGGACGGCGTCGGCGTTCGTGTCGGACTGGTTCGTACACGCGCTCCAGCCGACGATTCACACGCTCGGCATCTCGCAGGCGTTCGCCGGCCTGGTGATCGTGGCCATCGCCGGCAACGCGGTCGAGAACGTCGCCGGAATCGTGCTCGCCGCCAAGGGTCAGGCCGACCTTGCGATCTCCGTGGTCAAGAACTCCGTTGCGCAGATCGCCGCCTTCCTGTACCCGCTGTTGGTGCTGGTGTCGTTGCTGACGGCGACCACGCTGACGTTCGGTCTTGCCCCGGTCTACATAGGCGCGCTGATCGGAACCGCGATCATCGTCTGGCAGATCACGGGCGACGGCGAGGCGACGGTATTCGAGGGAGTCGCGCTCGTGGCGACATTCGTGATCCTCGCGACCGTCGCCGCGTTCGAGTAGCTCAGACGATCGCGGCTGCGCCGACGCGCGCGTACAGCGGATAGCGATCGGCGATCGCCGCCGTCCGCTCCACCAGTTCGGACTGGCGCTGCTCGAAATCGTCGGACACCAGCGCCTCGGCGATGATCGTCCCGACCTCGATGAAGTCGTCGAGCTGAAGCCCGCGGGTGGCGAGCGCCGGCGTCCCGATCCGCAGTCCGCTCGAGACGGCCGGCGGACGGGGGTCGAACGGGACCGCGTTGCGGTTGACGGTAATCCCGACCGACGCCAGCCGATCCTCGGCCTGCTTGCCGTCGAGCTCCGACTCGCGGAGATCGCACAAGACCAGGTGCACGTCGGTCCCGCCGGTCAGCACGCTCACACCACCGCCGGCACCCAACAATTCCGCCGCGACCGCGCGGGCACCGGCGACGGTCCGCTCCTGGCGCTCCCGGAACGCCTCGGACTGGGCGATCCGCAGCGCCACCGCCTTGCCCGCGATCACGTGCTCCAAAGGCCCTCCCTGCTGCCCCGGGAATACCGCGGAGTCGATCCGCTTGGCGAGCTCCTCGGTGCACAGGATCATCCCGCCGCGGCCGCCGCCGATCGTCTTGTGGATCGTGGTGGTGACGACATCGGCGTATGGGATCGGGCTCGGGTGCAGCCCCGCGGCGACCAGGCCCGCGAAGTGCGCCATGTCCACGACCAGGTGCGCACCCACCTCATCCGCGATCGCGCGGAACCGCTCGAAATCCAAGAAGCGCGGGTACGCCGACCACCCCGCGAGGATCAACTTGGGCCGACGTTCCAAGGCGATCCGCTCGACCTCGTCCATGTCGATCCGGCCCGACTCACGATCCACGTGATATGGCGCGATGTCATACAGGCGGCCCGACACGTTGATCCGCATGCCGTGCGTGAGATGGCCGCCGTGCGCCAGCTCCAACCCCATCACGGTGTCACCGGGGTTCAGCAGCGCGTGGTAGACGGCGATGTTCGCCTGCGCGCCCGAATGCGGCTGGACGTTCGCATGCTCGGCCCCGAACAACTCCACGGCCCGGCGAATCGCCAACGACTCGGCGATGTCGACGTACTCGCACCCGCCGTAATACCGCTTGCCGGGATATCCCTCCGCGTACTTATTCGTCAACACCGACCCCTGGCACTCCAAAACCGCCATCGGGACGAAGTTCTCGGACGCGATCATTTCGAGCGTCCGCTGCTGGCGCTCCAGCTCCAATGCGAGCACCTCGGCGATCTCCGGATCGACCTCGGCCAGTGGCCGGTTGAAGAAATCGGCAGGCAGATCGGCGGCGCTCACGAAGTTACGAGCCTAGCAACGGAAACGGTCAGTGTTGTTGTCAGATTCGCCGCGCCGCAACCACTGCCAAATCGCCCTGCTCCCACGCCACCCGCGGCTCGAGTCCCGCCTCGGTCAACCACCGCAGCTGGTCGGCCAGCGGGCTCGGCCGGTCGTACCCGGGCGTCAGTGGCGTCGTCGCAGCCGCGGGGTCGACCGGCACGACCACGTCGCCCATCACGAACAACCCGTCCGGCGCGAGCGCATCGTGCACCCGCCCGAACAGCTCGGCCTTCGCCATGCCGTCGAGATGGTGCACGCACAGCGCGGTGGCGACCAGGTCAAACGGACCGGGAGGGAGCGGATCCTCGATCCGGGCCTCGAGCAACGAGACCCGCGAAGCGGGCAACGACTCGCCCGCCACCGCGAGCATCTGCTCGTTCTCGTCGATGCCTACCAGCAACGCCCCTGGGTGGCGCGCCAGGAGCCGCCGGGCCGTCTCCCCCGTGCCGGTCCCGAGCTCGAGGATCCGCCGTGCTCCGGATCCGCTCGCGCCGGCCACCTCATCCTGAAGCGAGTCGTACGCGGGCAGGTCCGCCCGGATCTCGGCCGCATAACTGGCCGCGTCGAAGTGGTACTGCCAGTGGAGCGCTTCGGTCAGCTCGCGCTCCGCGACGGCGCCCTCCCGGATCACCCGCCACTCACCGTCGACCTCGTAGCGACGCAGGTCGACCACGGTCGAGGGGGTTCCGGGCAGCTCGCCCCCGTCGATCACCAGGTCGACCGCCGCGCGCAGCAGTGTCGGGACCTCGTCGAGCGTCCTCGGATCAGCGCCGCCCGCGCGATTCGCGCTCGACTGGAGCACGGGCCGGCGAACGCCGGCCAGCGCGGGGACGAGAGGCACCCGGATACCCAGCGTCCCTAGATCACCTCCGCACGCCAATGCAAATCGCCCCGATGGGTTCGGCAGGAGCACGGTCACGCCGCCGGGCATCAACCGGGCCATCGCGCCCCGCGTCCGCTCCCCGATCTCGGGCACCGCCTCGAACGCCCGGTCCAAGGAAAAGAACATGACCGCCGAGGGTTTATCCAGCGTTCGCCGCTTGAGCAGATAGAGGCGCTCGACCGCGAACCGATCGTGCGGGTCGCACCCCAGCCCGTACACGGTGTCCGCGGGGAACAGAACGACGCCCCCGACGGCGAGGCAGCGCTCGAACGCCTCGGCGTCGCTCACCGGCGGCCGACGACCACCCGTTCGTGGCCGGCGAGATCTCGCAGGATTTCGACCGACGAAAAGCCGGCATCGGCAACGAGGGAGGCGACGGCCTCGCCCAAGCCGACCTCGAGCGCGATCAGCGGAACATCCGCCACCATCGGCAGCAGGCGCCGGACCATGTCCATCCCGTCGGGTCCGCCGAACAGCGCCAGCGGCGGCTCGTAGAGCTCGATCTCGGGCGGGAGCGCGGATCCCTCGGCCACGTACGGGAGATTTGACACCACCGCGTCGAACCGCCGGGTGACCCCTTCGAGCAGGTCCGCGCGTATGAACTCCACGTCGAGGCCGAGCTCGGCAGCGTTCGCGCGAGCCACCTCGAGCGCGTCGGCGCTCACGTCGACGCCGACGACAGACAGGTCGGGCCGCTCCTCCTTCAGGGCGAGCGCCACCGCGCCGCTGCCGGTCCCGACATCCGCGACCCGAGCGCCGCGACCCAGCGACAAAGCGACCTCGACGAGCAGCTCGGTCTCGGGCCGCGGGATCAGCACCCGCCGGTCGACCACCACCGAGATCCGGCGAAAGGGCTTGCGCCCGAGGATGTACGCGACGGGCTCCCGCGCCTCGCGCCGCGCCACCACCGCCGCGAACCCCGCGAGCGTCTGACCGTCGAGCTCGCTGCCGGCATCGATCACGAGCCGCTCGCGCCCGACCCCGAGCACGAACGACAGCAGCACTTCGGCGTCGAGGCGCGGCGTGTCGCAGCCTGCCGCGGCCAGCGCCGCGGTCGCGTCCGACAGCGCCCGCGAGACCGATTTACCGGTGCCGACCACGGCCTCAGGCAACGGCCTTCTCCTCGAGCCGCCGGCGCTTCTCGTCGTCCTGGAGCGCGGCCGTCAGTTCGTCGAGCTCGCCCATCAGGATCGCGTCGAGGTTGTGGACGAGCAGGTTGATCCGATGGTCCTTGACCCTGCGCTCGCCGTAGTTGTAGGTACGGATCTTCTCCGCCCGCTCGCCGGTCCCGACCTGCGCCGCGCGCGACGCGGCGACCTCGGCCTGCTGCTCGGCCAGCGCGCGTTCGTACAGCCGCGCCCGGAGCACGCGCATCGCGCGCTCGCGGTTCTGAAGCTGGGACTTCTCGTCCTGCATCGAGACGACGATCCCCGACGGCTTGTGGGTGATGCGCACCGCCGAGTCGGTCGTGTTGACCGACTGGCCACCCGGTCCGGAGCTGCGGTACACGTCGATTTGCAGGTCCCCAGGGTCGATATCGACCTCGACTTCCTCGGCTTCGGGGAGCACCGCGACGGTCGCCGTCGAAGTGTGGATGCGCCCCTGGGACTCGGTCTCAGGGACTCGCTGCACACGATGCGTGCCGCCCTCGAACTTGAACACCGAGTACGCGCCGTCCCCCTTGATCGCGAACGTGTACGTGCCATCGCCGATCGAGAGTGGCTCGGTTTGGAACCCGAGCCGCTCGGCGTAGCGGGTGAGCATCCGGTACAGGTCCCCGGCCCAGAGCCCGGCCTCGTCGCCGCCCGCGCCAGGGCGGATCTCGACGATCACGTTCTTGTCGTCGTTCGGGTCACGCTCAACCATGACCAGCCGGATCTCGTCCTCGAGCTCGTCCAGGCGCGCCCGCGAGGACTCGAGCAGCGCGCGCAGCTCGGGGTCGTCGCCGTCCTCGGCGAGCAGCTCTCGGGCGCCCTCGGCGTCGTCCGCGGCCCGGCGGTATTCGGCGGCGAGGCGAGCGGCCGGCTCGAGCTCGCGGTAGGCGCGGCTCGCGGCCGTGAACCGGGCGCGGTCGCCGATCACCTCCGGGTCGGACAGCTCCTCCTGGAGCTCGGCGAACCGAGCCTCGATCTGTGAGACGAGTTCATCGATCATGTCCAACCGAGTGTAGGCCCGCGAACTCGTACTCGCTGGGGTCCAGCACACGGACGCGACGGACGTACTCGTCCATGTAGCCCGGCCAGTTGGTCACGATTCGACCGTTGTCGTCGCGATACCACGAGTCGCACTCGGTCCAGGCGGTGCCGACGAACCGGGACTGGACCTCGCGATCGCTGGCGGCCTCCACCTCGGGCCGCACCTCGATCGCCGTGGCGCCGCGGGCGCGCACCAACGCCAGCGCCTGCCGGACATAGGAGACCTGCGCTTCCTCGTAGGCGATGATCGACCCCCCGGAGGTGTTGGTGTTCGGCCCGTAAACCAGGAACAGCGAGGGGAATCCGGGCACGCACATGCCGAAGTGGGCGTGCGCGCCATCGACCCACGCGTCCGACAACGTGCGGCCGCCAGCCCCGACGACCCGCATCGGGAGCATGAACGACGTCGTCTTGAACCCCGTGCCGTAGATCACGCAATCGACATCGCGCAGAACGCCATCCGCGGTGACCACGCCCGCCGGCTCGAACCGTGCGATCGGCTCGGGCACCAGTTCGACATTCGGCCGCTGAAGGGCAGGCAGGTAGTGCGAGCTAAACAGAATCCCCGCCTGCACCGCCGGTACACGCCGCATGAGCGTCCGCAGCCATGCCGGGTACGGCCGATTGCCCGGGGCCAGAACCAGTTGCCCGTCCGCTGGAACACGTACAGCCGCTCCACCTGGCCGGCGACCCGGGGGACGAACTGGACGGCGCTGGCGCCGGTTCCGATCACCGCCACTCGCTTGCCGCGCAGGTCCAAGGAGTGGTCCCACCGCGAGGAGTGAAAGCTGCGCCCGTCGAAACGACCCGGGATCGCCGGGATCGCCGGTTGGTGCAGCTGGCCGGTGGCGATCAGCAGCGCGTCCGCCTTCCAGACGCGCCCGTCCGAGCACGACACCGTCCAGCTGCCGTCCCACTCGCACGAGGAGACATCGGCTCCGTACTCGACCAGCGAGTCCACCCCCTGATCACGTGCCACCGCGGTCAGATACTCGAGGATCTCCACCTGGGGCGAGCACAGCCGCGACCAGTCACGCCGCTGCGCGAATGAGAACGAGTACAGGTGGCTCGGGACGTCGCACGCGCACCCCGGGTAGTCGTTGTAGTGCCACGTGCCGCCCAGCCGCGAGCCCCGCTCGAGCACCGTCACGTCGTCGAAGCCGTGCCGGCGCAGCTCGATCGCCGCCGCGATGCCGCCGATGCCCGCGCCCACGATCACAACCCTGACTGAACGGTCCGCGGGCATGCGGCCGGGACGCTACGCGACGACTTCGAGACCTACAAGATCCTCGGGCGAGACGTCCACGCCTTCCTGCTTTGCCAGCACGGCCTTCAGCGAGGCGATCGAGACCGCCAGTTGGGCGAGGTCGGGCTCGGCCGTGGTCAGGCGCTGGAGCTGCATGCCCGGATACATGATCGCGCGCACCCAGCCGCGCCGCCGGTTGCGGCCCGCCCACTTGATCACCTCGAACGACAGGCCGGCGATCAGCGGCACGCCGACGATCCGGGTGATCACGAGGATCCACCACGCCGGCAACCCGATCGGAGCGAACACGAAGATCGCCATGATCATCACGATCAGCAGGAAGCTGGTGCCGCAACGGGGGTGGAATCGCGAGTAGAGCTTGGCGCGCTCGGGAGTCAGCTCGTCCGAGGCCTCGTAACAGGAGATCACCTTGTGCTCGGCGCCGTGGTACTCGAACACGCGCCTCAAGTCCTTCACGCGCGAGAGCAGCAGCAGGTAGCCGAGGAAGATCGCGGTGCGCAGCACCCCCTCGACGGCCCAGAACGCCACCGAGGATCCGAGCTGGTGCTTGACGAGGCTGGTGACCCCGACCGGCACGACGAAGAAAAGCCCGATCGCAAAGATGGCGGCGACGGCCACGGTACCGATCCAGGCGCCTCCCGAGATCTCCTGCTCCTCCCCCGGGAGCTGCGCGTTGGCCGAGATCCCGAGTGCACGAATTCCGATCGCGAGCGACTCGACGAGTGCGACCACGCCGCGGATCACCGGCCAGCGGTAGACCCGCTTGCGCCGGTTCCATGACTCGATCGGGAACGTCTGGATGGCGATGTCGCCGAGCTCGCGCTGTTCCTCGGGCGGCTTGCGGACGGCCACCGCCCACGTGTTGACGCCACGCATCATCACGCCTTCGAGCACGGCCTGACCCCCCAACGGGGCGTCGCGCGACGCCGTCAGGCGCCCCTCCTGGACGGCGGCCGCGCTCATGAGACGCCGCCGCCGGCTACGAGCCCGCAGGCGCGGTCGCGCGTGCGGCGCGCCGGCCCTTGGCGACCCGCCGCTGGAAGCGCTCGACCCGTCCGCCGGTGTCGACCAGCTTCTGCCGGCCCGTGTAGAACGGATGGCAGGCGGAGCAGATCTCGACGTGGATCTCCGGCTTCGTCGAACGGGTCATGAACTCGTTGCCGCACGTGCAGCGCACATGCGCATCTTGATATTCGGGGTGAACTCCGGTCTTCATTTCACGTTCGAGTTTAGCGGCCGCCTGAGGTCCGCACTCGCCTATGTATCGGTCGGCCGCGGGCGATGCGTTAGCTCGACGGCGTGGCCGGGCACTCCATCGTCAGCGCGTTGTTCGCGAAGTCGTACTCGTCGATGCTATGCGTCGGGTCGACGGTCACGGTCAGCGGGGTCCCGGCCGTGCAAGGCGCCGCCGCGAACCGCTGGCGCGCCGACGACCTCGCCCCGACCCACGCGACCGTCGCGGGTACCGGAGCGCCGTTGCCGGAGGTGAACACGACCTCGACCGGTCCCGCTCCGCTCAGTCCTCGGTTGGCGATCTGGGCGGTGTAGGCCCATTGGCCTGCCGCTGCGCCCGAGGTGATCGGCGTGACCGTCAGCGAGCGCACGAGGAGGTCCGCCCGCAACTCGGGCTGATAGCACGTGGGACTCGCCTGCGTTTCGGTGTCGAGCGTCTGACCCTGAGCCCCGATCCACTCGAACGTGACCTTGAACTTGTACGTGGCGGGGGCCGCCAGATTGACGACCGGATGATTGAGGATCCATACGTCGCCGGACCGTTGGCCGAGAGTCGGATCGCTGGGCGATATCCAGCTGCCCAGCCCCCGTCCCTTGACGGCCACGAAGCGCGCGTGTGGCTTGTTCTGGCGCATCAGCTGGAACTTCATCTGCATCTTCGACGTCCCGGCGACCGGCCGCATCACGGCCTGCACCGACACCGCGCGGGCCGGCGGGTCGAGCGCCTTCTGGCACACGAACGAGCGCAGCTGATCGTTCCGGGGCGTGGGCGAAGACTGAGCCGATGCCGTTGCGGACCCGATCGCCACCGCGCACGCGGCGACCGCGCCGACCCCAACTAGGCGCTTGCTGGACATGCGCAAATACGAACAAATCGAGGGGCCGAAAGTCGCGGCCCGTGAGACTCGCCGGTGTTACGTGACGGTGTAGAGCGGGCCGTCGCCACCCTCGGGCGGCGTCAGCCGGCCGCCCTTCGCGGTGATCGCGCCGCACTGCACGCAGTTGGTGTAATTGACCACCACGTCGACGGTTCCGGACTCGGGGGCGTCGTCGGGGATCTCGTACACGCCGGCCGGGCACATCCACTGCCACGTCTCGGCGACCGCGCGCGGCACCTGCTTGCGGACCCGGATGTGGTTGGGTGCGTCGTCACGCGTCGCGTTGCCCGACACGTACACCGAGGACAGCTTGTCGAACGTGTACTTCCCGTCGGGCTTCGGGTAGGCGTCCTTCTTCGATTCGATCGACATCCCGGCCTCGGCGTCGCGGTGGTTGGACCACCGGCCGCCCGGGAAGCGGCCCTTGCTGATCACCATCGCGTTGGTGATCGCGCCGCCGACGAAGAACCCCTTGGCGAACGGCTGCTTCATGTTCCGCGACTGGTAGAGCTCCTTGCCGATCAGCGAGTCCTCGACCCGCTGGTCGTAGCCAGACAGGTCCGTGCCGCCGGCCTTCAGCTGCTCGAAGATCGTCTCCGCGGCCATGATCCCGGAGTGGATCGCGTAGTGGATCCCCTTGAGGATCGGGACGTTGACCATCCCGGCGCTGTCGCCACAGATCACCATCCCCGGCGCCGAGGGCTTAGGCATCGCCCAGTAGCCGCCCTCGGGAATCGCCTTGGCACCCCAGGCGACGCGCTTGCCGCCCTCGAGGATGCCGCGCACCAGCTTCGAGGTCTTGAACTGCTGGAGGATGTCGTGGGGCGAGACGGTGGCGTCGGTGTAGTCGAGCCCGACCACGAACCCGATCGACACGCGATTGTCCCCTTGCGGGTAGATCCACGACCCGCCGAACTCGTGCCACTTGGCGCCGTAGCGGAGCGGCCAGCCGAGCGTGTGGATGACGCGGTCGAGTGGCTTCGCGACCTCCCACACCTCCTTGACTCCGAGCGCCCACACCTGCGGCTCGCGGTTCTCGGCCAGCCCGAACTCCTTGATCGCGGGTCCGGTCAGGTGGCCCCACGTGCCTTCGGCAAGCACGGTGGCACGGGCGGTCACGTCCGACCCGGGCTCGAAGTTCGAGAGCTCCTCGCCCTCCTTGCCCCGGCCCTTGTCGCCCGAGCGGATCCCGCGGACGACTCCGTCGGTGACGAGCAGCTGCTGCGCGCTCGTCTCGGTGAGGATGTACGCGCCCGCTTCCTCAGCGCGGTTCGCCAGCCAGCGCGACAGCTCGGCCACGCTGACCATGTGATTGCCGTGGTTTCGGAACGGCGGTGGCGTCGGCTTGAGCGGCAGCTTCCGGTCGGGGCCGAGCATCCAGTAGACGCTGTCCTTGGCCACGGTCCCGTGCGAGGGCCACTCGGACTCGGGGACGTCGGGGAACAGCGCCTTCAGTCCGGACGGGCGCATCATCGCGCCCGACAGGTTGTGCGCTCCGCACGCCTTCCCCTTCTCGACCACCGCGACCGGCACCTCGCCGAGCTTCTCCATCAGCTCTGGTTCGTCCGCGAGCAGCTGGAGCAGCCGGTTGGCGCACGCGAGGCCCGCGGGGCCGCCGCCGACGATCACGACGCCGACGTCGATCCGCTCGTCCTCGGGATCGAGCTCGCGCTTGACGAACTCGCCGACGGAGTCGACCGGGGGCGGGAATTGGCTTGGGGCTACGGCACCGTTCTGCGACGCCACGCGATCAGCCCTTCTTCGCCTTGATCGCCTCGGTCAGCTTGGGCAGGATCTTGTTGAGGTCGCCGACGATCCCGAGGTCGGAGAACTCGAAGATCGGGGCGTTCGCGTCCTTGTTGATCGCGACGATGTTCTCCGAGGACTGCATCCCGACCTTGTGTTGAATCGCGCCGGAGATGCCCGCCGCGAGGTACAGCTTGGGGGCGACCGTCTTACCCGTCTGACCGATCTGGGCGGCGTACGGATACCAGCCGGCGTCGACCACCGCACGGGTTGCCGCGACCGCGCTGTTGCCGCCGAACGCGGCGGCGAGATCCTCGGCGAGCTTGAACCCCTCGGCCTTGCCGAGGCCGCGGCCGCCGGCGACCAGGATGTCGGCGCCCTCGATGTCTACGTCCGCGCCGCGCTGCTCGCCGCGCTGGACCATCTTCGCCTGCGTCGACCACGGCGAGTAGTCAATGTCGACGTCGACCACTTCGGCCGAGGCACCGTTCGAGGACACGGCCTCGAACGCGTTGATCCGGCCGATGATGATCCCGAGGTCGCCTCTGTACTTGGACACCGAGATCTGCGAGTCCTGGAGGATCGGGCGCTCGGCGACGAGTTTGCCGTCGTCGGCTCGGACCGAGATGACCTCCATCGTCACACCGGCGTGCTTGCGCGCGGCCAGGCCGGCGCCGATCTCGAATCCGAGCAGCCCGCCGCCGAACAGCGCGTACGAGTGGCCGTGGTCGTCGATCACCTTGGCCATCACGTCGACCACCGGCTGGGCGAGGCCCTCTTCGCCCTTCGCGCGGAATACCTTGGTGGCGCCGTAGGCGCCGAGCGACTGGCACAGCTCGTCGGTCAGGTCATCGCCGCCGACGACCACCGCGTGGCACTCCCCGCCGATCTCCTTGGCGCGCGCCGTGCCCTCGGACACCGCCCCGAGCGAATTCTTGTTGAACGCGCCCTCGTAGTGGAGGACGTAGGTCAGGACATCAGCCATGTCTAGATCAGCTTCCTTTCCTCGAGCCACGCAACGATCTTCTCGACGGTCTCGTTCGTGTCCTCGTCCTCGATGATCTGGCCTGCCGGCTTGGCCTCGGGCGCGTGGAAGTCGCCACACTCGACGCGGGACCCTTCGACCCCGACCATCGACGCGTCGATCCCGACATCGCCGGTCGCGACCTTCTCGAGCGGCTTCTTGCGCGCGCCCATAATCGCCTTGAGCGACGGGTAGCGAGGCTCGTTGATCGCGTCGCCGACGGAGATCACCGCAGGCAACCGGATCTCGACGGTGTCGTAGCCGTATTCGGCCTGGCGCTCACACCGCAGGCCGCTATCGGTGACGTCCATCTTGATGACCTGGGTGAGCGACGGCATCTTCAGGTGGTCGGCGACGACGGCACCGATCGTGTAGCACTCGCCGTCGTCTGACTGCTGGCCCAGCAGAACCAGGTCGGGCTGCTCCTTCTCGAGCACCTTGGACAGCGAGTAGCCGGTCGCCGCGACATCCGAGCCCTCGAGCGTGTCATCGCTGAGGTGCAGCGATCGGTCCGCGCCGAGCGACACCGCCTTGTGGAGCGCGCGCATCGCCGACTCCGGCCCCATCGTCACGGCCACGATCTCATCGACCTCGACCGTGCCCCCCTCCCGGATCTGCATCGCCGCTTCGATGGCGTGAGTGTCGTAGGGGTTGAGGTTCTTCTCCCCTGAGCGGTCCAGCCGGCCCGTCGAGGGGTTGATGCGCTTCTCGACGGCGGCGTCCGGCACCTCTTTGACGAGGACGCAAATTTTCAAGTGGAGCCTCCTAAAAGTTCAGAGGGGTCGCATATTACCCGGTTGACTGACGAGTCAATCAGCCCGGAAGCAGCGGTAGGGTCAGGCGCGTACAGCGCCGCGGATGAAGTCGACGGCCTGCTGAGTCGAGGCACCGGGCGTGAACACCTCAGCGACGCCGAGATCCTTCAGCTCTTTGACGTCGTCCGACGGAATCGTTCCGCCGAGCGTGACGATCACGTCGTCCGCGCCCTGCTCCTTGAGCAGCTGGAGCACCCGCGGCACCAGCGTCATGTGCGCCCCCGAAAGGATCGACAGACCGACCGCGTCGGCGTCCTCCTGAATCACGGTCTCGACGATCTGCTCGGGCGTCTGGTGGAGGCCCGTGTAGATCACCTCCATCCCCGCGTCGCGGAGCGCACGGGCGATGATCTTCGCACCGCGATCGTGCCCGTCGAGGCCAGGCTTGGCGACGACGACCCGGATCTTCTTCTCAGTGGAGGTGGCCATGAAGGGGACGTGGAGTGTAAGACGTCCCCTAAAAGACCGGCGCTTCGCTGTAGCTGCCAAACACGGTCTGGAGCGCCTTGACGATCTCGCCCTCTGTCGCCTCGACGCGTGCCGCCTCGAGCAGCAGTGGCATCAGGTTCTCCCCGTCATCGTGCGCGGCCTCGACGAGTTGCTCGAGCACGCGCGCGACGGCATCGGCGTCGCGCCGCCCCCTGACGGCCTCGACACGGCGGATCTGCTCGACCTCGAGCTCTGGGTCGATGCGAAGGATCGGGGTGGCGAGGTCGTCGCCCTCGGTGTACGCGTTCACGCCGACCACGCGGCGCTCACCGGCCTCGACCTCCTGCTGATAGCGGAACGCCGCATCCGCGATCTCACGCTGCGGGAAACCGCGCTTGACCGCCTCGACCATCCCCCCGAGCTGATCGATCTTCTCGAAGTACTCGTACGCCTGCTCCTCCATCCGGTCGGTGAGCGCCTCGACCAGATAGGAGCCGCCGAGCGGATCGATCGAGTTCGCCACCCCGGTCTCCTCGGCGATGATCTGCTGCGTCCGCAGCGCCACGCGCACGGCCTGCTCGGTCGGCAGCGCGAGCGCCTCGTCGAACGAATTAGTGTGCAGCGACTGCGTGCCACCGAGCACGCCGGCGAGCGCTTCGATCGCGGTGCGGACGATGTTGTTGAGCGGCTGCTGCGCGGTCAGCGACACGCCGGCGGTCTGCGTGTGGAACCGCATCCGCCAAGACTCGGGCTTGCGGGCGCCGAACGTGTCCCGGAGCTCTCGCGCCCAGATCCGCCGGGCCGCGCGGTACTTCGCGATCTCCTCGAAGAAGTCGATGTGCGCGTTGAAGAAGAACGACAACCGTGGCGCGAAGTCGTCCACATCGAGCCCCCTCGCCACCGCCTGCTCGACATATGTCAGACCGTCCTTGAGCGTGAACGCAAGCTCCTGGGCCGCCGTCGAGCCGGCCTCGCGGATGTGGTAACCGCTGATGCTGATCGGGTGCCAGCGAGGCATGTGCTTCGAGCACCACTCGATCATGTCCCCGACCAGCCGCATCGCCGGATCGACCGGGAAGCACCACTCTTTCTGCGCGATGTACTCCTTGAGGATGTCGGTCTGGATCGTCCCCCCGAGCGCCTCCGGACCGATCCCCCGCCGCTCCGCCGCGACCACGTAGAACGCCAGCATGATCGCCGCCGGCGCGTTGATCGTCATCGAGACGGTCACCTGGTCGAGCGGAATCCCATCGAACAGCGTCTCCATGTCGTCGAGCGAGTCAACCGCGACTCCCTCGCGCCCGACCTCCCCCTCCGACCGCGGATGATCGGAATCGAGCCCCATCAGCGACGGCATGTCGAACGCCGTCGACAGCCCCGTCTGCCCGTGGTCGAGCAGATACCGGAACCGGGCGTTGGTCTCGGTCGCCGTGCCGAACCCGGCGAACTGGCGCATCGTCCACAGACGGCCGCGGTACATCGAGCCGTATACGCCGCGGGTGTAGGGAAACTCGCCCGGAAACCCGATCGCGGCGTCCGGGTCGGCGGGCAGATCCGCCTCGGTATACAGCGGCTTGATCGGCTCGCCGGAGATCGTCGAGAACGGCGCGTCGCGCTCCGCTGCCCGGCTGAACGTGTCGCGCTCCCAGCGATCCAGTTCGGAAAGTCGCTCGCCGGTCGTCATGCCCCAAGTCTAGGTGGACTTACCTCAGTTTGGCTACAAGCCCCCGCCGGTGGCGGGCGCGGGCCGCTAGCGCCGCCGACCCGGCACCGCCGGCGACCGCGGCGCCCACGAGCCCGACCGCGGCCTTCAAGCGGCGCCCGAGGCGGTCGAAGCGGAGCACCTCCCACCGCTCCTCGCGCGCGGCCTTGGTCAGCGCCTTGTCCGGGTTGACCGCGACGGGATGGCCGACGAGGCGCAGCATCGGCAGGTCCGAGGCGGAGTCGGAATAGGCGTAGGAGCTTTCGAGATCGAGCCCCTCGCGCGCCGCGAGCTGCTCGATCGCGCGCGCCTTCTCGCGGCCGTAGACGAACAGGCCCGCGGGGCGGCCGGTGTACACGCCGTCGACGACCTCGGAGAACTGCGAGCCGATCGCACCGTCGAACGCAAGCACGCCGGCGAGCATCGAGGCGAGCTCCTGCGAGGCGGCGGTGACGATGTAGACCAGCACCCCATCGTCCTGATGGCGGTAGGCGATCTCGAGCACCTGGGGATAGAG
>DATJYY010000106.1:0-3852 GCA_035499395.1 Solirubrobacteraceae bacterium
GGCTGACCGTGCCGGGATGGATGGGCACATGGTTCTCGATCTTCCCCAACTGGGAAACGTTCGCCGGCCAATCCCTCGCCCTCGCGCTCGTGATCGGCTCCTACCTCGGCGCGCAATACCTGCGGGTATGGCGCCCCCGCCACCGCGGCCAGCAAACCGCGCACCTCGCAACCACACCACCCGAAAGACCCGCCGACATCGCGATCGGCGCTCCCATCGCCGGCGCGACGACCTAACCACACCGCCCAACGCCACCGCCGCCGGCAAACCCGCTGACGGCTCGTCTGCTTGTATGAGCGCGATGTCCGCTCTCGCGTGTCGCCGGTGCTGAGCCGGGGGCGACTACGAGTTCTGGTGGGGTTGCTCGCCGCCGCGCTCCTCGCCGGCGGGGTCGTCGCGCTGGTGGAATCCGGCGGGGGGAACGGACCGACCTCCGGTACCGGCACCGAGTCCTGGCCGGCCCCTTCCAAGGTCGGCGGAGCCGCGACCCGCCCGAACATCGTCTTCGTGCTGACCGACGACCTGTCGATGAACCTGGTCCGGTTCATGCCGCACGTACTTGCGATGGAACGGTCCGGGCTCACGTTCAACGACTATTTCGTGTCGGACTCGCTGTGCTGCCCGTCGCGCACGTCGATCTTCACCGGCGATTTCCCGCACGACACGGGGGTGTTCAGCAACTTCGGTCCTGGCGGCGGGTTCCGCGCCTTCTACCGCCATGGTGACGAGCGCCACACGTTTCCGGTCGCTCTACGGCGGTCGGGTTATGCAACCGCGCTGATGGGCAAATTCCTCAACGGATACCTCGAGACCGCCGGACACGGCCACGCGTCCGACGGTGCAGTCACGGACGTGCCCGCCCGCTACATCCCACCCGGATTCACACGCTGGGACGTCTCCGGATGGGGGTACCCCGAGTTCAACTACACGCTCAACGAGGACGGCGTGCTGCGCCGCTACGGCCACCAGCCGTCGGACTATCTGACCGATGTGGTCGCCGGCGACGGCGTCGAGTTCATCAACCGTGCCGCGCGCGCAGGGACGCCGTTCCTGCTGGAGCTCGCGACGTTCGCCCCCCACTCCCCGTATGTCCCCGCTCCTCGCGACGCCCGCGACTTCCCGGGATTGCGCGCGCCCCGTCCTCCAAATTTCAACGTGCTGCCGACCGACCCGCCTTTGTGGCTGTCCGGCCACCCGCCGCTGACCCGAAAACGGATCGCCAAGATCAATTCCGCATTCCGGCGTCGCGCCCAGTCGGTGCAAGCCGTCGACCGGATGATCGGGACGATCGAGCGCACGCTCGCGGCGGACGGGATCAGCCGCAACACGTATCTGATCTTCAGTTCGGACAACGGCCTCCACACGGGTCAGTACCGGCTGATGCCCGGCAAGCTGACCGCGTACGACACCGACATCCACGTCCCGCTCGTGGTGGTCGGCCCCGGCGTGCCCGCGGGCAAGACCACGAACGCGATGGTCGAGAACATCGACCTGGCAGCGACGTTCGCCGCGATCGCTCGCACCCGCCTGCGGTCCGACGGTCACAGCCTCCTCGGCCTGTTCCACGGTCACCACGCCGCCGACTGGCGAGACGCGATCCTCGTCGAACATCACGGCGGCGCCATGTCGGTACGCGACCCGGACTACCAGCAATCTCCCAGCGGCAGCCCGACGACGTACGAGGCGATGCGCACCCACCGGTTCCTCTACGTGGAGTACGCGGACGGGGAACGGGAGTTCTACGACCTGCGCGCCGATCCGTTCGAGCTGCACAACCTCGCCAGCCAGCTCACGTCAGGCGTCCTCGCCCGACTCCACGCCGAGCTCTCGCGGCTCGAGCGGTGTCACGGCGCCAGACGGTGCTGGGCGGCGATGCACGTCGCTCAGGGAATCCCTCTCCACTAGCAGGGGTGAATCGGATTCCGGCCCGTCGGGGTAGGCCGCGCCCCGGTACTGGACGTGTGGGTAGACCATGCTGCGTTCCCCTTCGCTGGTGTTCCCTTGCTCCCTACATGACGAACGGGCGCCGTCGAGCTCGACTTGCGTCCGATTCGCCTTTGGCAGGTAGTACGTGCGGACCCCTGCAACGGTTCGCGCCTCAAACGACAGTTGCGAGCAAGCGCCCCGAGAGCAGCGAAGGATCCGGGATGCCGCCGGCGCGTATCTCGAGGCGGCAGGGACTACCGTCTCGGGGTCCTAGGTGATCAGCCGCGTACGCGGGCGGCGCCCGTGTAGATGTTGATGCTTCCGCGCCGGGCGAATCCGCCGAGCGTCATCGCGCGGTCGGCGGCGAGCCCGATCGCGAGCGAGCTCGGCGCGCCGACGCCTACGAGGATCGGCGCGCCCGCGACCGCCGCTTTCTGGACGAGCTCGAACGACAGGCGGCCGCTCACGCACAGCACGCAATCCCGCAGCGGCACGAGGCCGTCCAGCAGCGCCCGGCCGATCACCTTGTCCATCGCGTTGTGACGACCGACGTCCTCGCGGACGATGAGCAGCTCGCCGCCCGCGCTGAACAGGCCGGTGGCGTGCAGGCCCCCGGTCCGCTCGAACGTGGGCTGTCGCAGGTGATCTGGAAGCCCGGCCAGCAACGACCGGTCGACCTGCGGACCGGGCTCCGCCAGTGCGGCATGAACCGCCACCTCTTCGAGCGCTCCCTTGCCGCACACGCCGCACGACGAGGTCGTGTAGAAACGCCGTTCACCGGGGTCGCGCGCGAGCGGCCCCTGAACCTCGATCGTGTTCGCGGCGAAATCGTCGGTGAGGCCGGCACGGCGAGGCTCGCGGATCAGAGCCTCGCCATACAGGAAGCCGAGCGCGAGCTCCTCATCGTGTCCGGGCGTCCGCATCGTGACGGTCAGCGGAACGCCGTCGACCCGGATCTCGAGCGGCTCCTCGACAGCGACCTCGTCGCGCTCCCCGTCGCGGAGGACGGTCGCGATCATCCCCGCCGTGAGCGGGTCGGCTCGACTGTCGCTCACGCGCGATCGGGCGGGTCGGGCTTCGGGTTCACATGCTGGAAGCCGAACCGGCCCTTGATGCACAGATTGCCGCGCGTGATGTCGTGGTCGTTCGGGGAGGTCACCTTGACGATCTGGTTGTCCTGGACGTGCAGGGTGAGGTTGCATCCAACCCCGCAATACGGGCAGATCGTGTCGGTCTCGGTCTGGCGCGACTCATCCCACGTCGCCGCCTCGCGGAGATCGTGCTCGGAACGGAACATCAGAGCGCCCGTCGGGCACACCGCGATGCAGTTGCCGCAATACACGCACGCCGAGTCGGGTAGCGGGTTCGCATATTCGGTGGAGATGCGCGCGTCGAAGCCACGCCCGGCCACGGTGATTGCGAACGTGTTCTGGTACTGCTCGCCGCACGCGTCGACGCACTTGTAACAGAGGATGCACTTGGCGTAATCACGCACGTACAACTCGTTGTCGATCTTCACCGGGCCCGCCACGGTCGCTGCCGTCTGCCCGTTGGGCTCGGCGTGATGGCCGGAGCGCCGCCGGTCGCGCCCGGCGTCCGGGGCTGCTGGCGGGCCGAAGCGCCCTGGGCGCGCGTCGTAGCGCACGAGATACACCTCCAGCCCCGGCGTCGTCGACACGTCGACCGACGACGACAGCAGCTCAAGCACGACCTTCCGGCTCAGGCGCACGCGCTCCGAGTCGGTGTGCACCACCATTCCTGCCTCGGCGAGCCGCGAGCACGCCGGCACCAGCGTCCTGGCGCCCTCGAGCTCGACCATGCAGAGGCGGCACGCGTTCGCCGGCCGCAGGGTCTCCGCGAAGCACAGCGTCGGCGTGTCGATCTGCAGGGCACGACACGCATCGAGCAACGTCGCCCCCTCTGGCA
>DATJYY010000107.1:0-19969 GCA_035499395.1 Solirubrobacteraceae bacterium
TCGAGCTGCGCGAGCTCCCACACCTTGCCGATGCTGAGCAGCTCGCGCATCCCGGGCGTCGCCATCGCGAACGCCTGGAACAGGCGGCTCGAGCCGAGGGCCTGCCCGAGCGTGCCGGCCTTGACGCGCAGGTACTCCTCCATCGCCTGCTGGGGGTCGATCGAGATCGTGAACAACGCGGGGGCGAGCTCGACCTCGCGGAACCGCTCCCGCTCGCCGTCGTCGGAGAACAGCCCCTGGAGCCGGTCCTGGCTGGCGAGCTCGGCAACGATCGTGCGCAGGCCCCGGCGGGCCGCGAGCAGGCCGAGCGCGATCGCGACCGTCGACTTGCCGACGCCGCCCTTGCCCGTGACGAACACCAGGCGCTTCTCGAGAAGTGCGGGCACGGCACTCGAAAATAGCGGGGCGACTGCGGAGGATTCCGCCCGGCTTCTACGAATACACGGGCGATATGAGCCACGTGATCGCGTTCGCCAATCAGAAGGGTGGCGTCGCCAAGACCACGACTACGCTCAACCTCGCGGTGGCGTTCGCCGAGGAAGGGCATCGGGTCCTGTGCGTCGACATGGATCCCCAGGGCAACCTGACGATGTCTCAGGGCATCGACCCTGACACGCTCGAGAAATCGATGTACGACGTGCTCGTGCATCACATCTCGATTCGCGAGGTGATCCGCAAGCGCGAGGTAGACGTCGCCTGCTCCTCGATCGATCTCGCCGGCGCGGAGATCGCGATGTCGACGATGATCGGCCGCGAGCGCTCTTTGCAGAAGGCATTGAAGCCCGTCGAAGACGACTACGACTTCGTATTCATCGACACGCCGCCGAGCCTGGGGCTGCTCACGATCAACGCACTCACTGCAGCTCAGAAAGTAATCGTCCCCGTGCAGTGCGAATATCTGTCGATGCGCGGCCTGATCCAGTTGCAGAACACGCTGGCGATGATCCGCGAGAACCTGAACCCGGACGTCGACATCGAGGGCATCCTCCCGACGCTCGTCGACACTCGAACGTTGCACGCCAAGGAGGCGATCGAGCTGCTGGAAGAGAACTTCGGGGACCGTGTATTCGCATCGCGGATCCGTAAGACGATCCGTTTCGCCGAGGCCCCTGTGAAAGGGATGTCGGTCCTGAAGTACGATCCGGACGGTTTGGCTGCACACGCCTATCGGCAGCTCGCGAAGGAGGTCCTGTCCCATGCCAAGCGGTAAGCGCGCGAGTATGCGCGAGGGACCATTAGCGGCCCTGTTCCGGAAGACCGCTCAGGACACCGAGGATCACGGCGCGCAGGAGGCGCTGCCGCCGGCACAGGCGGCCGAGCGCGGGTCCTCGGCGACGGCCGACGAGCAGCCCGCACCAGCGGCTCCACCTGAGCCTGAGATCGAGGAACCGCGGATTCCGCTTCCGCACGAGCGCCTGCGCCATGCGTTCTCGGCCGACATCCCGGACAACGTTCTCGAACGGCCGGCACCGGCATCCGCGGCCGCGGAGCGCGCAATGAGCGAGCCCGAGCACGACGTCTACGCGCGGGTGACGCGCGACGAGCCGATCGTCGAGCCGGGGGCCGGCGGTCCGGTGATCCGTGTGGTCGGGGTCGGTGGCGCCGGCGTGAACGCGATCAACCGGATGGTCGAGGCCGAGATCGAGGGCGTCGAGTTCCTCGCGATCAACACCGACCTTCAGTCGCTCCAGCAGTCGGCCGCGCACGAGACGCTCCACATCGGCGACTCGATCACGCACGGGCTAGGGTCGGGATCGAACCCCGAGCTCGGGCGCGCAGCGGCGCGCGAGGAGTACGACCGGATCAAGGCGATGCTGCGCGGCTCGGACATGGTGTTCATCGCCGCCGGCGCCGGCGGCGGAACGGGTACGGGCGCGGCGCCGATCGTCGCGCAGATTGCGCGCGAGCTCGGTGCGCTGACCGTCGGGATCGTCACCCGTCCGTTCCAATTCGAGGGGACCCGCCGCCGCGACCAGGCCGAGGCGGGGATCGCCGACCTGGGAGAAGAGGTCGACACGCTGATCGTCGTTCCCAACAACCGGTTGCTCTCAGTGCTCGAGCGCAACGTGTCGATGGTCGAGGCGTTCCGCGTTGCCGACGACGTGCTCCGCCAGGGGGTGCAGGGCATCTCCGATCTGGTGACGCTCCCCGGGCTGATCAACCTCGACTTCGCCGACGTTCGGACGATCATGTCCGGCGCGGGCACGGCGCTGCTCGGGATCGGCATGGGAACCGGCGACCGGCGCGCGATCGAGGCGGCCGAGCGCGCCGTGGCCTCGCCACTGCTCGAGACGAGCATGGAGGGTGCTCGCTCGATCCTGCTGTCGATCACCGGCGGCCCGGACCTGTCGCTGTGGGAGGTCAACGAATCGGCCAAAGCGGTTGCGGAGGCAGCCCATCCGGACGCGAACATCATCTTCGGCGCGATGCTCGACGAGAAGCTCGCCGACCACGTGTGGGTGACGGTCGTCGCCACCGGCTATGGCGACTCGCGCCTGCGCCCGCGCGAGCTGGGTCGTGAGACTGCGGACCGGGACGCCGACCGTCGGCCGTCGCTGCGCGAGCCCGTGGGCGAGCCGCGCGTGAGTCGGGTGCGCCAGCGCTCCGGGACGCTCGACCTCGACGTCCCAGAGTTCATCCCGCGTAGATAAGGCGGCGCGGCGTGGCCGAGCCGCTCGGCGTTATCGCCGCCGGCCATCCGCTGTGCGCGCAGGCCGGTGCCGACGCGATGCGCGGCGGTGGGAATGCGGTCGACTGCGCGCTCGCGGCGATGCTCACCTCATACGCGTGCGAGCCGCTGCTGACGAGCCTCGGCGCCGGCGGCCACATGCTGGTGGTCGAGCCGGGCAAGGATCCGGTACTGCTCGACTTCTTCGTCGAGGCGCCCGGCCGCGGCGTCGACCCCGCCGCGCGGGCGACGTTAGTGCCGGTGAGCGTTTCGTTCGGCGACGCGGTCCAAGTGTTCAACATCGGCCCGGCTTCCGTGGGAACCTACGGGATGGCGGCGGGAGTCTGCGAGGCGTCGTCGCGGTTCGGCCGGATCCCGCTGGCCGAGCTCGTCCGGCCGGCGGCGAAGCTCGCCCGCGGCGGCGTCGAGCTCAACGGGCCGCAGGCGTACGTGATCGAGATCCTGGCCGGGATCGTGACCTCGACGCCGGAGTGCGCCGCGCTGTTCGCGCCCGACGGCCGCGTCGTGCGAGCCGGAGACATCGTCCGTCAGCCCGAGCTGGCCGACGCGCTCGAGCGGCTCGGGAGCGAGGGGGCGGCGCCGTTCTTCACCGGCGACATCGCCGCGGCGATCGTCGACTGGCTGTCCTCGCGCGGCGGGATGGTCAGCGCCGAGGACCTCGCGGCCTACGAGGTCGTATCGCGGACGCCGATCCGGGTCTCGTATCGCGGGCGAGAGGTGGTGACGAACCCTCCGCCGTCGGCCGGTGGGATCCTGATCGCGCACGCGCTTGCGCTGCTCGACGCGGAAACCGGACCCACCCACCCGCCCGAGCTCGCGAACGTCGTCGGCACCATGGAGCGGACGCAGGCCGAGCGCACGCCCGAGTTCATCGAGGGGCTCGACGATCCGGAGTTCGTGAAGCGGTTCCTCGAGCGGCGCTCTCCGCTCGGGTCGACGACGCACATCGCCGTTCTCGACCGCGAGGGCTGGGCGTGCTCGGTGACGTGCTCGAATGGCTCGTGCTCGGGCGTGGTCGTGCCCGGCACCGGCGTACATCTGAACAACATGCTCGGAGAGCAGGATCTCAATCCGCTCGGCTTCCACCGCCATCCGCCCGGACGCCGGATGCCGAGCATGATGTCGCCGACGGTCGTGCTGCGAGACGGCGCGCCCGAACTGGTGCTGGGTAGCGCGGGCTCGAACCGTATCCGCTCGGCGATCCTCCAGACGATCATCCGGGTGATCGACGACGGCATGGAGGCGGGCGAGGCCGTCCGGGCGCCGCGGGTCCACTTCGAGGACGGCATCGTGTACGCCGAGCCGGGGATCGACACGGCCGCGCTCGAGCGCGCCGGCCGGACGGTCGGCCGGTTCAGGGAGCTCAACCTGTTCTTCGGCGGCGTACAGGCCGCCGCGCGCGACCTGAACGGCCGGTTCTCCGGCGGCGGCGACCCCCGGCGCGGAGGAGCCGCGCTGGTAGTTTCGGCTGGATGAGGCTTCGCGCAGCGGTCGTGCTCGTCCTCGCTGCGCTCGTGACCGGGTGCGGCTTCGAAGTCGAGGAGCCCGATCTGTTCGTGGTCACGCGCACCGGCGCGCACGGTCAGAGGCTGTCGCTGCTCGTCAACGACGGGGGCACGATCAGGTGCGACGGGAGCAAGCCGAAGAACCTGCCAGACCCGCTGCTCCTGCAGGCGCGCGATCTGGCCACCAAGCTCAACACCGACGTGAGTTCCAAGCTGCGATTCGGAACGAGTGCCCGTAGCGTGTACTCGTACACGGTGAAAGTGCAGAACGGCACTATGTCTTTTCCGGACACGGCCGCGCTGTCGCACAAGGAATTGTCGGATCTGGAGTTATTTGTTGTACAGGCCGCCACCAATCCCTGCGGCCTAAGTTCTTGAAGAACTTCTTAGCCTTACCCCCCGGTTAGAACGACCGCTACCGTCCACGCTCGTGATCAACCTCGCCACAACCACTGCGCACATGACGACGTTTCAGGCGATCGTGCTTGGCGTCCTCCAGGGCGTGACCGAGCTGTTCCCGATCTCCAGCCTCGGCCACACGGTCATCTTCCCTCACCTGTTCGGGTGGAACAACATCGTCTCCTGGCAGTCCGAATCCGAGTCGCCATGGTTGGCGTTCGTGGTGATGCTGCACGTCGGCAGTGCGGTCGGGCTGCTGATCTACTTCTGGAAGACCTGGATCGAGGTCATCGGAGCGTTCTTCGCGACCATACGCAAACGTAGGGTCGAGACCTCGACCGAAAGGCTCGCCTGGTTGATCATCATCGCGACGATCCCGGTGGGAATCCTCGGGTTTCTGCTCGAGCACCCGATCCGGGTCGCGCTCGCCAAGCCGCTGGCGGCGTCGATCTTTCTGGTCATCAACGGCTTAATCCTGCTCGGCGCGGAGCGGTTCCGCCGGCGCGCGGAGGTGCGCGCGCTCGCCGCCCGCGAGGGTATGAAACGCGACGGCGGCCGGCGGCTCGAAACCCTGGAGTACAAGGAAGCAGGCGTGATCGGCTTCTTCCAGAGCTTCGCCCTGATCGCTGGACTCAGCCGCGACGGCATCTGCATGGCGACGGGGTTGGTGCGCGGCCTCGACAACGAGGACGCCGCTCGGTTCGCCTTTCTGCTCGCCACGCCGCCGATCCTGGCCGCCGGTCTGTTTAAGTTCAGCGATCTCACGGGATCGCTCGGAGCCGGCATCCGCGGCGACGCAATCATCGCCGCAATCTCGGCGGCGATCGCCGCGGTCTTCACCGTGCACTTTCTGATGCGCTATTTCAAGACACGCACGCTGACCCCGTTCGGGATCTACTGCATCGTGTTCGGCGCGGCGATGGTGATATACAACGCGTGACGCGCCGGGCGCCGTCAGCTGGCGCCGAAGCGAACCTTGCCGTTCGACCGGGCGCGCTCCTGCACCTTGTCGACGAGCTCGAGCCGCTTGATCGCGGCGCGGAACAACCGGGTCACAAGGCGCAGCCGGGCATTCTCCGAGCGCATGTCGAGCAGGCCCTGCTTGGCGTCGAGGCCGAAGTCGACCGTGGCCGCCATCGCGTACGCCGTCATCCCCGACAGCTCCTCCGGGTCGGGGTCGCGGTCGGTGGCTCGCTTGAACAGCTCGGCGTAGGCCTCGTGCGCGACCTTCGCGAGGTCCGCGTCGACCACGTCGTCCCGGTCCTCGACGAACTCGATCACCCCGGCCGGGTAGGCGAGGTGGCCCTGGCGTTCGAGCACGCGGAACGGACGCGTCCCGCGGACGATGAGGTTCATCTTGCCGTCCTCCATCCGCTCGAGAACCTGGTCGATCGCGCATGCGCACCCCACCTCGCGCAGACCGTCGTCGGACATCCACACGATCCCGAACTCGCGCTCTGACCCGATGCACTCGTCGATCATCGTCTTGTATCGCTCCTCGAAGATGTGGAGCGGGATCAGTTCGCCGGGCAGCGCCACGATTCCGAGCGGAAACAGCGGGAACTCCGACGACGGGCCTTCGGGCACTGCCCGTGAGTCTAGGCCCGACGTGCGCTGAGCAGAAGGTTGTAGAAGATCGACGGCGGGAGGTGCGGCTCAAGCAGCCGCTGATCGACCTGCTGGAGGAGCAGGTAACCGCGGAACGCATACTGGCGCCACAGCATCGGAACGTCGGCCGGGTTGGCGGTCGCCTCGAGCGCGCGGTTGAACCAGCCGAACCAGTTCGCGAGCAGTTCCTCACCCCGCACACGGACATCGTCGAACCCCGCGGCGCGCGCCAGCCGCGCCAGATCGTCGGGCGCAAACGCGTGGATGTCGACGACCTGTTCGAGCCAGTGATCGCCGCCATTGTCGGACCCGAAGTCAGCCGGCGGCGGCGGTGGCCCGGCTCGCAGCGCGCGTCGCCATGCCGGCGCAAGCGCGATCGCGCCCCGCTTGGGGATCGCCGCGAGACGGTCGCCGACGCGCGAGGGCTCGCCGGCGAACACGATCCGCCCGCCGGGCATCAGCACGCGATGGAACTCCGAGAATGCGCGCTCGAGATCGGGGAGGTGATGCAGCACCGCATGGCCGAGCACGAGGTCGAAGCTGCCGGCCGCGAACGGCAGCGACTCCGCGTCGGCCCGGAGGCTCTTGACGCTCAGTCCCAGCCGCTCGGCGTTCGTGGCGAGCGTGCGCACCATGCCCGGCGAGATGTCCGTGCACGTCACGTCGCGAACGACTCCGGCCCTTAGCAGGTTGAGGCTGAAATAGCCGGTGCCGGCGCCGACCTCGAGCGAGCGGTCGAACCCACGCGTAAGCGTCCCCGAGCCGAGCAGCTTGCGGAGCTTGCCGACGACCTGGCCCTGGCCGACCTCGCCGAAATCGATCCCCCACTTGGAGTCGTAGCTGTCGGCGGCGACATCGTGGTAGCGGGTATTCACGTCGCGGATATCGTCCGCAGTCCGCAGTGCCTCCATGGCGCGAGGACATTACCCTAGGGTCGGCGCCGGTGAGCCTCTACGTTCAGCAGAACCAACCTCCGGGAGTCCCTCCGCTCGAGCTGACGGGTGAGCGAACGCTCCCCGACGTGCCGGCCGAGAACTACTGGTACCGACGGCATCTGGCGGTGTACGAATGGATCGCCGCGCGGGTTGCCGGCGGAGTCGTGCTCGACATGGCGTGCGGCGAGGGCTACGGGTCGGCCGTGCTGTCCCGGAGAGCCGCCCGCGTCCTCGGCGTCGACGGCAACCCCGACGCGCACGAGCACGCGCGCCTCAGGTACACCGGGGCCAATATCACCTTCGAGTGGGGCGCGGTCGAGTCGTACGGCGAGCCGGACACGTACGACGCCGTCGTGTTCCTCCAGACGATCGAGCACGTGATCGATCCGCCCGCGGTGCTCGCCCACTTCAGGAGGATCCTCAAGCCCGGTGGCGCCGCCTACGTGTCGACGCCGAACGTGCTGAAGCTGGCACCCGCGGGGCAGGCGAAGTCGGACAACCCGTGGCACTTGCGGGAGTACCGGGCTTCCGAGTTCGAAAACCTGTGCCGCGGCGAGTTCGCGCGCGTCGAGATCCTCGGGCTGTTCCACGCCCGCAAGCTCCGCGTCCACGAGGCGGCGCTCGCGCTCGGGTGGGATGCGGTCCACAAGCGCCTCGGAGTCACCGACGCGTTCTACAACCGCTTCACCTCGGCGATCGCCACCAGCGACTTTGCGCTCAAAGCCGACCGGCTCGACGAGGCGCTCGACTTCCTTGCGGTCTGCCGGTCCGGCTGACCCGGCGCATGGATGGCGGCAGGCTGGGTAGCTCGCGCGTGCTCGCGTGGCTGAAGCGCGGTGGCGCGAACGTGATCGAGACCGCCGGCGCTCGTAACGACTTCGAGATTTCGGCGACCGTCAAGCAGGTCGACAGCCTGTTCCAAACCAGCGTCAGTCGGTACTCGGCGCACGGAACGCAGTTCCTGGCCAACGGGACGGCGCCGAGTGTCCCGGCGCACCTCGAGTGCTGACAATCGTCGGGCTGAACACGCTCGATCATCCGACGACACCGCTGCTAGACGCCCACCGCGGCGCCCCGCGCCAGCGTCCTCGGTGCTCGGACTGTCGACGGCGCCCGCGTCGCTCCCGTCGATCCCGGCCGAGCTGAGCCCGCAGGACATATGGTCGATCTACGACATGCCTCAGGACAACATGGGCCAGGGGCAGTCGATCGCGATCTTGGGCCCGGGCGACTCGAGCACCACGGTCAAAGACCTGGCGATCTTCGAGTCCGATTTCGTCAAATGGATCGACGACCCGAGCGGTCCGAAGGGGCGGACCTTGTTCGCAGCCACCGGAGACACTGGCTCCTCGTGTCCGGTCCTGGTACTGGGGGCGGACGCGGGAGCCGGCAACGGGGTGGCCAACCAGGGCGTCCCGATCGTCAACTACCCGGCGGCGAGTCCGTACGTTGTGGCGGTCGGCGGGACCGTCCTGTATCCGGACGGCGGCAATCCGCCTGAGCGGGCGCTCGAATATCCGTGGCCGTACAGCGGTGGCGGGCAGAGCTTCCTCATCGCCGAGCCGGCGTTCCAGCAGCGCGAATCGGCGGTTAACCGGCCGTGCCTGTCCGATTTGAACGGCAACCCGAACACGTCCGGCGCCACCCGTCGCGGGATCCCCGACGTGGCCGACGAGTCGGGCGACATCGCGACGAGCTCGTACGACAATCTACAGCGACGAGCTCGGTGGCGCCTCGGGCGAGGGCGGGACCAGCCTGTCCTCGCCGCTGATGGTCGGGATGTGGACCCGGATCCAGGCGGCCTCGAAGCACGGCACGGGATTCGCCGACCCGGAGATCTACCGGATCGCGGAGAACGCGACCGATTTCGCCCGGGTTGGGACTACGTTTCGGGCTGGGGTACGCCGGTGTTGACTCCGTTCCTGACAGACGTGGACGGAAGAACAGCACCGGTCCGCTAAGGGGGAACCGGCTCGAGAAAGCGTCCTCCAGGTTCGCTTTCTCGAGCCGGCCTATTGCCAGCGGAACGTTCGCGGCGCCTTTCGCATCCGGATCAAACGCGCCGGGACCCCAGCCACGATGGCGTTGTCGGACACATCCCGGGTCACGACCGCGCTGGTCCCGATGACAGCGTTATTGCCCACCCGAACGCCTCGCAGGACACACGCGCCGTACCCAATCCAGACGTTGTGGCCGACGTCCACATTGCGCTTGTAGATCCCCTGCTCGCGGATTGGCCGCTCGACCTCGACCATCCCGTGGTCGAAGTCGATCATCATCACGCGGTCGGCGATGATGCACTCGCGCCCGACCTGAATGTGCTGGTAGGCCGAGATCGTGCACTCCTGGCCGAGTACGGATTTGGCGCCGATCGACAGCTCGCCCTCGTGCACGCGGATCTTGCACCCGTGCCCGATCCACGACCACCTGCCCAGCGAGACCGACGCATCTCGGCCGATCTCGAACTTAACGCCAGGGCACACGAAGCACAGGCCGTCGGTCTTCAACCGCCCGCGCCACCGGAGCTTCAGCCACAGCCAGCGAGCGATGAGGCGGGCGTACCCGAGGCTGAGCATGTGGTTCTTGCGAGCGAAGCGTAGGAACGTCAGCGGGCCGCCATGCAGCGGCGGCGGACCGGAGCGGACGAACGGCGGCGTTGAAATTGGATCCCGCCGGCCCAGCGTCCGCTCGAGCTGCTCGGTGCTCACCGACTGCACCGCAGGATCGTACCCCTGACATGATTGCCGGGCGATGGCAGGCGCCGACGAACCACTCGCCCAACGCCTCCTCGCCGGCGACCGCCGGGCGCTTGCGCGTGGCATCTCGCTGGTCGAGAACGACGACCCCGAGGGCTGGGCGCTGGTCAAGGAGGTCTATCCGAAGACCGGGCGCGCGGCGGTGATCGGGTTCACCGGCCCGCCGGGGGCGGGGAAGTCGACGCTGCTCGGCGCGCTGACCAAGCTCGAGCGAGCCCGCGACCGGACCGTCGCCGTGCTGTCGATCGACCCGACCTCGCCGTTCACGCACGGAGCGCTGCTCGGCGACCGGATCCGCCTGTCCGACCACTTCCTCGATCCGGGCGTGTACATCCGCTCGATGGCGAGCCGCGGCGCGCTCGGCGGGCTGAGCGAGGCGTCGCTCCAGGCGGCGTTGCTGATGGACGCCTCGGGTCGCGACGTGATCCTGCTCGAGACGGTCGGCGTCGGTCAGGCCGAAGTCGACGTCATCGACCACGCCGATACGGTCGTGCTCGTGTTAATGCCTGGGTCGGGCGACTCGATCCAGGCGCTCAAGGCGGGCGTGATGGAGATTCCGGACATCATCGTGATCAACAAGGCCGACCATCCGTTAACTGACACGATGGTGCGCGAGATCAGGAACGTCCTTGCGCTCGGGCCACAGGACGGCTGGAAGGTTCCGATCATCAAGACGGAAGCGGTTCGGGGCCTGGGCGTCGAGGAGCTGGCGGAGAAGCTCGCCGAGCATCACGAGTACGTGGAGGCCGAGGGAACTCTGTCCGAGCGCCGGCGCCGCAACCTCATGAACGAGGTGCTGGCGCTCGCGACGTACCGGATGCGCCGCGAGCTCGAGGCCTCGCTACGCGAGGATCCCGAGGTGCAGGAGCTGCTCGACCGCGTGGTGGCGCGCGAGATCGACCCCGCCAGCGCAGCCACCACCGTGCTCGAACGCCGCGCCGGGGAGCTCGCGCAATGAGCGCCGCGCTGGCGCCGCCGTTCATCGTCGCGGCGCTGGTGCTGTGCGTGGCGGGGGTGATGAAGCTGCGCTCCTCGACGGTGCCGATGCGCGCGCTCGGAGTCGGCGAGGTGGCGCTCGGCGTCGCCTGCGTGGTGAGTCCGACCTCGCCGCTGGCGGTGGCGCTCGCGCTCGTATACGCATCGTTCGCCGCGGTGGCCGTCGTCCTGAAGCGTCGCCGCCTGGCGTGCGGTTGTTTTGGAGATAACGACTTTCCGGTATCGCTGGGCCACGTGATCGCCAGCGAGTTGCTGGGGCTGCTGGCGCTGGCCGCGGCCGTGGCCGGTCCGCGGGGACTCGGCTGGGTGCTGGACCAGCACGCGACGACCGCGGTGGCGCTGACCATCGGCGTGGTGGGCGCGGCGTACGCGGTCGTGCTCGTCTACACCGTCGTGCCGCGCGCATGGACCGCCTGGAGCGCGGGATGAGCATCTTGGCCCGGATCGGAGAAGCACTCGAGCGCCGGACGTCGCGGCGCGGGGCGCTGGCGCGCGCTGCCGTCGCGGGCTCCGCGTTCGCGGTGGCGCCGGTCCGCTACCTGATCCGACCCGGCACCGCATGGGCGGTGCTCGCGCCCGAGCACTGCCCGCACGGCAGCAAGTGCCGGGACGGGTACACGGCTTTTTGCTGCGAGATCCAGAACGGCAACAACGTCTGCCCGCCCGACACGTACATCGCGGGCTGGTGGAAGTGCACGAGCTACCGCGGTCACGGCCTCTGCCACGAGGAGGGCGTGCGCTACTACATCGACTGCAACCGGATCCCGGGCACCGCGTACCCCGGCGGCTGTCAATGCGCCCACGGCGACTGCCGCCACCGCGCGGTCGACTGCAACCACTTCCGCTACGGGCAGTGCAACACGCAGATCGCGGGCAAGACCGAGGTGGTGTGCCGGCTCGTCGTGTGCCGGAACCCCGCCACCGTGCCCGCGATGAACTGCAACGGGACCGAGATGGTCGACAACCGGACGTGCACCCACAACAACCCCTGCCTCGAGGGCCTGGCGGCGCAGCTCCCGGGAGGAGGCGGGGCATAGTGGTCGCCCCCGCGAGCACGCCCGCATTCGAGTCGCCCCCGGCGGCGGCTCGCTACGCCCTCGGACCTCGACGTGGCAGGGCAACGCCGTCGGTTCTGCGTCCTTGCGATCCATCCGCCGGTGACTCCTCTCGGTGCGACCGTGCCCACGAGGGAGACCACTAGGTGGTCGCGCTGGTGTCGGCCGAGACCGTGCTGCTGGTCCTGTTGATCGTGCTCGTGGCGGCGCTGCTGCGCAGCCACGCCGAGCTCCTGCGCCGGCTCGGCCCCGACGACGCCTCGTCGAGCATCCCGGACCCGCCGGGCGCCGTCCGGGCCGACACGGCTGCCCCCGAGCTCGCGGGCGTCACCCCCACCGGCGACGCGGTCAAGCTGGCCTTCCACGGGACGCCGACGCTGCTGGCGTTCCTCTCGAGCGGCTGCACGAGCTGTGGCGCGTTCTGGGAGCAGCTCGGCGACAGCCGGCCGGCGCCGGGCCTGCGCACGGTGATCGTGACCCGCGGAGCCGACCGCGAACAGCCCGCGAAGTTGCGGCGGCTCGCCCCCGACGGCGTGCCGGTCGTGATGTCTTCGCAAGCATGGGCCCACTACCACGTCCCGGGCACCCCATACTTCGCGCTCGTCGAGGACGGCGAGATTAGGGGCGAGGGCGTCGCCACCACGTGGAGCGGGCTGGCATCGCTTCTCGGCGACGCGATCGAGGACCAAAGGGGACTTGACGAGCGCCTGGCGGCGGCGGGCATCGGCCCCGAGCATCCGAGCCTGTACCCGGGGAGCCCGCGCTGAGCGCACTGCTGATCCTCGGTTGCGCGGCCGCGATCACGGCAGCGGTCGCGTCCGCCTGGTCTCCCTGAGGAGAGTCGATGCTCGCGAGCATCACCCCGCTCGGAGAGCGGGGCCGCCATTCGAACTGGTGGGTGACGGTGACCGCGTTCCTGATCAGCTCGACCGCAGCGGCGGCCGGCGTGGGTGCGGTCCTCGGGGCGCTCGGCTCGGTGGTGCTGCCGGCGCATCCCCTGCTGGCGGTGCTGTTGGCGGCGATCGCGGTCGCGGCCGTCCTGGACGGCATGCCGCGCGCGGTTCCCGGCCCCCGGCGGCAGGTAGACGAGCGATGGCTCGACCGTTACCGCGGCTGGGTCTACGGGGCCGGATTCGGTGCGCAGCTTGGCGTAGGTGTGACCACGATCGTGTCGAGCGCTGCGACGTACGTGGCGCTGCTCGCCGCGTTCCTGACGGCGAGCGCTCCGGCCGGCGCGATCGTCCTCGGCTGCTTCGGCGCAGTGCGTGGCCTCACCCCGCTGGCCGCCGCCGGCGTGCGCAGCCAGCGCCGGCTATTCGAGTTCCACCGCGCGCTGGCGCGCACCCGCGCCCCGGCGCGCTGGGGCGCGGTCGGGGTGCAAGCCGGAATGCTCGTGCTCGCGCTCGCGTTGTCGTGACCACGCTCGAAGCGCACGGGCTGCGGATCGAGCTGCCCCGGGGCTGGAGCGGGCGAGCGTTCAAACGCTCCGCGGGCGGCGCCACGCTCCACGCCGGCGACTTCGATCTTCCGCTCGACGATGGCGAGTTCGGCGATCAGAGCACCGCTGTGATGCCGTCCGGCGCGACGTTCCTCGCCCTCACCGAGTACCGGGCCGGCGGCGGCCTCGAGCCAGGCAAAGGCCTGTTCGCTCCCCGGCGTATCCCGACCACGCTCGACCCGACCAGCTTCAGTCCGCGCACGATGGCCCATCCGCGCCCCGGGCGGGTCGGAGCCCAGCAGTTCTTCACCGCCGCGACCCGGCCGTTCTGCCTGTATGTGGTGGTCTCTGGCGTCCGAACCGAGCGACGCCGTCAACTCGCGACCCTGGGCGTCGTCCTGGGGTCGCTCCGGATCAGCTAGTGGTCGTGTCGGTGCCCGTGTAGCGCGCGGAGTCGTGCCCGAGGACGATCACGCACCTCGTCAGGTTCCGGCGGGATCTGTTCACGTACGTAGCGGTGATCTGCTGCGCGAGCACGGTGCCGTCCGGGGCGGTCGTGGTCGCGATGATCTGGACGTTGATCCGGTACGGGACCTCCTCGCCCATGCTGTACACCGCACCCCCGCATTTGAGCGGCGCGAAGAACCGGCCCGAGCCCGAGTAGTGGTCCGGCGCGGTCTGGGTCAGGATCAGCGTGTCGGTGTCGTTTGCCCGCCCCCGGAACAGGCGGACCTGCGCGCACGGTCCGCTGACACACAGGGGGGTGAACGTCCACGTCCGCCGCACGACCTCGCCGACGTGTTCGCCCCGGACGTACCGCTCGGCGGTCACGCGGCCGGTCATCTGGTACGTCCCGGCCAGGCGCGGCGGGACCGCCGGAGGCTGCGCGGCCGCCGTCGTCGCCCCGGCGCCGAGCGCCACCGCCGCGGCGAGCGGCACTCCGAGCCGCGCCGCCCTCATGCCCCCAGTGCGCGCGCGATCACCATCTCCTGTACCTCGTCGGTGCCTTCGCCGATCGTAAGGATCTTCGCGTCGCGATAGAAGCGGCACACCGGGTACTCCTCGATGTAGCCATACCCACCGTGGATCTGGACCGCCTCGTCGGCGGCGCGCACCGCGAGCCGCCCGCTCTTCAGCTTCGCCTGGGCGGCGGTCAGCGTGAAGTTCGCGCCCTTGTCCTTCAGATAGGCGGATTTGTGGACGAGCAGCCGCGTCGCCTCGATCTCGGTCGCCATGTTCGCGAGCTTGCTCTGGATCGCTTGGAACTTCGAGATCGGGCGCCCGAACGCGCGGCGCTCCTTGGCGTAGGCGAGCGCCTGGTCGAGCGCGCCCTGCGCGAGGCCGACGCCCATCGCCGCCACGCCGATCCGCCCGATATCGAGCACGTGTAGGAACTGACGGAAGCCGCCGCCACGCGGGCCGAGCATGTTCTCTTCGGGGACACGGCAATCGGCGAACGTCAGCGGGCGCGTATCCGAGGCGTTCCAGCCCATCTTGCGGTACGGCTCGCCGGGCTCGTACCCGGGGGTGCCGTTCGGCACGATCAGGTTCGAGATCTCGCGCTCGCCCGGAGTCCGCTCGCCGCCGCGGCCATCTTCCCCGCGCCCGGTGCCCGTGACCGCGGTGATCACGACGACGCCCGAGATGTCCGTGCCGGCGTTGGTGATGAACTGCTTGGCGCCGTTGATCACCCACTCGCCGTCCTCGAGTGCGGCGCGAGTTCGCACGTTGCCCGCGTCCGAGCCGGCCTCGGGCTCGGTCAGCCCGAACGCGCCGAGGCGCTCGCCGCTGCACAGGCGGGGAAGCCACTCCTGCTTCTGCGCCTCGGAGCCGAACAAATAGATCGGCTGGGTCCCGAGCGAGGTGTGGGCGCAGACGGTGATCGCCACCGACGAGTCGACGCGCGCCAGCTCCTCCACCGCGAGCGCATAGGCGAGCGAGTCACTCCCGGCGCCGCCGTACTCCTCGGGGAACGGGATCCCCATCAGATCCAGCTCGCCGAGCCGGCGGACGATGTCGTACGGAAAGGCGTGCGTCCGGTCGAGATCCTCCGCCACGGGCGCGATTTCCTGCTCTGCGAACTCGCGAACGGTCCGCTGAAGCAGGCGGTGATGGTCGGGTAGGTCGAACTCCATGCCTTCGGATTCTCACAGTACCTACGATCAGCGGGTGTCCACGGAGGGCCAAGACAGTCCGGAGGTCCGGCTCGGCGCCCTCCGCGAGGGTGGGCTGGCGCCGGCGATCATGGTCATCGTCGAGCGCGGAGTGCAGCGCCGCCCCGATCAGGCGCGCGCGCTCCGGCTCGAAGTCGAGCTGCGGATGGAGGAGGCGTACCCGCCGATCCGGATCGTGTTCGGCGACGACGGCGTGCTCGTCGAGGATGGGCCCGCGGTCGCTCCGGGGCTGCGCATCAGCGGGACGCTGCCTGATCTGGTGGCGCTGATGACCGCGCCGACCGTCCGGGGCATGCCGAGCCCGATGGACGCCCGCGGCCGTGCCGCGCTCGGTCTGTTCGCCTCGCGGCGAGTCCGGATCCAGGGCCGCGTCGGCGCGCTGCGCGACTTCGTGAGCGTGATCCGGCTCTAAACGCCGCCGTTGCCGCCGCGCACCGCGTCGACGAGCAGCCGAACGCCGAAGCCGGTGGCGCCCTTGTCGGCGAAGTAGGGCCGGCGCACGTCGTACGCGGTGCCGGCGATGTCGACGTGTGCCCACGGCACGTCGCCCGCGAAGTGATGCAGGAACTCGCCGGCGGTGAGCGCGGTGGCGTCCCGCTTGGCCGTCGTGTTCGCGATCTCGCCGTAGCGGCCCTTGATCATCTCGGCGTAGTCGCGGTGGAGCGGCATCCGCCAGACGAGCTCTCCCGTCCGCTGCGCCGCCTCCTCCACCTGTGCGGCCCACGCGTCGTCGTTGCTCATCAGGCCCGCATACGTCGACCCAAGCGCGACGACGATCCCACCCGTAAGCGTCGCGACGTCGACGAGCCGCTCGGCCCCCTCGCCGCGGGCGTACGAGATGCAGTCGGCGAGCACGAGCCGGCCCTCGGCGTCGGTGTTGTTGACCTCAACCGTCGTCCCGTCGAGCGCGCGGATGATGTCGCCCGGCTTGACCGCGGTGCCGCTCGGGAGGTTCTCGGTCGCGCCGATCAAGCCGATCACGCGCACCGGCGCCTTCAGCTCCGCGAGCGCGCCGATCGCCTCGATCACGGCCGCGCCGCCACACATGTCGAACTTCATCTCGTACATCGCCGTCGCCGGCTTGAGCGAGATCCCTCCCGAGTCGAACGTCACCGCCTTACCGATCAGCGCGATCAGGGGCGCGCTTGCGTCACCCGAGCCGACGCCGTTGTACTCGAGGCGGATCAGCTGGGCCTGCTCCTCGGAGCCCTGAGCGACCGCGGCGAATGCGCCCATGCCCGCGTCGCGGATAGCGGTCTCGTTGAGCACCCGCACCTCGAGGCCGAGCCGGGCGGCGAGCTCCTGCGCGTAGTCGGCGAGCGCCTCCGGCGGCAGGTCGTTGGCCGGAGTGTTCCCGAGGTCGCGCGCCCGGTTCTGGGCGTTCGTGAGGATCGTCGCCGTCCGCACCGGTTCCGCAACGTCGTGATGGGCGCTCACAAGCAGCGTCTGGACCTGGCGCTCGCGCGCTTCCTCCGAGTTCGGCTTGTAGCGCTCGAACCGATACGCGTGCAGCAGCGTTCCCTGGACAAGCGCCTCGACGACGTCGTCGCCGACGTGGTGGGGGACCTCCCAGCACATCGTGGTCGCACCGATCTCGCGTGCCCGCCGGTGCGCCACCGCCGCCGCGACACGCGCTCGCTCGCCGTCGAACTTGTTGCGGTTGCCGAGGCCGATCAGGATCGCGCGAGTCCCGCCCGAGTGCGTCACCGCGAGCCGCTTGAACTCCCTTTGCGCCTCGCCCGAGGCGAGAAGCGTCGCGAGCGCGCCTCCGGGTAGATCGTGGGCGATGTCTTCACCCTCGAACACTCCCACCACGATCGTGTCCGCGCCGGAGTCGAGCGGCCCGGCGGTCGTCGCTTCGACTTGCACACGGCGAAACGTACCAGTGCGTCTAGGATGATTGCTTACCCCTCGAACCCCTCGGAGAGAGAGACAAGATGCCCAAGACCGTGATCCTCTCGGCCGCGCGCACGCCGATCGGCAAGCTCGGCGGCGGCCTGTCGACTGTCGACGCGACCGACCTCGGCGGAACCGCTATCCAGGCGGCGCTCGAGCGTGCCGACGTCTCGCCCGATCAGGTCCAGCACGTCGTGTTCGGCCAGGTCCTCCAGGCCGGGCAGGGACAGATCCCGTCGCGACAGGCCCAGATCAAGGGAGGGATCCCCAAGGAGGTCTCCTCGGAGACGATCAACAAGGTCTGCGCCTCGGGGATTCGATCGGCCTGCCTGCTCGACAACGCGATCCGGGTGGGGGACCTCGATGTCGGGGTCGCCGGCGGCATGGAGTCGATGTCGAAGGCCCCGTACATGCTCAAGGAGGCCCGGTTTGGCTTCCGTATGGGTGACGGGAAGGCGATCGACGCGATGATCAGCGATGGTCTCACGAATCCGTTCTCGGGCAAGCACATGGCGCAGGAGGCGAGCGAAGTCGGCGCCGAGCTCGAGCTGAGCCGTGTCGACCTCGACCGCTGGTCGCTCCGCTCGCATCAGCTCGCGGTCAAAGCGACCGATGAAGGCCGGCTCCCCGAGGAGATCGTGCCGGTGACGATCAAGGGCAAGAAGGGCGACACGGTGGTCGAAATCGACGAGGCGCCACGGCGTGACGCGAGCCTCGAGGCGCTCGCCAAGCTGCCCCCGATCTTCATGAAGGACGGCACACACACCGCCGGCAACTCCCCGGGCGTCAACGACGGCGCGGGCGCGCTTGTCGTGGCGAGCGACGAGTGGGCCAAGGCCAACGGCAAGGCTGCGCTGGCCCGGATCGTCGCGCACGCTCAGGTCGCCGACGACTTCCCGTATCTCGCCCGGACTCCCGCGAACGCCGCCAAGAACGCGCTAGAAAAGGCCGGGCTCAAGGTCGACGACATCGACCTGTGGGAGATCAACGAGGCGTTCGCGTCGGTCACGCTCAACTCGATCCGGATGCTCGGCATCGATGAGGACAAGGTCAACGTGAACGGTGGCGCGGTCGCGCTCGGCCATCCGATCGGCGCATCGGGCGCCCGCATCCTCGGCTCACTGATGCTCGAGCTGCGACGCCGCGGTGGCGGCCTCGGCTGCGCCGCGATCTGCTCGGGCGGCGGCCAGGGCGACGCGGTGATCATCGAGGTCAATGGCGGCTGACGGCGCGCCTGCCGCCTTTTTCGACCTCGACCGAACGCTCATGGAGGGCTCGTCGGCCTTCCAGTTCGGTCGTGCGGCGTATCGGGCGGGGCTGCTGAGCCGGCGCCAGCTGGTCGCCGACGGATGGGCCAACCTGATGTTCCGGCTGCGCGGCGCGACCGACGAGTCCTCGCACGAGCTGCGAAACCGGATCTCGGAGTCGCTCGCGGGCACCCGGGTGCGGGATCTGGACCGGCTCGGGGTCGATGTGCTCGCGGGCGTCCTGCCGCGAATCTACCCGCAAGTGCTCGAGCTCGCGTACGCGCATCAGGACGAGGGGCGGCGCGTGTACATCGTCACCGCCGCCTCGCAGGACCTCGCCGAAATGCTCGCCCGGGTGCTGACGTTCGACGGCGCGATCGGCTCGCAGTTCTCCGAGGTCGTCGACGGCGTATACACCGGGACGCCGAGCGGGCCGTTCGTGTACGGCCGCGAGAAGGCGACTGCGATCGATCAGCTCGCCAAGCGCGAGGGCATCGACCTCGCGAGCTCCTACGCCTACTCCGATTCCGCCTCGGACCTGCCGATGCTGCGTCTCGTCGGCCATCCCGTCGCGGTCAACCCAGACTCCGACCTGGCCAAGGAGGCGCGGCAGGAGCGCTGGGAGGTGCTCCGCTTCGACCGGCTCGGCCGGCGGCTGAAGGCGGCGGTGGGGTTGGCGGGCGCTGCCGTCGCCGGCGGCGTCGGATCCGCGGCGGTGGCCGCGCACAACCGTCGCCGGCGAGGCCTGGTGGCAAAACTCCGCTAGTCCCCGACAGCTTGCTGGATTTGGGGCCACCGTGGCCCCTTTTTCAGCAGGCCCTCTGCAGCCCTACACTTCGGGCCATGGCGACAACCGGCCAGCGCGGGGGAGACCTGGAGCGATGGGAGCGCGAGACCTTCCGCGGAGCCGAACGCGACGCGCCGTTCTCGACGATCTCTGGCGAGCCGATCAAGCCGCTGTACACCGAGGCGGATCTCCCCGCCGATCCGGACGCGGCGATCGGGTTTCCGGGCGAGCACCCCTACACCCGCGGCGTATACGGCTCGATGTACCGCGGGCGGCTGTGGACGATGCGCCAGTTCGCCGGGTTCGGCACCGCCCGGGAGACGAACAGCCGCTTCCGCTACCTGCTCGACCATGGTCAGACCGGGCTGTCGACCGCGTTCGACATGCCGTCGCTGATGGGCCTCGACTCGGACCACCCGCGCTCGCTCGGTGAGGTCGGGCGGGAGGGTGTGGCGGTCGACTCGCTGGCGGACATGGAGACGCT
>DATJYY010000108.1:0-4338 GCA_035499395.1 Solirubrobacteraceae bacterium
CGCGTCCACTGCGCGTCCACTAGATCGAGAACGAGCGCGAATCGGGCACCACGGCCGTACACCCCACATTGTGGGAATTTGCAGCGATTTCGTGCCCGTTCGAGAGCGTTCGTGAACGCTCGTAAAACCCGTACCCTTCCAGGGTAAGGAAGGGGTCGTCGGTTCGAGTCCGACAGAGGGCTCTGCGTTTTTGGCTGCTCAGAGCCATTTATTGGTTTCTGGAGTTGACGTTCGTGACGGCTTTGCTCCGTCCACATTTCGTCCACGGGCGCAGAGGGCGGCCTGGTTTGGGCGGGGTTGCCTGCAGTAGACGGGGTCTGTGTGCTGGTTGATCCCTTCTCGTTTCCGTCCACGAGATCTGCGACCCCTTCCGAACAGAGGCAGGCCGGTCGCGCAGGCCGGTCCCCTCATGTCGGGGCTGATCGGACGCCCCAGGCGGTGTAGTCGATCCACGCGGCTTGTTCGGCTCGGGTTGAGAGGGCGTGGTCGATCACCCGCAGGATGAGCCCGAACTCGGCGTGACCGATCCCGACGATGAGTAGGCAGCCGGCGTGCGACTTTCCGGCTGCTGCCCATTCGGTGGTGATCCGGGCGAAGTCCTTGACGTTGAAGGTGACCATGATGCGTCCCTGCTCGGTGGCGAGAGCGAGGAGGCGCTCGTCGTCGGAGCCGTCGAGCTCGCGTTCCTCGTCAGCGGCGCGGACATCGTGTTGCTCGCGCAGGGCGGTCGCGATGCGCCGCGCGGAGACGTGCGCGTCGAGGAACAGCCTCACGGTTTGCTAGTCACCGACGGCGATCGTGTCGATCGTCGGGTACTGGCGCTGGAGCTCCGCGAGCGATCGCTCGTTCTCAGCGATCGCGGCGTCAATCTCCTCGGCGAATTCGGCGTGGTAGGCGAGCGCCAGGCGGATCTGCGGCTCGGTCAGATCGGTCGCCGCCGCCATCTCCGCCGGCGTGCCGTACGAGCGTGCAGCCGCGACGATCTCCCAAATGTCGAGCGCGGTGCCGATCACCCAGGGACGGCGGTTCCAGTCGCTGCCGCGGAACGCGATTCCGGGAAACCGGCGGGTCCGGAGCGCCTCCTCGGCGAGTCCTTCGACGACCGCGCCCTTGGTACGGCGCGTGCGTCTGGCTTCTTCGTTGACGAGCCGGTCGGTGGTGTCGGAGAGGCGCATGCTGAACGGAGCTGCCTTCGGCATACGTCCAGCTTATCACGGCAATTACACCGTAATTATCGTCAGCTGGCGACAAGCACGACTGGCGACACGGACGGGCTGTTCGACGCCGTGCTCGATAGCTTCACCGAGGAGGCGGCCGGCGCCGTACCGATCGACGCCGACGACCTGCCCGCCTACGCCGCCCGCCTGTTCGACTACCACTTCGACCACCCCGACCTGCTGCGCCTGGTCACCTGAGCACGCCTCGAAGGCCGGACAAACCCGTCAACCCAGGCCCAGCGGACGACGTCCTACCGGCGCCGATCCGACGCGATCAAGAAAGAAGGAAAGTCGACGACGCCCTCAGCGCGTCACACATCCTCAACATGATCGAAAGCCTCGCGGTCGGCTGGACGACAACCGCCCGCGGGCTTATCTTCGACACCCGAACACCGAAGCGGGAGCGCAACACGTATCGCGCCGGCATCGCCGAGGCCGTACAGCGCATCGTGCACCCGAGATAGACGGCACGCACGCCCCACACCCTGTGCCCGATAGACAGAAGTAATCCGCGGTCGTCGGATCAACGCTCACTGGCCGGACGGGCGTCATATCGCTGACCTCGTTCCCGAGATGGATGGACGAGACGGGAGAGCGGTGAACCGGCGAAGGGACGAACCGCTCCCGGTTCACCACGGCAGCGCATGCTCACCCCAGGCGAGTCAGCCACCTACTGCTTCCGTTACACGCCGCGCATCCCGCAGTCGGGAGCCGCGTACAACTGTACGCGGAAGCAGTGCAAATCTTTGCCCGCGAGGGCCGCCCGGGAATGGAATCTGACACCCGTGGAGGCCAGCCGACCCAACATCACCGTTGGTCGTGCACGGCCGGGCTGTTGAGCAACACTGGGTGTGGGCCCGGGGGGGTCAGTCGTGGGTTCGGAAGATCGGCCAGGCGATCTCGGTGTCCCATTCTTCGGTGTTGGCGGTCTCGGTGATGCCTTGTAGGTAGTTCTCGCGTAGCGGGCCATCGACGCTGATCTCGTGCTTGATTACGTATGCGCCGAGTTTTCCGTAGGTAAGGTCGATATCGCTGAGGGGGCCGTGGTGCTGGGTGACTGCGAGCTCGGCGCCGGGGATCAGCAGTGAGACGACGCGTCCGATCGGTTTGACGGTTCCGTTGGTCGGGATGAACACGGTCGCCTGGCCGCGGCTGTGTTGGAAGATCTCGCTCGCGTACACGCCTCCGGCGGGCCCGCTCGTGGTCAGGCTCTGCGCCCGCAGCGTCGCGTGGAGCTCGCCGAGTGCTCCTTGCCACCAGTCGAAGATGTCGTCGCGATCGACGGTCTGTTCGATCCCGATCGCGGGGGTCGGTTCGACGGTGCGGTGCTCGATCGGGTGTGGCGCCGGGGGTTGCAGTAGGTCGCGCAGCTGACCGACGGCCTCGCGGGTATGGGCGAGCTCGAGTTCGAGGCGATCGAGATGCTCGACGATCAACCGGTTGCGCTCCTCGGAGTCCCGTGTGGCGAGAACCGACTTGACGTCAGCGACCGGCATCTGTAGGCCGCGGAGTCGGCGGATCACCTGGGCGAGCGGGATCTGGTCCTCGGAGTAGTAGCGATAGCCGTTGTCGGGGTCGACTTCGCTCGGCTCGAGCAGCCCGACCTCGTGGTAGTGCCGCAGCGTCTTGACGCTGAGGTGCGACGCGCGGGAGAAGTCGCCGATCGTGACGCGCGTCCTCATGGGTGCAGTATCAGCCCTCCCCCTGCCGGAGGGTCAAGTCGACATCTGGCCCTTGACTCTCCCGCAAGTGGACGCCGCAACCTTCTCAGTGCCGCCGTCCCGACGGCGACACGACCACAAATCAGGAGGCTCCGATGATCAACACCGGCAGCGTCTCAGGGCTCGAAGGAGTCCCGGGCGTGATCCGCCGCTACTTCGTGCTCGACGCCGACCGCGAGATCGACTCGATCGTTGGCCTGTTCACCGATGACGCAACCGTCATCGACGAGGGCGAAACCCGTCACGGGACCACCGCGATCCGCGCCTGGCAGACAGGGCCAGCGTCGCGATACACGTACACGACCGATGTCCTCGGCACCGACGCGCTCACCGCAGACCGGTTCGTGGTCACGGGCCGGCTGACGGGCAACTTCCCCGGCGGCACCGCCGAGCTGAAGTGGGACTTCACCGTCGCCGGCGACCGAATCAGCCGGCTCGTCATCGCACCATGACGACCGCCTCGAGCATCCAGACCGAGAATCTCGCCGGCAACCCGGCGCTCGTCGGCAATCCGGTCTCCGCAAACTGGCGAGCTCATTCGGCGCCACCCCTCACGGGTCGGGCCCCTCGCCGTTGCTAAACATTCGCAGAACGCCGATTCGATCGAGCAACAGCGGCATCGCCCGACCGTCCAGCATGCGCTAGGGCGCACCGATGGTCGCTCGCCGATCGCCAAGCGGGAGCGCGACCGGCGTACCCGGGACAAGGTGTGTTCAGCCCGTCGTGGGTACGAGCAGCGTGTCGAACCAACAGCACTCCGGCTTTGCGTTGCAGGGATTAAGAGCCTTGCCTCCACGTTTCTGAGGCGGGATGCGCGCTAGCGCCACGACCTGATCCTGCTCGGCCGTGAGCTAGTGCAGCTCGAGCTTCCCCGGATCGAGAAAGCCAGCGAGTCGACGATCCGGGCAGCTGGCGCTCCCTCGCGATTGGACGAGAAGTGCAGGCCAGAGCCTAGGATCGATCGCCCGGTCCGGCGGACGAGCTGACGCTCGCGGCGCGAGTCGACGGCGATGCGTAGGGGCTACGGTGGCGTCGACCTGGCGGCGTGTTCACGGTGAGTCCACCAGTCGCGCAGCACGATCTGGATCGCCGCCGCGGTCGGGATTGCCAGCAGAGCTCCTAGGATCCCGAGCAGCGATGCGCCGGCGAGCACCGCGACGATGGTGACGATTGGGTTCACCTGCAGCGCCTTGCCGTAGACCATCGGTTGGACCACGTAGTCCTCGAAGCGCTGCCACACGATGATGAACGCCACCCACACGATGGTGGCCGTCGGAAACGAGACCGGTACGGTCGCGACGGCGACGACGATCGCGCCCAGCGTCGCGCCGACCAAGGGGAGGAGGTCGAAGAAGCCGACCAGTAAACCGAGGGCCAGCGCGTACGGCACACCCAGGATC
>DATJYY010000109.1:0-24471 GCA_035499395.1 Solirubrobacteraceae bacterium
TCGAGTCGGCCGACATCGCGAGCGCCGATCTGGGCCGGCTGCTGCACGGGGCGGACGCGGTGGTCCATCTGGCCTGGCTGATCCAGCCCGGCCGCACCGAGTCGATCACTCACCGAGTGAACGTGGCCGGTACCGAACGGCTCCTGCATGCTGCCGTGGACGCGGGCGTGCCAACGCTCCTCTACGCCTCCTCGGTCGGCGCCTACTCGGCTGGACCGAAGGATCGGCTCGTCGATGAATCGTGGCCTACCGACGGGACCCGCACATCGTTCTATTCCCGGCACAAGGTCGCGGTCGAGCGCTTGCTGGACCGCCTCGAGCGCAACCGTACGGAGATGCGGGTCGTGCGAATGCGGCCGGGGCTGATCTTCAAGGCACAGGCGGCGACCGAGATCCGACGGTTGTTCGCAGGGCCATTTCTGCCCCGTTCCCTGCTACGGCCCGGGCTGATTCCATTCGTGCCCGATGTCCCTCGCCTTCGCTTCCAGGCGGTGCACTCGCTTGACGTTGGCGATGCCTATCGGCGAGCGCTCGTATCGGACGCTCGCGGCCCGTTCAACCTGGTCGCGGATCCCCCGATCGGCGCGGTGGAGCTTGCTGAGATACTCAAGGCGCGCCCGGTGAAGCTGTCGGCCAGGATGCTACGTGCGGCGGCCGCTGCGACGTTCGCGCTTCGACTCCAGCCGAGCGAGCCGGGGTGGCTGGACATGGCGCTTACGGTCCCACTGCTCGATAGCTCCCGCGCGCGCAGCGAGCTCGGTTGGAAGCCGCGCCATACCGCGACGGATGCCGTGACCGAGCTCATCGAGGCCATGCGTCGCGGCATCGATGATGAGACGCCACCGCTGGCCCGCCAGACGACCGGGCCGGTCCGGATTCGTGAGCTCCTGACCGGGGTTGGCGGGCGGCCGTAGGCCCGCCGCCCGCTGCCAACTCCGCGCCCCGACCTATGCGCCGTTTGGCTGGAGCAGGATCTTGATCGCTCCGTCCTGCTTCTTCTGGAAGATCTCGTAGGCGTGTGGAGCCTGCTCGAGCGGCAGTTTGTGCGTCGCGAGGTCTTCCACGCCGAGCGGGTCCGCTTCATCTTCGAGCAGCGGCATGATCTCGTTGATCCACCGTCTGACATTCGCCTGTCCCATCCGCAACTGGATCTGCTTATCGAATAGATCCATCATCGGCATGGGGTCGACCATCCCTCCGTAGACGCCGCTCAGCGAGATCGTGCCGCCACGGCGGACACTGTCAATCGCGGCGTGAAGCACGCTCAGCCGATCGACGCCGACCTTCTCGGTCACCTTGGCTGACACGGGGTCGGGGAGCAATCCCGCAAGCTGGTGCGCGAGCCTCCCGAGGGGCGCGCCGTGCGCCTCCATCCCGACCGCGTCGATCACCGAATCCGGTCCGCGCCCGGCGGTAAGCGACCGCAGCGTGTCTCCGATGTCGCCGGCCTTGAGGGCGTCGATCGCGTGGACGCCATGTCGGCGCGCCATCTCAAGCCGCTCGGGAACGAGGTCAATTCCGAACACCTCAGACGCTCCGCGGTGAACCGCGATCCGGCAGGACATCTGCCCGATCGGCCCCAGACCGAACACGGCCACCGTGCCGCCGTCAGGAATCGCGGCGTACTCCACCGCCTGCCAAGCGGTAGGAAGCACGTCGGACAGGTAAACGAAACGTTCGTCCGGCGGTCCCTCGGGGACCTTGACCGGGCCGAAGTGCGCCTGGGGGACACGAAGCAACTCCGCCTGGCCGCCAGGCACCTGACCGTAGAGCTTCGTATAGCCAAACAGTGACGCGCCCTTGCCCTGGTCTCTCACCTGCGTGGTCTCACACTGAGAGTACAGCTTCTGGTCACACATGAAGCAGTGACCGCAGGAAATGTTGAACGGGATCACCACCCGATCGCCCGGCTTGATCTGCGTGACCTCCGAGCCGACCGCCTCGACAATTCCCATCGGCTCGTGACCAAGAATGTCGCCCTCACCCATGAACGCGCCCAGCACCTCATACAAGTGCAGATCCGACCCGCAGATCCCGCTCGAGGTGATTCGCACGATCGCGTCGGTCGGCTGCTCAATCGTCGGGTCGGGCACCGTGTCGACGCGCACGTCGCGCTTTCCGTGGTAGGCAACCGCTCTCATATGAGTCCTCGCTCGTTCATGGCTGTCAGGCAGTCACTACCCACAGGCCCTACCACGACACTATGCCGGCGCGGTCATCTGCGCGGGTATTGCCGGTTTGGGGCTTGGCGGCGGTCGCACGGTCGCTTTCGGCGACGCTCGTTCCCAGGCTGGTGGCGGCCACCGAAGCGAGCCCGATACCGTTTCCGCCGGCCACGACGGTGATCGGGACCGTCCACACCCCGGCGGCGGAGGAGACGAGTGAGGCATCGCAGATCGCGATCGCACTCAGGCCGACGGCGATCACGCGCTGCGGCGGCCAGCGCGCGAGGGTGCGAGCCGCGAGAGCCGAGCCGGCGATGACCGCGAGGCTGAACGGCAGGAGCACGGCGGCGGCGGTCAGGGGTCCGAGCCCGCGCGTGTTCTGGAGGTAGAGGGTGGCCAGCGTGATCGTTGAGCTGGTCGTCAGCTTGTTCAGCAGGGACGCGATCGCACCTTGACGCAATGGTCGATCGCGCAGCAGCGACCGGGGCAGCAGCGGCACCTGGGCTCTGCGGTCGACCACGACGAACGCGGCGGCCAGGACAAGAACCGCTCCGAGCAGCGCGGCGCCTGCCGGCGCTGCGCGCTTCTGGGGCAGCAGCGTGGTCGCGATGACGAAACCCATGACCGACGCCGTGAACAGCAGCGAGCTCGCGACGGGCAGCGGCGGCGGGCGCTCGGCATGGCGGTCCCGCGGGACGCTCCGAGCAATCCCGGCCGCCAGGATCAGCGCCACCGGGAGATACCCCCAGAAGATGAGCCGCCAGCCGGCCACGTCGGTCGCCACACCGCCGACCACGAAGCCGCTTGCGCCGGCCGCCGCTCCGGCAGCGCTCCACGCCGCCACCGCTCGCCGGCGCTGCTGCCCATCCGCTGTGATCGTGGTTAGCAATCGCAGCGCCGAGGGAACCGAACCGGCGGCGGCCGCGCCCTGGAGGCATCGCGCGGCGGTAAGGATCTCGACCGTCGTCGCCGACGCGCCGATGGCCGCACCCACAGCGAACACGAGCAGGCCGCACAGGATCACCCGCCGGTGGCCGAACCGATCACCCAGTCGCGCGCCCAGCATCAAAAAGCCGCTGAAGAACATCGCGTAGCCGGCCGCAATCAGGCTTCCCGCGTCCGGCGACGCGTGAAGGTCGGTCAGCATTCGCGGCAATGCTGTGACCACCACCGTCACCCCGAGGACATCGGTGAACTGGACCAAGCACAGCGACACCACGCCCACCCCGGTGTCCTTCGGTGCGAGGTGCTCTCCGATCACGCGCCACAACCACTAATACCCGCCGCCGACCCCGTCATCAGACGCCCGGCCCAACCCGCGACGGGACACGCCGCCGCCGGCGACCATCGCCAGGATTGCGCGGTGGGTCCGCGATCCGACGCGGACGGAGCCCTGTTGGCTCCGTCCGCGCCAAAGCGGGTGTGTTAGGCGTTGGCGGTTTCGCGTTGCGCGCTGCGGAGCACGCCGGCGCGGTTCTTGTGTGCGCGCTCGTACGCGACGACATCCTTGGTGCGCTGTTCATCGCCCTCGCTGAGGACCGCTTCGATCTCGGCGACCGTGAGCTCGTCATACCCGGGCCACGGCTCCTGCCTACGCAGCGAGGTGATCCGGCTCAGCACCGTGGTGCGGTTGTCATTCTTGCGCTCATAGGAATCGACCTTCGCGAGATCAATCTGCGCGAGCTCCGGCAGCTTGACGAGGATCTCCTCGGCGGTCAGCGAGTCATAGCGCGCGATCGCGAGATCCTGCTCGGACGCGACGGCACCCTTGATCTGACCCTCGGCCTGAGCGACGCCAGGGGCCTTGCGTGCCTGCCGCGCGCCGCGCTTGGCACGCGCGCGTGTCACGCGTGCTGATTGCCTGACCTCGCGCGCGGCCTCGCGGGTGGCGTCTGCCGCGCCGGTCTTGGTGATGTCGTACGACGGCTTTCCTTCGACCTCGGCGCCGACGACCGCGTCGGCCAGCTTGGGGATCTCACGCATGATCCGCGCGAGCATCCGCTCCTCATCGGCGCGGATCGACGCCGCGAGCTTGGCGGTCTGCTCGTCACCGACACCAGCGGCAAGACGCTCCAGAGCGGTGTACGTCGCGATTTCGAGTGCTTCGGTCGCGGCCGCATCCTTTGCGTTCTTCAGCACCTTCTCCTCACCGCCCGATCCACGCATCAGATCGAACGGCGCCTTGCTCAACGCAAGAGTCTGGGCGACCAGCGTCTCAGCGAAGCCGACAAACAGCTGCACAGGGTTGTGGCCCTCCCCGAGCTCACCCAGGCGCTCCTGGATCCGCTGGGCGTGCCTGCTCGTCTCGTCCAGATGCCTCTCGAGCCCGTCGCGGTACGAGCCACGAGGGGTCATCGCGATCTGGGACCGAAGAACGCTCACCAGGCCGACTTCGCTGGCCCGCGCCTCACCCAGATACTGCACGACCTTCTGTTCTGACTTACTCATCAAACTGCCTCCAAATCATCGTGTCGTCAAGCGAAGATCTCGCGTCCCACCAATGCCCCAGCGCGACCCTCTAGCTTCAGCTACCCGATGAGCGGCCGACTGACCCAGGCGCCGCCAAGCCGCACGAACGCTCGGGCCCGGTCCGATTCGTCGTGCGGACTTGCGTCCGCTTGGAAAGCTGAGACGACCGGCAGTCCGGTAGCCTGGCGACCCAGCACGCCGCGGTGCTGTGCTGCGCAAGGTCACGTCCGGACGCCGCGACGATCCATACGCGTCACGCGACAGCGAATTGTGTCTCTCGTTTAGATAGGAGTTACCCATTGAGCGTGGCAAATGTCACGCGCCGAGCACACAAACGAAGCCGCCCACGGGCTCGGCGATCACCAGTGCTAGAGACGCGGAGCCACATTGCCGACGCCGACGGGAACTGCTAGCTGGCGGCCCGAGGACGGAGTGGGCGACCCGACTCCCCGTCGCGCCTCAGGCGACCGTGCCGACACCGTGTCCGTCGAGCGCGACGTCGACCGCCTCTGGCAAGAGCGACCACATCCGCTCGGCAGCCGCGTGCTCCTCGGCGAGGATCTGCTCCGCCGTTCGTGCGGTGTCCGGATCGGACGCCCCCTCGGCGACGCGCCTGAGCATCTCGTACGCCCCGCACTCCAGGTGCTCGACTGCGAACGCAAACGCGGCGAGCTTGACGGACGTGTCGGGCTGGGCGGCGAAGAACGCGCCCCAGTTCACCCTCGGCGCCGGGCTCGCCCGGCTGGTCCTCGGGAGAGCAAGGCTCATGCGGAACGTTGCGGTCGGGACCTGGTGCATAACCGATCGCGTTTCCTTTCGATGGTTTGATGATTATTCGGGCCTGCCGTGCCGCGACGGTCATTCCCGCCGCGAGCCGGTGGCGAGCGAGCGTCGTGCGGCGGCGTTCCGCTCGGTCTCCAGGACCCCTCGTTGGCGCTCGGCTCGCTGGAGTAGTTCGTCGAGATCGGCTGACGCGAGTTCCGGATAGCGATCGCGGAGTTCTTGGAGCGTCGTCCAGAGCGACGCTTTGCCCTGGACGCCCAGCAGCAGCGCTTCGATGCTGAGAAATGTGCCCAGGTCACCGTTACTGGCGCTCACTCCGGTGAGCTTGAGGCGGCTGGCTTTTTCAGCGACCCACGTCGCGACCTGCTTGGCAGAATTTCGGGTGGTCCCGATTTGGTTCATCAGGTCGGTGAGTGTGTCCAGATCGGCCTCGATGTCCGTCGCCAGCCGGCTCATCTCGGGGTGGAAGTCCGTTCCCTCGGTCCGCGCCTCGAGTTGGCGCGCCAAGTCGGCGCCGAAGGTCGCGCCCGCGAGGTGATCGTTGAGATAAACGTCGATCGGCCTATGAGGCATCGTTTCGCTCTCCTGTCTTGAGCCGTCCGCTCGACGCGCCTCGGTGCGGCCAGGGTAGTCTGCGGCTGGTCAGTCGTGCCATCGGAATGTCCTGTCCGTTCATGCCGGCTCGGTAGGGTCTTGCTCGCCGGCGAGCCGAAGCGATTGCTCTCTGACCGCGTCGACGTGCGCCTGCTGAAGCGGGAGCGCGAACTTGACGACTCGGGCGATCTCGCGGTCGTTCGCGGTTTCATTCAGCTTGCCGAGGATTTCCCAGTGCGCCAGCTCGCCGGCCTCCGCCATGCTCAGGAACTCGAGACCGTCGAGGGGCTCGGCGTCCTCGAGGTAGGTCTTCATGAATTCGCTGACCTCAGCCTTGGTCTCGCGCGCTTTGGTGCTAATCGCGGTTTTCACGCCGTCGCGCGAGGTCGCCGCGGCGTCGCAGCGTTGCTCGACCTCCGCCGCCTCGTCTCCCATTCGCTCCAACAGCTCCAGTAGGTCTGTCTCGTTCTCCTGGCGGGCGAGGGTCGCGACTCTCTTGGTGGCGGCCTGGGCGGCTTGCGCGAGCCCGAGGACTTCCGCCAGTTTCTCGTCGAGATGGGTCAGGTTTGCCATTGCGGTCTCCTAGTTCGGCTGTTGACGGTCGTGCGGGGCGGTCGGCTGGTAGCGCCCCCCGCCCCGGGGGCGCTACCAGCGCGCTCGTGTCTAACTGACGGCGTCCTTGACCTTGTTAACGACGCCCTTGCCATTCGCGCCTTTGCCGTTCGCACTCTTGCTCTTCGCGCCCTTGCCGTTGTTGGCGACCGCGCCGGTCGGCGTGGCCGGGAGGCCGGCCGCCTTGCGCAGCTTCTTCGAGACCTCCGCCAGCATCTCAGGGTCGGGTCCGGGTGCGAACACCGCCGGCTGGGACGGCAGGTCAAACGGCGGCGCGCCCTGCGGCGAGATCTCTTCGGCGATCGTGAGGTCCTCCCCGGTCTCGGGGTGCGGGCCGTTGAACACCGCCTTGATCTCCTGGAAGTCGCTGGGCGAGAACCGGTAGAGCTTCAGATGCTCGCCACGCTTGATGTGGGGCTGGCACTCGGGAATCAGATCCGTCGGGATCCCCGGCGAGGGAAACAGCTTCATCAGATCCGCACCGGTCAACTTCTCCAGAGCGCGCGCGTACGCGACCTGATGCACCCCACCGCGCACGAGCAGATACCCGGTCAGCGCGCGCGCGGCGGGATGCTCGACCATCTCATACACCTTGAGCTTGTTGTTACGAGCACCTGTCTCGAGGAAGAAGTTGTGGGTCAGGTCCTCGATCAGATCGCCGGAGGCGAATACGTAGTCGCCGCTCCAGGGCTTGGCGTTGGAGTCCTGCACGAGCGCTCCGGCGCCACCGGCGATGAAGTGTTGGGTGTTGCGGGCGTCCGTGACGGCGCTCAGATCCCCGAGCCCGCCGGGCTCGCCGTCGGCCGCGCCGGTCAGCATCGTGTTGATCGCGGCCGATACGAGCTCGATGTGCCCGAACTCCTCGGCGGCGATGCTTGCGACCAGGTCGTAGAACGGGCGGGCGCCCTGCCGGTTGCGGAAGTTGAACGACTGATAGGTGTAGTTCATGAATGTCGACATCTCGCCAAACTTGCCGCCCAGTAACTCCTGGACGGCAGCGGCGCCGACAGGGTCGGGGTCTGACGGCGGCGGCAGCTCGGTCTGCAGAAGATCGATGCGCAGAATCACGGGAACACTCCTCGATGGCGGTACTAGCTAGGACATTGTCCGATGTACTACTCCTTCGATTACCCGCGCACACCTCATCTACACGCGTCAGAATTCGCCAGATGAGTACGGACGCGGACAAGGCCGGCGAAGTACTCCGCGCGCACGGGCTGCGCAGCACCCCCCAGCGCCGAGCCATCCTCGGAGCATTCCGGGGCGGGGCCAGCGAGCATCTCTCTGCCGACGAGGTATACGCGTTGGCTGCGGAATCCGTGCCCGATCTGAGCCGCGGGACGGTGTACGCCACACTGGCGGAGTTCAGCGAACTGGGACTGCTGTCGGCCTTCGGCGCGCCCGAGCCGGTTCGGTATGAGACGAACACGACGCCTCATTCGCACTTTCGCTGCCGCCTGTGCCTGCGGACATTCGATCTCCTCAGCGGGCTGCAGAGCCCCGAGGAGATCACCGACCCCGGGTTCTCGGTCGAGCGGGTCGACACGCGCGCCGAAGGGATCTGCGTCGAATGCAGCCACTATGACGCTGGTCTGAGAGCCGGAGCCCGGGCAATCTCGAAGTCCGGGCCCGCCGGCGACACACTCGGCGCACCCGGCGTGGCCACCGCGGTCGCGGACGGTCCGCTCGGACCATTGATAGTCGCAGCCACCCCGAAGGGACTGACCCGCGTCGCGTTCGAAGGTCACGCCGATTTCGACGCACTCCGCGCCCACGCAGCGAGCCGCCGCGGCAGTCAAGCTGCCCGCCGTCACCTCACCGAAGCCGCCGACAGACTTCGCGACTACTTCGCTGGCAACACCGACCGAGTTGATTGGGTCGTCGATTGGACGTTTCTGGAGTCAGCCGGCGCGGTCGCACTGAGATGGACCGAGTCAATCCCCTACGCCGGCCACCGGTCCTACATCGACGTCCCAAACGCCGGCTCGGCCCGGGACCTCGGCTGGATCATGGGCGCCAACCCGATCCCCATCATCGCGCCGTGCCATCGCGTCACCCGCGGCGTCGAAATCCCAACCACATTCGTCGGGGGCTCTCAGCGCCGGCAGTGGCTCGAAAACCACGAGGCCACCGCCCAAGACGCGCCAACGCAATGACGGCGCGCGCACGGGCTCATCGAGAACCACCCGACGGGCCGCCGGAGAGCGACTACGCATTCCATGATGCTGGTGTCGGATCTGGAAGTCAAAGACGCATCTCGCCATTAACTGATAAGGCCTTGTGATAAACCGGCTGGCTAGCGCCGTTAGCTCCGCGACGTTTCGCTGGATATTGGGAGCGAGAGCGATCGCGAGGTCGCTCCCGTCGAGCGGTACGACCAGCCCTTAGCGCCGACATGATGCGGGCCTTGCACCATCTGGTCAGATGGTGTTAGGATGGTGGTCAGATGGAGCCAGGGTCGAATGTCCGTCGGCTGAGCAAAGTGTCCGACGTTGAGAAGAGCGAGAAGATCACGATCAACGTCGGTCTGGTCGACTTGGGTCAGATCGATTTGCTCGTGAGTGAAGGCTTCTTCGCGAACCGCACGGACTTCATACGAACCGCCATCCGCCGCCAGATCGAGACTCGAGCCAGCAGCGTGGAAAACACTGTGGCTCGACGCCAGCTCACCCTGGGCAGTGAGCACTACAGCCGGCTTGACCTCGAGAATCTCCGCGACGCCGGTCGCACCGTGGAGCTCCGCGTCCTCGGGTTGGCGAGCATCGCCGATGACGTCTCGCCCGAGCTCGCGCTGGCGACGATCGCAGCGGTTGAGGTACTCGGAGCATTTCGGGCTCCCGCCGCCGTCAAGGCGGCCCTAGCTGCGCGAACAAGTTGACCGCCGCGCGCTCGCGCATCCGACGGCGCGGTAGCTGCAGATCGACCCCTCTTCGAATGATTCTCCCGCCGTGAGGCGCCCACCCGTCAAAGGACCTGCGATGGACAACGACACGAACACCACGATGGCCGAGGCGCTGCGCCTCACTCGCACCGGACGGTTGAGCGAGGCGTCTGCACTTCTGCAGCAGGCTCTTGCTGGTGCCGGGAGCATCCCGGCAGTCAAATCGACGTTTGCGCAGCCATCGGTTGGTCTCCTCCGCGCCCCCGAGGCCACGGTGCAAGCCCCGCCGACTCTCCTCAATATCGTGGGGCTGTCCGGCCGGGCACCGGCGTGTCCGCCGGGCGGTCGCGCGACCCCTGGGACCGCCCCCGGCGGTGAGGTCCGTCACCTCAATCACACCGAGGCGGCCGGGACGCGTAGCTACGACCTCTACATCCCGACCGGCTACACCGGCCTGCCCGTCGCGCTGGTCGTGATGCTCCACGGCGGAAGCCAGGACGCATCGGACTTCGCGGCCGGCACCCGCATGAATGATCTCGCCGAGCGCCACACCCTCCTCGTCGCCTACCCCGAGCAATCAATGACTGCCAACCACGGCGGCTACTGGAACTGGTTCTCCACCTCCCACCAGCGCGCCGGTGCGGGCGAGCCGGCGATCATCGCCGGCATCACCCGCCAGATCATGCGCGATCATGCTGTCGACCCAACCCGCGTGTACATTGCCGGGATGTCCGCCGGGGGCGCGATGGCCGCGGTCATGGCCGCGACCTACCCAGACCTTTATGCCGCGGTTGGTGTGCACTCTGGAATTGCCTATCGCGCCGCCCACGACGTCGGGTCCGCGTTCGCCGCCATGCGAACCGGCGGGACACCGACGCCCGCCACCAGGGTGCCGCTGATCGTCATCCACGGCGATCGCGACACGACTGTGGCTCCGATCAACGCAGAAAAGCTCATTGCCTCCCGGTTAGCCGCAGGCGACATCACACGCCAAGACGGCCCGTTCACCACAGCGGCCGACGTCGGGCGCGCGTACACCCGGACCGTATACAACGACCGGACCGGGACCGCCGTCGCCGAGTCCTGGATCGTCCACGGCGGCGGTCACGCCTGGTATGGCGGCAGTCGGGCCGGCTCCTACACCGACCCTCACGGCCCCGACGCCTCCAACGAGATGATCCAGTTCTTCGTCCGACACCACACCGCCGCCCGCCAACAGCCAGGCAACGGGCCGCGGCGATCCTGACGAGAGGCCGCGCGCCCCAGCAACGATGAAACGGCGATCCGCCGACACTAGAGGGGCCTGACGCTCCCTGAGCACTGCCACCTCGAGGGTCGCGCCCTTCAGACTGTGGGGTTGGCGGTCGCGAGCCTCGCCCGCACGCGCACCAGCGGCGCGTGAGGGTCGTGCGGCTGCGGAATCGCCGTCAGGGTGAACTCGGCAATCGCGCCCGGACGAAAGACAAGGCAGTGCGTCGATCCGCCGAACTGGAAGTAACCGAGCTCCTCACCCTTCTTGACGTGATACCCCGGCGTCACCTTCGAATCGATCAGGCACGACGAGACCTCCGACATTCCGACCGGCACGAAGGCCATCAGTCCGATGACGGGATCATCGGCTTCGATCAGGATGATCGCACGAGCCGCAACATGGGCGAGATAGGACTGCGAGTTCATAGGCTCGACCGCGTCCTTGCCCTCCGAGTCGGCCTCGGAATAATAGGTCCCCTCCTGAACGAACGCTCGGCGGATGGCGCCGGCCACTGGGCTGTGCCACCGGTGGTAGTTAGTGGCACTCAGGAATGCCTGGTATACCGTGCCGCCGACGAACTGATCCACCGAATCGTCATTGGCCAGCAGGTCCTGGAGCGAATAGGGCTGGCTCTTGATCCAGAAACGATCTTGGCGGTGTACGTCGGTGCTGATGCCGTAAGGGAGTGACTCGCAAGCGCTCACGATCACCTTGTCGTCGTCCGGGGAGTCCACCGGGCGAGCGCCGTCCTTGAAGCGCCGGGTGAAGAAGTCGTTCCATGAGGCAAATCCCCAATGCTCGTCCTTGGGGTCGTACTCGAACTGCTCGATACCCACCGCACGCTGCGCCTCGGTGGACTTCCATCCCGTCGCCGAGTCGTTAAGCACATAGAGCGAATCCTCGCTGCTGAGGAACTCGCACCAGACGGTCAGGATCTTCTTGAGCATCGCGTTGATCCGTGGGTCCCGATAGGCGGCGAAGCCGGCCGGTGTCCCCATCGTCCAGTCAAGGATCGCGCCCAACGGCGTTGCCACCATCGCCGGGCCAAACTCGGGCGCCATCCTCAGCACCTCGTTAATCAAACGCAACAGCTGGTCGACACTCTCCAGATGCCGCTTGCGGTACGGCCTGGCGGCAGGCACCTGAGCGATCATCTGGCCGACGTACATTCGCACCACCGGATCGCTGTCAATCAACTCCTGAAACTCACGAATGACGGGATCAAGCACGATCTGGTCTCTGCGCGCCTCCACGCGCTGCCGATGATCGTGGAGCCACGCTTCCAAGTCCTCGTGATCTTGCGGCAACCAACCGGCCCGTCGGCGCACATCGACTGAATGCGGGAGAGTCGTCACGAGTAAGGAGCTACCCACGCCTGCCTCGTTTGAACGCAAGCATCCGGCAGCGCTCTCAGCTCCGCCCTTGTGGACCAGAAGCCGCCGAGCCACGTCGTGAGCTAAGCGCAGATCGGGCCGCGGGCCGAGTTCGTTGACCTGCGGTGCGGGTAGGAGAACGGACAAGCGGCTTGGCCTCTAGGGCATTTGGTTGGCCCGGCCGGGTTGTCCAGGCGCGGGGAACTCGGATTGCTCTTCTGGTGATCCGGCGGGCCCCGCGCCGTCATGCGAGCGTCGCCCGCACGAGGGACGAGGGATCCGAGCGCTCATGCGTTTGTCCGCGCCGTCACGGGTCCGCACTCGGCGCGCAGCATCTCAGCGAGGTCTTCGGGCCTCTTCACAGTCACCGTCAGCTCCCCATGGCGCAGCAGCCCGAGCGCCTCGATCCCTGGCACCCGACGATGAAAGCTGATCAGGACCCCACGCCGGCTGTTGGAAGCGAACGTCAAGCCGAGGTCGCTAAGGCCTAGCCGCGCAGGCCCAGCGGTCCTGAGGAAGCGATAGGGCCCGGTGATCGTGACCGCCTTGATGTTGCTCAGCTCGGTGCACAGTCGCCACCGTCCGTACCGCGCGGTCAGTACCTCGTCGCCGACCTCGATCCACGCGTTCGACGGCGCGATCCCGAACCACCGTGCCAAGCGCGCGTAGCGCGCGTCGAAATCGAAACCAAAACGCTCAACGTCCGCGATCGCCGAACCTGCCGTGTCAACGATGGGCGAAACGCCTGATGGATCCGCCATGCGCAGCACCTAACATTCTGTTGAGATTTTCCTTAAACTATCGTTCATACCTCTGGAGCAGACTAGCCAGTACGACGACCAAGCAAACAGCTACTTCAGCGATCGCTCGATGATCCGCCGGATCCACCGTGAACGCCTGGTCAGGCTCGGCGGACCGCGCGCTCCTGATGCAGGCGGCGCATCCAGTGGCGTTCGCGGGCTTCTTCGCCTCGACGACCCAGCTGCACGACCCGTACCCGCGACTCCAGCGCACGGCCGCGGTGATCGACACGATCATCTTCGGCGCACGCGTCGACGCCGACCGCGTGACAGCGCGCGTCCGCGCAGTCCACAGCCGAATGCGCGGCGACTTGACCTACGCGGCCGGCCGATTCCCGGCCGGGACGCCATGGGCCGCGGACGACCCAGCTCTGCTGCTCTGGATCATCGCGACACTCGCTGAGTCCTCTCTCTTCGTATATGAACGCTACGTCACTGGCCTCGATTCCAGCGAACGCGAGCTCTATTGGAGCGACTTCAAGGTGCTCGGACGTCTATTCGGTCTCGCAGTCGCGGACATGCCGGCGACGTGGCCGGCGCTGCGCGACTACATCCGACAGATGGTGCGCGGCGACGAGCTATATATAACCCCCGAGGCGCGAGAGTCGGGAATCCAAATCGTTCTGCAACCGCCCGTGCCGCGCACGGCTCGGCCGCTGCTCGAGGTCGCGAACTTCGTCACGGTCGGACTCCTGCCCGGCAGGCTGCGCCGAGCCTACGGACTGCGCTGGGGCCCAGTGCTCGGACTCGTGCACTGGAGCGGCGCCCAGTACACCCGACGACTATTGATGCCCGTGCTGCCCGGTCGGCTGCGCTACGCGCGCGCGTGACGGTAGGCCAGGAGCCATAACCGAGCCCGCTGCCGCCTCCGGCGCGTTAGCGGTGGCGACGCGTCCGGCGCACCAGTGGGAAAGCTACCGCGGTGAGCGATCATGAGTCTTCTCAGTGCAGACACCGTCCCCAATCCTTGCCGAGCCCCAACCGCTATGCCGCTACGGCGTCCGGGAGGTTCGCCTCGACTCGGTGACGACCCGATTGCTCGACGGGTCCTGGCTTCGCGGACTTGGCTGATCGTCTCGGCGAAGCTCGTCCCTATACCGACGCCAGAACGTCGAGCGACTGATCTTCAGCGCGTCGGCGATGTCCTGCGTGCGAGCGCCACGGCCCAGCGCCTTCGCGACGAGCTGTCGGAGCTCGGCATCGCGGTGCTCGCGTGCTTGCCGAAGTTCTCGAAGAGCCCGCTGGGGCATAACTCTCCTACCTCCTACCGTCTTTGTGAATGTTCTACCCGGTTTCGGGCTAGAACCGGCGGCCCACGCCGACCAGCTCGATTACGCGTCCGGCGGGTTCGCTCACGTCCGGGTCGATCTCCAAGTCCCAGCCGTCCCGTCCCGCATCGGCGAGGGCCAGGAGCAGCTCGCTGCCCGGTGCTATCGATGAACTCATGCTCGGCGAGCTCGAGGCACATGCGCCGGCCGTCGTGCCTGAGCGCTTCGAAGCGGTCATCCAGGGCGTCGACGACCGCTAGGTCCAACTCCCCGATCAGCGCGAGCCGCAATGCGCCGTCCTCATCCCATCGTTCTTCGAGCCGCAGCTGCGGCGAGTCATCCGTCGACGCGCTCATCGGGGCGGTTAGGCAGGCGTCGACGCGTCGCCTGGGGTGTGGTTGGGCGGGTCGGGCGCGAGCGTGATCACGTGCGCCGCGGTCGCTTCGCCGGGGTCGATCCCGGCGATGAGCGCGCGCGTTCCACGGCCCAGCGTGCGCTCGACGATCGACCGAAGCGACGGCTCGATCGCGTTTTGGATCACCTGGCGAAACTCGCGTAGCTGCTCATCGGCGCCCGCATCAAGCAGCGTCCGCTCGCCGGCGGTCAGCGCGTCCTCGAGCAGGATCACGATCGTGTCCGCATCGGCAAACATTGCGCGTACCTTCGTCGGCCCACGCCCGAACGACTGCTTATAGAGCTGAACCGTCTCGTTTGAGATCGTCAGCAGCGGGTTCACGGCCGCACCGACGTTTGCGCTGTTCTCCGGTGGACTTGCGGTCGTTGACGACGACATAGCAGGCGCCTGATGTATTCCCACTCCGTGTCATTCTGACACGCGCTCCGGGGGCCACGGTTTGTATCCAACACAGGTCCGCCGCCGATGGGAGACCAGCGAGCGGAACCGCCGAAGCGGCGACCCGGTCGGGGATAGCATCGTGCTGTGCGAGAAGCGTTTGCCAACCGTCTCGCGGAGCTCGAGCATCACCTCGAGGACGGACTCGAACGTGCAGCGGTCGCACTTCCCGCGATCGCCGAAACGATCAATGTCCCAACCCCGGACAAGATTCAGAAAATCCCGGACGAAGGAACGCGACTACGCCGCGCCGGACAGACCGTCGACTCCGAGCTGGTGATCGTCACCGCTCGCCAAACACCCGTCGCGAGCGACCTGCGGCTCGTGCTCGCGCTGATCGAGGTCGCGCACCACGGCATGCTCATCGCCAACCAGTTCGACCTCATCACCGAGCTAGTAAACATCGACGGGGCCACTGCCGATCGCGACGGCACCCCGGGCCACCTATCGGCGATGGCACACCTCGCCGGCTCGCAGCTTTGTCACGCCGTTCGCGCGTTCCGCTCACGCGACCTGGCGGTCGCGCTGCGGATCGATGTCGAGGACGACGAGAATCGACAAACTCAACCGCGAGGTGTTCGACGCCGCTCTCGCAGCCGAACACACCCCAGAACAACACGAGCTAGCTGCTAGCGCTCCAACACGTGCTCATCGCACGGAGCGTTGAGCGGATCGCGGACAACGCCGTCGATATCGCCGAGCAGGCCGCGTTCATCGTCACCGCAGAGCGAAGTCGAATTCACCGACGCGTCCATCCCGAGACATCGCAGGCTCTAGCGAGACCCCTGAGCCACAGATTCGGTTCCGACGGAGGGCGCCGATGGGGCCCGATCCCGGCAGCGCACAAATCTGACGCGATGACACTGAACGGGCGCAAGTTCGACCGTGGAGCGCCCGCTGGCCCCGTGCTCACGATTCAGCGCAACTCGGCTACGTCCCCGGCGCGCCAATGAGGCACGCCGCGGCGCGGAGCGGTCTGCGCCCTTCTCCGGGGCAGCGACTCGCTCGCGACAGCTCTTCTGCATCCATATGGCGAAGGATCCGACTGCGACCCACGAGGCGTTGCTCTTGCTGGTCGCCTATTGCACAAGCCAATTTTCGTCGCGTTCGCCTGGTCTAGTGGCCCGAGCAACAGAACACCCGCCCTCGGACGGCTCAGCGGCCGAAGGCGACGGGATCTCGCAGCTCGATCCAGAGGGAGTCGGCTATAGCGAGGACGCGTCCCGCGGCGTCGTAGAGCGCAGAAGCCGAGTGGTGCTTCCGGCCCTCGCTGGCCACCGGCCACGCGGCGACGACGTGCCGCTCCCCGGCGCGCGGGCGCTGGCGGAGCTCTACGGTGAGCGAGGCCAGGACAACGATCTGAGTGCGGTGGTCGACCGACTCGATCGCGTACGCGCCCGGGCAGTCGAGCACGGCCCACACAAGCAGGGGATCGTCGGACTGCGGCGTCCACGGGGAGGCGATCAGCGGGCCGTCCCCTAACTGACCGGCATAGATCCGAAGGCCGTCCGCGCGCGCCGTCCCGCAGACAAAACACGTCGGGAACCTGTGGTGCGCGAAGCCAACGTACATCCGCGTCGCGATCTCGGCCTCCTCTACCGTCGGTGCTGGCGGCGCGTGCGCCTTTACGGCCGCGGGCACAGCCGTAGCGATAATGTCATCGCCACGGAGCAGCGAAACACAGCCGTGATCTTCGCGTCGGCGCAGTAGGGGCACCTCCAACGGCGGCGGTTTACGCAGCGACGCACGGACCGATGGCGCCTCGACCGCCGTGCCCACGAGTCCACACGTGTAGCCGCCGTTCGCGGAGTTCGGTGGGCCGTTGAACCGCCGAGCAATGGTGACGCAGTCGCTCACGATGTCAGCCTGCCTCGCTGTCGAGCCACGACGGGCTGGCGGTATTCCGCAGGGTATCGAGCAAGAAATCCCCGCGCTGGTGGCGAGCAGCTGCACGGATGGCCGCCGGGATGGCTCCAGGGCTTGCTTTCGCGCGGAGCAGACCGTGAGTGCCGGTTCCTGCGCACGCCAAGCGATGTGGATAGCACACGACCGGCGAGCTCCAATCGCGTCCGCGGTGCACTGGAGCGCAACGCTGCGCTGTCACCGTCGGCGCACTCGGCCGTTGGCGCGAGAGCCGACCGGGGAGGTGATCGGTACAGGATTGATCCACATGCCGCGCTGGTTTTCGACCTCGACGGGTTGATCGGAGTGGCCGACAGATTCCGAGGTGCGGGGTGGAACGTTCAGGGGCTGGCGGCGGGAATTGGGGAGGCCTTCCCTGGCCCAGCGATCTGCGGTGTGCGGTGGTCGGCGGTGCGAGGGTTCACGTGATTTCGCTTCGCTGGAACTCCTCGAGCTCGGCCTCGTATTCAGACCCGATCTGCTCGAGGAGACGCCGGGTCATCAGAGCCTCGGCCTCGTCGACAACCGAGATCGCGAAGCCGACGTGGACCAACACCCAATCGCCCTCCTGCGCGCTCCCCTCGCCCCCGCTGACGAGCGCGACGTTCACGACCCGGCGGACACCCGAGACGTCGACGCGTGCGAGAAAGCGCTCCTCATCGACGAACTCAACTATCTGTCCCGGTATCGCTAGGCACATATCCCTAGCCGCCGCTCGACTCGCACACCCCAGCCGCACAGCACATCGGCCACTGCATCGACGAGCACCGGGATCGCGGTCGCCACCGTCGACGTCGGCTCACATCCCCAACCGATTCGCTCCGGCTGCAGTCCGAGCAGTAGCAACTCTGCGGGCAGCGCGCCGGCGAGGGCGGTCGCCCCGAGCAGGTCTGAAAGCGCCGCGTCGTGAGGAGTGAATCGCCGCAGGAAAGCCGTTGACCACGCCCGTCCTTCGAGTCGATGAAGCGTTCCCGGCACGGCGCCGAGATCGATGGCATCGACGATCACCGCCCGGTCGGCGTCCGACAGCACCGGGACCAGCAGCAGTCCGGCGGTCCCACCCTCGATCACCTCGACCTCCGGCGGGAGGTCGTAGCGAGCCAGCAGCTCTCGCACGGCATGGATCCCCAGACCATCGTCCGCCTGAGCGACGTTGCCGAGGCCGAGGACGACCGCGGCCCCGCTCAAAAGTCGTCCTCCTCACTGGTATCGATCTTCCAGCCGGTGATCATGCTCGACAGCTCTCCGTTTTGCTCCTCGAGATCGATCAGCGTCGCGCTGTAGATGTGGTGGACCGCAAAGGCTATGAACCAGAACATCAGCAGCAGATGGATCAGACGGATGTTCTGGATTGGCACCACCGTCCACGTCCACGACATCAGCCCACGAAATGGCCAGGTCGGCGCGACCCAGGCGAACAGCGCGAGGCCGGTGAACGCCGAGAGGGCGAAGCCGCCGTAGAGCCCGACGTAGGCCAGCCCGGCGAGGGGGTTGTGGCCAACCGAAGGCGGTGCCTCGCGCCGGCGGAACGCGTAATACCTGACGGTCTCGCGCAACCGCCAGCGCTGCCGGGGCGTGAGTGGCAGCAGGGCCCGCCAGCTTGCATACCGGTTGCCGGCGTGCGCCCAGTACAAACGGCCGAATAGGGCCGCGATGAAGATGCCGCCGGTCAGCTCGTGAATGAAACGGATCACACCCAACGTGAACCCGGGATGACCCGGGCCGAACCGCGCGGGCGGACCGAAGAACGGGTCGTAGAGCCACAGCCCCGTGACCGTCAACACGACGATCGACAGCACGATCGTCCAATGCACGATCCGGATCGGGAGCTCCCAGACGTAGACCGAGGGGCTTCCGGTGCGGTCAACCGGTCGGTGGCGGCGGGTGCGAGGAACCGCGTCGGCCGACACCGCTCACCCCAGACCTGTTGGCAGGACCTGAACGTGAGCGGTCTCCCGGGCGCGCTCGGCGTCGAGGACGTGAACCGCGCAGGCCAGGCACGGATCGAACGAATGGACCGTGCGCAACAGCTCCAGCGGCCGAGTCGGATCCGCCACCGGCACGCCAACCAGCGCCTGCTCGTAAGGGCCAGGCTGGCCGCTCGAGTCCCGCGGACCCGAGTTCCACGTCGTCGGAACCACCGCCTGGTAATTCTCGATCTTCCCGTTGTCGATCACGATCCAATGACCGAGTGACCCGCGCGGAGGCTCGTGCCACCCCCAACCTTCGGCATGACTCGGCCACGACCCCGGATCCCACTTGTTCGTGTCCGCGTTGCGCAGATCGCCGTGACCGAGGTTCGACTCGAGCTGATCGAGCCAGCCCTCCAGCGCCTGGACGAGCAGCACGCTCTCGATGGCCCGAGCGGCCACTCTCCCGAGCGTCGAGTACAGCGCGTCCGGCCCGGCACCGAGCGCCTTCAGTGCTCCGTCGACCTGGCTCCGCACCGCCTCGCTACCCGACGCGTAGGCGATCAGCGTCCGGGCAAGCGGACCGACCTCCATCGCGTGGCCGTCGTACCGCGGCGACTTCAGCCAGGAGTACTTCGCGTCAGTGTTCAGCCACTCGTAGGGCGGCTGAGGCCCGGTGTAAGCCGGGTTGGTCTGCCCGTGGAACGGGTTCAGCGCGGTCATGTCGCCGCCCGTGTACTCATAGTAGGAGTGCGCGACCTGCTCTGTGACCTTGGTCTCGTCGAACCCGTGAACCGTGCTCAGATCACGATCGAACACGATGCCGCGGGGGAAGAAATACGTGGCGGCGTCGTTGATCGAGGTCAGCGGGATCCCCCCGTAGGCCATGAAGTTGCGGGTGTTTCCGCCAAATCCGAACCAGTCCTTGTAGGCCGACGCGATCAAGAGCACATCGGGTAGGTACACCTGCTCGACGAACTCACGCATCGTCACCAGCCGCGCCCGCATGAAATCGATTCGCTCCTGGTTGATCGCCTGCGGACTGTCGAGGTCCAGGGGCGTCGCCATGCCGCCGACCAGGTAAGTCTGCGGGTGCGGGTTCTTCCCCCCCAGCACGGCGTGCACCCTGATCACGTCGCGCTGCCACTCGAGCGCCTGGAGATAGTGGTCGACCGCCAGCAGGTTCGCCTCCGGCGGCAAGCGATACGCGGGATGACCCCAATAGCCACTCGTGAACAGAGACAGCTGGCCCGAGTCGACGAGCGTCTTCACCCGCTGCTTGGTGGCGGCAAACTCGTCGGCGCCCGATCGCGGCCAATTCGAGATCGACTGAGCCAGGCGCGAGGTCTTCACCGGGTCAGCCTGTAGCGCCCCGGTGATGTCCACCCAGTCGAGTGCGTGCAGGTGGTAAAAGTGGACCACGTGGTCATGGACGGTCTGCGTTCCCGCGATCAGATTGCGGACCAGATTCGCGTTCGGCGGGATCTCGATCCCGAGCGCGTTCTCCACGGCCCGGACGGAGGCGAGTGCATGAACCGTCGTGCACACGCCGCAGATGCGCTGCGCCCAAATCCACGCCTCACGCGGATCCCTCCCGCGCAGGATGATCTCCATCCCGCGGAACATCGTTCCCGATGCCCACGCCTGCGAGACCGTTCCGCCCGAGACCTCGGCCTCCAACCGCAGGTGGCCTTCGATCCGAGTGACCGGGTCGATCTTAATCCGCACCGGGATCCTCCGGCGGGTGATCCGCATCGGGTTCCTGCAACGGGGATGGGGCGACGCCATCCGCCGGTGTGGATGTCGCCTCGCGACGCCGTTGGATCGCCTTCCCGACCCCGTGCGCGGCACTGAGCGCGGCCACCCCGGCGACGGCGTAGATGCCGAGCTGCTCGGCCGTGGTCTCGACGCCGAACCCGGCCACGTTCGGCAGCTGGCCGTAGAACGGGCTCATCTGCGACCAGAACTCCGGAGCGGCACAGCCGATGCAGCCATGTCCGGCCTGCACGGGCCAGCTCGTGCCGTCGTTCCAGCGGACATTGGGACAGTTGTAGTTGGCGGCCGGACCCTTGCACCCCATCTTGTAGAGGCAGTAGCCCTTGCGGTGGCCCTCGTCGCCCCACTCCTCGACGAACAGCCCGGCGTCGTAGTAGGCGCGCCGCTCGCACTGATCGTGGATCAGGTCGCCGTAGGCGAACAGCGGCCGGTTGTACTGGTCGAGCGCCGGCATCGTGCCGAACGTCAGGTAGTGCACCAGCACCGCGACGGTGTTCGCCGAGTTCTGCGGGCATCCGCCGAGATTGACCACGGTCGCGCCCGGAACCGCCTCCCCGACGCCCATCGCACCCGTCGGACCCTCCTGCACGAACCCACCGTCCCACGCACACGCCCCGACCGCGAGCGTCGCCGCCGCGCTCCCACACACCTCACGCGCAAGGTCGAGCGCGCTGCGTCCGCCGATCGTGCAGTATCCGCCACCGGCTCCGGTTGGGATCGCGCCCTCGACGACCGCGATGTACTTCCCCTTCTGCTCATGCACGACGCTCTGCAGAACGGCCTCGGCCTGGGCGCCGGCGCCCGCCATGATCAACTCGTGGTACTCCCATGAGAGCGTCTCCAACACGATCTCCGCGACGTCCGGCGCAGGGGACCTGAGGATCGACTCCGAGTTGCCAGCGCAATCCTGGAACTCGAGCCACACGAGCACCGGCTTCTTCGTCTGCATGAGCGCCTCGGCCACATCGGTCGCGTACCGCGTCGGCAACGCAAGTGCCGCGGTCATGACACTGCAGAACTGAAGGAACCGGCGACGGCTGATGCCCCGCTCGTGCAACGCGTGCTCGAGGGTCCTGCCTTGCGGCAACATGCCTAAGGCACCCTTCCTTCCATACGGGCGAACCGTAGCGTTGGGCGTCCCCGCGCGCGTCAGGTTCTCGCCCAATGCCTGTCACGGGAAACTACCGATGCCGAGTCCTGCTGGATCCGGTGCGGACACGCTCTGGAAACCCACTGCTGACAAAGCGACCCGCACTTCCCACGAGTGGTCCGCCTCCTAGACGTACGTAGTGGGTGTGATTGTCCTGCGGAGGGGTGCCTTCAGACTCATGGGATGAGCGGGCTCACCGCAGCCGCGGATGCCCGATCTGTCCAAAACGACCAAGTCTCGCTGCGCCACGACTCAGATGGGAAACCCCGGCAGGTCGAGCTTCCCGATGGGCGCCTGCTCGCCAGCAGACGCTCGGCGGGCACGCGTGCCACTGACAGCGCTGCGTGGGCTGTTTGGTTGTTCGTTGGCCTGGAAGCACTTCGCCGCGACCAAGCGCCCTGGTCGCGTCTGACCTGCCCGGGTTCGGTCGCTCGGCGATGCCCGCAGAGAATCGCTCGGCACGCTACCCGACGACACCCTTTGCGCGCTCGACGTCCTCGATGTCAGGAACCTGTCATTCGTCAGCCAGTCGCTCGGCGGGGCGGTGGCCGCCGAACTATCGAACAGGCCCCCGAACGAACACTGAACCTGCGGTCGCCGGCACACGCCGGGTTGTCCCGGTGCCGCTCGGGAACGCCTCCAGGGCAGCACAGCCGGTCGCCTCGTCCGACTCGGCATCCCGCTGGCGCTGTCAAACCCGCTGAGCGCCGCCGACGTCTCCATGGCGGTCGCTCCCATCGGCACCCGCCCGGCCGGCTGATGCTCGGCTAACTGATAACCCGGCGTTCAGCCCCGCGGGGGCGATCGCCGCGAACGAGGCAGTCGTCGCGGCAGCTCGGGACCCGGCGGGTTCGCGCACCGAGAGGCGCGTTACGACGGGCCGGTGTCGGTGCTGTGAGGGCGCCAACGACGTCCTGACGCCGATGTCGAACGCCACTCGCGTCTGCGAGGCGCTGCCCCAGACGGTGCTGACCCCCGTGGGAGGGCGTAGGACACCATCCACGGCGAGCACCCCCAACAGCTCAACCACAACCAGGAACCACGCGCGTGCAGCGGAGGACATTGAGCGCCTCCCGACGGCTCGAGGAGCCGACGGGAAACGGCGTCACTTCTGTACCTGCCACGATCCGCGCACGCCGGCACACCCGGCAGGGCGCCGCACCACTTGGCGGTTGTGTCCATGCTCGTCGTCAGAAAGATGGCGCACTTCTTGCGGAAGACTCCGGATGCCGACGTATGGCGTGAAGCGCAGACTGCGAGCAGACACGGACTCGCTTCCATGAAGGAGTCGTACCGCGACAGGCATCACAGTCAAGCTCTCGGACGAACTTGCCGCACTCCTCGCGGAGGAAGCTAGGCGCCAATCCCTCACCCCTGAGGAACTCGCGGCACGCACGCTAGCCGAGTACATCGCGAAGCGACCCCGCTTCGGCTCAGTCTCCGGCGAGTCGACCCCGCCCGCTGCCGACGCGCGTCGCCCGGAAACCGGTACTCCGGGCCAACCCGGACCGCGGCCGGGACGGAGCGCGGTCCGAGTCATGGCCGACGTTCCGGCAGCGGTCTGGCTCGGGCTCTTTCTGCTCGTCTACGCCGCGATCCTCATCCTCATCATCGTTGTCATTGTCAAGGCGCTCACGTAGAACGCCGAACAAGCCGTTCCGATCGAGGCTTGGCGGTGGCCGCTCCGGTCCGCCGCAGCTCGGGAACACGTTACGCAGCGACTTCGGGTGAGGATGGCCGGGGCCAGCATCGCGCAGGAGTACTCGTCGCGCCCAGAGCAGCATCGCGACGCGCATGCACGCCAACACGGCCGCGGGCTCGGGGACCATCAGGGTTCCGCTGTTCGCGCCGCCGGTCCACAGCAAGACCATGACGGCAAACATCGGGATCAGCGTTGATTGCGGGCATCCGGGACGGCCCAACGAGCTAGGTCCGGCCTACCGTAGATCCGTCGGCGGGAAGGACTGCGTACCACCGCCCGCGCTGACGGCGCGTCAGGAATGTCACAGACGCCGGGTCTCGACCAGGGCGGAGCGCCGATTCGACCGAGCTAGTTTCGCCCCGGGGAATTATGGTCTTGACGGGGGCTAGCGCACGTCGATTTCAGATGCCGAATAGCCGCGCGGGGCCGCTGGCACTCCCGTGAGCGGGGAGGAGAGCGGCCATGGCTGAGGAGCAGGAGAACGCCGAGGAGCGCGAAGACGAGCCCGAGGAGCGCGAGCATCAGCAGCAGCGCTACGAGGTCAGCGGTACCGTAACCGGCACCGACGGCGCGCCGGCATCGGGGCTGCGCTGAGCCGGAGAGCTCGCCGAAGGCGTTCGGCTCGGTGCCACGGTGCCGCCGACCGCCGTAAACCGCTGGCAGCGTCCGAAGCGAGAGCGAGGACCTTCACGACCGCATTCTTGAAGGCCCGACAGCGTCGCCGCCGTCAAGATCATTGTCGCCTGCTGCTTGCGCACGCGAAGCGGCGCCACTGTGATCGTCAACTTCTCCTTTCCACCATCAGCTCACGGCACGAACAAGCGACGGGAACTGCCGGCTCGAACGCATCACTCACTGGTTCGACCTTCGGGTGTGGGCCGCAAGCAGTCTGAGGTTGCGCGAAGCCGTTTGTGGGATCAGACTTCGGCGGGAACGAGAACTGGCGATAGACAGAGGTGATTCCGGATGCCCGAGAGAGCG
>DATJYY010000110.1:0-2874 GCA_035499395.1 Solirubrobacteraceae bacterium
GCGCGCACGCGGCTATCGCCGCTCCGGCACTCGCTCCGCTCGCGCCTCCGCGACGACAGCCGCGTCTGCCGGCTGGTCTCCGGAGGTGTCACTACTCTGCCGTCAACTACACACTGTTGCGACGACCGGTTGAGCTGAGGCCATCACCGACGGCTCATACGCAGCGCGGCCGTGCCCGTCGGCGCGATAGGCCGCGTAGAACGGCTGCAGGTCGAGCCGGCCGACCGCGTCGATCACGAACCACGCCAAATGATCCTCCGCCAACCAATCGCGCAACGACGGCGGCATCAAAAACGCCTGCTCACGATCACATCCGATGAAATTCTGGGACATACCCGGAATCCCACCGGCCGCCCCGGACGGAACCGTTTATGCGACAGCCACCGCGCTAAGCAGGTTCCGGCGGTTCCGGAGGGCCAGACCCGCTCCCAGATTTTGCGGGTCTCCAGGTCTGTCCGGGACCGCCCTTTGGCGTCTGCCCCGGTTTCATGAATTCGCGGTACTCCCCGCCGACGGTCCCGACAACAACCGGCGCGAAACAGCGTGGGTTGCGAGTCTGGCGAGAAGGAGGGCCCAGCCTCATGCGGGCAAGAGACTTGCATCGTTGAGATCGCGGTACTCGACGCGAACGCGGCCGTCGGGCTCGAGTTCGCTCCCGACGTGCACCTTTGGCTGCGGTGCGCGCCGGCACCGTTTGCGCACGACACCGTCACGCCGCGCGACCGCGGCCCAGGGACCGCGCTCGTCAACCGCACATCCGGAGTTACTCGCGGGCGTACTCTTCGGCAGCGCGCGACTCGAACTCGAATGCGACGCAGCGTTCATCGCCGACTATCCAGGCGTCGTGGCCGGGCAAGATCTCGTAGGCGTTTCCCGGCACCAGCTCGAGCTCCGTGCCGTCGTCATGGACGACGTGCATCGTCCCGGACTGAATGAAGCCCACGTGATGCACCTGACACTTGTCTGTCCCGACCACGGGCTTCACACACTCAGACCACTTCCAGCCGGGCTCAAACGCGAGCCGTGCGGCCGTGGCGCCGCCGCCCGTCCGGACCACATCCACCCGCGTCTTCGCGGGAGTCCGTGTCTCATCAGGTGAGTCGAAGTCGAGCGCCTGAACACCAGCCATGCGAGCCTCCTCGCGTCGGTTCCGCCTTCGCCGCCGACACTAATCGATCGAACGACGCGGCGTTCAAATCGGCGTAGTCAGGGCGGATCACACTTGATCGTGCCGGCCGATGGCAAGACCCGCCGCTTCGCCCGGTTCACGCCGCGAAAGGCATCCCCGGGTTTCCGTGCGCGCTCCTCGTTTGCGCGGTCGTGGCGGCGAGTCCGCCGCGACCGACGTCGCAAAACGGGCCCCGGCACCCGCCGCCGGCGCGAATACGAGGGCTCCATTCAGCACGCGTGAGAGACGCGCATCCGCGGGATCGCGATACTCGGGGCGAACTTGGTCGACGCTCGAGATCGTTTCGCCACGAAGCGGCGACTGATGCGCTGGGGTCTGCGCTGGAGTGGGTCACGCAGGGGTTAGGTGCCCCCGAAGTACGATTGCGTCGTGGCGGTCCTGCGGGTGCCGGGCGGCGAGCTGTACTACGAGGCCGAGGGAGACGGCGTTCCGGTCGTGCTCGTGCACGGGCTCGCGCTCGACGCACGCATGTGGGACGACCAGGTGCCTGCGCTCAACGACATCGCAAGGGTGGTCCGCTACGACGTGCGCGGATTCGGCCGCTCGACACGCGACGCTGATACCTCGTACTCGCACGCCGACGATCTCTGGCGGCTGCTCGACCACCTCGAGATCGACAAGGCGGTGCTCGTGGGGCTCTCCATGGGCGGCCGCATCGTGCTCGAGGCGACGCTGGCCGCACCCGCACGCGTGCGGGCGCTCGTGCTGCTCGACGCCGTGCTCGATGGCGTGCCGTGGGATCCGGACTCTGAGCGCGGCATGCAAGCGATCGGAGAAGGGCTCCGCTCCGGCGGTCTGGACGAGGCCAAGGCGGCGTGGCTTCATCACGACTTCTTCGTCCCCGCGCAGCGCACGCCCGACCTCGCACGCCGGCTCGCCGAGATGGTCGGCGACTACTCCGGCGTGAACTGGACGACCGCGGACCCGCACGCGCCGCACCCGAACAACATCGAGCTCCTGGCGACGATCGCCGCGCCGACGACCGTTGTCATCGCCGCGCTGGACGTCCCCTGTTTCCACGAAATGTCCGACGTTCTGGCTCAGCGGATTCCCGGGGCGCGCAAACTCACAGTCCCAGGCGTCGGGCACATGGTCAACATGGAGGCGCCGCAGGCGGTGAACGCGCTGCTGCGCGAGGTGGTGCTCGACCGCTCGCTCACCTGACGCCGAGCCGACCGGACGAGCGGGACCCGCTTCGGCGTCAGCACGGGCATCAACCGCTTTTCGTACGAGACACCCGCTCAGCGCGGTAGGCGCGTCTCCGAAGGCGACTCGGCGGGTCATGATGCCCTCGAGGGCCCGGCCATGCGCGAGATCCGCGCAATGGAGGGAACTGGGCGTCACGCCTGAGATACTCATCGGTTTCGTGGAGCAGGTCTCGGTTGACCTCGGTGCTTCGCCGTACGTCGCGACCAGTCGGGCGCAGTCGCTTCACGCCTAAGGGGCTGCGGCCGTTAGCGCTACTGCTTCTCGGTCGTGGGGACAGGCGCGGATCTCATCCAGTCGGGGTGATGCCCGCCCGCGATGGACCTAAGAAACTCCAGATCGCGCGGCGGCCTACGGGGATTTGACCCCCCAGGTGATGCGGCGCACCAGTCCGCTAGCCAAGGAGACGCTCGGTGAGTCCTGATCGTTCGCGTGCGATGGACCATGTCGTGCTCGTGCTGTTCGAGAACCGTTCGTTG
>DATJYY010000111.1:0-5502 GCA_035499395.1 Solirubrobacteraceae bacterium
CGCGCCGTAGCGAGCGGGCTATGGGTCTCGCTTGCGAGACATAACGCATCAGTTGCCGGGGGACCGGCATGACGGAGCCGGACCAATCCGGCTCGAAGGGGGTATCAGGCATGATCAGGCGTGATCGACTCACCGCGAGGATCAAGACCGGGCTGGTGCTGCTCGGCGTAACCGGCGCGCTTGGCGGTGCCCTGGCACCGGCAGCGTCGGCGCTCAATCCGCAGCCGCTGCCGCCGTACCAGCATCCGCCGCTGACGGCGCAGATCCCGATCGATCCGGCCTAGGCGGCGACCGGCGGCCGCCACGCGCTTGCCGGCGACGCTGGATGCGGACGCCGCAGGGCGATCCGGGCGGTCAGGTGTGAAGGTCGACTGCCCGGGTCGCCTAACTATCCGTCACCTTCGAAGTGAGACTTCGAAGCCTGGGATCACTGAGTAGCGAGGGATCCCTCTTCCCCGGACGTATTGGCGTTCGCCGGGAGGGGCGCGCCAGCCCGTAGCCCACGCTTGTGGGCGCGGCGTTCGCCTCGACCATGCGGTCAACGGAGTTCTCGGACCGCTCATAGGTCACGTTGGGGCGCGTGCAGACCTGATGCCCGGCGAGGTCCTCTCCCGCGCACGTCGCCAGATCGCCCCCCGGAACTCCTCGTCGTAGTGACGTGTCCGCGCGGCGCGACGATCGGCGCCTAAAACCTGGAGGGGGGTTTCCGTCGCGCCGGCTCGGGCCCGGGCCGATGATCCTCAACCGCGAGAACCACGACCCGGAGGACACCATGAGCATCTTCAAGCATCACCGCCGCGCCGAGCACGCTGGGGCCCGCGCCCGCACCATGATCGGCAAGCGATTGCTGCTCCACAGCCTCGTCGCGGTCACCGCCGTGCCGGGGTTGGTCGCTGTTGCGGCCGTCGACGCGGTCCCGGCGTCCGCGAACACCCCTGTGCATCCGACGCCCACACTGACCCTCAGCAACGGCACCGCTCCTGGTCAGTGGGTCGCCACCGGTAACACCTACGCCGCCGGCCTCAGCGACGTGCAGATCTTGGTCCATGAGGTGACCGACACCACAAGCTTTGGTTTGATCCCCGAGGAGCCGACGATCGAGTCCCAGAGCGGCCTGACCACGTCCTCCCCCTCGCTCGCGCCCTACAACCCCGGCGGTTTGTTCTCGGCTGCCGGGAAGACACGGCTGGCGATCGTCTATCCGCCCCACAATGGCGCCCCGGGCTACACGACCGAAGCGGACAACCCGCTGCAGTGCGGGCAGCAGTACTCGGCGTTTACCTGGGATCCGACCGATGGTTTCGTGTACAGCAACGTGCTCACCGAGGCCGCCTGCTCGTGAGCTGAGCGCGCGGTCCAGGGCCGGGGCGACCGGGGACCGGAGGGCACCGGGGCAGTGGGGGCAATCAGCGAGGCGGAGGGCCTGGACCGGTCCTCCGCCTCAGGCTTTCTCGGGCATGCTCCGCGGAACCGCGCATGTGCCAGCCCGGACTAAACCCTGGAGGGGGGATTCCGTCGCGAACGCCGCCCCGATCGCGCAAGCTGATCGGCGACAAACCAGGCGACGGAGCCAGGCCGGATCCGGCTCGCAAAAGGAGGACGGACGATGATCGGCAACCGGATCAAGGCGATGCTGGCGGGCGTGTGCTCGCTGGCGGCGGTGGCCGTACTGGCCGCCACGGCTGCGCCGGCGGGCGCGTTCGTGTACACCGACAATCAGGGCGGCGACGTCGTGCAGTTCTCGGGCGGCTCGTCGGGCGCGCTGTGGCCGCTGTCGCCCCGGATCGGCGCTACCGGGACCCAGGGCGGCCCCGAGGCACTCAGCCCAGACGGCAACAGCCTGTACGTCGCCAACGCCCAGAGCTCAGGGTGCTCGGGCTGGGCCATCTCTCAGTACAGCGTCGCCGCGGACGGCACGCTCAGCGTGAAAGGACCGGCCAGGCCCGTGTGCTTCAGCGACGTCAGCGCGCTGGCGGTCAGTCCGGACGACAAGTACCTGTACGTCGTCGGCGGCGGCAGTGATGGCGTGCGGTTCCAGATCGGGAGCGGCGGCGTGCTACCGGCGAACCCGGATGGGTGGGGGCTGAACACAGATGACGATCCGACCGGCGTCGCGATCGCTCCGGATAGCCGTTACGTCTACGTCACCAGTTACGACGACGGAACGATCACGGAGAACCCGGTGCCAAGTACATCTGCCTACGCCTCGACCGTATCCGATGGCAGCGGGAGCGGCAATCCCGGCCCCGTCGCCATCGCGGTCAACGACGCCGAAAACAGCGTGTACGTCGTCAACTGGAACGAACACACTGTCGAGCAGTACAACATCGGGTTCGGTGGCACGCTGAGCCCGAAGCTGGTTCCCGCGGTGTCGATCAGCGGCGGCGGAAGCGGGATCGCCGTCAGCCCGAACGGCCAGTATGTGTATGTCACCGGGCAGGCCTCGGACGGAGCGGGCTTCGTCAACGAGTTCGCGGTCGGGGCCGGCGGCGAGCTGAGCCCGATCAGCGGATCGCCGCTCTCGACAGGAACTGACGCGCTCGGGGCCGCGGTCAGCCCCGACGGCAGCACCGTGTACGTGTCCGCCCAAGATTACGTCTGGGACTACAAGGTTGAGGCGGGCGGCGCGCTCAGCCCGCTCGGCACCACGCCGGGTCCTCAAGGTTCGGGAGGAAATGTCGGAGGGGGAATCGTCGCCGGTGGCCCGGAGACGAACCTCACCGCATCCCACCACCCGCCGCTGACCCTGACCCTGACCGCGGGCGCGTCGAACGCGCCGCTGGCCGGGCAGACGCTGACGTTCACCGCGGCCGGCAAGTCGTGCACGACCACCACGAACGCGAGCGGTCAAGCAGGTGCGTGCGAGAGCAGCATTGCGGCGCTGACGTCGGGGTTCGACGTGACCTACGCCGGCGACTCCGACTACCCACCCTCGACGACCCAGACGCTGCCGCTCGACGAGATCGTGCCGCCGCCGGTCTGAACCGGCTGTCAGCTCAGGTGACGTCGTGAACGCGCTGCCGTCGTCGCTCCGGCGCGACGGCAGCGCTCGCACGACGCCCGGCCGCGTGTCATCCGGCGGCGAGCGCCTCGGCGAGCCGTTCGCGTCCGGTGATGTCGAGCTTCTGGTAGACGTGCGTGAGGTGGTAGGCGACGGTCTTGGGGGTGAGGAACAGGGCTTGGGCGATCTCGCGGTTGGTCATGCCGTCGCCGGCCATTTGCGCCACTCGGCGTTCGCTGGCGGTCAGCGAGTCGACGCCGGAAATGCGTTCGCGGCGGGGTCGTGCGCCCGCGGCGATCAGCTCCTCGCGGGCGCGGGCGGCGAGCACGGTGGCGCCGCACCGGTCGGCGAGGTCAAGCCCGGCGGTGAGTGGCGGTCGAGCTTCAGTGCGCCGGCCGGCGCGGCGGAGCGCCGCGCCGAGGTCGATCAGCGCGCGGGCGTGCTCAAGCCGGGCGTCCGTTGCTTGGAGGGTGTGGACGGCTTCGCGGAGATAGTCGAGGTTGCGCTCGATCAGGCCGGCGGTGCGCAGCGCCTTCCCCAGCGCGCACGGCTCGGCGACGCGCCGGGTGAGCGCGAGCTCGTGCTCGACGAGCTCCCGCGCCCGGTCGTGTTGACCCAGCGCGTGGTGGGCGAGCGCGGCGTCGGTGGCCCAGGGCAGCTGCCCGCGGGCGCTGATGGCGAGCCTCGCGAGTCCTTCACCGCAGGCGGTGAGGTCCTCCAGGCCGGCCCGCGGGTCGCCTTGGGCGATCCGCAGCCGGCCGCGGGCGTGAAGGCCGAACAGCGCCGTGAAGGACATGAGGCTCTCGCACCGGGTGGCGAGGGGGAGCACGAGTCGCTCGGCCGCGTCGAGCTCGCCGCGCTCGAGCAGGACCGAGGTGAGCGTGTTGACCGTGAATGGTTCGAGCGCTGACCCGATCGCGCCGCCGTCCAGGCCGGCGCGCGCGTCGGCCTCGGCGTCGGCCAGTGCCCCGCGCGCGAGCTGCACGGCGGCGCGGATGCACGAGGCGAGCGCGAAGCCGACCAGCGAGCCGCGGCGGCGCGCCTCGGCAATCGCGCTGTGGCACCACCGCGTGGCGAGCTGGAGCGAGCCGGCGCCGGCCAGCGCGTTGGCGGCCAGGTAGTACAGCGGCGACTCGGGCCCGAGCTCGTCGAGCAGTCGGCCGTCGGCGAACGCCCGCTCGGCCAGCGCAACCGCGCCCACCCAATCCCCATCGCCGCAGATCTCCGCGTCGATCAGCAACGCCATCCGCTGGCGGCCGATCGCGGTGTCCTCGAGCTCCAGGGCGTGTAGCCGCGCGATCCGCTCGTGGTAGAGGGGGCCGTGTCCGAGGTGCATCCGCGCGGTGAAGATCAACCACACCGTCAGCCGCCCGGCCAACTCCCCTTCGTCCTCCTGGCCGGCGAGATCCGCGATCGCGCCTTTCAGCAGCGCCAGCGCGTCGTCGAGCCGGTCGGCCACGATCAGGTACCGGGCCAGGTCGAGCGCGATCAGCGCGCGCGCCCGCGCGTCCCGGGCCGAGCGGTGCGCCGCGGCCAGATGATCCGGGGCGGCATCATCGCCGGCCAAGAACGCGGCCAGCCCAAGCTGGTGCAGCAGCCCACCGCGCTGACTGTCCGGGGCGGGCTCGCGGAGCGCGCGCGCGAGACACGAGGCCGCGCTCGCGGGCGCGCCGCGGGCTTGGGCCTGCTCGGCCGCGGCCCGCAGCTCGGTGATGACCCGCGGGTCGCCGGCCGGCTCGATGAGGAGCAGGTGCGCAGCGATTTCCTCCGCGTCGGTGCCCTCATCGGCCAGGATCCGGGCCGCCCGCTGGTGCAGCCCGGCGCGTTCGCTCGGTGCGAGCTGGTCGTGCACGGCGGAGGCGAGGATCGCGTGCGCGAAGCTCAGCGGCCGGCCGGTCTCAAGGATCCCCGCGTTAGCGAGCCGGTCGGCCGCCTGCGCCGCGCGTTCCGGCTCCAGCCCCGCGAGCGCGCCCGCGCGGCGCAGCGGAACCTCGACGCCTAGGATGCACACCGCCGTGGCCAGCGCCAGCGCGTCGGGCCCGAGCCTCCCCAGCCGGGCCAGCACCCACCGGCCGATCGCCTCCGAGCGGTAGCCACCGACCACGGCCGACGCCTGCGCCACCGGGCGCACCCGATCGGCCATTAGCCCCGCCAGCAGTTCACGCAACAGGAACGGGTTACCGCCCGTCGCGGCGTGACACGCCGCGCAGAACTCGGCCGCGGCCTCAGCCCCGAGCACCGCGCGGGTCAGCGCCGCCGAGCCGGCTGGGCTAAACGGCGCCGGGCGCAGCAGACGTACCGGAAGCTCGCGATCGCTGACCGCGAAGTGCGCCACCTCCGGGCGCTGTGGCTCGGGGCGCGCCGCGAGCACCACCCCGACCGGCAGCTCGTCAATCCGCGCGCGCAAGAACCCCAGCCACCCGAGCGACGCACCATCCGCCCAATGCGCATCATCGACCACCAGCAGCACCGGCCCGCGGTCGGCCAGATTCACGGTCAGC
>DATJYY010000112.1:0-85852 GCA_035499395.1 Solirubrobacteraceae bacterium
TCGCGGCGACGGGCGTGCGCCGGTCGGAGCTGCTCGCCTTCGAGGTCCGTCACGTGGCGCTCGACGGCGACCGGCCACACGTCAAGGTGCGCCAGCGTGTGCGGCGTAGGAAGGGCACCGGCCTGATGGTCGGCCCGCTGAAATCTCGGCACGCGCGAAGGGATTTGCCAATCCCGGCCGAGGTCGCCGATCGGCTCCGCCCACGGGTCGCTGGCCGTGGTGAGCGCGAGCTCGTGTTCCGCTCCACCTCCGGGACGATCCTCGACCCCGACAATCTGGCCAATCGGATCCTCGCGCCGGCGTGCTCGGAAGCAGGCGCAGAATGGGCCGGCTTTCACACCTTCAGGCATACGGTGGCGAGCCGCCTGTTCGCCGAGGGCCGCAACGTGGTGCAGGTGCAGCGCTGGCTCGGGCACCACAGTCCGAGCTTCACGATCGACACGTACGTCCACCTGCTTTCCGACGACCTGGGCGAGCCGCTCGCGCCGCTTGGACGACCGTCGGTCTCACAGGACCGATCCGGCCAGGTCAAGAAAAGGTCAAGCGAAGGTCCGGAAATACCCGCAAACGGCGCGCCGCTCGCAAGGGCGAAAATCGACGATTAGCAGGATCTTCGCGAACGTCCGCAAACGTGATTCTGGCCTACGGAACCGAAGGTCGGGAGTTCGAATCTCTCCGGGCGCGTTCAGGGAAAGCCCGCTGAATCGAGGGCGGGGGCTGCCCGCGGGCGTCGTCGTCTTCTGACCAGGAGTCGTCCGAGAGCTTCGCGACGGCGTGGCTGTGATTCGTCCGCAAGGCCTGGCGCCGAAATCCGGCGTTACGTGAGGCAGGCGATGGCGCGTGGTCGGCGGGGCTTCATTACGCGCTCGTACACTGCGCGCAAGAGAGACGTGGCTATCCCCATTCCCATGAATGTCCGGGAGCTTCTCGAGGCCCCGAACTACGTGCATCTGTCCACGCTGCGTGCGGACGGCTCCCCGCGCAATTGGGTGGTATGGGTTGGCGTCGAAGGCGAGCACATCCTCGTGTGCACGTCCAAGACGATCTGGAAGGCCAAGGACATGCTTCGCGATCCGCGCGTGGCCCTGTCGGTGACCGACAGGAACAACCCGTATCGGATGGCTGCGGTTCAGGGCCGCGTCGTCGAGGTTCGGCCGGATCAGGACTGTCTGTACATGGATCAGCTCTCCAACAAGTACACCGGGGAGCCGTTTCCCAGCCGCGGCCCAGATCGCGTTTGCTTTGTGATCGCTATCGAGAAGGCCGCTCAGCGCACGCTCGGATTTGTGGACAACCCGGCGTGACGAGAGCTGAGCTCGCCGGCATCGAGCGGGTGGACGACCTCGACGTGTCTTGGCACCGCCGTCGGGCGTTGTACGTGGAGCGACTCGGGTCCGGGAGCGGCTTCCTGGTCCTGGCGCTCCAGGGCGACTAGGTCGTCGGCTGCGCGCATGGCCCCGACGACACCTTTCCCGTGGGCGACCGGTGCGCAGAGCTTTGCGCGCTGTCGGTGGCTCCGCGGCTCCGAGCCCGGCCGGCGATCAGTGGTCGGACGATTGGCGGCATTGCATGCCATGACGCTTTGCGTACGTGTTGGAGCTCGAGCCCGCAGGTGACGATCAGCTCCGCGGTCGCGCGGTTGCAGCGGCAGCCTTGCGCAAAGCAGCGCCACGGTTTCGCTAGTCGGTCTTGCCAGTAGGCGAGCGTCGGCGAGTCAGAGCGGACGTGCTCGATGAACAGCAGCTCACCATCGGGACGCAACACGCGCGCGATCTCCCGCAGCGCGAGATCGGGAGCGTCAACCGTGCAGAGCACGAAGGTAGAGACGATCGTGTCGACCGATCCGTCGGCGAAGGGCAGCCGCTCCGCGGTCGCGTCGATGAGCCGCGCGCGCTGGCCGCTGCGGCGCAGCTTCTTGTCAAGGCGGGAACGCATCGCGGCGTCCGGCTCGACCAGCACAAGCTCGGAGAGGCCATCGGGGTAATGCGGCACGTTCAAGCCGGTACCGACGCCGATCTCCACGGTGCACCCTCGCGCACGGCTGAGCAACTCCTTGCGGCGAGCGCGCAACCCAGCCCACTCTGCGACCCACAAGAACGGGTCGTACAGAACCGCGAAGGCGCGTGCCCACGCTGCCGAGCCGCCCGACGGTGTGGCTTCTTCTGCGATGACGTTCTGCACGACGGCGACCATAGGCACGTGGCCCTTGCAGCGCATCGCCCGCCCGGGCCATTTGCGCAAAATGACCCGTTCGGGTGACGGGTCTTAGAGCAGGCCTAGACGTGCTGCCTCGGCGACCGCCGCGGTGCGCGACCCGCGTCCCAGCTTATGGCGGATGTTCGCGACATGGCGGTGCACCGTGTGGTGGCTCAAGAACAGCTGCTCGGCGATCTCCCGGTCGCTCAACCCCCTCGCGACCAGCGCCAGGACCTCGCGCTCTCGGCCAGAGAGCAGCACCGCCGCGGGCTCTCCGGCAACACGGAGCGGCGCCTCGGGCGCGAGGACCGATCGCAACGCGCGCGTCACCGACTGCGTATCCCCCGCCCAGGGGAAATGGGCGCTCCCCTCCAGCGGGATCAGCGTCGCACCGGGGATCGCCGCCGCGAGCTCCCGGCCGAGCCGGTAAGGGATCGCGCGATCCCCTCGTCGGTGTACAACCAGCGTCGGCGCGCACACACGCTCCAGCTCGGATCGAACGTCATTGCGGTAGACGAGCTCCAGCAACGCCGCCGACATCCCCGCGCTCGCCGCCGCGCGCTGATAGCGCGCAAACCGCTCCTGCTCGACGCTGCCGGCCTCACCCAGGAAGATGTCGGCCAGCAGCCGCGACCCCAGCCCCCAGTGCGAGCGCACGGTCCCGACAATCGCCTCCCGCACCGCAGGCGAGGTGATCGAGGATCCGTCCGCGTACGCGCCGTAAAGCAACAAACGACTCACCCTCTCAGGGAACCGAGCCGCAAACGCGATCGCCGTACACCCACCCGATGAGCCGCCAGCCAACACGACCCGCTCCAAAGCCAGTTCGTCGATCACAGCACGGAGCAACGCAACGTCACCCTCGAGGGTCAGCTCCTCCTGGCGCACATCGCGATCAGACATACCGACACCGAGCCGGTCATACCGGACCACCGAGTACCCCTCGCCAACCGATGCCCACAGCCCCCGAAACGCCCCGTCCCCCCAATCGAACTCCAGGTGACTAACCCACCACGCCGGCGCGACCAGCGGCGGCCCCTCGCCACTCACGGCGTAAGCGACACGACGACCAGCAAACCGCAAGAACCGGATCTCGGCCTCCTGTGTCACTGACGCGAGACTACCGGCGTGGTGCTGCTTGCTCCGGACGAGAGTCGATCGTCAGCAGACCGGCTGGATGCGGAGTGATGCCCTCTCGGGTAGAGCCGCTCAGCTGGTCCTGGCGCCGCGGCCGCGCGCGCTGAACTCGCCAGCTCCCCGGGTTGCGACGTCGGCGGTTGCGCGAGCCACCTCGGCCTCTCCCGCGAAGCTGTCAAGAAGAGCGCGATCGAGCTACTCGCGGATGGCCTGCCGATCGGCGCGGAGCGTCTCCTGCGGGAAGCCGGCTAGGAGCTCCGCGAGCTCGAGGGAGCGATCGACATGTTCGCCATTCGGCACGACCTTGTTGACCAGTCCGAGCCGGTGTGCTTCTGGCGCGTCGATCTCCCGTCCTGTCATCGCTAATTCAAGCGCATTGGAAACCCCGACGGTGGCCGCCAGACGCTTGGTCCCCCCGTCCAGAATCGGCACGCCCCATTTCCGATCGAGAAACCCGAACCGCGCGTCCTCGGTCGCGATGCGCAAATCGCACCATAACGCGAGAACCAGTCCAGCGCCCACGCACCAGCCGGAGATCGCAGCGATCGTGGGCTTGGGCGAGACCAAGCGCGTGAATCCGAGGACTCCCTCGACCGAATTCACCCGGGGCCCGAGGGTGTCGATTGCCTTCAAATCAGCTCCTGCGCTAAACGCCTTCTCACCGCTACCGGTGACGACCAGCACATGCGCGTCCTCATCATACTCAAAGGCGCGATACCCGGCGAGTAGCTCCTCGGCCGTCTGCCCGTCGATCGCGTTCCGACGCTCGGACCGATCGATTGTTAATAGAGACGCTGCCCCGACCCGCTCGTACAACACGTTCGCCATCCACGGCGATCCTACGCCGAGCCGCGTCCACCCACAAGCTGTTGCCGTTCGGACAAGCGATCGTCACACGCCGTCGAGGCAACGCCCCTGCTCCCAGAGGGCTCGGTACGGTGGCGCGGCGGGCAGTTGCACCGTCGCGCGGAGCCCGCCAGCCGTCCGGGGGGTGAGGGTGAGGGCTCCGTCGTGTGCCTGGGTGATGCTCTTGACAATTGCGAGGCCGAGGCCGACGCCTGCGTGGTCGGTGCGTATGCGATTGAAGCCTCGCTGAAACGGTTCGCCAAGCGTGGAGACCAACTGCGGGCTGAGTGTCGCGCCGGTGTTCTCGACAGTGAGCTCCACACCTTCGGCGTGACCCCTGGTCTTGACCCACACAGCGCCTTGTTCAGGCAGGTTGTGGACGATCGCGTTGTGCACGAGGTTCGTGCTCAGCTGCAGCAGGAGCGCGGGTGACCCGATGGTGGGGGTCATCTCGCCCGAGGTCTCGATGGTGAGGCCGCGCTTTTCTGCGAGAGGGAGGAGCGTCTCGGTGGCCTCCTCCGCGATGAGGGACAGGTCGACGTGTTCTCGAATGAAGGACCGCTGGTCGGCACGGCTTAGCAGGAGCAATGCTTCGGTGAGGTCGATCGCTCGGGTGTTGACGACGTAGAGGCGGTCGAGAAGTTCGCCGGTGTCGCGGTTTCGGTCATTGCGGGCAACGTCGAGAAGTGTCTGCGTGATCGCCAGCGGGGTGCGCAGTTCGTGGGAGGCGTTGGCGGCGAATCTCCTCTGTTCGGCGACGTGTGCCTCGAGCCGCGCGAGCATGGTGTCGAAGGCATCGGCGAGCTCGCGGAACTCATCGGTGCGGCCCGGCAGCCCGATCCGGTGCGAGAGCGATCCGTTCGCGGCGATGCGTGTCGCGTCGGTGATGCGAGTCAGGGGGGCGAGCATGCGCCCAGCGAGAATCCATCCTCCGACGAGACCGAACACCAGCAGGAACGCCAGCGTGATGGCCGCGGTCGGAGCGAACTCGCGTACGACGGCCAAGCGGTAGTTGGGCACGAGGATCAGCCCAATGTGGTTCGCACGACTCACGAACAGCCATCCTGCCGCGAGCAGCAAGACACCGGCGAGCATGAGGAAGCCGGCGTAGCTGAGGGTGAGCTTCAGCCGAACACTCAAACCAGGCGCTCTATCCACGCTCTCCTCCCTCGCCCCCAGCGCCGGGTGCCGTGTCGATGCGGTACCCGACGCCGGCGACGGTGGCGATGATCCAGGGTTCGCCGAGCCGTTTGCGCAGGGCCGAGACGGTGATGCGCACGGCGTTGGTAAATGGGTCCGCGTTCTGATCCCATGCCCGTTTCAGCAGGTCTTCGGCGCTGACGACGCCGCCTTCGGCGGCGACGAGAACTTCGAGCACCGCGAACTGCTTGCGGGTGAGCGCGATGTAGCGGCCGTCGCGGTAAACCTCGCGGCGAAACGGATCCAGCCTCAGGTCTGCGATCTCGCGCACGGGTGGCCGGTTGTGGGCTCGCCTGCGGTCAAGCGCTCTCAGACGCAGCACGAGTTCTCGGAGTTCGAACGGCTTGGTGAGATAGTCGTCGGCGCCGAGCTCGAACCCGGACGCCTTGTCGTCGAGACGGTCGGCGGCGGTGAGCATGAGGATCGGCATGCCGCTGCCGGAGGCGACGATGCGTTCGGCGATCTCGTCACCGGAACGCCCCGGGATGTCGCGGTCGAGGACGGCGATGTCGTAGGAGTTGATGTTCAGCAGTTCCACAGCGGTGCCGCCGTCACCGGCGATGTCGGCCGCGATCGCTTCCAGGCGCAGGCCATCGCGGATGGCTTCTGCCATATAGGGCTCGTCCTCGACGATCAACACACGCATGGTCTCGATGCTCCCAGCCCGACCATATCGTCGGCGTATCGAAAACCACATACGTGCTGGCAACGGCCCGTTGCCTTGACTGGCAGGCGTGACCTACAGTCGACCCGCACGAACATCACCCCGCCGGACCCGATCGACCGTGTCAGTCGTCGGCCTCGCCTGCCTTGCCCTGCTCGTCGCCGCCACGGCGTTCGCGGCAGCCCGCCACCCGCCGAACGGCACGGACCGTACGTACCTGTCGCCGGTCAAGTGGCCCCTGAGCGGACAGGCGGCCCTCGTGGTCGGCAACGACCAGCCGGCGGCGAGCCCGCACCAGCAGCCGGTCCCAATCGCCAGCCTGGCAAAAGTCATGACCGCCTACCTGACCCTCAAGCGCTATCCGCTGAGCGGCGCACAGGCCGGGTTCACGATGACCGTCACCGCGGCCCAGGCACAGGCCGAGGCCGAGGACGCCGCCCAGGACCAGTCGGTCGTGGCGGTGCGGGAGGGCGAGCAACTGACTGAGCGCCAACTCCTGGAGGCGCTGCTGATCCCCTCCGGCAACAACATCGCCCAGATGCTCCCCGCCTTGGTGACCGGCAGCGAGACGCGCTTCCTCGCCGAGATGAACGCCGAGGCCCGGGCGCTCGGGATGTACGACACAACTTATACCGATCCGAGCGGGTTCGATCAGAGCACGGTCTCGACCGCCGCCGACCAGCTGCGCGTCTTCCAGCAGGCGATGCGCTTCCCGGTCTTCCGCCAGATCGTCTCGATGGCCAGTGTGACGCTGCCGGTCGCCGGGACGCTCACCAACTACAACCCTCTGATGGCGGAGGGCTACGCCGGCAAGACCGGGTCGGACTCCGCGGCGAAGGGGTGCCTGGCCTTCTTCACCCGCGTGTCGGTTGCCGGGAGCCGGCAGATCGCGTTCGGCGTGGTGCTGGGACAGGGGCAGGGCAGCGACACGCGGGCGCTCCTCGCCGCCGCGGGCGAGGCCGCCCAGCAGCTGGTCGACTCGGCTGCCCCGGCGATCCGCACCATAGCTGCGCCTCGCGCGGCTGGTGAGCGAAGAGGCATGAGTACAACACTACGGGCGCTGCCCGGTAGCCTGCGCTGACGGCCGACACGGCTACAGGATGCGCTGGATCGTGAGATGGCGGGTGCCGCGTGGAAGCGGAACTTCGACCGTGACACCCGGAGGCTGGTCCAACAGAGCCTTACCTACCGGGGATTGAACGGAGAGCCTGCCGAGCGTGCGGTCGGCCTCCCCGGCGCCGACGAGGGTCCACGTATGGACCTCACCTGTGCTCTCGTCGCGGACCTCCGCGGAGCGACCAAACGCAAACGCCGGCGCGAGCCCTTCGCCGGCATCGACGACGACGGCGTCCCGCAACCGCTGCCGAAGCCGGAGGATCCGCGTCTCCAAGTGCGCTTGGTCCTCCTTAGCCGCGTGATACTCGCCGTTTTCCTTGAGGTCGCCATGGCCGCGGGCGGTTCGAATGCGCGCCGCGATGTCACGGCGCCCAACCGTCTCCAGTTCCCCGAGTTCCGTCTTGAGAGCCGCGAGGCCCGCCTCGGTGATTGGCTCGCCCTCGTTTCCCGGAACGCTCATCTCGGCATTCTTGCGCGTAACGGCCGATGGCGCGTGCCGGGATCTGGTCGAGCGCTCTCGTGCCGGGGCGACCGGCCATGAACGATCATGGCATCGCACCCGCACAACGAGCGAAGCTCAGTCGTCGTGCTCGTCGTCCTGATCGCCCGCGAAGTCGTCGAACGGAGCGACCTCCCCCCCGAGCAGCCATTCGAACTCGCGGTCCCAATCGACCGGGTCGGCCAAGTGAACGCTGAGCGTCTCGAGGTCGACGTCTAGAGCCGCGATCTCGTCTCGAAGAAGCTCGCGAGCGTTCTCGTCGAGGTCAGCGCCACGGGTCTCGAGCGCCCGTGCGACATCCGCGATAGTGCCACCGGACCAGGCGATCAGCCGACGCAATTCCCACATGAGCTCGCCGCCGCTGGCGCCGGTCACCGAAGCCGGGTCCAGACTGGGACAGCCAGGACGCTCTTGCTTATGAACAACGAAGCGAATCTCGGCAGCTCCGACCTCTTCGCCGTCGAGTTCCTGCAGGAATCGCTCGCATAGTGCCGCGAGCGCCCGCGAACGTTCCTCGGGCAACGACACGAGCTCATTCACCCCGGTCTCCCCGTCGCGTGGGCGAGGATCGGTCGTGATTGGCTCCCGGCCGGCGGCTACGACCGCGGTCAGCTGACCCCCAGACGCGCACTCGGAAGGTCGACGGTCGCGCCGATCGGCGTCACTTCCATGGCGGCGACGACCGGCCGGCAGCGAAGCCCGGATCCCGGCCAAACCGTCATACAAGCGATTAAGAAATTCCATGACCTTGGTGGAGCGGCGCGCATTCCCGTCCGGCAGGTTGTTGTTACCGCTCGTGGTGCTCATCGTTACCGCCTCACTCCGACGCGTCCCCGGACACTTGGGCTCGCGCTTGGTGGTTGCTGATCCCTACATCATGTACCTCCGGTTTAGCAAACGCGTTACCGACACCGACACAAGACTTACCGAACTCATAAGCTCGGGCGAGAGTTGTCGCGTAGCGGCGTTCCGGAACCCGGCTCCGGTCGCCCATGCGACCGCCCGATTGTGGAGTGAACACGGGAGCCCCGTCCCGAACACGACCGGGGGGAGATGTCTCACGTGACGGACTGTCGGAAGGTCAGTAGTCGTTCTTGAACGCGAAGTAGGAACCGCGAATGGTTCCGGCCAGCCTCGACTTCTGCCTCGCGAACTTGAACTTCGAGGCCAGCTCCGCCGGGACTTCCATCCCTTCGGAGAGCTTGAACCCGACGGCCCGCTTGCCGGGGCCATCGACGGTGTACATCACGTTGATCGACAGCCCACTCTCGTAGAAGACGTATGCCATTCGAATGTTCTCGACCTGGAACGCCGAAGCCTCGAGAGCGCTGGACGAGATGACGATGTCGCGCTCTTCCTTGAGGATCCGGTGCACCCAGTCGATCGTCGTCTTGGCATTGCTCGCAGGCTCCACCGTGAAGACGTGGTCGTACTTGTTCTTGAAGTAACGAGCCTCATTCGCCCGTAGACCGGCGAGCGCGGCCGCGACTGGCGACGACTCCAGACCAACGGTTGAGACGGTGTTGAAGTCCACGGCGTAGGGCATTGCACATTCCGAACGCAGAAGGGTATGTCCGTGTACGTCACCCGGAGGCTACCGGTCCGCCCGGGACGTCGACGCGTTCCTCAGGACGTGATAGTCGCGAGCAGCCTGTGAACCAATCGGAGCAAGGCTTGCGCGTCTGGTAGCGAAATGATATCATCAAGCTATTAACTAACTTCCAAGGTTCCGAGGAGAGATCATGAACGCCAATCAGTCGAGTGCGCATGTATTCCAGGTCCGGTCCTGGAGCCATCAGCAGATCGCCCGTCTTCGTGTGGGTGTGGGTATCTGGCTCCTGCTCCTGACGGCAATCCTCTACGCCGCTGGCGTCGGCGGTCTGTGGGAGTTGCTGCTCGTCGGAATCGCGGCGGTGCACTTCGGCCTCGCATACCGCGTGTTTCGGATCGCGGAGCAAGATCCGGATCAAAGCCTGAGGCTGCGTTAGGACTCCTCGCTCCTCTCGGCCCCCATTGTGGGTGGCTGACGGACGTTCCCGGGGCGGCCGAGGCGGGGAGGCCGAAAATCGCGCGACTCGGCCCCCCGCGCCGGCGCGTCCCGCCGCTTCAGGGTCACTTCACCCGGTAGATCTCGTACTCGATCGCCTTCGGGCCGGCTAGCCGGCCGCAGCCGAGAAAGAGGCTCTCGCCGAGCCACGCGTAGTCGCCCACGCCGACCTCGAACTGCGGCGCGATCCGCATGTACTGGTCAGTGAACGCGGTGGCTTCGCCGGACGTGAGAGCGGCGAGGGACCGCTCGCTTGGTAGGAACAGGGCGAGGTCGTAGCGGAACAGAATCAGCTCTCCGTCGTCGGTGATGAGTTGTGCGCGGAGGTCCTGTCGGCGGATGCCGTCGGTGCCGAGCCGAATCCAGTCGGTCGCGGGCATGGCGAGGGCGGCGTTGATCCGCGGCCCGCGTAGCGTCGCGGCGGTGACCTGCCAGCACAGCCGCTCACCGAGGGGTGAGCCGGTGGTCGGGCCGAGAGGCCCGTCGATTGTTTCGGCGTAGCTCATCTCATACTCGAGCTCGATCACCGCGTACCCCTTTCACTCTGGATTGCAACGGCGGAAACGGGCATCGATCTGTTACTGGCTCGGGCGCCAGCCGGCGGCGCGCGTGAAGCGACTGTTGGATACGCGTTCGCCGTCACGGCAGACGTTGTAGATCCCACTCGGGAGGGTGAGCGCTGTAAGCAGGGCGCGAGCCGCGTCGGCGACATGGAGGGTGGCGCCAAGCGCGCGCACGGGCGCCTGGTGTCCTGTGCCCGGGCCATCGAGGAGGCCGAGGCGGAGAACTATTCCACGACGGCCGCTCTGTGCGAACCGGTTTGCCTCACGCTCGGCGGTGAGCGCGGATTGCAGGATGGCCGGGACGTCGGTGATCGGGGTTTCTTCGGAGACCGAGCCCTCTGCGGGATAGACGAACGTGACGGTCGGTTGTACGTAAGTGGCGACGTCGGCGGCGAGCGCGGCGTCCACCAGGATTCTCGATGCGTCTGCGCGAAGGCGGTCGTTATCGCGCCAAGCCTCCGGGTTGCCGAGCTGCTCGAGGGGCTGGATCCGAGTGGCCAGGTGGAGCACGGCGTCGACGCCGCGCGTCGCGCGCGCGACAGCCCGTCGATCGAACAGGTCAAGCTCGTCCCGGGTCGGCGCGAGCAACTCGTGCCCAGCGGCACGCGCGAGCGGGCCGAGCGCCCGGCCGAGGACTCCGGTCCCGCCTGTCACGAGCAGGCGCATCGAGCCGCTGGCCATCGTTGTCGCTGTTCCGGCGTCGGACGTCTCGTCGGTGATTCTCATGTCGGTTCCTCCGTCGTGGACTGGCGTGGTGGCGGTTCGTCGGCGAGTCGTCACTCGACGACTTCTACGATGCCTCCAGGCGCGTCCAGGATCGGCACGGTCCGCCTTGCCGCGTCGTCGATTTGAATCCGGGGCGGTGACGGCTTCTCGGTCTCGAAATACGTACCGGGGCCGTACAGCTGCCCGTACCGAATGACGACGCCGCCGACGTTCAGCACGGAGCCCTCGAACTCGCGGGTCGCGAGGCCACGGTCCCCGGGCTGCTCCCAAGCGATACTTTGCGCGAGGATCCGCTCGGCCCCCGCGGCCGCGGCGGCGGCCAACAGGTTCCGGGTTCCCTCGCGCCGCATCCGGTCGTTGCGTGCGCCGAACTCGGGCAGCTTCGCCGCGTCATCCGGCAGATCGGTGAGCTGATGCATCACCGCGTCGGGCCGGAACCTGACCACGGCTGCTCGCAATCCGCCGGCGTCGTAGACGTCGCACAGGACCGGTTCGGCGCCGAGCGCCTTCAATCGATCGATTTTTCCGTGTGAGCGAGTCATCCCGGCGACGTCGTGCCCGGCCGCCATCAGCAGCGGCAGCAAGCGAATGCCGATCACGCCGCTCGCCCCGGCGAGAAAGATGCGCATGATCACTGACCTCCAGCGACGGCGGGGCGCCGGGTGTCACTGTCCGAGAAGGCGACCTCGTGCGCATAGAGCGTGTCCATGTACTCGCGCACGTGCTGGATCTTTCCGTCCCAGATCGTGAATACGCCGATGCAGCCGTTCTCGTACGGACGACCATCGCACGTTCGTGCCCGGCTGGTCCACTGCAGCACGACCTGATCGTTCTCGGCGATCATCCCGGTGATCTCCAGGCTGATCGAGCCCGGCTCGTAGTAGGACATCGCGGTGGCGAGGAATTCGTCGATGATCGCGGCACGTCCTTCCCAAACGCCAGAGATCGGCAACTCTCCCGCCAGCGTCCACGTCGCGTCTTGCGCGAACAGGTCGCGGATGGCGGTTTCATCGCCGACCTCGACCGCAGCGACGTACTGTCGAGCGACCACCTTGCTGTCGAGTGTTTGAGTCATGTACATCTCCTGGTCGGGTTGTTGATGAGCCGGTTGTCGCCGACGGTCCTCAGCACGGCGTTGCCGCGGATCCGCCGCTCGCGGAGGTCCTCCAGAACCAACGCCGTTTGCGTCCAGTCCGCGACGACGCCGATCTCCGGGTGAAGTCGACCGCTCGCTACAAGGCGCACGAGGGTCGCGAGGTCTGTCGAATCCGGAACCGGCGAATCGTCATGGTCAAAATGGCGGATCGTCGCTCCGGTCTGGGCGAAGAACTCAAAGAAGTCGAGCTGACTCGGAGTCCGGCTGGCTTGTCCGAACCAGATCAGGCGACCACCCTTCGCCAGCAGCTTCAGTGCCTGCGGCAGCGAGCTGCCTCCAACTGATTCAAAAGCGATGTCGTAGGGACCGGTGGCGTCGTCGAGGCCGCGCACGACATTCGCCGCGCCCAATGCGACCAGCCGCTCGGCGCGCTCGGGCGATGCGCTGACCGCGGTGACAGCTGCGCCCGAGGCAGATGCGAGCTCGGTCAGGTAGTGGCCAACGCCCCCCGAGGCTCCGGTGAGCAGGACTCGCATCCCGGCGACGGCACCGCTAGCACGCACTAGCCGCAGCGCGGTGAGCCCCGCGAGGGGAAGCGCGGCAGCCTCCACGACATCGAGCTGGTCGGGGAGAACGGCCACAGCGGCGCTCGGAACGGCCGCGAGCTGTGCCCAACCGGCCTGCTGCGGATGACCCACGACCCGCGCTCCGGCTGCCGGCCCGCTCCCGTCGGCAGCCGCGCGGATGACCCGGCCGGACACATCTCTGCCGGGTCTCCAACCGTGGCGGGGCCGTTCGAGCAGGAACGTTTCGCCGCGGTTGATCGAGAATGCGTCAACCTGGATCAGCGTCTCGTCGGGCGCCGTCGGCGGCTCGGGTTCCTCACCGAACTCCACCAGTGGGTCTGAGCCATCAGTCGGCAGCAGCGCGAGCATCGCTCGTCCTCCCGTGAGTTGACCGCGTCGGTGTCATGTGCTGCCACGGTAGGTCTCGGCGAGACGGATGTGAAAGACCTTCCCGAGATGTCTTCAGCACGGTCCTGCATAACCGCCGACCGCGGCTCGCCGAGAGCCAAGCAGAGCCTCACATGCGATAGCGCTCGTGCCGCCGGTCCGCGTCCGGGCTCGGCTTGCGGCTGGCGACCGGATCAGTCCTTCCCAACACGTAGACGACGCGATCTAGCTGACCGGGTTCGTGCTGTGGATGCCGTCGGAGTGGGCTTTCGGCGTACCGCTTGACCGCTGCCATGGTGCGCACGTTCTCTTCGTCGAAGCTCTTGATGACCGGACTGCTCCCTTGATGTCGAGCAGACGCGGCCGTTCGGGTGAAGCGGATGCGTGCGGAGCGGGCCGCGGCGGGTAGTAGGACACAAGATCGTGTTTGCGTGGATGTCTCATCGACTGCGCGATCCACTCAGGTGGGCGAGCGTGTCGCAGTTGGGAAAGACGGTGATAGCGGCCGTGGTCGCCTGGGTTGTCGCGGTACGCGTGTTCGGTCTGGGGCAGGCGTTTATGGCGCCGTGGGCCGCGCTGCTGACGGTGCACGCGACTGTGTACGGAACGCTCAGGCGGGGATTGCAACAAGCCGGGGCGAGCGTGCTTGGGGTGCTGATCGGGTTCGCGGCGTGGCGCATGTTCGGGCTCGGCGGGATCTCAATTGGGGTTGCCGTGCTCGCAGGGCTGCTCGTTGGCTCGGTGCGTGGCGTTCGTGCCGACACGACGATCGCGGCGACTGCGGTGGTCGTACTCACGACCGGCTATATCGACAAGAGCGGCATGCTTGCCGCACGGCTGGCAGACACGGGCATCGGGATCGTGGTCGGCCTACTGGTGAACGTCATCGTTTGGCCGCCGCTGCGCGATCGGAGCGCCGCCAACCACATAGACATCATCGATGACCGTGTCGGCGATCTGCTCACCGACATCGCCAGCCAGATTCAGAAGGGAACCAGCGCAGATGACGTCGATGGCTGGATCGCCCGGACCGATGAACTCGACAACGACATCGACCGGGCATGGAGCGTCATCGAGGAAGCGCGAGAGAGTGGACGGCTGAACCCGCGTCGGGCGGTCCCGCAGCGGATGCAGGCCGCAGAGCGCCTGGTGCCGATTGTCAACCGGCTCGCTCAGGCGGTTGCCGAGACACGCAGCATGGCTCGCACGATCCGCGTTGCTCGGGTGCCTCTCGAGGAGTGGGACCGCGCCTTCCGCGAGCCATGGCTGGACCTGCTCCACAGGTCCGGCACCGCGGTAGTCGACGCCGATACAGACAAGGTCAGAGCTGCGCGGGCGGACCTCAGCGCGCTCGCCACCCGACTCGCCGTCGACGAGCTGCACGACGACCTCTGGCCCGTCTACGGTGCTCTGCTCATCAACCTTCGCAACGTCCTCGACGCTCTCGACGCAGTCGCAGAAGCACAGCCGGTACAGGTCCCCTCGCCAACCTTGGCCTAAGGCGACAGACCGGCAACTCGGGATGCCCTTGAGTTGGACGGGGGGTCCTGTTCGTCGATTCGGGAGCAGGAAGTGTCGTATCCATTGCTGCGACCCGAGTGCCGATGTCAATATGGGGCGGGGTTCCCATCTGATGGGTGCGGATCGTAGCGACCAGCCGGCGAGTCCCCTGACGGCACGCACCGTCATCGTCGTCCTGCTGTCGCTGGCTGTCGCCGTGGTGCTCGGCGACGCGGGCGTCGTGACGCTGGCGCTCCCGGAGATCCTGCGGGATTTCGGGGCTCAGGTCTGGGGGGTCGCTTGGGTTCTGATCGCGTTCAACCTCGTGCTCGCGCTGGTGGCAGTCCCGGTGGCGCGTCTGTGCGTGCGCGGGGATCCGGCTGTGGCGACCGCGATCGGCGTCGTCGGGTTCGCGGCCGCGACGACGGTGTGCGCCGTTGCACCGTCGCTTGGGGTGCTGATCGGGGCGCGCGCGGCTCAGGCGGCGGGCGGAGCGCTGGTGATCGTGGGAACCCTCGAACTGCTCGTCGCCGCCACCGGGATCGAGCGCTCGGGCGTGCGGCGGTGGGCCGTGGCCGGTGTCGCCGGGGCGGCGCTCGGCCCGGTGATCGGAGGGCTGCTGACCTCAGCGTTCTCGTGGCGGGCGATCTTCGTGGCGCAGATCCCGATCGTGCTGCTCGCGTTGCCTGCCGCGATCACGCTGCGCGGCCGGGTGGAGCGCCGTCGGCCAACGCTCGACACGTCGCCGGACCGCCCGCACCTGCTGGCCAACCTGGCGCTTGCGCTGCTGTCGGCGGCGCTCACAGCGGCGCTGTTTCTGCTGGTGCTGCTCCTCGTGGACGGCTGGAGCCGCTCGCCCGCCGTGGCGGCGCTCGCCGTCACCGCGGTGCCGGTGGCGGCCCTGGCGGCCGGTCCCGCCTTCCGGGGCGTGCGCGGCGGGACGCGATCGGAGGCGGTCGCTGGATCAGTGCTGATCGCCGGCGGTCTCACCGGGCTCGCGCTTCTGCCCGGTGCAGAGCTCGTCTGGACGCTTGCGCCGCAAGTGCTCATCGGCCTCGGCCTTGGACTTTCGGTCGACTCGCTGACCGCAGCCGCGCTACGCGACCGGGTCCCACGCGCGATTCACGGGGGCTGGACGATCGCCGCGCGTCACGCGGGCGTGGTGGTCGGCCTCGCGATCCTCACGCCGATCTTCACCGCTGACCTGCGCCACGCCCAGACGCCGGCCGAGGAGGCGATCGCGAGCCTCGTCCTCGACGCGCCGCTCCCCGCCTCCACGAAGCTCGACCTCGCCGAACAGCTAGGGCGCCGTCTGTCAGCCGAACACGGCCGGGTGCCCGACCTGCGGCCCGCGTTCAGGGCGGTGCCGGTGCCTGCGACGCAAGCACCGGCGGTCGCCGCGCTGCAGCGTGGCCTCGACGATCAGCTCAAGCGAGCCGCCACCCGAGCGTTCCGCACCTCGTTCCTCGTCGCGGCGGGGCTGGCGCTGCTCGCGCTTGGGCCCGCACTGGCGTTGCGCGACCGGTATCGCTCATGAGGAGACTTGCGCTTCCCGTGATCGCCGTGGCGCTCGTGGCCGCCGTCCTCGGCGTCCAGGTCGCCGCCGGCGGCGGCGACTATGTGCCCCTACGACCGGCCAATCCGTGCGTGCCGCGCCCGGTTTCCACCGTCCCGGCGCAGCTCGAACCGCTCGCAGAACAGATCGTCCTGCTCGGCCTGGACAGCGCCGCATGCCGGCTCGGCATCTCCCGCGAGCGCCTCGTCCTCGCGCTCGCGGAAACCCGCTCACTGGACCCACGCCAGTCCGCCGCGCTCAAGGCGGGACTCGTCGACGCGGTCGACCAGCTCGACCGCCAGGGCCGCCTGCCCAAGGTGTCCCAGCTGCTTCCGCAAGCGCTCGACCAGGCCAACCTCCCTGGGATCGTCAAGACGATCATCGAAGCGGTCCCGGACACCGTCGTCGACAACCTGCTCCCCACCGCATCGCTGCTGCGCCAAACCGTCGACGAACTCGACATCAACCGGCTCCTTCACGAGCTCAGCGACCCGCGCCAGCTCAACTCCGTCCTCCAAACGGCGATCCTGCGGGCCGCGCTGCGCCAGGCCCTCGACCGCCTGCGCCCCTAGCCGAATCGTCGCCGCCACCCTCGCCGATGGATCAATCCGCGGCGCCATGCCGTCACGGGAAACGACTATTCCGCGACCTCACTTAGCGGACCCGCTGATCGTCGAGACGGTCGATGCCGCGTCCGACAACGCTTGGGCGGGTGTCACGAGCGCGGTGACCGACGCGATGATGAGCGAGACGCGCATCGTGTCCTGCGCGGTTGAGCTGAGCGACCCGGCAAACGCGATCGGGAGCAGGAAAGCGGCGCCAAGCAACGCGACGGTGAGCGCCACTCGCGGACCGAGTCGCCGCCACGCGCTCACACGTGTCGGGTCCGGCGCGTCCAGTTCGAGCCGGCTCCAGTCTCCCGTGCACGCGGCCGTCAGCGCGGTGCGAAGGCGGCTCTGGAGTTCAGCCGGCGCGGACGGAGAAGGCCACAGGACGTCGGTCTCGCACTCGTGAAGCCAAGCTGCGACTCGACCTCCGCGGGTGAGCGCGGCGACACGCGCCTGTGGGCTGATGTCTCCGCTGATCGGTGGGTAGAGCGCAGCGTCGGTGGCGATCACTCGCGCGGGCCGATCCAGAGCACGGGCGACGGCTCGGCGAGACCCAGCGTCGAGCACCTGATCGTCGCCAGCCGCCGAGCGGGCCTGTTCGATAGCAGTAAGTGCCTCGAGCAGCCCCGTAATCAGCTCGGGGTATGGGTCGTCGGGGAGACGAAGCGCGCGTTCGGCGACATCGAGGAGCACCACGAGCAACAGCGCGATCGCATCGGCGAGCCCGCCGAGCGGGGCAGCAAGCGCGAGTCCCGCGATCGTTCCCGGGAAGTCGATCGAGAGGATCGTCACGGCCGCCCCGAGGACGACGAGAAGGGAGACGCCGACCGCGAAGTACGTGCGGGCGGTGTCCGACCAGGACGCCGACCACCGCTGGTCCAGCCGGCTGGTCAACGGCGCAAGGAGGTCGCGTGCCACCGGATGCCAACGCAGAAAGCCCGAAAACAGACCGACGACAGACGCATAAACCACCATCACCACCCAGGCCCAGATCGCGAACGACCAATGCTGATCCCACCACCCGCGGACAAACAGGGCTAGCCCAACGAGCACCGCGAACGAACACCAATCGGCGAGGTTGTCGCTCACCCACGCCTCCTTACACCTGCGATATCGCGCGGCGCGGGCGTGCTCTGCCGCACCCCGCAGCTGCCGCGCCATCGCGGCGAGCTCACAATCATCAGGAGGTGGCCGCTCGCCGCTGCGACCCTCCAGCATGGCCACCGCGGCGGCGCGCACCGGAATCGGCTCGTCGGTGGGAAACGCTGCCCCACGCACGACCAGCGTCCTCACGGCCGAGCCAACCGTGCCGCGCGATCTCGCGGGGTTCGCCGGCGCCTCGACCGAAGCCCAGAACGCGGACGTTGGCCAATCCGAGTCAGTCCCCGCCGGCGTGGTGCCGCCGGCGGCTTGATCGTCCAGCGTCTCCGATCCCCCAGTGGCCGACACCGACGCAACCTACAGTCGAGCGAGCCATGCTGGCAACCCACCCTGCTCCGGCCAGCGCGGCGGCGGCCACGTCGGGTGGGCCGCGACGGACTGTCGAACGCCGAGATCGGTGCCCGCGATCGGGTGCTACCGGGCGAGGGCTGAGTCCGAGGTCCGGTTACCGCGAGCTAATGGGTGCAGTTCGGTCAGGGCGCCAGTGGCTCGGGAAACGGCAGCGCAGCCAGCAGCTCCTCAGTGGGCGCTTCGGAGATTGCGCCATGGTCCGTCTCGCTGGCCTCCGACGCCCTGACAATGTCGATCGCGATCGAACGCACCTGACCCGCGACGTCCTGGAGAGCGATCGTAGGTGCGTGTGTCGCGGCGGCGGTTGCGCGGCCGGCGGCTTGCAGCGCGATACGGAGCACATCACCGCCGCGCCAGGGCTCTTCGAACTGGGCCGGCAGCTCCCACGCGGCCACGCCGAGATCCCGGATCGCCTCCGCAAGCTCCGGTTGTGGCGGACCACCGCTGCGGACGTACTGCCGGACGTTCCGCACGAGCACCCGCGCGCTGCGAGCCGCAAGGTCCGCATGGTCCACGATACGGGCGTAGCGCTCGAGCTCGATTCGTGCACCACGCCTCAGCGGGGCCCAGCGAGCCGTGTCGCTCCCGACGAGTACCGCGTGCCTTAGCTCGCCGACACGGGTCTCAACCATGGCAGCCGCTTGCGCAGCGGCCTCGCCGCGAACAACATCGCCGCCGGTCATCACACCCGCGGCGTCGCGGAGCACCGCGCCCAACTCGCCAAACACACCGGTGGTGGCGCGTGCGACACCAACGACGGGGTCCGGCGGGAACACCAGCGTGTGAACCGTCAGCGCCACTCCACCGCCAATCAAGACATCGAGCAGCCTCACCTCGGGCGTCGAGGACAGCGTCGCAACAAGAATTGCCGACACCGCCGCCTCGGTCACCAGCAGCTCTCCTCCTCCGAGGATGACCGCGGACAACATCGCCAGCACCACGAGCAGCCCGATCTGAGGCAGCCCGGCTCCGATCGCCCGTACCAGCAGGTCCGCGAGCACGATTCCCAGCATCACCCCAGCGATCAGCTGCACCGCCCGCTGTCTGCGCTCTCCAAACGCCGCGCCCAACGAAACTACCGCCGCGATCGACGCGAACGCCGGCCGATGCTCGACCCCCAACACCACGGCGAGGTACCACGCCCCAACCGCGGCCACGCCCGTCTGTGCGATCGGCCACAGATGACCGTGAACCCGCCCGCGAGCCAATCGCATGAACCGCTGCACACCAGAAACAACCCTCCGTCGGGGAACCGTTACATCCGCGCGCAGCGCGTTCACGACGCGCTAACACCGGCACAACGTCAGCTTGCCATCAACCGGCGACCCGCGCCAAGTGCGACGCGACACATACGAAGCATCTTCTTGAGCGAGTTGTCGCCGAGCCGGATCGCGATTGGCTCGGCGGTTTCAGGTCGATTCCCAGCGATGATTTGCGCTAGGGCGGTCGCATCCGGCTTCAACACCGCGACCCCGTATCGGTCATCTCCAGCTTGCACCAGCAGGACAACGCCCGCAGCCTCGCCGCGCCCTTTGGTCGTCAACGAGGTGATTCGCAATACGAAACCGTCCACACAACCTCTCGTGACTTCCCGCCGGGCACGGGAGCCGCATAGATGAGCCGCCGATCGGTGGCGACGAGGAGGTCGTCAACCCCGTAGCCGCCATCGACGCGGCAGTGAAGGTGAACCGGCTCGTCTCCCGCGACCTGCTCCGCGAATTCGCTGGCGTAAGCGGGAGCGTTCTCCGGTCGTCGCTCATTGACGCAGATCGAGTTCCAAGCAAGCACGATCCCCTCGAGCCACAAGAGACGCGGGCTCGCCGCTCCACTTGCTACCGCAACGACGACCGCGATGCCGCAGCCAATCAGCGCGACAAGAAAGAGCAAAGCTGGACGAGGCCGACCGATGTGTCGTTGTTGACACCATGGCCCCGATTCGCGGCCCCGGTCATCCAGCCGCGAGGCACTGGCGGTGCAGCGGCGAGCGCCCGCGCTTCCCCGCTGCCTCGATGATCCCGATCGCGCGCAGGCAGTAGACGGTCCGTTGCGCGACCAGAGCGCTGCAGCCGAGTATCGCCGCCAGTTCCCGCGTGGTGAACGGATGCGAGGGAAGCGGCGGCAGCGTCCTCGCAACGTCCTCGACCCCTTGGAGCTCCACGCGATCAACTACATCGACCAGTCGCCGTTCGCCTGGGTCCCGTGTCCGCCGACCGTTTCGAACTGGCCGGCGTCCGCGAACGTGGTCCTCGCGAAGCAACATCACTTCGACGGTCAGATGCGGGTGTGTCAAAAGCGACGGGAACGCGACAAGCCTGTCGAACACCTCCACCACGCCGGCTCGCCTGGGCGAGCGACGAACCGAGGTGATCTCCCCGTCCTCGTCGACACGGACGATGCGCCGCTCGGCTGCGATCGGATGCACGATCCGAAACTGGTACTGATCGAGAAGGGCGTCGAGCTTACGCCCCAGCGGCGCGAAACCGCCCGTCTGTACCTCGACCAGCTCGCCGTCCGAACGGACCAGATCGATCACGAACCGATCGATCGGCACCTCGAACCGGTCCCCCGGGCGGGCCAACATCGCTTTGACCGCCGCATGCAGTGGACCCTCGTGCAGCACCCCGATGTTTGACACGGTGACAGCGTAGGCGTCAGCCCGGCTGCACTACCGGGCCACGGCGTGCGCTTGTGGCCTTGCTAATTGATCCCGCGTGCCCATCTGAGATGTATCAGAACGTGATTTCGGGCATCGGTGCAGCAGGAACGAACCAAAGGGGATCTTCATGGGGACGAACTCGGCGCCGCCGATATCACCAACCAATGGAGCGCTCATAACTGCGCCCGATATAGAAACTGTGCCAGTCTCGGCGCCGGGGAGCCAAGCGCCGACGCTTCAGGCAGAGGGGGCGATGATTGGACGGCTTGTGGCAATCCTCACCCCGTTCCTCGCGATTCTTGCGGGCGGGATCTCCGGCTGGGTTGCGAGGACCTTTCCTGGTGTGCACCTCGACACGGGACAGATCGTCGCATTCATGGTGGCCGGCACGACGGCCGTCTTGACCGCGGGTTTCAAGTTCATGGCCGGCTGGCAGCAGCATGAGCAGAACGTCGCAGACGGAAAGTCTCCCGCCATCCGGCCCGCGGTAACCAAGCCGCCGCAGACCTGACCGCGATCCACTTCGCCTCACGTGTGCAAGAGGATCAATATGTCGTCATCTTCGAGACTTAGGTCGTTTACCGACCGGCACCGCTTGCTAGGACCGGTCATCTGGGTTGCGACAGTCGAGTACTTCGTCGTCCAGTATGTTGTGGCTTCCCAGTGGCCGACGCCTTACAGCCTGTTGCGCAATCCGATCAGTGACCTCGGAAACACCAGCTGCGGCGTATACGACGGAAGACCGGTCTGTTCACCCCAGTACCGACTGATGAACCTCGCGTTCATGGGCCTGGGCCTCCTGATCGCGGTGGGCGCTCCGCTTATCCATCAAGAATTCCGTGAGCGCCGACTAGCGCGCCTGGGCTTCTGTGGCATGGTCATCGCCGGCCTAGGGACCGTCCTCGTCGGGCTGTCTCCCGAGAATGTCAACCACACCTTCCACGTGATCGGCGCCGCGGGTCCGTTCCTTGTCGGGAACATCGCTTTGATCATTCTCGCTTGCACGCTGACGATGTCGATGAGCGTGAGGCTGCTTACAGGGATCGCGGGCGGCGTTGGCCTGGTCGGTCTGATTGGTCTGTTGCTCTTTTCCCTGGGCGTCGACATCGGCCTCGGTCAGGGCGGAGTGGAGCGCGTGGCCGCATATCCTCAGTCGATCTGGCTGATCGTCTTCGGCCTTTACATGTCGATGAACCACTACGTGAAACGTCGGCGAACGCGACGCGAACTGGGTCTCGGCGGCTCAGCCGCATAAGAGGGCTGCCGTGGCGCAGATAGACGAGTCGACCCCTGGTGCTACTTCCCTGCCGCGCCGTTACGGATCGGCTGAGCGATCCCGATGAGGCGGGCACGCAGGTCAGCCACCGTCGCGTCGAGGTCCAGACCTCGGACGCGCATCAGAGCCTGCCACAAAAACGGTACACGGGCTGCAGCATTCGGAGCCCGCAAGCGGCCGATCTAGGCTCGGGCGCCGACCTCGCCCGGGACGAGGTCGGCGATCGCCTCGCGGACAAGCGCGGCGAGTTGATCGGGAGGGTCGTCGCCAAAGGCAGCGAGGCTTTCGATGAACACTTCGGTGATGACGCCGGTGATCGCGGCCATGCGGACCCGTTCGCGAAGCGGAATCGCCGGCGAGGAGAGGATCCGTGCGAACCGGGCCTCGAGGTACTCGTTCTCCTGGCGGTTGCGCTCGTTGACGGCTAGCGCTTCGAACGCGCTGCGGTTGCGGCTGTGCAGCAACACGAGCTCGCGGTTCTCGACCATGAAGTCGATCATCTCGTCCGCTAGTCGCGGCCAGAGCGCGACTCGTGCGGGTCCGTCGGGGGCGGCTTCGAGCTCGTCGAGCAGCGTCGTGCCGATCGCGTGGAGCCGGAGATGAAGCTCGATGAGGATGTCCTCCTGCTCGGTCCGAACGGCGCCGGCAAGACGACGGCGGTGCGGATCCTCACGACTCTGTCCAGGCCTGACGGCGGCGAGGCCCGGATCGCCGGCCACGACGTGGTCCGCGAACCGACCGTGGTGCAGCGGATGATCGGCGTCGCCGCGCAGGACGCGACCGTCGACGAGGTGCTGACGGGCCGCCAGAACCTCGCGATGATCCGCCGCCTCAGCGGCCTCTCGCGCACCGCGCCCGCGCCCGCTCGGTCGAGCTGCTCGCGCAATTCGGACTAACCGAAGCCGGCGAGCGGGTTGTCAAAGGCTACTCGGGCGGGATGCGCCGCCGGCTGGACCTAGCTGCGGCGCTTGTCACTCGGCCGCCGGTGCTCTTCCTCGACGAGCCGACGACCGGCTTGGACCCCACCAGCCGCCTGCGTATGTGGGAGGTGATCCGCTCGCTCGTCGCCGATGGGACGACTCTGCTGCTCACGACCCAGTATCTCGACGAGGCTGACGAGCTCGCGGACCAGATCGTGGTCGTCGACCACGGCCGCGCAATTGCCGCCGGCACCGCGGCCGAGCTCAAGCGGCAGGTCGGCGGAGCGCGGCTCGAGGTGACGCTGACCGAGCCGCATCCCGAGGCGGCACGCGCGCTGGCCCCGTACGCGGCCGGGGCGGTCAGCGCCAGCGCCGACGAACGCCACCTGCGCGCGCCCGTCGACGGCCACACCGGCCTCGCGACCACAGTCGCGCGGGCGCTTGACGCGGCGGCGATCACCGTCGAGGACGTGCAGGTCCGCCCGCCGTCGCTGGACGATGTGTTCCTCGCGCTGACAGGAGGCGAGCGATGACCCGCGTGTGAGGAGCGGTCCGGGACGTCGTCGTAATGACCGGCCGCAACCTGATCCACATCGCCCGTGAACCGCTGCGACTCTCCGACGTGACGATCCAACCGGTCCTGTTCACGCTGCTTTACATCTATGTCCTGGGCGCCGGGTTGGTCCTCCCCGACCACGGCAGCTACAGGCAGTTCGCGATACCCGGGCTCCTGGCGATGAACCTGGTGACCTTCCTCCTGTTCAGCTACGCGCTGTCGTGGGGCTGCGCGTGCATCGGCCTCTTCAGCCGTGACGCGGAGTCCTCGCAGGGCATCGGGCTGGTGATCCTGTTCCCGCTGGCGATCGTCTCGGACGCCCTTGTCCCGACCCAGCACATGCCGGCAGCCATACAGACGATCGCGGACTGGAATCCGGTCAGCGCGGTCACCGCCGCCAGCCGCAACCTGTTCGGCAACCCAAATCCCGCGACCGCGGTTCACGCCTGGCCGATGCAGCACCCCGTGGTGGCGACCGTGATATGGACGGTGGCGCTGCTGGCGGTGTTCGCGCCGCTCGCCACCTGGCTGTACCGCACGCGAACCGCGGACTGACCAAGCGCGCTGGGATGGTCAGCGTCGTCTTCATGAAACCTGTATGCCGGGTCGGCATTCCTGCACGGGCTCTGCACACGTGCAGGTCGATGATGAGATCGTGCCCAAACGACGCGACAGCGCTCCCGACCGCACCGGCTTGCGACCGTGAGCGCGTTTGCCTTGAGCTCTTCTCCCGGCGCCCGGCGCCGGAAGCCGACGCTCGAGGATCGCCTGATCGCGCGGATACTCGGCCGCTCGCTTGATCGTGAGCTCGCCGCCGGCGTGTCGGTTGGCCTCTCCCGGGCGCACGCGGCCCGCACGGGACAGCTCACGTCGAGGCGCATGCGGCGCGCGGTGGCGAACAGCCTCGACCGTCTGATCGAGCGGTCGGAGCTCCCAGCGTCCAGAATCCAGATCACAGCGGTCCCGAGTCGCGCGCAGATCCGGAACGCGAAGGGCTTGCTCCACGCGACCGCGGCTCGCCTGCGCTCCGCGGAGCCGCTCGACGCCCGCGGTATCGCGCACCTGAAGATCCTCCTGTCCGATCGGGCCGGCCCCTGCTACGCGGCGGACGATGCGGGTGCGTTGACGATCGCGTTGCACGACGCCTCCGGTTCGCTGGACGCCCGCTCCTGACGGATCGCGAAGGCCGACCCGGCCTTGACAAGAGTTCTTGTGACAACTAGTCTTGTGACAAGAGTTCTTGTGTAAGGAGGACGTGGTGTACCAGAATCCCGCTCTGCTGCAAGCCCTCGTCCGCAGCCGGGCCGCCGAGCTTCGGCAAAGCGCCGGCGCGGGCGTGCGCGCGCGGCCGCGCAAGGGCCGGCCTCGCATCTTCGATGCCGCCAGGCACGGAGCCGGCTGGCTGCTCGTCGACATGGGTCTTCGGCTGGCCGTCTCTCGCGGTGCGCTGAACCATCCGGTGGCGCGCGCACGGCGATGAGCTGATCCGCGTGAGTTCCCCACAACGCCCGAACCCGAAGCGACCTCGCCGGTCGCAGACGCCGTCCGGATCAGACGCGGCGACCACGCCCCCCCACGAGTCAGCGGCCGAGTCGCCAGGCAGCTCGCCGAGGCGCGGCCAGATGATCACGGACCCGCGCGCGATGCGCGCGCTCGCGCACCCGCTGCGAGTCGCGCTTCTGGACGCGGTCCGCCGTGACGGGGAGATCACCGCCACCCGGGCCGCGGAGTTGCTCGATGAGAGCCCGGGGAACATGTCGTGGCATCTCCAGACCCTCGCCAAGTACGGGTTCCTGGAGGAGACCGGCGAAGGTCGGGGGCGAAGTCGTCCGTGGCGTGCTGCCGGCGATTCTCGAAGGTTCGAAACCGGGCTGACCGACCTGGAGACGGCCGCTGCCACCGAGGCACTCGAGCGGACGTTCGTAGAGCGCGCGTTCGACCAGCTCCGCGAGTGGTGGTCGCGCCGCCTGACGTATCCAGTCAAGTGGCGGCGCGCCGCGTTCATGACCGACAACCTCAGGTATCTGACGGCCGAAGAGCTCGCCGAGGCCATGACCGAGGTCCTGGCGATCTACGACCGCTACGCCGATCGCGAGCAGCCCGAACAGCGCCCGGCGGGAGCAGTTCCCGTCCGCCTCTACGCACACGGGCATCCTCTTCCGCCCACTCCCTCAGGGAACTGAGGTCCGCCACACTCGTGAGGCCCGCGCGCTCGGGGTATACCGCGCGGGTGAGCACGATCTTCGTCACCGGGGAACCGGGAAGGTCGGGCGGGTCGTCGTCATTCCTCCTTGTCACGCCCTGCTTTCCTGCGTCATCGCGTTGACCGCCCCGCCCACAGACGTGACGGATCGACGCACGGGAGCAACACCCGGCCTGCCTCGGACCATGATTCGATATCGATCCTCAAATGCGTGCAGACACAGGCCCGCGGAATGATGATCGTTGAAGGTGGGATGAACCGGTTGAGGGTTGACGCGGGATTTACGTCCGCGCCGGTAGGAATGGGTGGCGTTGTGACCGCGCGAATGCTTGACCGTGGCCGTGCCTGACCAGGCCAGCCGCGACGCGCGGACCAGACGTCAACTGCTGCAGGGAGCGGGGAGCCTGGCCGCCGTGGCGGTCGTAGGCTGCGGCGCCACACACATCCTGAGCAAGCCCAAGCCTCTGGCACGATACGGCTCGTCCGAGGGCAAGGACGGCGGCCGTACTCGCGCGTTCCGCTCCAGACCGGATCTGCGCCCGCCGACCATCACGACAACCCCGGCCGGGGGCACCGAGGAGCTCAGCGACGTCGAGGCGGGCTATCTGTTCCTCGGCCCCGGGCCTGTAGCCCTGAGCGGGTCCGAGCAATACGGGCCGCTGATCGTCGATAGCGCCGGCACGCCCGTGTGGTTCCGGCCACTGGCGAAGGGGCTACAGCCGTCCAACTTTGCCTCGTCGCTGTATCGAGGCAAACCGGTGGTGTCCTGGTGGGAGGGCAAAGTCCTGCAGACCGGGTACGGACAGGGCGAGGCGGTCGTGCTCGACCAGGACTATCGCGAGATCGCGCGGGTTCGGGCCCAGAATGGCCGGTCGATGGACCTCCACGCGCTCACGCTGACCCCCGAGGGGACGGCCCTGTTCACGTGCTATCCGCAGATGGTGCCGATGGATCTCTCCTCGATCGGCGCTCCCAGGAACAGCCAGGTCGTCGAGTCGATCATCCAGGAGGTGGACATCGCGAGCGGACGGCTGCTGTTCGAGTGGCGAAGTCTCGATCACATCCCGGTGAGCGCGTCCCAGGAGCCGCACGGTGAGCCTTACGACTACCTGCACGTCAACTCGATTCAGCAACTACCGGACGGAAACCTGTTGATCTCGGCGCGCCACACGTGGGCGCTCTACAAGCTCGATCGCCGAACCGGCCATGTCATCTGGACGCTGGGTGGCAAGCAGAGCCAGCTTCACATGGGCCACGGCACCCAGTTCGCCTGGCAGCACGACGCACGCCAGCTCTCGGACACCCTGCTGACCGTCTTCGACAACGGCACAAACGGTCCGATCAAGACCGAATCGCAATCGCGAGGGATCGCGCTCGAAGTCGATGAGTCGCGCCGGACGGTCACCCTGCGCAACGAGTACAAGAGCCCGCAGAAGCTGTCGGCGGGAGCCATGGGCTCCGTCCAGATCCTCTCGCCGGACCGGGTCCTCGTCGGCTTCGGCGTCCAGTCGCACACGATCGAATACGCCACGGACGGCACCCTGGTGACCGACATCGCGCTTCCCGCGGGCATGTACTCGTATCGAGGGCTGTGGCTCCCGTGGCGGGGCACGCCGCATCATCGGCCAGCCGTCGCCGCGGAGCGGGATCGCCAGAGCGGCACCACGAACATGTATGCGAGTTGGAACGGCGCCACCGAAGTCGCCGCCTGGCAGGTCGCGGCGGCTTCGCGACGCGACCAGGTGCGCCCACTCGGGATCGCCAAGAGCCGCGGGTTCGAGACCGTCATCCCGCTCCACGCCGAGCATAGGTACGCGGCGGTCACCGCGCTCGACCGCTCCGGCCGGCGGCTGCGACGCAGCCGCGTGATCGACCTCTAGTGCCGCGAGACCGTCACTACGCCGCAGCGTGCTTCTCGAACAGACCCGCCTGATACGCGAGCACGACGGCTTGTACGCGGTCGCGGAGACCCAGCTTCTGAAGGATGTGCGTCACATGTGTCTTGACGGTCGTCTCGCCGATGTGGAGCCGTTGCCCGATCTCCGGATTGGAGAGGCCGTTCGCGATCAATCCGAGGATTTCTCGCTCGCGGGTCGTGAGCGAGCGAGCGGCTCGCGCTCAACTTTCGTGGCCAGAACGACGATCTATTGGATGAGTAACTTCGATCTCTGATGATCGCGACCCCGCACGCACTGGCCGGCGCCTTCGCCTCTCGCTTCGCCCGCACTCCTCGCGGGGCGCTGGCCGTGGGCGTGGTCAGTCATCTCGCGCTCGACCGGATCCCACACACTGACTACGACCTGGGCAGCCGCAAGGCGCTGTTCGCCGACGTAGCGGTCGCGACCCTCGTGACCGCGGGATTGGCTCGCCGTCACCGGCTGGCCGCGGCGGGAGCCTTCGGCGGCGTCCTCCCCGACCTCGCGATGGTGGCCGAGCTCCGCACCGGGCTGCGGGTCACGCTGCCGCTGCATCACGCCAACCACACGTCTATCGAGCCGCCGGTCGTCGTCGGCGTCCTCACGCAGCTCGTCACCGTCGCAGTGCTCACCGGTCTTCACCGGCTGGCATCCGCGAGATAAGCGGACTCGTCGGTCCGCTACGATGACAGCCATGGCCGAGTTGTCCGCCCGAGCGGCGGAGCCCGAGGGGCTCGACCGCGAAACCTGGATCGTCGCCGGCGTCGTGATGCTGGGGGCGGTCATGTCGATCCTCGACACGACCGTCGTCAACGTCGCCATCGATCACCTCGCGGTCGCTTTTCACTCATCGCTGACCACGATCCAGTGGGTCATCACCGGCTACACGCTCGCGCTCGCGACTGTGATCCCGGTGAGCGGCTGGGCCGCGGACCGATTCGGCACCAAGCGCATCTACATGTCGTCGCTCGTGCTGTTCACGCTCGGATCGGTGCTCTCGGGCCTCGCGTGGAGCGCCGGGTCGCTGATCTTCTTCCGCGTTCTGCAGGGCTTCGGCGGCGGCATGATCATGCCGGCGGTCATGACGATCCTGACCAGGAAGGCCGGTCCTCACCGGATGGGACGCGTCATGGGGGTGCTCGGCGTACCGATGCTGATCGCGCCGATTTTGGGCCCGATCCTCGGTGGCTGGCTCGTCGACAACGCCTCGTGGCGTTGGATCTTCTTCATCAACGTGCCGATCGGAATCGTGGCGTTCATCCTCGCGCTGATCGTGCTCGAGCCCGATCAGCCGCAGCCCGCGCACCGGCTCGACTGGATCGGGATGCTGCTGCTCTCCCCCGGGCTCGCGATTTTCATCTTCGGCCTCGCCGAGTCCTCGACCTACGGGTTCGGCTCGGCGCGCTCTTGGGGCCCGACGCTGGCGGGCGTCATTCTGATCGCCGCCTGGTTCGTCCACACGTGGCGAAGTCCGAACCCGCTGATCGACCTACGAACGTTCGCGCACACGCGCGCGGGCGCGGCAGCCGGCACGTTCCTCCTGTTCGCGATCTCGGTGTTCGGGACGATGCTGCTCGTTCCGCTCTATTTCCAGGCTGTCCGCGGCGCCACCGCGCTCCAGGCCGGCCTCCTGCTCGCGCCGGGCGGCTTCGGAGCGATGTTGATGATGCCCCTGTCGGGAAAGCTGACCGACCGCTATGGGCCCACCTGGCTCCCCGCCACCGGCCTGCCGCTTGTCGCCATCGGGCTGATCCCGTTCGTGTTCGTCGACGCCCACACCTCCTATGTGATCCTGTGCGCCGGCAACTTCGTCCAGGGCCTCGGAATGGGACTGGCGATGATGCCGAACATGACCGCGGCGATGCAGGCTGTCCCGCCTGCCGCGATCGCACGAACCAGCACCGCGATGAACATCATCCGCCAGGCCGGAGCCTCGATCGGCACCGCGGTCCTGTCGGTGATCCTGGCGTCGGCGATCACGAGCAATCTCAGCGGAATCCTCGGCAGCCGCTCGGGCTCGCACTCGGGCGGGCTCGCCACCCTTCAACACCTGCCCGCCGGCGCGCATGCCGCCGTCGCCGGGCCGCTGGCGGACGCTTTCGCGTCGACGTTCGTGTGGGCGCTCGTGCTGATCCTGATCGCCTTGATCCCCGCCGTGGGAATGGCCCTATCGGGCTGGCGCCGTCCGATCACCCGGCCGGTCGGCAGCAGCCCGATCGTCGTGGAATAGCCGCTCGACGGTTAATCCCGCCGCGATGCTGCCGGACTACGTGGACGATCCGTCCTTGCCTCTCCCGGATAACGGCACACTCGCGCCCCCACCCGGTGTGAATGTGGGTTCAGCCACCCCCCGTGTGGCCAACTCCGCGTTCGGCGCATGAGGGCGCGCGAGTGAGCCGTTAACGCCGTTAACCGGGACTGGGGTGCGGCGCCGGCGACCCGAGTTGACGGTGGCTTAGTGCTGCGGCGCCTTGGCCAGGTAGCTGTGTCCGGCGTGCACGGCGACCGTCTTGTGCCGGACGAAGTCGTTTACCTTCACGGTGCCGCGCAACACGCGGGTCAGCGTTCCGTCGCAACGGTCGATCGTGTCCCACTTCGTGCCGAGCACGGTCGCGGCGCTGTAGTGGCCGCGAGTGCGAAATCGGCCCTTAGCCGACGCATGAAGCAGCTGCAAGACCCGGGTGCTGGCCTTGGCGGCCGTCGCCGTCGTCGGCTGTCGCGCGCGATCACCCGTGGGACGAGCCTTGCACTTGGCATACGACGGTGCCCCCGGGAAAGCCCCCTCGAGAATCGACAGGGTCGTGACTCCCTTCTGCGGGCCCTGGCCCGACTGAGCAACCGCGAACACCGCCCCGGCGAAAGTTCCGGTTTGCGTCTCGCCACCACGCGGCGCCGCGGCGACGAGTTCGATCGTTCCGGCCCGAGCATCGATCTGCGAGCCCACGGGGAGCTGGCGCGCCTCGGCGAGCGGCACGAAGCCCGGACCCGACGCCCCACCACTGCCTCCAGCGCCCGCGTACGGTAGCCGCACGAACACCTTGCCGCTGACCCGCGCAACGTTCTCCGTCTGGCCAATGGCCGGGGGTGGAAGCTCACCGATCCCCGGAGCCGGACCCAGCGACAGCGAGATGTTGTCCAGGTAAGCGTCGTTGTAGCCGCCGGCGAACTTGGTGGCGGTCATCGTCACGCTGATCGTCCGCGTGCCCGGTGGCACGGCGGCCGAGGCCGTACGGAGGAGGAACTCGGTCGTGTCGCCTCGATCTTCGGCCGTGACGGGACCGATCGTCACAGCGCCGAGCTGCTGCCCGGCGGCAGAGAGAAACGTGGCGGTTACCTTGGCCTGATCCTCCTGGCTGGAGAACCCGCCGAGGTCCGCGGACAGGGTCGCGCCCACGCCGCCGGCGTCGATCTGAGCCGCGTCGGTCGACACATCGATGGCCTGGGTAGCGGTTTCGACGGTGTTGCCGCTGCCGTTGTCCGGACCCCCGGCGAAGAATTGAGTCCCGCCACCGATCGCCGCGCTCGCGTTCGTATCGGGGAAGTTCTGCGACCCAGCCGGATCGTAGGTGTGTTCGGTGAAGTTCGCCGTGGTCGTCCACCCCGGAATCGGCACCGGCGCGGTCGACGAGGAGTCGGAGGACCCAGTCCCCACCTCAGCGCCGCCGTTGACGATCAAGTTGCCCGAGGGAATCGCGGCTCGCGCGCCCGCGCCGCCACCGACGACCAGCCCGCCTCCGACGATCAACGCAAGCAACCAAAGCTGACCCCGCGGGTGACCCATCGCGGGTCGCAGCTTAAACGCCGCTCGCCCTCGGCCGCAATGGGGTCCGGCGTGTAGTTCGCTCACCCGGGCTCGTTGAGTTAGGTTCGTACGATGGACACCGGGCGAACGCCGATCTTCTGCGATACCGAGCTGGCGGCACGGATCGAGCGGGTCGAAGCCGACCTCATCCGCAAGGCCGGCGCCGCGGCTTGTCGTCGCCGGCCCGATAACCCGGGATTTGCGATCGAGCTCTGCGGCGGGGTGGCGACGTTTGCCGAGGACGGGTCTCCGTTCAACAAGGTCGCGGGACTCGGGTTCGGCGGCGTGCCGAGCGCCGCGGCGTTCGAGGCGGTGGAGCGTGCCTTCGCCGCCCACGGCGCTCCGATCCAGGTCGAACTCGCGAACCTCGGCGACCCGGCGATCGGGACGGTCTTGACCGAGCTCGGCTATCGCCTGGTGGGATTCGAGAACGTTCTCGGCCGAGGCATCGAGGGCGACCGCGAGCGCCTGCGTCCGGCCGGAATCGAGGTCCGGCTGAGTGGAGATGACGAGTTCGGTGCGTGGATCGATGTGGTGTCGGACGGTTTCGCGCATCCCGACGACGCCGGAGTGCCGTCGCACGAGGACTTCCCGCGTGAGGTCATCGAGCGCGCGGAGCGTGATTTCGCGGCCGCCGGGGTCGTGCGGTACGCCGCGCTGTGCGATGGGGTGATCGCGGGCGCAGCCGGCTTTCGAATCGCCGAGGGCGTAGCCCAACTCGCCGGCGCAGCAACCGCGCCCGCGTACCGCCGGCGCGGCATCCACGCCGCGTTGCTTTCGGCGCGGCTCGCGGACGCAGCAGCCGCGGACTGCGACATCGCGGTGGTCACCACGCAACCAGGATCCAAGTCCCAGCAGAACGTGCAACACCAGGGCTTTGACCTGCTCTACACCAGGGCCGTCCTGGTCAAGGAGCCCCGCGCTCGTCCCTCTCCATAGCCGGACACACGGCGCACTCGAATGCGTTTGGAGCGCGAGGCGCCTTGGCGAACATCAGCGGCAGCGGTCTGCAGTCTGGTAGGTTGTATACCGAGCGCAGTAGCTGCGTGCGTGAGGATCTATGACCGGAGCGGTCCGCACTGCGGCCCGGCCGCGGTCGGCGGCCGCGCCATCGGTCCCGGAGCTCGTGGGGCGTCGCGAGCAGCTCGGCCTGCTGGAGGACGAGCTGGCGCGGGCCGATGAGGGTAATTTCCGCGTCGTCCTGCTGGTCGGCGAGGCCGGGGTGGGCAAGAGCCGCCTCGCCCGCGAGCTGATGCGGCGCCATCCCGAAGCGACCGGCCTGGTGGCGCAGGCCTATCCGCTCGCGGCGAGCGCCGCCTTCGGCCTCTGGACCGAGGCGCTCGACCCGTTCCTCGCGCCGCTTTCGGACGACGTGGTGATCGAATTGTGCGGGGGTCTGCTCGACGATCTCGCGAGCCTGTTTCATCGTGTTGCCCTAGTGCGCGGTTCGGTGCCCGCGCGAGATCCGCCCCTGCCCCGGCTGCTCCAGGGCCTGGCGGGATTGCTCGGGAACGTCCTGCGGCGGACCCCGCTCGTGGTGCTGCTCGACGACGTGCATTTCGCGGACGCGTCGTCATGGGAGGCGCTGCGCTATTTCGCTCGGCACCTCGACGATGCCCGGTTGCTCGTGCTCGCGACGAGTCGTCCCGCCGAGCTCGCGCGCAACGACATCGCCGCGCCCGTCCTGTTCGGACTCGACCAGGATGCGCTGCTGTCCCGCGTGGAGCTGGACTCGCTCGGACGGCCCGCGCTGACCGAGCTCACCGGTGCGGTGATCGAGCGGCCGGCGCCGCGCGCGCTCGTGGACTGGGTCTGCTCGCGCTCGCAGGGCAACCCCCTGTTCGCGATCAGCCTGCTGCGCGCGCTGATCGCGGAGGGCGGGGATCTGTCCGCTCCGCACCTAAGCCGGCTGCCGGTCGGGCTGACCGAGCGCGTGACCTCGGAGTTGCGCCGCCTCGACGCGCCGCCGCAGGAGCTGCTCGAGCTGATGGCGGTGGTGGGCCGGCCCGTCTCGTTCGGCGATCTGACGGCGGTCACCGGCCGGGCGTTCGAGGACCTCGGGCCGATCCTGGCAGAGTTGGTCAAGGCCCGGATCGTGGTCGAGGACGAACGGAGCGGCGAGCTCAGCTACGAGCTCCAGCATCCACTCGTCCGGGATGTCGTGTACCAGGCCACGAGCGGCGCGCAACGGCGGCTTCTGCACCGGCAGGCGGCGCGTTCGCTGCTGCAAACCGGGCACCTCGCGGAGGCGGCGCTGCACTTCGCCCGTTCGGCCGAGCGCGGCGATTCCGAAGCAGTCGAGGTCCTGCTCGACGCAATGCGCCAGGCGGAGCGGCGCGAGGCCTACCGCGAGGCGCTCCAGCTCCAGGCCGAGCTCGTCGACCTCCTTCCCGCCGACGACCAACGCTGGCTCGAAGTGCTCGAGGCGATGTACGCGCGGGCGGAGTGGCTGGTCGACCACCGTGCCGAGACCGACGCGCCGGTCGCGGTCAAGGCGCTGCGAGCGATCGAAGGCCTGCTCGAGGGCTCCTCGGACCACGCCCGGCGGGCGATCGTCAAGTTCCGCCTCGCAAACTTCCTCGCCTGGGGGATCGGCGACCTCGAGGCTGCACAGGAGGCCTGCCTGGAGGCACGCGAGCTGTTCCAGCGCTGCGGCGAGGAGCGCCAGACACTGCTCGCGGTACGTGAGCTGGCCTGGATCAAGGGCCTGCGCGGCGACCTGGCCGGGATGGGCGACGATGCCAGGGCGCTCGTCGACGCCGCCGATGCCGCCGGCGACCGGTTCGTCGCGATGCAGGGCCTCGCAGCGGTCAGCTATAGCGCCAACTTCTCGGGCGCGCTGGCGGAGGCCGAGACGGCACTGCGGCGCGCGGAGGTGATCGCGCGCGAGGACGACAAGGCCTACCGCCTGACGATCGTGCTCGGAGGACTTGCCCTCGGACTCACACTGCAGGGGCGCCCTGCCGACGGCGCCGCGCTTTTCGAAGAGGCGAAGGCGGCGAACCCGGACTATCGCGACAGCATTCTGGTCGAGCTCGAGGCGCTGGTGCGCTGGATCGCCGGCGACTTCGCCGGATCACTGGCCGCGGCGAGGGAGGCGCTCGCGTGGCTGCCCGCGGCGACTTCGCGGCGGCGTGCGCCCGGGCCGATCTACGGCGCCATGTCGGCTCTCGAAGCCGGCGACGAGTCCGAGGCCGCACGGCTGCTCGAGCGCGGCCGGGCGATGCTTGGCGGCGGGGCCTGGTCGTTCTACCTCAGCGGCGTCCACTGGGCGGACGCGATCTTCGTGTGGCACACCCAGGGTCCCGCTGAGTGTCTCGCGCCACTGCGGGCGGCCGGCGAGGAGTTGCTGGCCATGGAGTCTCGGCCGAACGCGGCGTGCGTGCTGTTCGACCTCGCCGAGGCCGCCGCGGACGCGGGGGACCGGGCAGTGGCCGCGCAGGCCGCGGAAGACTTGACAGCGGTGGCCGAGTTCATCGGGCTGCCGGGGTATTGGGGCATGGCCGCGGCGGCTTCGGCCTGGGCTGCGGTCGCCGATGGCGAGCCCGAGCGCGCGGCCGCGGCGGCGCGGGAGGCTATCGAGTTGATGTCGAGCACCGGCTGGAAGGCGCACCTGGCGCGGTGCCATTACGCACTAGGTCGGTCGCTCTCGGCCGACGGCCGGGCCGAGGCCGTGGCGTCGCTCGAATACGGGGCCGCGATTCTCGAGAAGTGCGGCAGTACGTGGCGAAAGGACCGGTGTCTGGAGACCTTGCGCCGCCTCGGCACCGCGGGGCGCCGAGCCGCGGCGGCAGCGCTCGGTCCCGGCTCGTTGACCCGCCGCGAGCGCGAGGTCGCCCGCCTCGCTGCCACCGGGATGAGCGCCAGGGAGATCGCCGAGTCGCTGTTCGTCGGCAAGCGCACGGTCGAGACCCACCTCGCCAGCGTGTACGCGAAGCTCGGCGTGGATTCCAAGCTGCAGCTGGTTCGCCGCGCCACGGAGCTCGGGCTGTCGTGAACCGAATCCGTATGGAGATCCGTACCCCTACCGAAGACCAACTCGGCTCTGAGCCCTACGGTCTTCGAAACCACCGGGCGCCGCAAAGTCAATAGGGGGCCGACACATGCGTGACTACGAGACACTCAGGCAGCGACATCAGGCGTACTCGATGGCGCTCGCGCCGCGGCTCATCGAGCGGCTCGACTGGCCGGCGGAGCGGCTCGCGCTCTATCGCGCGCAGCGACTCCGCGAATTCGTCGGCCACGCGATCGACGGCTCGCCATGGCATCGGGAGCGATTGGCGGGCGTCGACGTCGCCGGGCTCGACGAGGACGAACTGCGTCTGCTGCCGCCGATGACCAAGGCCGACTTGATGGGCAACTTCGACCGCATCGTCGCCGACGCGCGCCTGTCGCTGGAACTCGTCAACGAACAACTCGAGGCCGTGACGACGGGCAGCTATCTGCTCGACGGACATACGGCGGTCACCTCGGGCGGGTCGACCGGAGAGCGTGGCGTGTTCGTCTACGACTGGGATGGATGGGCCACCTTCTGGATGGGCTGCTTCCGCCAGATGCTCAGAGCGAAATGGTCAGATCCCGAGCTCTCGGCACGCCCGCTGGTGTCCGCGTGGGTGACGGCGGCCCACTTCAGCCATGCCAGCGCTGGGCTGTCGCGGACGTTCGCGAGCTCGGAGTTCGTCAACGTCCGGTTCCCGGTCACGCTCCCAACGCGGGACATCGTGGCCGGACTGAACGAGACCCAGCCCGATTGCTTGGTCGCGTATCCGTCGGCGCTGCACGTCCTCTGCTTCGAGGCGCGCGCCGGCCGGCTCGGGATCGCTCCGCGGCAGGTCCTCACGTGCGCGGAGCCGCTCCTGCCGGAAATCCGCACGCTGGCCGAGGACGCGTGGGGGACGCCGGTTGGGAACCTATGGGCCGCTTCGGAGAGCGGCGGCATCGCCGTCCCATGTGCTCACGCGCGCTCGCACCTGAACGAAGACCTGCTCATCGTCGAGCCGGTCGACGAGGACGGGCGACCCGTCGCACCCGGAGAGCGCTCGGCCAAGATCTACGTGACGAATCTGTTCAACCGCGCGCTTCCGCTGATCCGCTACGAGATCACCGATGAGGTGCGGATCCTGACCGAGCCGTGCCCCTGCGGGTCGGCCTTCAGATGTGTGGCCGACGTGCAGGGCAGGCTCGACGACGTGTTCGTGTACGACGGCCGGAGGGTCCATCCGCACGTGTTCCGCTCGACCCTCGGTCGTCACGCCGGCGTCATCGAGTATCAGGTGCGCCAGACGCCGCGCGGGGCGCGGATTGCGGTGCGCTGTGGCGCGCCCGTGGATCTCGACCGACTGCGGGCCGAAATCGCGCAGGCGCTTGGCGGCCTCGGCGTGCCGCGCCCTGCCGTCGAGGTCACGGTGACGGACCGGCTGGAACGCGACCCGGGGCCGGCGAAACTCAGACGGTTCGTGCCGCTCGCCGAGTCCTCCCCGTCCGTCTGGGACTCCGGCGGGCGCGTGCTGGCCGCGTCGCACTAGCGGACAACCTCGAAGGGAGTGATCATCGTGAGGACAAACCTCGCCACCAGGCCTGCGCGCGCTGAGATCGGCCGCTCGCCCCGACTTCCGATGCCAGTCGGCGCTCGTGAGCGCCGGCTGATCGAGCGGATCCGCGAGTCCGTGATCGGCGACGACGCCGTGCTCGACGGCCCGTTCGGGCCCCGCCGGATGGTCTACGCAGACGCCACCGCCTCGGGGCGCTCGCTGTCGTTCGTCGAGGACTTCATCCGCGACCACGTGCTGCCGATGTACGGCAACACTCACACCGAAGCGTCGGCCACCGGGCGGCACACGACGGCGCTCCGTGACGAGGCCCGTCGCATGATTCACGAGTCCCTCAACGGCACGAAGGACGACGTCGTGATCTTCTGCGGAACGGGAGCGACCGGAGCGATCGACAAGCTCATCCGACTGCTGGCATGGGATCCGCGAGACCGACCGGTGGTGTTCATCGGACCCTACGAGCACCACTCCAACGAACTCCCGTGGCGAGAGTCGACCGCGGAGCTCGTGACGATCCGCCAGGACCGCGACGGCGCTATCGACGCTGAGCACCTCGAGTACGAGCTGCGGCGCCACGCGGGCCGCGCACTCAAGATCGGCAGCTTCTCCGCCGCGTCGAACGTAACCGGCATCGTCAGTGACGTCGATCGGATCTCGATCTTGCTCCATCGCCACGGCGCGCTCGCGTGCTGGGACTATGCGGCAGCAGGGCCATACCTGCCGATCGACATGAACGCGGCTCCCGCGGTCGCGGACGGGCACCTCGCGCACAAGGACGCCGTGTTCGTCTCGCCCCACAAGTTCGCCGGCGGCCCGGGGACGCCCGGCGTCCTCGTCGTCAAGCGCTCGCTGCTCCGAAACCGGATTCCGTCCGTGCCCGGCGGGGGAACGATCCTGTTCGTCAGTCCCTCCGAGCAGGCTTACCATCCCGACCCGACGATCCGCGAAGAGGGCGGCACCCCGGGCATCGTCGAGTCGATCCGCGCGGGGCTGGTGTTCGCGCTGAAGGAGCAGGTCGGCGCAGAGGACATCGCTCGCCGCGAGCACGACCTCGCTCGCCGGGCGCTGGCCTCGTGGCGCGAGAACCCGCGGATCGGGATCCTCGGCAGCACCGAACGCGAACGCCTCGCGATCGTCTCGTTCAGCGTGCGTCATCGCGGCCGCCTTCTGCACGCGAACTTCGTCGCGACGCTCCTCAGCGACCTGTTCGGCATCCAGGCCCGCAGTGGCTGCTTCTGCGCCGGCCCGTATCTGCACCGGCTGCACGGGATCGACGACCGGTGGTCGGATCGCATGAGTGCACAGGCGGTCAAGGGCCAGATGGGCGCGTTGCTGTCGTTCACCCGACTGAGCTTCAACTACTACATCAGCGAGACCGCATTCGCCTACATCCTCGACGCCGTTCACCTGATCGCCGAGAGCGGGTGGAAGCTGCTCCCGCTCTACGAGTTCGACTCGGAGACGGGTCGGTGGCGTCACCGGGCTGGCATCTCAGATCCACCGCCTCGGCTGCGCGACGTGCTGACTCCGGGTCGGGCGCCGTCTCCACCGGCCACCGCACCTGACAGCGTACTGGCGACTCAACTGCTGCAAGCGCGTCAGATCATCGCGGACGTCGAGATGCACCCGCCGACCGGGCCGCTCAGCGATCCGGTGGTAAGCGCTGAGTTCGAGCGCATTCGCTGGTTCCCACTGCCCGGAGAGGGACTCAGGCAGTTGCGAGGACGAGAGACCGCGACACCATGGCTGTGACCACGCTGTCCAGCGTCGTCAACGAGAACGACGCACGCGCGGCAGCCGGGCTGACGATGGTCACCGGCGCGGTGGCGTTCAGTTACGCCTACTTCGACAAGCAGTACATACCGCTTCAGGTTGCCGCGAGCCTGTTCTTCGTCGAGTTTTTGATCCGTGTCACCCTCGGGCTCCGTTATAGCCCGTTCGGGGTGGTCGCGCGTGCCATGACACTCAGCCGCGCACCGCAGTGGGTTTCCGCAACTCCCAAGCGGTTCGCCTGGACGCTCGGCCTGGCGATGGCGTTCGCGATGACCGTGATCACGAACAGCGGCATCCGGGGCTACCTGCCGAGGACGATTTGCCTGATCTGCCTGACGCTGATGTGGCTCGAGTCGGTGCTCGGCCTGTGCGTGGGCTGCAAGATCTACGGCCTGCTGGCGCGGCGCGGCTGGGTCGCGGTCGGCGATGGCGACGAGTCGTGCGCCGACGGTTATTGCGAGCCAACTCCGGGCGCGTGGTGAGCGGTGGCTACGATGGCCGCGTGACCGACTCGCCGACCGTCACCTTGTTCGGGGTAGGGACCGTGGTGCGCAGCGCCGACGGGCCCGTGCTGGTCGGGCGTCGGAGGGCCGAGGCCGGGGCGCCGTTGGCCGTGCCGGGCGGAAAGCGCGAAGCCCGAGAGACCGTGGAGCAATGCGCGGTCAGGGAGCTGGCCGAGGAGACCGGGTTGGTTCTCGACCCAGAGGGCGTCCGCACGTTCGCGTGCGTGCTGGTCCCCGTCGGCGAGGTCGCTTGGGTCGTCGCCGGGGTTGAGGGCTCGCTCGGCGTGCGCGCCGCCGACGCCGACCCGCGGGAGCTGGAGCCAGAGAAGTTCGGCTCGTTTCGGTGGATCGACCCGGGCAGCGCGAGCGAAGACCTCTTTCCCGCGACCGCTGCGCTCCTCCAGCGGCTCCCGGGGTCGGTGAGAGCGCACGTCTTCGACATGGACGGCACGCTGCTGCGGCGCACGTCGGCGACGGTTCTGGTCGCGGCCGCGCTCGGGCAGGGCCACTCGCCGACCGAGCTCGAGGCAACGGCGACAGCCACATCGCCGACCTCGCTGACGTCACCGTCGAGGGGCCGGACCTGATGGCCGCGTACCGGGCGGCGCGGGATTGGTGCGGTCGCTGATCATTCGAGCCACTCGGTACTGAACGTCGGGCTCGCGTGGATGCAGACCAGGTTCGCGGCCTCGGGTCCCTCGTTGACAAACTTGTGCGGAGCCTCAGCCGGAGCGATCACGATGTCGCCGGGACCGGTGCTGAGGCGTTCGTCGCCCAGCTGAAAGGTGAGGGTTCCCGCGATCACCACCCACGTCTCGTCGTAAGGGTGGCGGTGCAGCCGCGGGCCCTGTCCCGGCTCGCTGTGGTCGAAGATCAACGAAACGCTCGCCCCGTACGCCGCGCCTTCCATGTTTCCGCGGGCGAGCGCGCTGGTGTTCGTCACTGGCATGGTCGCCTCCCGTTCTGAACCTCGTTCCACATCATTGTGCTCTTCGGCGCCGCTGGCGCTCTCGCCACCCGCAGGGAACCTCGCTGTGCCAGCGTTGGGTGCCCGAGCGCGTCGAGTCGAAGAAGAACAGGCCGCACTCGGGGCGGGCACAGCGCCGCAACCGGGTGGGTTCAATGCCGCCGAGCTCTTCGATGACGCGCCGGGCCAGGACCGCCGCGGCCGGCCCGGCGTCCCAGACGACGACGGCCGCGAGCCCGCCCGCGTGTGTCTGCCGAAGCTGGGTACGTCCAGCACAGTCGGCCGCGATCCGATTTGAAGGCCCGAGCCGATGGCGACACCCCGTCGACCAGGCCCGCCGCGATCCGTCCGGCCTCGCGGGCGAGCCGCCGCAGATCGTCGACCTCGCCGGCATCAACCGACCGGCCGAGGAACGTCTTGAGCATCCGCGTCGCCGACGTAGCATCCTCGAACGGATCCTCCGTCACGGGCCGGCGAGTGCCGGGGGGCCGGCACGGCCGGCCGGCATTCGCCAGCGCCACCAGCACCGGCGCGTCGATCACGTGGTGATGCCCGCCCCCGAGTCGATCGCCCGGCCAACCGTGCGGCGCCGAGGGCCTGCGACCAGGGCATCAACACGCTGGTGGTTGGGTGAGGAGCGGTAGCTCAGTGCTGCGTCCGCCGCCTCGCGACTCGCCCAGCGACCGACGACGATCACGTGACCCGGACGATCCAGATCCTCGACGATCTCGTGCGCGAGGTAACCGTCGAACGCGCGCATGTCGTGCCAGATCGCCCGCGTGACCTCCGCCCCCTCCTGCCGGCGCTCGGCCGGGAACTCCGATTCCCAGATCGTGTAGACGCTCACTCGCGATCCTCCTTTCGGGTTGTCACGGTCTAACGGCATAAAAGACCGTGACCTCCGTCAACCCCGATCCTGGTCGAGCCAGGCTCGCATCATCAACATGAGCCGGTCGACGTCGACGGGCTTGGCGATGTAGTCGGACGCGCCGGCGGCGAGCGCCTTCTCACGATCGCGCTTCATTGCCTTGGCGGTCAGCGAGATGATCGGCAGGCGCTCGAACTCCGGGATCGCCCGGATCGCCCGGGCGGTCTCGTAGCCGTCCATCTCGGGCATCATGATGTCGAGCAGCACGAGATCGGCGTCCGCGTGTTGCCGGAGGCGTTCGATCCCCTCGCGGCCGTTCTCGGCGTAGACGACCTTCATCCGGCACCGCTCGAGCATCGCGGTCAGCGCGAAGCCCGTACGAACGTCGTCGTCGATCACGAGCACCTTGCGCCCCTGGAGCGCCCCGCCAATGCGCGCCGGCCGCGGCGCGCTGTACTCGGCTGGTGCTTCCGGGACGGTCCCTCGAAGCGGCAGGTAGAGCGAGAAGCGGCTGCCTTCGCCGACCTCGGACTGGACGTCGAGCTCGCCGCCGAGCAGACGCGCGAGCTCCCTGGATATCGACAGACCGAGCCCGGTCCCGCCGTACTTGCGCGAGGTGGTTCCGTCTCCCTGTTGGAACGCCTCGAAGATCAGGTTCAGCTTGTCCCCGGGGATTCCGACCCCGGTGTCGCTGACGGTGAACGAGATCGCAGCCGGAGCGCCCGCAAGCGTCTCGCCCCGGAACGCGCTCCGCGTCGGCGCGCGGCCGATCGACAGCGTCACTCCGCCCCTGTGTGTGAACTTGAACGCGTTCGACAGAAGATTCTTCAATACCTGACCGAGACGCTGCGCGTCGGAGACGATCGAGCGGGGGAGCCTCGGGTCGATCACGACCGTGAACGCCAGCGCCTTCTCCTCCGCGACGTGCCTGAACGAACGCTCGGCATCGTCGGCCAGGCTTGACAGAGCGACGGGTGCGAGGTCGAGCTCCATGCGACCGGCCTCGACCTTCGACAGATCGAGGACGTCGTTGATCAGCGACAGCAGGTCGCTTCCGGCCGACTCGATCGTCCGCGCGAACTCGACCTCGCGCTCGGCCAGCGCGCCGCTCGCGTTTTCGGCCAGCAACCGCGACAGGATCAGCATCGAATTCAACGGCGTACGCAGCTCATGCGACATGTTCGCCAGGAACTCCGACTTGTACTTCGACGAGAGCGCCAACTGCGCCGCCTTCTCCTCCAAACCCCGACGCGCGAGCTCGATCTCCTCGTTCTTGATCTCGATATCCCGCTTCTGGGCGGACAGCAGTCGCGCCTTCTGCTCGAGCTCTTCGTTCGTCTCCCGCAGCTCCTCGGACTGCTTCTCGAGCTCGTCGGTGAGAGTCTGGGATTGGACGAGCAACGCGGTCGTGCTGCGGTACGCGGTGCTGAGCGCGAGGGAGTACTCGAGCCGCTGCCGGCGCTCGCGTGCGAGCATCCCCAGCAGGCCGACCAGCGGCAGCGCCAGTAGCACCAGCCCGGGCCGATCGACCGCGGACGCCGCGATCAGCAGCCCGACGCACGACAGACACGCATCGGTGACGTACAGCCAAACCATCGGCAGCTGACCGCACGGAGGGACACGCTCCGCGAACCAGGTGCGGCCGAGCCCGGCGCCGGCATCGAACGCGACCTGGGCCGCGAACGCGAGCAGGTACACGGGCCAGCGACCCCAGGAGAAGTTCTGGGCCCCGAACGCCACCAACACGAGCGCCGGCCCAAGCGCGTAGAAGCTGTCGCCAACCCGCGCCAGCAGCCGCGTGGACGACAACCGCCCACCGAATGCCGCCGGCACCTGATCGGCGAGAGAGCAGGCGGCGACGATCAACGGCACGAACGGCGTCGGCAGGACGAACAGCATCGGCACGAACACGAGTTGCGTCGGCGCCGTCCACGAGCTGCCGACCGGGTACTGCACCCGCCCGGCGACCAGATACGCGATCACGGTCACCGCGAGCGCCGCAAGCGACAGCGGGCGCGACGCGCTGGCAAACACCGCGAGCGCGCCCGCGACCGCGATGAACAGCGCCGCCGCGCTGGCCTCCGTGATCAGCAGCCGGCGCGCCGGTGTCAGCTCGGAGTGGCGCTCACGCCCGAGACGGAGCAGACTCTCCGCGCCCGGGGTCTCGTAGGAATCGATCAACAAGTTGTCGGCCTGGCGGTCCCGTTGCAGGCTCAGCCGCGATTCCACGGGTCGACGAACACGTCATCGACCTGGGGATCGCCAAGCAGTGCAGTCAGTTGCAGCGAGACCTGCGTGCTGCCGCCCGACAGCAACCCCAGCACTGGGGACTCCGTCAACATGACGGGCGTCGGCTGCCAGCCGCCGGGGGCGATCGCCACCCCGGCCGGAATCGCAAGCCCACCATCCACGACGCTTATCTCGAGCACGCCGGAGCCGAAGATGAAGAACCGGGTCGTCGGATAGGTCGCGTCGACACACGTCTGGGGCGACTGGGCCGACGAGCCCGCCGGGAGCGACAGCGACCAGGAGCCGAGGGTGCCCGTAGCGGCGTACGGCTCGCTCCCGGCGACGCGCTGCGCGCCGTCCGCAAGCGTCCACGACGAGCTCTCGAAATCTCCGCCGGGGACGAGCGCGTACGACGCCGAGTCACCCCACGGGGCAAAAGGCTGACTGACGGTCGCGGGCGAGCAGCCACCCAGATTGAGGAGGTCGGCTTGCGCTGCGGGGACGGGCAGCGCAAGCGTGCCAAAGACACCGACGGCAAAGATCGTCGACAAGCCGCCGAACACACGTCGCACTGGGCTGGTCACTGTCACTCCCTAGGGACTCGAGGTGGTTGCCTTCAGTCAGTCCGGGGCGGACCTGACACTGCGCAACGAGCACCGAAGCCGATGTGTGAGACGTGGGTACCTCGACGGAACGCTGCCGCAACGAGTGCGATTGTCGGGCCCGCAGCTCGACCGACCGCGAAGTGCTGGCACCCAGGGAAGTGTTCGTCTGAAACGTCGCCCCACGGTAGGGCCTCACATGCCGCTACGAAGTATCTGTTGCAGGTTCGGCCCCTAACCCAACCTGCGCTAACACATCGCGCACACATACCTGGTGCGCATGTAGCACCATAGACCTCGACCCGACAGAAGCCAAGCCTTTTCAACGTATGTTCGACCGGCGTCGCCTATGCTTGTCCACGACCTCGAGGGAAGGCCCAGTGGCAGAACCGTCCAGCGCAGTTCTCATCACCGGTTGCTCGTCGGGAATCGGTCATGCGACCGCGGAGCTGATGGCGGCCAACGGACACCGGGTGTACGCGACGGCGCGAAGGCTCGAGTCGATCGCCGACCTCGCTGAGCGGGGCTGTCACACGCTTGCTCTCGACGTGACCGACGAGCAGTCGATGCGCGCGGCCGTGGCCGCGGTCGAGGAGGCCGACGGCGCCGTCGGGGTGCTCGTCAACAACGCCGGCTACAGCCAGTCGGGTGCCGTCGAGACGCTCGACATGGACGACGTCCGACGGCAGTTCGAGACCAACGTGTTCGGGCTCGTCCGCATGTGCCAGCTGGTCCTGCCGGGCATGCGCCGCCGACGCTCGGGCCGAATCATCAACGTGAGCTCGATGGGCGGGAAGCTGACGTTCCCGGGCGGTGGCGCCTATCACGCCACCAAGCACGCGGTTGAGGCGATCAGCGACGCGCTCCGGTTCGAGGTCAAAGGCTTCGGAGTCGACGTCGTGGTGATCGAGCCCGGCCTGATCAAAACCCAGTTCGGGGAGACTGCCAAGGCCACGGTGACCGAAGGCGACGGCGGTCCGTACGCGAAGTTCAACGAGGCGGTCGCGGCGGCCACCGTCGATGCGTACGCGGGTCCGCTGTCTCGGCTCGGCGGCGGCCCCGATGCCGTCGCGAGGACAATCGAAAAGGCAGCGACCGCCACTCGGCCGCGTACCCGGTACCGCGTGACCCCGTCAGCCTGGTTGTTCATTTCGCAGCACGCGCTGCTGACCGATCGCATGTGGGACGCGGTCGCGGGTACCCAGTTTCCCCGCCCCGAATAACGCCCGGGCTCAGGTGTCGTGCAGCCAGCGGGAGAGCGCCTCGACCGGGTAGTGCCTGGCCGCCTCGGCCAGGATGTAGAACGTGTCGGGCGGGACGATCGCCTGGAGCCAGTCGTTGTGTGGCCACGTGCCGTCGTCACGCTGCTGCTCGAGCAGGTACACGATCCCGCGCGACACGGCGTCCGACGACCTCTCCCCCGCATCGATCAACCCGGTCAGCACGAGCCCGGTGAGCGGCGGCATGCTCGGCCCGCGACCGGCCAGCGCCGGGTCCCGGTAGGAGTCGGGGAGCTCGCCCCAGCCGCCGTCGCCGTTCTGACGCGACAGCACGAAGCCAACGGCGCGGCGGATCCACTCTTCCGACATGTCGGCGCCGACGCGCGCGAGGCCCTGGAGGACGCACGCGGTGGAGGCCAGGTAGTTGACGGTCCACCGGCCCCAGAACCCGCCGTGGTCGAACTGCTGGGCGCGCAGGAACTCGATCCCACGCCGGACGGCCGGCGAGGAGGTGGTCAAGCCGATGCGGCCGAGGCCGTCAAGCACGCGGCCGGTCAGGTCCTCGGTCGAGGGATCGCCGAGCTCACGCGGCGGATCCAGCAGCGTGCGCACCGCGGCGACCGGATCGTCTAGCGACACCTCCACCGGTCCCGAGAACAGCGGCCCCGGCCGCTTGGCGGGCAGCCCGTGGACGAACGCAGACCAGCCGCCGTCGGGGTTCTGCATTCCGAGTAGCCAGTCGCGGCCGAGGTCGCGCGAGGCCCTCAGCCGGCGGCTCGTGTCCTGATCGAGGGCGCCGTCGGCGAGCGCGTCACCGTAGGCCGCGAGCACCGCGCCGGTGTCGTCGTTGTCGACCATCGTCTCGTTCCCCACCTGGAAAGCCCAGCCGCCGATGCGCGGCGCGCCCGGGTTGCGGTTGTCGACCTCCGGCTGCTCGATCCGCGACTGCGCCCCGATCAGCCAGTCGAGCGCGCGCGCCATACGCTCGTCACAGGGTGACTCGCCGGCGGCGATCAACGCGCGGACGTTCCCCGCCGTGCACCACACCGGGCTACCGAACGCCTCGAAGTGGAGACCATCTTCATCTGGCACTCGCTGACTCTCCAGCCAGCCCACCGTGTGCGCCACCGTCGGGTGGTCGGCGGCGAGGCCGGCGGCGCGCAGCGCGGGAAGGATCAGGGCAGTCTGGGTCGTGCTGGCGTTCCAGCTGCCATCGCGGTTCTGAAAGGTGGCGAGCAGCGTGAGCGTGCGTGAGGCGAACCGCCGGGCGATCGCGCCGGTCGGTGCCGCGTCGACTTGGGCGGGCGGGCCCCAGTCACCGCGCAGGCGGTGCGCGATCAGCGTGAGCGCGCCGCTCACCATCAGGATTCCCGAGTGAAACCGGCTCTCCATGAACCTCACGGCAGGCCGGATCAGTGCCGGCACCATCGGAGGGCAGGGCAGCCCGGACGGCGCGATCAGCCCGGACAGCGCGACGTACACGACCGCCGGGTCGCCGCGGCCGAATGCCTCTACGACCGCGACGGTCCCGCCGTGAGCCTCGACCCAGGCCCTAGCGCGCGCGATCGCCTCACCGCTCTCCCGCGGCGCGCACACCGTGAGCGCGGCCCATGCCGACGCCGTCGCGCCGAGATCGCCCTCGGTCGCGGTCGGGTGCGAGCGGTAGGAGCCATCGGGTTCCTGGCGCGCGCGCAGCCAGCGCGCGCCCTCGGCCGCGTCCTCGGGCGCCAGGCATCCCGCGCTCCACAGCGCGACGAGCACATGGGCGGTCGGGATCGCGCCCATGTCGCACAGCGATTCCCACGAGCCGTCCGGCCGTTGGGTGCTCCACAGCACGTCGCGAGCGCGGGCGAGTGCCGCGCGCACCGCGGCGGGGTCGAGCGAGGTTCCACGCGCGACGGTCACGACGCCTGGTGGGCCTGCGCGATCTCGATGAGCTCGGGGCCGATTTGCGAGAACACGCCGCTTGCCGTCCAGCGGCGATGTAGCTCGGGGGGTACGGGAATCGAGAAGCTGGCGCTGTGCCGTCCCGCCATCGCGACGACTCGCTGGTTGGGGATCCCGGCGCGCCGCAGGCCGTCGAGAACGCCCTCCGTGTAGCCCACGTCTACAAGCTAGGGACCCGCGCTCGCTTTCGCAAGACTCCGCGCGCCAGTCGTTTGGCACCTGTTAGCGTGACCGAGCGACACAGCTCGAGGATCGATTGGAGGGGCGATGGCCACGGACACTCAGACCACCACGCTGGGCGAGGCGTTTGCACAGGCGCTCTCGCGCAAGGATTTCGACCAGGTGACGCGGTTGCTGCACCCCGACGTCGACTTCCGCGGGCTGACTCCGCGGCGGGTGTGGGAGGCGTCGGACGCGCGCACGGTGGTCGACGAGGTGCTCAAGACGTGGTTCGAGCCCTCCGACGAGATCGAGCGCCTGGTCGGCACCGAATCCGACTCGTTCGCCGACCGCGAGCGCGTGGGTTACCGGCTCGAAGGGCACAACCCGGACGGGCCGTTCGTAGTCGAGCAGCAGGCCTACTACGAGGAGCGCGACGGCCGGATCGGGTGGATGCGCGTGGTCTGCTCGGGGTTCCGCCCGCGCACCGGTTGACCTTAGGCGCCGTCGGGATGCCCGCTCTGGCGCGGCATCGGGAAGTCGGGCAGAACTTCGGGGACGGGCACCCGGCCCCGCCATGTCTCAGCCGGCGGCTCGAGTCCCTGCCAGACGGGCGCCCGCTCGCCGTCTGGCGCAGTGACAAGATGCTCGAGCCTCGCACGCAGCCGGAGCACCGGTCCGTCGCCCACGCGCGCTCGCCAGCCGGCCTCGAGCCCGTCCGGCCGCTCGTCATACAACGCCCGGGCTGAGCGCCCTCGCCCGAGCAGCCGCGCGACCTTCAGCCGCCCTCCGTCCGGGTCGTTTTCGACCGCGATGAACCTCCGCTTGGCCAGAATCTTGAACGCGACTCGCAGCGGCTCGACCGCGATCCCGGACCGGCGCGGCATTTCGGCGATCTTGACCCCGTCCTCGTCCAGTAGTCGCAGCACGTTGGCGCTGTAGCTCAGCGACGCGTCTGAGTCGGCCTCGTACTCGGTTGCGAACGCCTGGAGCAGCTGGCACAAGAGCGCCGACAGCGGCGGCGGCCACTCGCCCTCGTCCGCCGCCGGAGCGCTGCGGTTGAACTCGAGCCTCTGGCCCGCGTAGCCGCCGTAGCGGCCGGTGATCCAGTGCGGGAGGTCGGTCAGCCCGAGCCCGCGGACGACTTCCTCGAGGTCCGTCCTGAGGCCGGCGACGGTGCCGGCGCCGAACCGGTCCGTCCACCGTCGCTCGATCTCCTCCGGGAGCCCGCGCCACACTGATTGCGCCCGGAGCCCTGCGGCGGTCGGCGTGATCCGCCAGTCCCGGCGCGGCACACGCTCGCGCTCGGGGTCGGCTTCGGCTTCGGCGGCGATCGTCACGTACTTCCAACGGCGCATCCCATCGAGCGGCAGCCGGGCGCGAACGCGGCGCTCGAGTTCCGCGATCGACACGCCGTCTTCGGGGACGGCGCGCATGAAGTTCGACCACAGCATCAGCGACGCGGCGAACGGGGCGCCGCGCGGCCCGCCGAAGCGCGTCGTCCGGTGCGGCATCCGGGATTCCCAGGCGTTGTCGAGCTCGATCGTGAACGCGACCAGGGCGCCAGACAGCACAGCGCTCAGCGGCAGCGAGTCGCTCATACGAGCACCACGCCCCCGCGACCGTCGATCACGCTGTATCCCGACGGGCTCGACGGGAGTTTTTCCGTCGGATCCGGGAAGCCCGTGACCCCGTGCCCGCGCATGCACTCGGAGATCTTCAGCATCGCGAGCTTGGCCTGCGCGGACGGCGGCCCGGTCGGCGGCCCACCGCCCGGCAGCAGATGCCGGCACTTCGATCGCGCGGCCTTGAATGCCGGCCGGTCGTTATACGTGCGAGAGCCACTCGAGCACCTGGGCGGCGTGCTCGTCGGGCGGGAAGATCGGGTAGAAGACGTGCTCGATCCGGCCGTCCGAGACGATCAGCGTCAGCCGCTTGTAGAGCCGGTCACCGCCGACCGTGAAGGTCGGGAGGCCGAGGGCCTCCGCAAGCTCGAGGCCGGTGTCGGACAAGACCTCGAAGGGGAGCTCTAGCCGCTTGGCGAGCTCGGCCTGGTACGCGGTGGTCTGCGAAGACAGTCCGTAGACAGCGGCCGCGCCGGCCGCGCGCAGATCGGCGTGGTGGTCGCGGAACCCGCACGTCTCGGGGGTGCAGCCGCGCGCGCCCGGGATCGCGTTCCAGCCCTCGGGGAGATCGACGCCGGGCTGCCCGGTCATCGGATAGATGTACAAGACGGTTCTCCCGGCGCCGAGCTCATCGAGCGCAACCTCGCCGCCGCGGGTCGAAGGGAGCACGACGTGCGGTACGTGCGTCCCCGGCAGGTGATCGGCGGCCCCGTCGTCCTCGGGGGCGGGCAGCTCGGTCGGCAGGCTCACGTAATCGGACACGGGAAGCCGTTGAGGCTAGCGCGCGGCCGCGATGATGCTGTGTAATCGGCACGTGACCGGGACCGTCGGGATCATCGGCATCGGGCGCATGGGGCTGCCGGTGTGTGCCAGGCTGACCGCCGCCGGGCTCCGAGTGGTCGCGGGCGACGTGCGTCCCGAGCGCGAACAGGACGCGCGAGACGCCGGCGCCGGCTGGGATCCCGACCCCGAGCGCCTGGTGGGCCAGGCCTCGGTGCTGATCACGGTATTGCCGGGGTCCGGCGAGCTGGTCGATGCGATGGCGGTTGCGCTCGGGTCGCTCCGCCCGAACAGCACATGGATCGATCTGACGAGCGCGGCGCCGGCGGCCGGTATGGAGCTCGTCGCGCGCGCGCACGCGCGCGGAATCGAATGCCTCGAGGCGCCGATGGGTGGCGGCGTCCACGCGGCCACGACCGGCACGCTGCAGCTGTTCGTCGGCGGGCGGAGCGATGTGGTCGAGCGTCATCGCGCGTTACTCGAGCTGCTGGGACGGGTCGAGCATGTCGGCGATCACGGCGCCGGGTACACGACCAAGCTGCTCGTCAACCTGCTGTGGTTCGGGCAGGCCGTCGCCGTGGGCGAGGCGCTCCTGCTCGCGCGCCGCGCCGAAATCGACCTGGACGTGTTGCGGTCGGCACTCGGACGGAGCGCCGCGGCAAGCGACTTCGTGTCCCGCGATCTGGACCGGCTGCTCGATGGCGACTATCTGGAGTCGTTCGGGATCGACCGGTGCTGCGAGGAGCTGGCGGCCGTGGCCGCGCTGGCGGACGAGCTCGACGTGCCGTTCGAGTTGTCGTCGACGGTCGAACGCGCGTATCGAGCGGCGCTGACGCGCTACGGCCCGGTCGACGGAGAGCTGCTGGCGGTCGCGTTGCTCGAGGAGCGCGCCGGCACCAGACTGCGTCGTAGCGCCGCGAGCTGAGCGCTCAATCCTGCACAGATTGTGCGCTTACAGCGTGAAACTGCGGCTGCTCCGCATGCGCGCCGCCGACGCGCCGCTCCAGGGCCGAAAGGCGCTGGTGATCGACGACGACATCCGCAACGTATTCGCGCTCACGTCGATGCTCGAGCGCTACGGGATGAAGGTCGTGTACGCGGAGAACGGCCGCGAGGGCATCGAGCGCCTGCACCAGCACACCAACACCGACCTCGTGCTGCTCGACATCATGATGCCCGAGATGGACGGCTACGAGACCGCCCGGGCGATCCGCTCGATGCCGCGGTTCGAGCACCTGCCAATCATCTCGCTCACCGCCAAGGCGATGAAGGGCGACCGCGAGAAGGCGCTCGCGGCGGGTGCCTCGGACTACATCGCGAAGCCCGTCGACGTCGACGAGCTGCTGGCGATGATGCGCGCCTGGCTCGACGCGTAGCGACCGGCGCGGGGTCCCGCCGCCGAGTGTGAGCGGGACCCCGAATCCACGGCGGCGTCAGTGCCGGTGGCTATGGCTCTTGAACGTGAGGGTCTGATTTCCGACCGTCGTTGACTGGCCGTTCCCGAGCGCCTCGGTCACCGCCAGCTTCACCTTGAGCAGGTGGCGCGCGGCAAGCAGTTTCCTGCCCTGGCGGTTGAGCGAGATCCGGACCGTCTGAGTCTGGCCCTCCGTGAGCGTCACGGCCGCTGACCCGACGCCGACCACGTTGTGGCGTAGTTGAGCCGCCACCGCGATCAGCCTGTGACCACGGAGCGTCTCGGCGACGGTCATCCGCAGTGACAGCTTGCACTGCGCGCCCGCCGGTCCTGTACAGGCGACGCGGACCGTCGCAGTGCTGCCCGAGACCTTGGCGTGACCGATCGTCACCGTGCCCACGACGGGCGGCGGCGGCGAGGTCGGGCTCGTGGTGATCGTCTGGTCGGCGCCCGCGAACGTCCCGAAGTCACTTACCGCCACCGCGCGGTAGTGGATCGTCGTCCCCGCCGGCAGGCCGACGAGCTGCGCCGTGAACGGCGTAGCGACGTTGCCCGGCGCCAGCGTCTGCGGCGTCGTGGTTTGCCCATAGGCAGTGGTCGTGCCGAACTGGAACGAGACCCTGACGGGCGCGCCCTCCGGGTTGACCGTCCCGCTCACCGTGGCCGCCGACGTGGAGATCCTGGCGGCCGCGCCCGTCACCGGTGCACCCGGCTGGAAGGCGTCGGCGAACAGGCCACGCGGGCTCGTTCCCTTCGTGAACAGGAAGAACGGCGTCCCGACGGCACCGCCCTGGCAGGCCGCACCGTCGCCGTTGAACGGATTCGCGGTGCACGACGACGAGATCGGCTGGCGAACGTCGGCCTGGGCGGTCGGCGTCAGCGGGACGTCGCTCTCATCGAGCACGAACGTCGGGTTCGTCGCGTTGACGAAGTGGCCGACGAACCCGACCGTCCCGGACGCGGTCTCTTCACGCCACGTCACGTACGGCGTGTTGCCGGAGAACGTGATGTCCGCGCGGGTCGAGTTGACACCCGCCGTCGAGATCGGCTGTCCTGCGTTGACGATCTGGAAGTGGGGCGCCGGGGTCGCCACGAACCGCGACACGAACACCTGCTTCACGCCGCCCACCGTCTCGTCCCAGGTAACCCACGGCGCGGTCGGGTTGGCCGGATTCATCGTGCCGGCGGCGACGCGCGGATCCTCGGCGTCGGCAGTCGGACCGCTGTTCAGCGAGCACGCCTGCTCCGCCCCCGCGCTCGTCGCGCACGTGTTGGCCGTATTCAGGATCGCGTGTCCGTTGTTGCCGATCACGTGCCAGTGAAAGCCGCCGAGCCCGCTGGCGTCGCTTTCGCCCTTGGCCGCGAACACGAGGTCGTTGCCGGCGAGTCCGCCCGGGCCGGTCTCGTACCACACCACCCACGGCACCGAGTCGTTCGTCCCGGTGAACGCGATGTCGGGCTCGATCCCGTCGCGGTTCACGTCGACGTTCAGGCTGGGATCAAGATTGCCCTGACCCGCGCGCGCGATGCCGACGTCCTGGAGGCAGAAGCCGCCGATCGCCGGGACGTTGCCCGACCCGTCGGGCACGCCGGCGGGGGTGACGCCGTTGCAGTTAGCCATTCCCGGCCCCTCGGGCTTGTCTACGAAGATCTGGTCCTTGCCGCCCGAATTCGAGGTCTCCTGCCAGGTCACCCAGGGACCCGGCCTGGTCGGATCGGCCGCCGAGCCCCCCGCCACCGACGGGTTCTCGGCGTCCTGGTCGGTGTGGATGTTCAGCGACGGAACGTTCGGCCCGCTGCCGCCGTTGCCACGGCTCTGACCAGCGAAGATCCATTTGCCCTGGTTGGCGTCGCCGGTGTTGTCGAATCGGCTGGCGAAGATGTTGTTCTCGCCGAAGCCGGTTCCGGTCGTGTTCTCATACCACGTCGCCCACGGCACGGTCCGACCGGCTCCGGCGAAGTCGATCGACGGCGCCTCGCCGTCCTGGCCCTGGTCGAAGTTCAGCGACCCCGAGAACTGCGGGTTCGCGCTCGAGCGGCCGCCCACCGTGCCGGTGCCGCGCGTCGTCCACGCGCCGTTCGCGAACGAGCGCGAAAACACCTGGTCGGCGGCCGGTGAGGCCTCCTGCTGGCGGAAGACCGCCCACGGCACCGCCGGCTTGCCGGCCGTCAGGGCGCCCCCCACCACATCTGCGTTGGTCGGATCCTCGCCGCTGACGCTCAGCGCCTTGTTGATCCCGGCCGTGGGATCGTCATTTACCTGACTGCCCGGCGGCAACGCCTGAAACGCCGCCGCGGAGCCCGCGGTCGCGAGCGCAGCCACGGTCGCCGCGAGCGCGATGCGCGCGCGCCGAGATGGCCCCCGGTACATCCCCATGTCTACTCCTTCGGTTCGAGTTTGCTTTCTCGGACCGGACTACGGGCGCCCGCGCCAGACGGTTCGCGGCGATTGGGGCTATTCGGTCGTCGCGACCGGGGCGGATGCGTCGGTGGCTAAGTCCGCCGTGGCCGGCGTGGCGGACGCGCTGGATGTCGCCGTGGCTGTGCTGTCGGTGCTCGGTGTCACGTCCACGCCTGTCGTGGTGGACGTGTCGGTCGATGAGCTCGGCGCTGCCGCATCGGTGGTATCCGCGCTTGCGGTGTCGACGGGTGCCGTGTCGGCTGTGGTGGCATCGCCCGCTGTTGCGGGGGCTGCGGGAGTCGTGGGCGCCGCGGACGTTGAGCCCGCCGCGGGTGCCTCGGTGCTATCGGTTGTGTTAGGTGCGGCTGCGGGAGTCGGCGCCGTGGCGGCAGAGTCCGCTGGGGGCGCGGTCGCGGCGGCGATGTCGGTCGTGCCCGGCAAGCCGGCGGACCCGGTCGTCATGGTGGTGGCGGTGGTTGTGCTTGGCGAGGCCGGGGGCGTCGTCGTCGTCGTCGTGGCGGCGGTCGGGCTCGACGAGGCGGCCGTGGTGGCGGTGGTCGCGGTCGACGAGGCGGCCGTGGTGGCGGTGGTGGTCGACGGAACGGCGGGACTCGTCGGTGCCTCCGTGGCGGTGATGGTTGCCGGGACGACGGGAGCCGGCGTCGTCACGACCGCAGATGCCCGTGCCCCGGCGGTGCGGCTGATCGCGGTAGCAGACGCAAACGCATTGAGCGCTACCGCTGCCGGGTCAGACAACGGCACCTCGGCGACCAGAGGAGCCACCGGCTCTGGAACCGCTGGGGTGCTGTGGGAAGCGTGAATCACGCCGGCGCCGGCCGTGGCGATCGCGGCTGCGGTGAGGACCTTCCCGAGCAACCCGGATGCGCCTACCGCGGTCACGCCGCCGGCGACAGCCACAGCTGACGGAGCGCCGGCGATCGCCGCGGTGCAGGCGGCGCCCGTGCCGGCGGCGACGCTTCCTGCGGTACCGGCTCCCGTCGCCACTGCGCCCGCCGCACCGACGCCACCGGCCGCGGTCGTGCCACCCGCCGCAACCGCCCCAGCACCGGTAACGCCACCCGCAGCGGTCGTGCCACCCGCCGCAACCGCACCAGCACCGGTAACGCCACCCGCCGCGGTCGCGCCGTGCGCGGCGACCGGGCCGACGCCGCGCATCGCTGAGCCAAGCACCGATGCCTTGAGCTCGCCGGTCAGCACGACCGGCAGAATCAGCGCGAGCGCGGCGCGCTGACGGCGGATCTCCTTCTCAAAGGCTGCACAGCCCGGGCAGCGATCGACGTGGGCGCGTGCGACGCCCTGGGGCAGGGCCCTCCCCTGCGTCGTTGCCAGCCGCTCGCGGATCTCCGCGCACGGATGCTCGCGTGCCCGCCGTCCGCGGACCAGCGCCTCGCGCGCCTGGAACACCAGCGCCTTGATCTTCTCTCTGCGGACCCCGAGCACGGCGGCGATTTCTTCGTGCGAGTGATCTCCGAGCTCGAACAGAACGAGCGCGGCCCGCTGGTCGGCCGGCAGCCGCTGCATGTCGTCCAGCATCTCGCGAAAGTCCTCCCGCCGCTGGACCTGATCGACCACACCCTCGGTGGAGGGTCGATCGGCCGCTACTTCGTCCACGTCGAGCCCGCGGCGGGCGCGGAGCTCAGACAGGCAGCGGTTGCGCGCGATCGTATAGAGCCAGGGCCGAAGCGACACGGCGCCATCGCTCCCTCGCAGGGCGCGGAACGCCGATACGAACGTCAGCTGAAGCACGTCCTCGGCCGCCTCGCGGCTTCCCAGCATGTGCACGCAAAACGCGAGCACGCCGCGAGCGTATCGATCGTAGATCGCCTCAAACGCAGCATCGTCGCCCGCGCGGAGCCGCGCTACGAGATATTCGTCGGCCTCGGTCACGACGGTCCGGCGACCAGACCATCCGTGGAACCCGGCGACTGCCGCGTTCACCCCCATGAGCACAGTCTCCGCTACCGGAGACCGAAAGTCCAGACATCCGGCGATTCTTCGAGCCAAGCGGCCAGGCGGCGCCCCGGGAAATCCTTAATCCGGGACGCCGCGCCCCCAACCGAATCAGACACCGAAAAGAAGTAAGCCCGGCAGGCTCGCCCCCATCAGATGCCCCCTCGTCTTGCCCCCTTCTCCTATAGAGAACGCGCCGGAGGGGGAAAGGTTGGCTAACTTAACTAGAGTTAATGAAAGAAAACGCCCTGCTGGTACGGTCTTTAGGTGGATGTTCTGGCGCTCGGGGCCGGCGACACGATAGGAATTGCTAGTTGCAAAGCTCGGGACGAAGGAATTTCGTCCCGCGGGTCAGGGGAACGCCCCCAAAACCAACCCTGACTCTCCGGGGGGCCCGGACGGATCTTGGCCCCCCGGGTCCATTTTCAGTGGACCGGGTGGGCGATGCCGACCAGGACGCGCCGACCCGACGACGCCGGGTTGCCGTTCGCCAGCTGCTCGGTGACGCTGAAGCCCCGGAACTGCGTCACCGGAGCGCCGGACCACAGGATCACGTGCTCGGCATCGTTGAACGTGCCGACCGGGACCAGGATCCCGGCCGCGTTCTTCAGCCACGCCTGGTAGTAGCGGCCACCCGAGAGATGGGGCAGGCCGGTCGCCGAAAGCTGGATCTCCCACCCTGAGCTCATCTTGGTCAGCGTCGCCGACCCGTGCGCCCCCGGGGCGAGCGACGTGCCCGAGACGATCATCGCGAACTGCAGCGGCGCCGGCGAGCTGCTGCCGACCGCGAGCACGATCACGACGGCGATCGCGGCGGCGGCGGTCGCGAGCCCGCCGAGCGCGAGCGCCGGCCGCCGGAGAACCCGGCGATACCAGGGCTCACGTCGGGTCTTCGGCTCGCCGACGGACACCGACGCGCTCTCCACTGGGCTACCGCGGCGCGCCTCCTCGGCGATCGCGTTCACGATGCGGTCCTCGAGCGCGGCGTCCGGCTCTTCCCACGTGGCGGGCGTCTCCAGCAGCCCGCGCAGCTCGTCCAGCTCGGCCCGTTCCTGCGGCGTCAGCGAGTCGACAGGCTCACCCGACAGGTACGCGATCCGGTCGTCGTCGCTCGTGCTCACTTCCGTGCCTCTCTTGTTCTCATACGGTAGACGACCCCCGTTCGGTTCATTCGCGCAGATGCCCGAGCATCGCCGCCAGACGCTTGTGGGCCCGGAACGATCTCGACTTGACGGTCCCGACAGCGACCCCGAGCCGCTCGGCTATCTGGACATGGGTGAATCCGTCGAGGTGCTGGAGACGGACGATCTCCTGCTCCTCCGCCGGGAGCTCGGACACGGCCTCCCGGACCTCCCAAACGTCGTAGATCGACTCGGCCGACTCCGGGCTCGAGATCAGCGCCGAATCGCCGGCCGGCGCCGACTCGAGCGGATCCGTCGCGCGAACCGCTTCGCGGCGATACAGGTCGATTGCCACGCGGCGCGCAATCGCCGCCAGCCAGGGCCCGAGCTCCCGTTGCTCGTCGAAGCTCTGAGCCGCCCGCCATGCCTTGACGAACGCCTGCTGGGTGGCCTCCTCAGCCAGGCCCCGGTCGCCCAGGACCTTGTACGCGACCGCGTAGACGAGCCGCCCATGGGAGCGGAAGACCTCCCGGACGGCGTCCGGATCGCCCTCGCGAAAGCGTGCACGGGGGTCCCGGGCCTGCACGAACTGGACGCTATCAGCAACCTAAGTTGACAAGCTTGGCAATGGTCAACTAAGGTTGACACCGACATGGTCACCGCCCATCCGACGTTCCCTGATGAGCCGGCCGATGCGCTCGCTGCGGTCGGCGCGCTGAGGCGACTTGCGGATCGCGTCGAGGACGCCGCCGTCGAGCAGGCGGTAGTCACCGGCTGGTCCTGGTCGGACATCGCCGAGGCGCTCGGAGTCACGCGCCAGGCCGTCCACAAGAAGCACGCGCGGCGCCTGCAACGCGCCGGCATCGCGAGAGGAGCGCGATGATGGCGTTCGAACGGTTCACCAGGGATGCGCGGGCGGCGGTGCTTGCCGCCCGCGAGGAGGCGCGCTCTGGCGGACTGCACAGCGTGGAGTCAGAGCACCTGCTGCTCGCCCTCGCGACGCGGCCCGAGTTCGGCCTCGACCGCGACCGCCTCGCGGAGGCGCTCGCTCACGAGGAGGTGCGAAGCCTCGCCGCCGTCGGGGTCTCGGCGGGCGAACTCGAGCCGCACACCGGCGCTCGTGCTCGACGCGACCCCCGGTTTGCCACCTCGTCCAAGCTCGCCCTCCAGCGTGCACTCGCCGTCGCCGCCAAGCGCGGCGACCGGCGCCTGACCGCTCGACACGTATTGCTGGGGGTCCTCGCCGCCGAGCACGGTCGCGTACCGCGGGCGCTGGCGATCGCCGAGATCGACGTCGGCAAGCTTCGGGCGCGAATCTGACGGCCCGGGGCGCCCACCCCGGAACGGGACCGAGCCGCCGGCTGCCGCTAGCGGGGGATCTCCTCGGCCGCATGGAGGGACATCGCGAGACCTTGTGGGCGATGCCTCGCGGCGCCCTACCCCGTTCATGTCTCATACTGGGGCCCCGCCCGGTCGGGGACGCCGTGCTCAGTCCGACGCGCCTCGCTCGATCATCACCGACGTCGCCTTGACCACCGCGGTGGCGCTCACGCCGGCGGCGAGCCCGAGCTCCTCCACCGAGTCGCGCGTGATCGCGGCGGTGACCAGGTACGGACCGGCCTCGAGTTCGACCAGCGCCATCACGCCATCACATTCGACCGACCGGACCACGCCGGCGAACCGGTTGCGCGCCGACCGCTCGGTGCCGGTGCGATGCCGCGTCGGGCGCGTGCTCAGGCGCTGCACCTCGGTGGCGGGTACGAGCCTGCGGTTGCGCCCATCGCGCGTCGTCCTGATCTGCCCCTTGCGGTCCCAGCGCCGTAGCGTGTCGACGCTCACGCCGAGCGCGGCGGCGGCTTCACCGAGCGAGAGATCGTCGGGCATCTGAATGCAGACGGTAGCGGGCGCGGTCCGGCGGCGGGGGCTTCCGGATCAGACCTTCGTCGCGCCAGGCGTGCCGCACGTTCGCAGCCCATAACTCGCGGCCAGGGCGGCGATCGGACTGCCCCGGAGTGTCGCCTCGACGTCGGTCACCGTTTGCGTGTCTCCGCGCTTCGCGGCGGCCTCGAGTTGCCGGTAGTTCGCGACGATCTGCGCCAGCGCGCTGTAGTACGACGTCAGCGTCGCGGTGTCGTGGGCGCTGCCGGGCGGGCGCTTCAGCGCGCGCAGCTGGTCAGCCTCGGACCGGATGAGTGGCACCAACTGCCCGAGGTATGCAGCCAGCGCCCCGCCCGGCTGCGAGGTCGACGCGGGCGGTGCGAGCGCGCGAGCCTGGCGCAGCGTGCCTGTGCAGATGGCGTCGGCGCGGGCGACGAAATCGCCCTTCGTGTAGCTGCTACCTCCGCATCCCCCGACCAGGAGAGCCACGACCAGCACGCCGTAAAGCCAAGCTTGCCGTGGGGCGGACACGACGCGACAGCGTAGCGGGCGCCGTCTAGCGCAGACGCGCGATCTGAACCTTCTGCATATGCATTGCCTATATATTGGCGCAATGCGCAAACCCTCTCCCTTCCTCTGTCATCGCGCACGGCCGGGTGCGTTTGATGGCCAGCCCGGCGCCAGGCGCCGGCTCGTCGCCGTCCCCCTGGTCGGACTCCTGACCGCCGTCGCCGTGCTCGTCGCTCCCGCTTTCGCCAATGCCGACACCTCCTCGACGCTCACGGTCGTCGGTACGAGCGACGTCAGCGACTCGGGCCTGATCCCGAACGTGATCCAGCCGATGTTCAACAAGGCCTTCCCGCAGTACGCGTTCAAGTACGTGGGCTCCGCCACCGGCGTGGCAATCCAGAGCGCCGAGAACGGCACCGGAGGCCCGAGCGCGCTGATCGTGCACGCCGCGTCGCTCGAGAATCAGTTCGTCGCGGGTGGGTTCTCGTACAAGAACCAGTACGGCAATGCGATCTTCACCAACGACTTCGTGCTCGCGGGGCAGACGGCCGATCCCGCCGGCGTCGCATCCAACGCGGCCAACAACATCGCACGGGCGTTCGCGGACGTCGCGACCGCCGGGGCAAATAACCAAGCGACGTTCTACACGCGCGGCGGCACGACGACCGCTTCCGGCACGACCGTCGAGGAGCATCAGATCTGGGGGCTCGTCAACAGCTCGGGCCTGCGGCCCGCGAGCCTCACGCTATGCACCGTGAATGCGGCGGACGGCGGCGGCATGTCGCCGGTCAATTCGACCGCCGTCCCATCCAATGGCGCCCCGTGCCCGGACAGTGGAACGGTCAACATCACTGATGCCCCCAGCTGGTACTTCATCAACGCGGGCGCCTCTCAGGGCGCAAACGTTATCGCCGCGAACGCGTGCACCCAGGGGAACAAGGCCAGCACCTGCTACGTCCTCACGGACCGCGGCACGTACGACTACCTCGCGTCCGGAACCGATCCCGCCGGCACGATCCCGAACCTGAAGATCGTCACCCGCGGGCCGCAGAGCGCATCGGCGCCGGGCGGCGTCAACGCGCTGGTCAATTACTTCCACGTCTACATCATCAACCCGTCGAAGCCCGGCGAGACGGTGAACCTGGCCGCCGCTCAGTCCTTCGTCGGCATGCTCACCTCGCAGGCGTTCCAGTCTCAGTTGAAGACCTACCTTCCGAACTCCGACCCGGCGGGTCCGCCGTTCGTGGCAACGGCGTCCCCAAACCTGAGGGTGTCTTCTGGGCTCCCGAAGAACTACCACGCCGGCAAGCCGGTCACGGTGAAGGGAACGCTGGTCAACGCCGAGCCGGGCTACCCGGCGTTGGCAGGGAAGAGAGTCAACATCGACGAGGTGGTCGGCGGTGTGCCGCTGACCGTGGCCAGCGGCAAGTCGAACTCGAACGGCGGGTACAGCATCAAGTTCACGCCGACCTCGACCGGGCAGTACGAGGTGTCGACCGGTCAGATCTCGATGATCGAGAACGCAACGCTCAGCCCGGCCTACGGTGACATCCTGTCACCCGCGGCGACGTCGCCCGTGACCGTCAAGGTGCACGGCGCGACATCGAACCTCAGGGTTCAGTCGCAGGGCGGCAAGGCACTCGTGCTCGGGACGGTCGCTCCCGGCAACGGACACGCCAAGGGCACGGTGACCGTGTTCGCGCGCGGCGTCGGTAAGAAGGGCGCATTCAAGAAGGTCGCGACCGAGCGACTGGCCACGAGTCAGGGCAACTTCGCGATCTCGGTGCCGCTCGGTGCCGGCAGCTGGAACGTGAAGGTCAAGTTCCAAGATCCGAAGCAGGGAGTGGTGGCCGCGACTTCGCGAACGATCAAGGTCGCGATCGGCCCGAAGCCCGCCTCGAGCGTCCGCCTGACCTCGGCGAAGGCCGGCAAGGGCCGGTTCACCCTGTCCGGGGCCATGGCACCCGCCGGAGAGTCCGGGGCGAAGGTCGAACTGCTCCGCCTCAACACGGCCCCCGGCGCTCCGGCACGGTTCTCCGTTTTCGGGGCGGCGAAGCTCGGCGCCGGCAAGGACAAGGTCACGTTCCACGCCAAGGTCGAGAGCGGCACGCGCTGGGTGCTGCAACTCGAGTACGTCCGGCCGGGTGAGGCGCCGAGCTTCTCGGGTTTGAGAACCGTCGCCGTTCGCTAGATCCGTGACGTGCCGGCGCACCCGCTCGGACGAACATCGACGGCCGGCCGGCCGCCGCCCCGGGCTCATCCCGGGGCGGCGGTTCGCGTTGACGCTCGTCTGCGTGCTCGTGGGGTTGGGATACTCGGCCGGGGTAGCCACGGCCGATCCGGGCTCGGACGAAGTCGTGTCCGCAGCGGTGTATTCGCCGAGCGGGACCACCCAGAACGACTCCGTCTCGCTCGCCCAGCTCCAGTCGAACCCTCAGTGCACGCAGTATTCAGGGACCGATATGAACGAGTTCGGTCGCAACGGCTTCGTCGACGTGCAGCTGTCCCCGAGCAGTACGTGGGCGCTATCGACGGTCCTCGGCTGCCTGACAACTCCGGTTCCGGTTTCAGCTGTGCACGGGATAACGGTGATTGATGGACAGGGAGCTCCGGAGGCGGGGTCGGATTCTATGCTCACGCCCGCGGACCTCGCCCCGCAGGGCTCGACCGACTTCAACGATCCGCAAGAGGCTCCGGTCGTGGAGGCGCTCGGATCGTTGAATCAGTACGACCGCCCGTGGCGCGGCGGCGGTCAGGGCCAGACCGACTACGACTTCCTCGACGAGGTACAGGGGACGCAGAACGATCAGCCTGTGCCGATCGCGATCGAGGTATTCGAAGGACCGATACTGACGGTGACCGTGTCGGCCTCGCGGACAGCCGTGCCAGCCGGAGGGACCGTGACTTTCAGTGCCACGGTCACGGGTCAGAACGGGAGCTCAGTCTCCTATGACTGGAATTTCGGCGGCGGCGCAGAGAGCTCGACGGCTCCCACCCCCCAGGTGACTTTCGACAACGCCGGACAGTACGACGTCGCACTCCAGGTGACTGACACGGACGGTGGAGGTGGCGTCGCCGAGGTCCCGATCACCGTCGGGAGCCCGCCGCCGGCGAAGACCGGCAGTCACAAGCAGACGGGATCGGGCAAGTCGAGAAAGTCACACTCCCCGACCGGGCCGCGCAAGAGCAAGGGCACTCACCCGGGCGGGCCGGCCACCAGCTCGCACGGCGGAAAGTCGACGACGGCAGGCAACGGCAAGGGCGCGAACAACGGCAAGGGCACCTCGACGAAGAGCTCGACCACCCCGACCTCGAGGACCACCACGTCGACGACCCCCACGTCGACGACGACGTCCCCGTCGGCCAACTCGAGTCAGCCCACGACCGTGTCCACGCCGCATCGCACGACCTCCCCGAAGCATCAGACGCAACCGCTGACGCGACCGGCGCTCCCAGCCCGGTCTGGTCCAGTCGTCGAGGGGCTGCTGGTAAGCGACGTGAAGCCGCTGGCGGCGGGCGCGAGCCCGCTCGTGCGTGTCGCGCCCGCCGCGGTCGCGACGGCTCCGCCCGCGCGACAGGCAATCCGCGCATCGCTTCTGCCGGCATTTGGGGCCGGTCTCGCGGTCCTCCTGCTCCTGGGCCTCGGAGCCGGGCGTGAGCTGCATGGGCACCGCAGCCGGCGGATGCCGGGCCCCGGCAGCTGAGATCCTGGTCCGCGTCACCGTCTTGCCCGTGATCTTCGCGCTCAGCACCAACGGCATCGATCAGGCGATCTTCCACGTCGCAAACGCCCTCGAGGTGCCGGTGCTGATCCTCGCGCTGGCCGCGCTCGCGCTCGTGATCTTCGAGCTCGGCAGCTACGTCGTCGAGTTGGTCAGCCGCCGGCGACGGCGGTTCGCGACGCTCCAGGTCGGGGCCGAGGAGGCGCGCAACGCGCTGCTGGCGGGCGACCGGCCGGCGGCGGAAGCGGCGGTGCGCGGGATCCCGCGGAGCGCGGCGATGGCGGCGACGCTCGACTTCATCCTCGGGCAAGCGGGAAAGCCCGGGAGTGAGCACCAGATCAACAAGGCGCTGGCGGACTTCGACTTCGATGCCCAGCGGCGCCTGGCGCGGACGCGATTTCTCGTGCGAGCAGGCCCGGCCCTCGGGCTGATGGGAACCTTGATCCCGCTCTCGCCGGCACTCACCGGCCTCGCCGCCGGCAACACCGGCGAGCTCAGCCACGACCTGCGCGTCGCGTTCAGCGTCACGGTCGTCGGCCTGTTGATCGGCGCGGTCGCGTTCGGGCTCTCGCTCTCGCGAGACCGCATGTACAGCCAGGATCTGTCCGACCTCCAGTACCTCGCGGCGGTCATCACCGATCCACGTCCCACAGGAGGCGCATCATCATCTCCGTCACCCCCCACGCCCCAAACCGCGAGGACCGCGCCGGCGACCCACTCGACGGGTTAGTGAACCTGTTCGATCTGGGGATCGTGCTGTCCGTCGCCTTCCTGTTGGCGGCGCTGTCGTCGCTCCACCTGGGGGCGGCGATCACGAGTCGCGGGCTGCGGGCGAACAACGCTCAGAGCATCTACATCCAACCCGGACAGAAGGTGGCGCCGCTCCCGAGGCCGGGCGCGCGCACGATCGGCCACGGCACGCAGGCCGGAGTCGTCTATCGCCTCGCGAACGGACAACTCGTATACGTCCAGACGGCCAACACCCCCTGAATGGGATACGTCTGGGACCAGCTCCGCGGCGCCATCCCGCTGATCGTCCACGGCGACCCGTACATCATGGGCCTGCTGTGGGTCACGCTCAAGGTGGCAGTGGTGTCCACCGCTGCCGCGCTGGTGGTGGGCCTGCCGATCGGGCTCGCCCTGGGACTCGGTCGCTTCCGCGGCCGGCGCACCCTCCAGCTGCTGGCCAACGCGAGTCTCGCACTGCCGTCGGTGGTCGTGGGCATCGCTGTGCTGCTCCTGCTGCTGCCGCAGGGCGCGTTCGGGTCGCTGCGGATCGAGTTCACTCTTCAGGCCGTGTACATCGCGCAGGCGGTGCTGGCCCTCCCGTTTGTCGTCGCGCTCACGCCCGCCGCGATCCAGGGCCTTCCGCCGGGACTGCTCGACCAGGCGCGGGCGCTCGGCGCCGGGCGCGTTCAGCTCGGGGTGTTCGCGCTCCGCGAAGCGAAGATCGGCGTGATGGCCGCCGTGATCGCGGCGCTCGGCGCGACGGTCGCCGAGGTCGGTGCGGTGATCATTGTCGGCGGCAACTTCCAGGGACACGACGAGACGCTCGCGAGCGCCCTGCTCGAGCAGTTCAACTACACGGCTCACGACCCGTATGCGACCGCCATCGCGCTCGTGCTGCTGGCCGTCATCCTCGTGCTGATCGCCACGCTCACCCTGATCCAGCAGCGCACGGGCGCGGTCCAATTCCGCTTCCGGACGGCGTGAAGTGCGGCTGATCTGGGACGAGATTCAGAAGGCCGTGCCGATGATCCTGCACGGGAACCCGACGCTGTTCAGCGTCATCTGGTTCACGCTCCAGGTCGCTGTCGTCGCGACCGCGGCGGCCACCGTGATCGGCCTTCCGATCGGGCTCGCGATCGGCCTCGGAAGGTTCCGCGGCCGGCAGGTGCTGCGCGTACTGGCGAACGTCAGCCTTGCGATTCCGCCGGTGCTCGTGGGGACCTTTCTGTTCGTGCTGTTCAGCCCCCAAGCGCTGCTCGGCTCGCTCCACCTGATCTACACGAGGCGCGTGGTGTTCGTCGCGCAGACGATCCTCGCCTTGCCGTTCGTGGTAGCGCTCACCGCGGCCGCGGTCCAGGGCCTCCCGCCGGGGCTGCTGGCCCAGGCCCGGCTGCTCGGCGCCCGCCGCCGCCAGCTGTGGACGCTCGCACTCCGCGAAGCCAGGGTCGGGGTGATGGCGGCGGTGATCGCAGCGCTCGGGACGACGCTCTCCGAGGTCGCCGCGGTCGTGATCCTCGGCGGCAACATCTACGGGTACAACCAGACGCTCGCGAGCGCGACCTTGTATGAGATTAACGGCGCCTATTACGCCGACGCCGTCGCGATCGCGATCGTGCTGATCGCGATGATCCTGATCCTGATGTGCGGGCTCGCGCTCCTCCAGCACCAGGGCAACGGGATCCGGCTGCGGTTCCGGTCGGCGCCGTGACCGACGCGGACCGGCCGGGATCGGTGATGCTCCGCTGCGAGCACTTGAGCGTGCGCCGCGGCAAGCGCGAGGTGGTCAAGGACGTGAGCGCGGAGCTTCACGCGGGTGAGATCGTCGCGCTGCTCGGGCCCAACGGCGCCGGCAAGAGCACCCTGCTCGACGCGCTCGCGGGCGCCCTGCCGCCCGCCACGGGGAGAGTCGAGCGCCGCGGCCGGGTCGGAATCGCCCTTCAGTCCCCTGACCTCGCCCGCCGGACCGTGCTCCAGAACGTCACGCTGGCGCTCGCATGGTGGGGCGTCCCGCGGCAGGAGCGATCCGAGCGTGCTCGCGAGGCGCTCCGCGCGATCGGCGCCGACCACCTGGCACGGCGCCCCGCGGCGACCCTGTCCGGTGGCGAGCGGCGGCGGGTCCACCTCGCCCGCGCGATCGCGGTCCGCCCCGACGTGCTCCTGCTCGACGAGCCGTTCGCTGGCCTCGACGCCGAGGTCCGGTCGACGCTCCTCGAGGACGCGCTGTCCGCGCTACGGTCGACCACGCGGGCGACGCTGGTCGTCGTCCACGACCGCGCCGAGGCGTGGGCGCTCGCCGACCGGCTGCTGATCCTGCTCGAAGGCCGGCTGGCCGCGTCGGGGCCGCCCCGGGAGCTGCTCGCGCAGCCGCCGAGCGTGGGCGTCGCCCGCTTCCTCGGCTTCGACGGCAGCCTCGAGGACCGTGACGAGCTCCTCCTCACCCGGCCGGCGCACGTCGCGCTCGACCCCGCCGGCCTGCTCGAGGCGCGCGTCGCCCGCGCGGTGGCACTCGAGGACGGCGTCCGCCTCGAACTCGAGCTCGAGCACGGCCGGCTTTACACCGTCGCTCCACTCCCGGCGCCCCGACCGGGAGAAACGGTCCGCGTGCGAATCGACGGGGGCGCGCGGTTCCCGCTCAGGGAAGCCAGTGCACCGCTCGAAACTCCCACGTCTCGGCCAGCCACCTCGGGATGAACTCGCCGAGCGCCCGCTCGAGCTCGGCGCCGTGTGCTGAGAGCTCGTCCGGCGGCTCGACGGGCGGTCGCTGATCCTAACCTCGGCCTCGCCGAGGCGTACGTCACCCGGCTGATGCGCGCCCACGAGCGCGCGGAGGTCATGGACGTCGCGATGCCCGCAGCGCTGGCGCACGCGGGCACCTCGTAGCATCGGGCCATGGACCTGCCGCCCGGGCCGAGCGCGCCTGCCGTATGGCAGACCCTCGCGTGGATGGCACGGCCCGGGGCGTTCCTGCGCCGCGTCCACGCTCGCTTCGGCGACCCGGCCACGATCCGCACATACTGGACCGAGGAGCCGATGGTGCTGTTTTCGAGTCCGGGCTCCGTGCGGGCGGTGTTCCGCCTCGATCCCGCTGTCGCTCCGGCCGGGCAGAGCTGGGAGTTCCTTCGGCCGTTCGCAGGCCCGCACTCGATCCTGCTGCTCGACGGCGAGGAGCACATCCGTCAGCGCCGGCTGCTCCAGGGGCCGTTTCACGGCGAGCGGATGCGCGCGTTCGCACCGATGATCGCCGAGCTGGCGCGCCGGGAGGTCGCGACCTGGAACGGCCCGGTGGTCGCGCTCGACCGGATGCGGGAGCTGACGCTCGACATCATCCTGCGCGTCGTGTTTGGAGCACGCGACGAGGAGCGCGCGCATCTGCATGACGTGATCGAGGACTCGCTGGCGACGGTGCGTTCGCTGCCGTCGGTGCTGGCTATGGCGGTCGTGCGCAAGGATCTCGGCCCGCGCAGCCCGTGGGGACGCTTCCGGCTCGCCGTCGAGCGATTCGACGCCGAGCTGTACGCGCTACTCGCGCGCCGCCGGGCGGAGAGCCGAGACGACTCGGTGCTGGCGGTGCTGCTCGAGGCGCGCGACGAGGACGGGAACCCGCCGAGCGATCAGCATCTTCGCGACGAGCTGGTCGCGCTGCTCGTCGGCGGTCACGACAGCTCCGCGGCCTCGCTGGCGTGGGCGTTCGAGCTGCTGGCCCGCCACCCGGGAGTGCAGGCACGCCTGCGCGAGGGCGATCCGGCGTACCTCGATGCGGTCGTCAAGGAGACGCTGCGGGCGCGGCCGGCGCTGACGATCGCGCCGCGCCTGCTGCTCGAACCGGCGGAGATCGACGGTGTCTCGCTACCCGCCGGCGTGCAGGTCGCCGCGTGTCTGTGGCTGGCGTGCCGGCGCGACGATCTGTGGCCCGACGCTTCGCAGTTCCGGCCCGAGCGCTGGCTCGAGAGCCCGGCGCCGAACCCACTGTCGTGGATTCCGTTCGGCGGTGGCGTGCGGCGCTGCGCCGGCGCGCCGTTTGCCGAGATGGAAATGCGCGAGGTGCTGCGCGCGGCCACCGGCCTGACGCTCCGCCCCGCCCGCCCGGAGCCTGAGTGGGCGAGGCGAAGCATGCTCGTGCTCGTGCCGCACCGGGGCGGCGAGGTGCTCGCCGGCTGACCCACCATCCGGTCCGAGGCGATAGCGTGCACGCGCGCGATGCCCCGGACACTCGGCGACACCGATCTGGAGGTGACCCCGATCGGGCTCGGGCTGGCCGCGCTCGGCCGGCCGGGCTACATCAATCTCGGTCACGGCTCCGACCTCGCGGGGCACACCGACGTCGCCGAGATGGAGCGCGGTGCGCACGCCGTCCTCGACGCCGCGTACGAGCGTGGCGTGCGGTACTTCGATGCGGCTCGCTCGTACGGACGAGCGGAAGCGTTCCTCGGAAGCTGGCTCGAGCAACGCGGGTTCGGACCCGACGACGTCACGGTCGGCTCCAAGTGGGGCTACACGTACACCGCCAACTGGCGCGTCGACGCGGAGGTGAATGAGGTCAAGGACCTGTCGGTGGCGACGCTCGAGCGTCAGCTCGACGAGAGCCAGGAGCTGCTCGGCAATCACCTCCGCCTGTACCAGATCCACTCCGCGACGATCGAGAGCGGCGTGCTCGACGATCCCGCGGTGCTGTTCGAGCTGGCGAAGCTGCGGGCGAGCGGGATGGCGATCGGGTTCACGGCCACCGGACCGCACCAGGCGCAGACGATCGAGCGCGCGCTCAAGGTCGGCGGATTCGACGCCGTGCAGGCGACGTGGAACCTGCTCGAACGGTCGGCCGGTCCCGCGCTCGAGGCCGCCCACGCCGAGGGCCTCGGCGTGATCGTCAAGGAGGCGCTCGCGAACGGTCGCCTGACGCCACGGGGCGACGTGCCCGAGCTTGCCGCGGCGGCGCGCACCACCGGGAGGACCGAGGACGCGCTCGCACTCGCGGCGGTGCTGGCGCAGCCGTGGGTGGATGTCGTCCTCAGCGGGGCCGCCACCGTCGACCAGGTCGCGAGCAACCTGGTGGCGCAGGTACTCGACCTCGGCCCCGACGCGCTCGCGTCGCTCGATGCGATCGGCGAGGACGCGGACACATACTGGGAGAAGCGCTCCGAGCTCGCCTGGAACTGAACCGGCCCGTGGCTACACTCATTGTGAGATCAACTTTTTCTTAGGAGCGTTTCCGTGGACGTCGAAATCTGGTCTGACATCGCATGCCCGTGGTGCTACATCGGCAAGCGCCGCTTCGAGGCCGCGCTCGCCGAGTTCGAGCATCGCGACGACGTCCGGGTGACGTGGCGGAGCTTCGAGCTCGACCCGTCGGCGCCCCGCGAGCGCGAGGGCGACAACGCGACCCGCCTGGCCGAGAAGTACGGGATCACAGTCGAGCGCGCCAGGGAGATGGGCCGCACGGTGACCGACGCGGCCGCCGGCGAGGGCCTCGACTTCCACCTCGACATCCAGCGGAGCGGCACGACGTTCGACGGTCACCGCGTCATCCACCTCGCCGGCGAGCACGGGCTCCAGGACGCGATGAAGGAGCGGCTCATGCGCGCCTACTTCACCGAGGGCCGGCTGATGTCCGATCCCGAGACGCTCGTGCGGCTCGCGGTCGAGGTCGGTGTCCCGGAGGATGACGTACGCCAGATGCTGGCTTCCGATCGGTTCGCGGACGAGGTCCGAGGCGACGAGCGGCTAGCCGGCCAGTTCGGGATCAGCGCGGTGCCGACGTTCGTCGTCGACCGCGCGATCGGCGCGTCCGGTGCGCATCCGCCCGAGGCGATGCTTGAACTGCTTCGCCAGGGCTGGGAGCGCCGGTCGCCCGTCTCGGTGATCGCCGGCGGCGAGAGCTGCGACGTCGACGGCAACTGCTGATCACCGGCCCTATGGAAAGCGGCCGGAATCCCGCCTCCCGGCCGCCCCCTCCGGGACATAAGCGCGTGGGGAATGCTTATGTCCCGGTGGCGCGGCGATCCGGGGAGGTTTCGGGCCTTTGTACCGGGGCCCGGAGATGCGTCAGGCCTTGATCAGCCCGTGGGGGTTCAGCACGAACTTCTTGGCCGCGCCCTGATCGAAGTCCTTGTATCCCTTCGGGGCCTCGTCGAGTGAGATCACGGTGGCGTTGACGGCCTTGGCGATCTGCGCCTTGTCGTTGAGGATCATCTGCATCAGGCCGTGGTGGTACTTCATGACCGGGCACTGGCCCGTCGTAAAGCTAAGCGACTTCGCCCAACCGAGACCGATCTTGATCGACAGCGAGCCGATCTTCGCGGCCTCGTCGGTGCCGCCCGGATCCTCGGTCACGTAGAGCCCCGGGATGCCGAGCTTCCCGGCCGCCCGGGTGACGTCCATGATCGAGTTGAGCACGGTCGCCGGCGCCTCGTGCTCGGAGTCGGCGCCGTGGCCGCGGGCCTCGAAGCCGACCGCGTCGACCGCGGCATCGACCTCGGGCACGCCCAGGATCTGCTCGATCTGATCCTTCGGATCGCCCTTCGAGATGTCGGCGGTCTCGCACCCGAAGCTGCGAGCCTGCTTGAGCCGCTCGGGGATCATGTCGCCGACGATCACGACCGCGGCGCCGAGCAGTTGCGCCGAGTGCGCCGCCGCGAGCCCAACCGGGCCGCCGCCGGCGACGTACACGGTCGACCCCGACGTGACACCGGCGGTGTAGGCACCGTGGTAACCGGTCGGGAAGATGTCCGACAGCATCGTCAGGTCGAGGATCTTCTCCATCGCCTGGTCCTTGTCGGGGAACGGCAGCAGGTTCCAATCGGCGTAGGGCACAAGTACATACTCCGCCTGGCCGCCGACCCATCCGCCCATGTCGACGTATCCGTACGCCGAGCCGGGACGGTCCGGGTTGACGTTCAGGCACACGCCGGTGTTCCCGGTCTTGCACATGCGGCATCGGCCGCACGCGATGTTGAACGGCACCGAGCACAGGTCGCCCTTCTTGATGAACTCGACGCCCGGTCCGGTCTCGATCACCTCACCAGTGATCTCGTGCCCGAGGATCAGCCCTTCGGGCGCGGTCGTGCGGCCGCGGACCATGTGCTGATCGGAGCCGCAGATGTTCGTCGACACGCATTTCAGGATCGCCGCGTGGGGCAGCTTGCGGCCCACGTTGGCCGGGTTGACCCCCGGCCCATCCTTCAACTCGAACGTCGGAAAGTCGATGTCATGGACCTCGACCTTGCCCGTCCCCATGTAGGCAACGCCTCTGTTGTCTGCCATAGCTACCTCTCTTTCGCCTCGGATGGCTAGAGATCGCCTACCCGGGGCGTTTCGGCGTAACCCAGTGTCAGCCGACTTCGTGCTCGGCGACCTGGGCGCGCAGGTCGCGGCAGCGCCTGACGAGCCGCTCCGTGTGCTCGCGGGTCTTCCGGTGGGTCGGATGGTTGCGGCCGCCATCGGCGCTGCTCCCCATCGCGAACGCGTACTCCCAGCCCGCCATGTGTGTCCGAAGCTCGGCCTCGGCGGTCGCGAGCTTGCCCTTCAGTAGCTCCAACTCGTGAGCGTCGGGCGCCATACCCGGCTAATCGTCCAGCAGACCCCGCTTGCCGGCGGCATAGGCAACCTCCGCACGGCTATGGACGCCGAGCTTGCGCATGACGTTGCGCACGTGGAACTTCGCGGTGCTCTCACTGACGAAGATCCGGCCGCCGATCTCCCGGTTGGTGAGCCCGCGCGCCAGGAGCCGGGTGACTTCGCGCTCCCGGTCGGTGAACTCGGGCTCGGCCGAGGCGCGCTCGCCGGCAACGAGCTCCCTGACCAGCGCTGCGCTGCGCCCGTCGAACGCCGTCCCACCGCGGGAAACGGCGCGGATGATCCGCACGAGCTCGACCACGTCGACCTCCTTGAGCACGTACGCCTTGGCGCCGCGGCGTAAGGCCTGGTTGAGCAGATCCTCGTTGAGGAACGTCGACAGGATCACGACGTTCGAGTCCGGCCGGCGCTCGAGAATCTCGCTGCAAAGCTCGAGGCCCTCCGCGTCGTGGTCGGAGCTCAGCTTGAGGTCGAGCAGCACGATGTCCGGCTGGGCTTGATCGATCGCCGCAAGAGCATCGTTCCGGCCGTTGGCCTCCGCCACCACGGAGATGTCCGACTCGAGCTCGAGGATCGAGCGCAGGCCCCGGCGGACGATCGCGTGATCGTCGACCAGCAGCACGCGCGCCGGGGCGGCCGCCTCAGGCGACGCCAAGCGACCCTCCCAGCGGCACCTCGACCCTCAGCTTTACGCCTCCCCCGCGCCGGCGCTCGAACCAGGTGGCGCCACCGAGCTCGCGCACCCGCTCAGCGATTCCCGTCAGCCCGAGGTGGTCGGCGTTCGTGCCGGAGATGAACAGCTGGTGCTGGAGCCTGCGGTGGTTGCCCGAGCCGTCATCCGCGACACCCAGCGACACCACCTGCGGCCGCCAGCGGAGCGTGACCCAGGCATGGCGGGCCTCGGCGTGACGCACCACGTTGAACAGCGCCTCGCGCGCGATCTGCACGAGCGCGTGCTGAGTGGCGGCGGGCACCGGCTGGAGCTGCCCGTACACGCGGAGTCCGACCTCGAGGCGGGTGCCAGCCTCGACGTCCTCGATCACCTCGCGCAGCGCCCGGGACAGCTCGATCTGCCCGTCGCTGGCCAGCCCGAAGATCACCTCTCGGATCTCGTCCATCGCCGAACGAGCCAGCGACTGGGCGGCGAGTACCCGCTCGAGCACGGCGGGCGAGGTCGAGTCGTGCCGCCGGCACCACTCGAGGTTCATGCCGATCGTCAGCAGGTGCTGCGCGACGCTGTCGTGCAGCTCGCGAGCGATCCGGTTGCGCTCCTCGCTGAGAAGCTGGCGCCGGCCGGCCTGCTCGAGCCGCCGCAGCGTCCCCTCGAGCTCCGAGCCGCGGCGCTCGAGCTCGCCCGCGCGGCGCTCGTTCTCCTGGAACAGCGACGCGTTGTGCAGGGCGACGCCGGCGTTGTTGGCCAGCGTGACCAGGATCGACACATCGCTCGGCGCGACCTCGTTGCCATCGGGCAACCCGACCGCGAGGATCCCCGCCGGCTCGCCTCGCACGGGCATCGGGGCGGTCACAATGACACACGGCTCGCCACCGAACTCGAGCCCCTCGTCGTGATCGGCGAGCAGTGGCCGCTGGACAGCCAGCGTGCGGTCGGCGAGCTCCGCGAGCATCGCCGGCGCCACCTCCCAACGCTGGATGACCGAGTGGCTCGCATGGACGATCACGCGAGGCATCGTGTCCCCGATGCCTGAGTCCGAGAACACCATCGCCGACCAGCGCGCGCCGAAGTGATAGGCGGCCGCCTCTACCACCGCGTCGCACACGGCGACCGGCCCGGCCGGCGCCGTACACAGCGCGGAGGAGATCCGCTCGAGCGTCTCGATCGTGTGGTCCAGGCGCTCTGATTTGTCGCGGAAGGCGGCGTAGAAGCTCGGCTTGGACGAGCGGACGCCGATCAGGCGCTCGAGGGCAGGCCGGTCGGCGGGAGCGCTGTACTCAGTACGCGGCGACGCAGATCCTGCGGACATCGTCCTCGGCGACTGGTCGCGGGTTGGTCGCGATATAGGCGTCGCGCAGCGCGTTCAGCGCGAACAGGTCGAAGTCCGAGGGATCGACGCCGACCTCGTGCAGCCCGCTCGGAACCCCGAGCGACCGGCCCAGCTCCTCGACGCACTCGGTCGCTCGTTCGGCGGCGACGTTCGCGTCGCGGTCGTCGGTAGCGACGCCCAGGGCGCGTGCCACGTCGACGTAGCGGTCGGCGTGCGTCTGGGCATTGAAGCGCATCACGTGCGGCATCAGGATCGCGTTGAGCAGACCATGCGGAAGGTCCAGGGCGCCGCCGATCTGGTGGGCGATCGCGTGGGTCGCTCCGAGCAGCGCGTTCGTGAACGCCATCCCCGCCTGCAGGCTGGCCCGGGCCATCCCCTCGCGGGCGGTGAGGTCGAACGGATCCTCGACCGCGACCGGGAGGTGCTCGACGATTCCTCGAATCGCGGCGATCGCGAGACCCTTGCTCAAGAAGTCGCAGGCCTCGGACACGCACGACTCGATTGCGTGGCTGAGCGCGTCCAGCCCTGTGTGCGCGGTCAGCTCCGGCGACATCGTGGTGAGCAGCTCGGGGTCCGTGACGGAGATGTCCGGTACGAGCGCCCGCCCGCCGATCGTCGCCTTGAACCGTCGCTCGGTGTCGGTGACCACGCAGAACTGCGAGACGTCCGACCCGGTGCCCGCGGTCGTCGGGACCATCACCATCGGCGGGATCGGGTTGCCCGCGCGGTCGATGCCCTCGTATTCGAGGATGCGGCCCCCGTTGCCGCTGAGGATCGCGACCGCCTTAGCGAGGTCGATGCAGCTCCCCCCGCCGATGGCGAGCAGCGCGTCGCAGCCGCTCTCGAGATAGCTCTCGAACGCCGCCTCGACCTCAAAGTCCTTCGGGTTCGGCGTCAGGTCGTACCACAGGCTCCACTTCACGCACACGTCGTCGAGGTGCGGCGTGGCGCGCTCGACCCAGCCGGCCGCGAGCACGCCCGGATCGCTGACGAGCATCGGGCGCCGGCCGCCGACGCGGCGGACGGCACCGCCGACCTCCGCAAGCGTGCCGATCCCGAAGATCACCTCGGGAATCAGGAACTTGCTGACGCGACCGCGAAGCGGCGAATACGCCGGGGCCGGGGAGGGGGCAGTGGTCGCGCCCTCAACCACCGCGGCTGGTGTGGGGGTTACTGGCTCCAAACCCTCCCTCCTGCAGCGGAATCCACTCCGATCCTACCGGGCACGATAGCGCGGGTGTGACTGCTACCGGGAATATGCGCGGTCAGGCAACAATCGCCCCCGCCCGCGTCCGAGCGCGGACGAGACACCGAAATCAGCGGATGTAGCCCTCGGCCCGCGCCCAGTCGACGGTCTTCCGGATCGTCTCGCGCGGGTCGGTGTAGAGCAGCCCGAGCTCTCGCTCGGCCCGCGAGCCGTCGTAGCGGTGGCCATGCAGCAGCGTACGGACCATCTCACGGCACACCGGCGGCCGGCGCCCCGCCAGCCGGAAGCCGCGCTCGACCGCGGCGGCGGCGACGGTCGCGACGCGGCGAGTGATCAACCGGGGCTTGCGGCGGACGCCGGCGACCTCGGCCGCCAGCGCCAGCGCCTGGGTTATCTCGAGCGTCATCCCGTTCAGCAGGTAGCGCTGCCCGTCGGCGCCGTGCTCAGCCGCGAGCAGGTGACCCGTGACGCAGTCGTCGATGTCGACAAGGCTGAGGCACGTAGGAACGAACACGCGCAGGCGGCCGTCGAGGAACGCGAGCAGGATCCGCCCGGTGCCGCCGGCGCGACCCGGCCCCTGGACCGAGCTCGGATTGACCAGCACGAGATCCTGGCCGACCTGCCGAGAGGCAGCGAGCGCGGCGCGTTCGCCCTCGGTCTTGGTCCGCTCGTAGTTCGACAGATACCAGCCGCGGTGGGGCGTCCGTTCGGTGCCGACGGTCCCCGGCGGCTCGCCGATCGTGGCCGCCGAGGACGTGTGTACGAGCCGGGCGACGCCCGCCCTGGCCGCGGCGCGTACCGCCGCGGCGGCGCCGCCGACGTTGATCCGCTCCATCGGGCGTGGGTCCTCGAGGCACAGTTCGTTGACACCCGCGACGTTGAACGCGCGCGCGCACCCCTCCATCCCCCGCGTCAGGTCGTCCTCCTCGTAGCCCTCGCCGCGGACCACGGTGGCGCCCCGGGCATCGAGTGTGGCCGCGGCGACGTCCGAGCGCGCGAGCGCGACGACGTCATCCCCGCGTTCGAGCAGCCGGGTCACGAGCGCGGTGCCGATCACGCCCGTCCCGCCGGTGACGAACACGCGCAAACGCGGCTCCTCAGGAGCGGAGCGCGGCGGAGAACTGGATGATGTAGTCGATTCCGGACCAGGCGGTCACGATCGCCGCGATTCCCATCGCCCACTGATCCAGGTAGGCGTGGAGGATGATCACGTCCGGGCGCAGGATCGCGAGCGTGATCGCCACAAACTGGACCGTTGCCTTCCACTTGCCGAGCATCGAGGTCTCGAACCGGCGCCCCCCGGACTCGACCGCGGCGCGGAGTCCGAGGATCGTGAACTCGCGCCCGATGATCACGAATGCGACCCACGGCGACGCGCGCCCCGTCGACACGAGCGCGATCAGCGCGGTCGAGACGAGCAGCTTGTCGGCGGTCGTGTCAAGGAAAGCGCCGAACCGGGTGGTGACCCCCCAGCGGCGGGCAAGCCGGCCGTCGAACCAGTCGGTGGCGGCAGCGACCACGAACACGCTCGCCGCGGCGGTGTAGGAGCCCGCCAGCACGAGGGCCATGACCACGGGGCAAAGGACGACCCTTAGCCCCGTGCCAGCCGCGAGCATCCTTGATGAGCGCAACGAGCTCAACGTACCGGCTTCCACGGGAGGATGAGGTTACCTGAGGGTTGCGGCCGTCACAGCAGCTTGGCGCCAAGCGCACGGGCGGCGGCGGCCGTGTCGACCTCGAGCGCGGCGTCGGCGGCGGCCCGGGCCTGCTCGAGCTCAACCCCCCGGAGCGCGGCCTTGACGTCCGGAACGAGCGCGGGCGCCATGCTCAGCTCGGTCACGCCGAGGCCGGCAAACAGCACCGCGGCCGCCGGGTCGCCGGCCAGCTCGCCGCACACCCCGACCCACCTGCCGTGGACGGTGGCGGCCTCCACGGTCGCCTTGACAAGCTTCAGAACCGCGGGCTGCGGTCCGGTGAGCAGCGGCGCGAGGCGTTCGTCACCCCGCTCAGCGGCCATCGTGTACTGAGTCAGGTCGTTGGTGCCGAGCGAGAAGAAATCGACGTGCTTGGCCAGACGCGTCGCCGTCAGCGCCGCCGCGGGGATCTCGACCATGATCCCGAACTCGAGCTCCTGGTCGATTCCCGTGTCCGCGCGTGCCCGGTCGAGCTCTGCGCGCGCCGCCTCGATCTCGTCGAGCGTCGCGACCATCGGCAGCATCACCTTGAGCGGGTGGTCGGCGGCGACGCGGAGGATCGCGCGCAGCTGGGTCGCGAGCACGTCGCGCCGCGCGAGCCCGAGCCGGATGCCGCGCACTCCGAGGAACGGGTTCGCCTCGGGCGGCATCGGCAGCGCCGGCAGCGGCTTGTCGGCGCCGGCGTCGAGCGTGCGCACGACGAGCGGACGGCCGTCGAGCGCTTCCGCGATCTCACGGAGCGTGGCGGCCTGCTCCTCCTCGTCCGGGAGCTCGGCGCGGTCGAGGAACAGGAACTCGGTGCGGAGCAGGCCGACGCCCTCGGCGCCGAGCTCGACCGCCTTGCCCGCCTCGCCGACGTTGCCGAGGTTCGCGAACACCTCGATCCGCGTGCCGTCAGCGGTAGCGCCGGTCTCGCGGGCGCGCTCCCGCGCGGTCGCCCGGCGTTGGTCGGCCCGCTCGCGCCGCTCGGCCGCGTCGCGCTGGACCTCCTGCGACGGGTTAACCTGGAGCGTGCCGGCCTCGCCGTCGATGAGCACGGTCGTGCCGTCGGTTACGCCGAGCACCCCGTCCCCGAGACCGACCACGGCCGGGAGACCGAGCGCACGGGCGAGGATCGCGGCGTGCGCGGTGGCGGTGCCGTGGGCGGTGGCGATCCCGGTGACGAGCGCGGGGTCGAGCGCGGCGGCGTCCGCCGGCGTGAGCTCGGCGGCGATCACGATCCCGGCCGCGGATTCCTGGCTGCCACCGGTCAGCGCGTCGACCACGCGCCGGCCGACGTCGAGCACGTCGGTCGCGCGTTCCTGCAGCAGCGGCTCCTCGAGCGCGCGGTAACGGCCGGCGACCTGCTGCGCCGCGTCGTGCCAGGCGCGCTCTGCGGTGGCGCCCTGGTCGATCGCCTCGTGCGCGGGGTCGAGCATCGCCTCGTCGTCGAGCAGTGCCAGATGGGCGTCGAAGATCGCGGCCTCCGCCTTCCCGGCGCGCGTCGCGACCGTCTCGCGGTCGCGCTCGATCGCGCTCCGCGCGGCGGCGATTGCCTGCTCGAGGCGGTCGCGCTCGTGCCCGGCCGATCCGGGCGCACGGTCCGGCGGCGGACCGGTGGCGCCGTGGAGATGGTGAGCCGGGCCGACCGCAAGCCCGGCCGAGGCGGGGACACCTTTGAGGACGTCGCCGGGTTCCGGAGGCTTGAGGTCGACGGTTGCGGGCGGTGGCGCAGGAGCCGCGGGGCGTGGTGGCGGCGGGCCGGCGGAGATCCCATCGCCGAAGCCCTCGTCGGCCAGTTGGGCGAGCGCGAGCAGCGCTTCGTCCGCCTCCGGCCCCGAGGCGGTGACGGCGAGCGTGTCGCCGAACCGCGCTCCGAGCGCCACCACGTTCGTCAAGCTCGTGGCTTTCACCGGGCGCCCGTCCGGGCCTTTCGCGACGCGGACGTCGGCGTCGAACCGGCGGACCGTCTCGACGAACCGCGCGGCCGGGCGGGCATGGAGACCGATGGCGTTTCGGACCTCCAGGAGCGTCTGGGCATCGGCGGGGGGCGCCTCGACGGGTGGCGCCTCGACGAGTGGCGCCTCGGTGGGCTCCTCGACCCCGAGCTGCGAGGACTTCATCGCGAGCGCGCCTCGCGCCTCGGCCGCCACCTCGTCGAGCGACGCGCCACCGCTGGCCGCCGCCGCGGCCGCCACCGCCCCCTCGACGAGCGGCGCCTCGCTCATCACGATGCCCCCCGGCGTCTCGCCAAGCAGCTCAACGGCGAACTCGGTGCTCATCAGCGCGCTTCCCAGGTCCATCAGCACCAGAACGCCGTCGGGAGACATCGCGCGCTCGATCGCGGCCCGTACGCGCTCGGCGTCGGTCCCGAGCACGCCCGGCTCGTCGGTCCCGCCGGCGGCCTCCAGCGCCAGATCGGCGCCACCCATCTCGCGCGCAAGCGTGACGACCCCCGCCGCCAGCGCCTCGCTGTGGGAGACCACGACGATCCCGACCACGTCAGTCGACCTCCCTGGCCCCAAACGTCCAACTCGACGAGAACGAATCGACGAGATCGACGGTCGGGTCCACTATGGCCCCGAATTGCAGTCTCGACCCGAGAGCGACGTCGAGTTGGACGTTAGGGGTTATCACTCAGCCCGTAGGCGCGGTGCAAATAGTCGATCGGGTGCACGGACTTATGGCCGGTGGCGTGCTTGATCTGCCAGCGGCAGGTCTCGCTGTCGCACGCGACCTCGGTGGCGCCGGAGTCGCGAACCTGGCCGAACAGGTCCGCCCCGACGGCCATCGCGATGTCGTATTTCTCCACCTTCAGCCCGTAGGTGCCGGCGATTCCGCAGCAGCGCGCATTGCCCTCGGTTACGTCGAGGCCCGGGATCAGCGCGAACAGCTCGAGCGCCGGCTTGCCGATCCAGTGGCCCTGCTGCTGGCACGGCGCGTGATAGAAGATGTGCTCGTCGACCGGCTGGAAGTCGGTCTTGAGCTCGCCGCGGTCGTTCAGCTCGAGCAGGAGCTCGCAGATGTCGTAGGTCCGCTCCGACACGAGCTTCAGGTCCGGGTCGTCCTCGAGCGACAGGATCTCCCGGGCCTCGCGCTTGAGCATCAGCGTGCAACTGGTGGCGTTGCCGACGATCAGCGTGTTCGGGTCGTCGCGCACGTACGGCACGAGCGCGCGGGCGAGCCGGAGCACGACCTTGCGGGCGTCGTCGAACAGGCCGCTCGACTGGAGCGGCAGCCCGCAGCAGTCCTGCTTGGGGACGACCACCTCGAACCCGTTGTGCTCGAGGATCTGCACGACCTTCTGCCCCTCCCACGGCTCGTAGTACTCGGTCCCACAGCCGTGGAAGTACACGATCTTGCGACCGGTCGGAGGGCTTGGGTGCTTCTTGAACCAGCTCGAGAAGCGATGCCCGGCGAACTCGGGCGCGGCGGCGTCGCGGTGGACCCCGAGCAGCTTCTCTCCGAGGATCCGGAGCGGTTTGAAGTCGATCGTCAGGTTGGCGAGCGGCGCCACCGGGGTGCCGGCGCGCCCTAACCACGTCGGCCGCGTGATGATCCGATCGCGGAGCGGGAAGCCCTTCTGCTGTTTCAGCTTGTTGCGCGCCTGCGAGTTGATCTCGGCGATCTTCACGCCCTGCGGGCAGGACATCGAGCAGATCCCACAGCCCGAGCAGTAGTCGACCGACGCGTCGACCGACGGCTGGTCGGCGACCCGGTAGCGCTCGGCCTGCGGGCCGGCGTACTTCGGCCCAGGGAACAGCGGAGTCACGTTCGACACCGGGCACTGCGTCTCGCAGATCGTGCATTTCACGCAGTGGTCGAGCGACCCGCGCATCAGCTCTTCGAGTACGCCACCGACCTCGGTCATGCCGCCGCCCCCGCGGGAGCGCCCGACTGCGCGATAACGAGCTCGGCGGCGTGCGAGCCGCTCGCCAGCGCGATCCCCTCGCCCGAGCCCTCGCGCCACGGCACCGCGCCCGGCAGCGCGGCGCCCGCCACCACCACGTTCTCCGCGCCCTCGGCGCGCAATTCGCCGTCGACCGCCACCCCGACCCGCGCCATCGGCTGCTCGGCCAGATAGTCGCCGACGAACCGCGGGCCGCCCTCCGCGGGGAGGCCGCGCAGCGGCAGGCCGAGCACGCGGTCGTGCGTGTCCCACCGCGAGTCGAGCTCGATCGCGCCCGAGTTGAACCCGCCGGCCGCGAGCACGAACCACGGCGCCGCGTACCGGGCGTCGTGACCGGCCGAGCGAGTCGCCACCGACGTCACCCGCGAACCGGAGCGCTCAGCGCTCACCACCTCGGCGCCGACCACGAGGCGCCCGCCGGCGCGGCGCAGGGTCGAGCGCAGGATCTCATACAGCCGCATGCCCGGAACCGACGGCGGCAACGTCGGGATCTCGAACACCGGCCGGCCGAGGCGGCGCTCGAGGTCCGACCAGACGCCGTGGGGGTCCCGAAGCCCGAGCATCGCGGGCAGCCCGACCCGCTCGTGAGCCTGGAGCTTCAACGCGAGCCGGCCGGCGAACGCCGCGCGCCACGCCGGGTCGTCGAACCGCCGCGCGAACCCGAGTGCGTTCTGGTCGGCCTTGTCGACCTCGACCTCGATCTCGACCGACCGCGCGCTGATCCCGGCCCGGCTGAGGTTCGCCGCGCACAGGGAGGCGTGGAAATCGCGCAACGATCGCGTGCCGACCACGCATGTGCGCTCGACCCTCACCGCGTCGCCCGCCGCCATCGTCTCGGGAACGACCGCAGACGGGCGGAGCGCACCCACCGCGGTCGGAAGCAGGTAGTTGCGATCGAGATCGCCGAGATACCGGTACCCGGCCAGCGGACCCGCGTCGACGCGCGCTCGGAACCACCGGACCGCTTCGGCCACCGCGTCGGTACCGAGCACCGCATACGGGTGATCCGGGTGGCCCGCGACGAACTCCGCCATCGCGCCGCTCGGCGACACGACGCGGTCGGGGTCGTATCCGAGCACGTCGATCGTGGCCGGAGCGAGATGGGTCGACCCGACGCCCTTCGTGAGCACGCACACGCGCGCGCCGCCCTCGGCCAGCCGAGCGCCGGCGACGAGGCCCGCGGTGCCTCCGCCGATCACGACCGCGTCGTAGTGGAGCTCGCCCCTCACGACGTCACGGCCTCCGCTTCGACCGCCGGCAGGTGCTCGACGTCGAGTATTCCCTGAAAGATCCAATCGTCGAGCCGCGCCTGGCGAAGCTGGTCGCCGTAAAGGACCGGCCACACGCCCTTCCAGCGCTCCCTGAGGAAATGCAGCAGCGACTCATCGGCTTGGTCGGCGGTCAGCCCGTCGAGACCGTGCAGGATCCCGGCGGCGCGATAGATGCAGAACCCGCCCTGACACGGCCCCATGCCCAGGCGGAGCAGCCGGCGAATGTCGTCGAGGTTGGTCGTGGCGCGGCGCTCGATCGCCTGCTCGACCTTCCACCGCGGGACGAGCTCGCACTCGCAGACGATCTGCTCGTCGGCGAGGCGCGCCTCCTTACGACTCAACCGCTCGCCGAGGTGATAGGTGGTCCCGTCCTCCGAGCCGGGCAGCAGCTCGGTCTTGGTTGTGCACGGGCGCTCGTCGCCGAGGTGCTTGGAGACGGCGTCCACCGTCTCCTCGGCCATCAAGCGGAACGTCGTGAGCTTGCCGCCGGTGATCGTCACGAACCCCTGGACGCCGTCCCGCTCGGCGTGGTCGAGCAGCGCGTGCGCGCGCGTGACATCGCGCGAGTCGGTGTCGGCTGCTTTGGAGTCCTCGAACAGCGGACGGACGCCGGTCCACACTCGCATCGCGCGCGCCTGCCGAACGCCCGGGACGAGCTTCTCGCCGTCGTCGAGCATCGCATCGACCTCGGACTGGAGCACGGTGTGGTCGTCGGGGTCGTCGGTGTTCACGTCGGTCGTCCCGATTACGCACACGGTCCGGATCGGCACGATGATGTCGCCGTCGGTCGGCATCTGGCACCGGTTGACGCACGTGTTCACCAGCCGGTGGTTCATCGCGATCATGATCCCCCGGCCCGGGAGCACGCGGACGCCCTCGATCCCCGCCATGTCCGCGACCACGCCGGCCCATGCCCCCGACGCGTTGACGGTGACGCGAGCCTCGACCTCGATCTCCTCGCCGGTGGCGGCGCCGCGCAGCCGGGCGCCGGTCACCTGATCGCCGGAACGATGAATGCCGACGACAGCGTGGTATGGCAGCACGCGCCCGCCACGCTCCTGGATCCCGCGGGCCAGTGCCCACACGGTCTTCCACACGTCGATGTTCGCGTCGGGGACGCGGAACACCCGCGAGACGGCCGGGTTCAGCAGCGGCTCCTCGCGCAGCGCCTGTGCCGGATCGATCTCCTCGCAGTCCACCCCCGTATCGCGGCATCCCTTCGCGAACACGTCGGCATACGCCGGGTCGTCGAATGGGGTGGTGACGAAGAACCCGCCGATGTCCTCGATCGAGTCGGGCGTTATCGCCTTGAGGATGCGGTTCTCGGCGATGCACTCCTCGGCCGCGCGAGGGTCCTTGACTGCGTAGCGCCCGCCAGAATGGAGTAGGCCGTGGAACCGGCCGCTAGTGCCCTCGGCCAGATCGGCCCGGTCGACGAGCACCACGTCGTAGCCCCGCAGCGCGGCGTCCCAGGCCACGCCCGCGCCCGTGGCACCGCCTCCTATAACCAGCACGTCGGTGCTCAGCGTGGCCATGGTCTCAGCCTATCTTGTGAAGGCGGCCCCGGGGGACCGCCTTCACAGTTACTCGCCCCTCAGCGGCTAGTCGACCCAGTCGAACGTCCTCGTGACGGCCTTCTTCCACTCCTTGTAGTACTCGTCGCGCTTGGCCGCGTCCATCTTCGGCTCCCAGCGCTTGTCCTCGGCCCAGTTGTCGCGGACCTCCTGGGTGCTGCTCCAGAACCCGACCGCCATCCCGGCCGCGTAGGACGCACCCAGCGCGGTGGTCTCGGCCACCTGGGGACGGATCACCGGAACTCCGAGGATGTCGGCCTGGAACTGCATGAGCAGATCGTTGGCGACCATGCCGCCGTCGACCTTCAGCTCGTTGAGCGTGACGCCCGAGTCGGACTCCATCGCGTCCATCACCTCACGGGTCTGGAACGCGGTCGCCTCGAGCGCGGCGCGGGCGATGTGGCCGGCGTTGACGTACCGCGTCAGACCGGCGAACACGCCGCGAGCGCTCGACTTCCAGTAGGGCGCGAACAGCCCGGAGAACGCCGGCACGATGTACAGACCGCCGTTGTCGTCAACCGACTTGGCGAGCTCCTCGACTTGCGGGGCGGCCTGGATCATGTGGAGGTTGTCGCGCAGCCACTGCACGAGCGCCCCCGTGATCGCAATCGAGCCCTCGAGCGCGTACACGCACGCCTCGTCGCCGATCTTGTAACAGGCCGTGGTCAGCAGGCCCGCCTTCGACTGCACGGCCTCGGTGCTCGTGTTGAGCAGCATGAAGTTGCCGGTGCCGTACGTGTTCTTGGCATCGCCGGCGTCGAAGCACGCCTGGCCGAACGTGGCCGCCTGCTGGTCGCCCAGATCGCCGGCGACCTGCACGCCGGTCAGGTTGCCGGTCGTGACCTCGCCGTAGACCTCGCTCGAGGATCTGATCTCGGGCAGCATCGACATCGGCACACCGATCGTCGCCGCGATGTCCTCGTCCCACGCCAGCGTCTCGAGGTCCATCAACATTGTCCGGCTGGCGTTCGTGACGTCGGTGATGTGCAGACCGCCCTTGGTGCCGCCGGTCAGGTTCCAGATGCACCAGGTATCCATGTTGCCGAAAACGAGGTCGCCGGCCTCCGCCTTGGCGCGAGCGCCGTCGACGTTGTCGAGGATCCAGCGGACCTTCGGGCCCGAGAAGTACGTCGCCAGCGGCAGGCCCACCTTCGAGCGGAAGCGGTCCTGACCACCGTCGGCCGACAACTCGTCGACGAGCTTGTCGGTGCGTGTGTCCTGCCACACGATCGCGTTCATCACGGGCTCGCCGGTGTTCCGATCCCAGACGACCGCCGTCTCACGCTGGTTGGTGATGCCGAGCGCAGCGACATCGTCGCGGCTCGCGCCGGCCGTCTCCACCGCCTCGTCGATCACCTCCTGGCACCGCGCCCACACCTCCATCGGGTCGTGCTCGACCCAGCCCGGCTTGGGATAGATCTGCTCGTGTTCCTTCTGCGACACCGCGACGACATGGCCGGAGTGGTCGAAGACCATCGCCCGCGAGCTGGTCGTCCCCTGATCGAGTGCAACTGAGTACTTCGGCATACGTATTCTCCTTTCAGCCCGCGAACGCCTCGGCGGCGCTCTTGAAGAGGTAGTAGGTGGAGGTCGCGCCCGGGTCCTGATGGCCGATCGACCGTTCGCCCAGGTAGCTCGCGCGCCCCTTGCGGGCGAGCATCGGCGTCGTTGCTTTCATGCCTACCTCGGCGGCCTGCGCAGCCGCGCGCAGGCCGCCGTCGAGTTCGGACGCCGCCTCGAGGGCCTCAACGGCCGGTATCAGCGCGTCCACCATCGTCTTGTCCTCCGCGACGGCCTTGCCCCGCGCCTGGACCCCCTCGAGGCCCTTGCGCCAGGCGGCGGCGTAGGTTGGCAGGTCGACCTCGGACTGGCCGGCCAGCGCATTCCCCATCTGGAGGAACAGCGTGCCATACAGCGGGCCCGCCGCTCCGCCGACGCTCGACACCAACGCCATCGCGACGGTCTTGAGCACCGCGCCGGGATCGGCCTGCTCGGCGGCATCGAGCTTCTCCATGGCCTTGGTCATGCCTCGGTTCATGTTGGTCCCGTGGTCGCCGTCGCCGATCGCGGTGTCGAGGGCGACGAGCTCCGCGCGGTGCTCGGCCATCTCCCCCGCGAACTGGCTCATCCAGGCGAGGGTCGCGTCGCGTGTGATCGCCACCTCCTAGACGCCCCAGCGCAAGGCCGGGGTGTTCACGGGCGCATCCCAGTATCGGACCATCTCGTCGTCGAGCTTCACCAGCGTGATCGAGCAGCCCTGCATCTCGAGCGAGGTGATGAAGTTGCCGACCAGGTTGCGTTCGATCGTAAGACCGTGCTCCTGGGCGATCTTCGCGACTTCGCTGTACATCACGTAGAGCTCGATCAGCGGCGTGCCACCCATCCCGTTGACGAACGCGAGCACCCGATCACCCGACGAGAACGGGAGGTCCTCGAGGATGGGGGTCATGAGCCGCTCGGCGATCTGCGACGCGGGCCCGATCTTCTCCCGGAAGCGTCCGGGCTCGCCGTGGATGCCGATTCCGATCTCGACCTCGTCCTCGGCGAGCTCGAAGCTCGGGTTACCCGAGGCCGGGGTGATGCACGGGGTCAGCGCCATGCCCATCGAGCGTCCATTCGCGTTGACCCGGCGGCCGAGCTCGGCGACCTCCTGGAGGTTGCGGCCGTCCTCGGCCGCGCCACCGCAGATCTTCTCGACCAACACCGTGACCCCCACCCCTCGGCGACCCGCGGTGTAGAGCGAGTCCTCTACCGCGACGTCGTCGTTGGTGAGCACCGTCTCGACCTCGATGTCCTCGCCCTTCCCCATGTCCGCGGCCATGTCGAAGTTCATGACGTCGCCGGTGTAGTTCTTGACGATGTGCACGACTCCGGCGCCGCCATCGACGGCCTTCGTCGCCTCGAGCATCTGGTCCGGCGTGGGCGAGGTGAACACCTCGCCCGGGCAGGCGGCGTCGAGCATTCCGGGCCCGACATAGCCGCCGTGCATCGGCTCGTGGCCTGAGCCGCCGCCGGAGATCAGACCGACCTTGCCCTTGACCGGCGCGTCGATGCGCACGATCACCGCGGGCTCGTAGATGACTCGCACACGATCGCCGTGGGCCGCCTCGACGCCGTGCAGCGCGTCCTG
>DATJYY010000113.1:0-32891 GCA_035499395.1 Solirubrobacteraceae bacterium
CGCGCTCGGGCCACCAGACGGGACGAGGCCGTCATCCAAGCTGAGCTTCGACGTCTCGCTCTGGCGCTGAGACACAGCGCGACCGGGCGGCTCGACACGCCCCGACGCGAGGACCGGACTGACCTATACACGGCCGCCTAGCGGTCCAGCCGGCGCGCTGTCGCGCACGTGCTCGAAAATCGCGTCCGGCGGTGCTGACGGTTTGAACGCGCGGCGATCAGATCCGCCAGGACGGTGTGCGTGAGCCTCCGTGGAAGATGGATTCGCCCGCCATCCAGGCGGCCCCAGCGGTCAGCAAGATGTCAGAAGGTCATCTGAAGGCGGACATCGACTCGCGGTTGGTGCACGATCGACATGCTCACCACCGGTCGCCGTGGGCGCTCGATGGTGCGCGCCACCAGGTCTCGATCACCTCGGGATAGCGGACCAGGTCCCTCGTCACGCTGCCGTCGAGCACCGCGCACCGGGCCTGCTCGAGCGCGCACCAAGCTGGTACCTGGCCCCATCTCGGCTCGATGGCAATGGCCTCGGCCGCCCCGAGCACGTCACCGGGCCCGGCACGCTGTCGCGTAAACGATTTGGCGTTGTGGTCGGCTCACAAGGTCTCGAGGGGCTGTGACCGACCCCCGATCGTGTGACCCACGGTCAATGGCGATCTGCCCCTCATTTTTGACAGGTAAATCGCCAAACTTCGGCGAGCCGCGTCCATGACGCGGCCGGTGCGTTATGACCTCGACACAACGGATCCCACACTCGCCGGGTTTGTGCGACAGCGTCCGTGCGATGCAGGCGTTTGCGGCACGGTCCCGACGACCGGCCGGAAGGCCGTCGGCGAGCTCAGGATCCTCGCGCAGGATGTGGCACGTCGCGGACCTCTGAAGCCGCGCTTTCTGATACGTCATCTTCTCCCTCTTCGGAGGGCGCCGCCGTCAGCAGGATCATCCGGTCTCCGGCGCGGAGATGAATCTCGCCACGAGGCGCCACAAGGCTTCCGTCCTCGCTGACGGCGACCAGGACAGCGCCGGCGGGAAGCTCGACGGCGTCGACTCGGCGCCCGCGCGCCGGAGAGCTCGGATCGATCGTGACCTCGACGATCCGGTAACCGTGGAGCGGCATCGTCGGCACGTGGACTTGCGTCTCGGGGTTATCGGTGGCGAACTCGGCAGCGAGCGCTCCGCGCTCGATCTCGGGAGGCGATGCGGCCACGCGCTCACCGAGGGCATGGAGCACGTCTTGGCCTGTGATCCACCCGCGAACCTGCTGCCCGTCGTGTGAGAGCACGGGCAGGCCGTCGCGACCGAAGAGCACCAACTGGCGCAGCGCCTGCTCAAGGTCCTCGTCTGGAAACAGCGCCTGCGGTTGGTCAACCGCAGTCACAGGCCCAACCAAGTCACCAAAGCCGCTGGCGGTCTTCGTGTCAGAAGCCTTGTCCCCGTCCGGGGCGGGTTCGAGCCAGGCGGGTTCGAGTCGGGCGGCCGCGTCGGTGGTCGCCAGCGGCTGCATCACCTCCTCGACTGTCAGCGTTTTGAGCATCCCGGGAGCCTTCGGCCGCTCGATGTCGATGCCGCGGCGCAGCAGCTTGGTCGTGTAGATACTGCCGTAGGTCAGCCGCTTCGAGAGCGCTGCCGCAATCCCCGTGGCGAGCATCACAGGCAGGGTGAGCGTGAAGTTGCCCGTCATCTCGACGACGCTGGCGATCGAGGTCAGCGGGGCCTGGGCAGCTGCGCCGAACACGCCACCCATCGCGATCACCGCGTACATCGCCGGCGCCCCGATCGACGACCCGAACAAGCGATTGGCGGCAATCCCGAACGCCATCCCGGCCATCGCTCCCGTGAACAGCGACGGGGCGAACACCCCACCGGACCCGCCGATGGACAGCGTGAGACTGGCTGCGACGATCTTGCCGACCATCAGAATCACGATGAACCACAGCAGCACATGGCCGGCCACCACCTTGTCCATCACCGGATACCCGACCCCATACATCTGCGGGAGAACGAGCAAGAGGACACCGAGCGCCACGCCGCCTACTGCGGGGCGTGCCCACTCCGGACGGCCCTTCCATACGTCGTCGACAGCGTCCTCGAGCCAATACAAGAAGGTCTTGAACCCAAATCCGATCAGCCCCGCAGCGAGCCCGAGGACGGCAATCAACAGATAGCTGTAGTCGCTGCCAACAACCAGCCCATGCGGCATGCCGGTGAAGAACGGAGCGGCGCCGAAGAAAGCCCGGCTCACCACGTCCCCGGTGACCGCCGCAAGGATGGTCGCGAACATGGCGTCGAGCGAGAACTCGCGCAGGACGATCTCGAAGCCGAAGAACAGCCCCGTGATCGGCGCGTTGAACGTTGCCGCAATCCCACCGGCGGCTCCGCACGCCACGATAATCCGCAGCCGTGTCTCGGACATCCGCACGACCTGCCCGAGGGTGGACGCGAATGCTGAACCGATCTGCACGATCGGCCCTTCCCGCCCCACCGATCCACCCGTACCGATACACATGGCGGACGCGAGCGCCTTGACGATGGTTACCGGCGGTCGTATGCGGCCGCCGTTCTCGGCCACCGCCAGCATGACCTCGGGCACGCCGTGGCCACGAGCTTCGCGCGCAAACCGCTGGATCAGCGGGCCGTACAGCAGGCCGCCGACAACCGGAGCGAGGAGCAGGAACCAGATTCCGAGCCAATGAAAGTGCGCGCTCGGCGCGTGACCCTGTTGGCCGAACTGGTGATGGCCGGTCACGAGCCAGGTGAAGCTGTAGATCAGCCAGCGGAACGCCACCGCCCCCAGGCCTGCGCCGGCGCCGACGACGAGTGCCATCACGATCAGACCCAGTCGGGTTCCACCCAGCCACGACGCCGCCCGTCTCACCGCGGCAGTCGCGGACGATCCCGGCACAACCGTTGCCGTCTCCGACGGCATCGGCGGGACACCGTTGGCGGACTCGCCGTTTGAGCCGCCCGGGGGAAGGTCCGCCGCATCCCCCAGCGGCCCCATCGTGTCCGGCGCTGGGCCCTCCGAACTCACCTGTCGTCCTCCGGCCCAGACCTTCGCTGGGTCGATCGGAGCCCGGTGTGCAAGCACGAGCGTTCGTTCATGTTGACTGACAGAGTCGATCTTTCGGAGGTGCGGACGCGGAAATCAAGTTGCGCGCCTGTGGAAGGGCAAGCGCGAATCCGCCAATTACCTACCAATCAGCCTAGTTCGACAAACGAATGGCAGGTCGCTCGCGGAGCGAATTCGTACGACTCCTGACAGAAACCCGATAAGGCGGTCCGCACCCGCGCCGGGTACCGTTCCCCGCATCCATCATGGCGGCCACGACGATCTCCTTGCTTGATGCGGATCCCGACCTGGGGGAGCACATGCCGCCAGAGGCCAGGCAGACCGCGACCCGATTGATCCGGGTGCGAACTTTCCGCGTCCAGAAGGGGGCGTGGGTGCCGGGAGGGATCGATCACGGCGCCATGGGCCTGCTGTTGCTGGAGGGGCTGATGGTTCGCACACTTAGGATCGGGCGTGTCTCGTCCGCAGAGATAGTCGGACCCTCGGACATACTTCGCCCGTGGGAAGTTGGTCTGCTCCCGAGCGTGGTTCCAGCTCCGACGGACTGGCGGGTGCTCGAGGCCGCGCAAGTGGCATTGCTGGATCGTCGCGCGACGGAATTGATCGGCCGCTGGCCCGAGCTTTGCGTCGCGACGGGAGGACGGCTGCTTCGACGCGCGAGGTCGCTTGCCTATCTGATGGCAGCCCAGCATTTCATTCGGGTCGAGGACAGGCTTCTGGCGACGCTCTGGCATCTGGCCAGCATGTGGGGACGGGTCACCCTTCAAGGCACCGTGGTGCCGTTCCGCCTCACGCACGAGATGCTCGCGAGCATCATCGGGGCACAGCGGCCCACGACGACGACCGCAATTCGGTCCCTCGTCAGGCAAGAACGCCTCGCGCGTGACGAACGCCGGCATTATGTCCTGCTTGGCCAGGCGCCGGACTGGCAGCGTGAAGGCATGCCGGTCATCGAGCCGGAGGTGTGACCGATTCGCGCAGATGGTGCCGGTCGGCGAGAGCCTCACCGGACGCGGACTGGTCGCCGGCCAAGGCTGCGATACCACTGCGCCGACCGGCCCGGTCCAGCGACGACGATCGCCTCGTTCGGCCGACGGTTCTGTCCGACCACCTCGAGCACGGTCTGGTCCCGGCGACCGGATCGTCGGCCCACGTGGGTGGGGCGCAAGAAACGCCGGCCGAGAATCCATCGCATCCGCCAGTCATATAGGCGCGCCGGAGCGCTCAGCAATCTGATCAGACGAGGCCCGGGTCGACGTCTCCTCATCGCCGGTCAGACGCGCCCCCCGATGGCTCAATGACCACCTGGCCCGCGACCATTGCACCTGCCTGCTTCCGATAGTCGCACGACCACCGAGCAGGACGAAGCGCGCTGGACGCGCGCTGGCGTTGGAGCTTGTTGGTCGCATTTCACGGGACCTATTGGCTAGCACTTGAGCGCTCCGCTGCCCAGCGGATTTGACAGCCGTCTGACAAAACTGCGAGGCGCGGCGACGCTGACTGACGAGAGACTCAGCTCGAAGAAGCCTCTCGGCGAGCCTCCGTGTCATCGGCGGGGCGCCGAACCGGTTGCGGAGGTTCATCCGTTGGCGCGATACAGCAGTCGGACGCTGAAGCGCGGCTCGCCGTCCCGTCCCACCGGTTGAACGATCGAAGCCGCAGCGAGGGACCGACTCGTCTGCCCCCGGGTCGCAAATGCTCTGCCCGCCCAGCTTCAGGGCGTCGAGCCGAAACATCGGGCGGAACGTTGAGGGCCCGACGGTGATAAGGGTTAGGGCGCATGCACGGGATCGAGCTGATCGTCGCGCTGCTGCTGGCCTCCACGGTGCTGGCGGCTCTGGCGCGAGCGATCAACGTCCACTACGCGATCGTCCTCGTTCTCGGGGGACTGGTGGCCGGGCTCGTGTGGGGGACGTCCGCACCGCGAGTGGATCCGCAGATCGTGCTGTTCGTATTCCTTCCGCCGCTGATCTACGCAGCGTCGTTCGGCTCCTCGACTCAGGACCTCCGCGCTCATGCTCGTGCGATCGGGCTGCTGGCCGTAGGTCTTGTACTGGTGACGATGGCTGCGGTGGCTGCGGTCGCTCATGCGGTGGCGCACATCGCCTGGGGCCCAGCGGTCGTCCTCGGCGCGATCCTCGCACCGACGGATCCGGTGGCGGCGACATCGGTGCTCCGACGATTGGGCGCGCCGGATCGGATCTCGACCATCCTCGAGGGCGAGGCGCTGGTCAACGACGGCACCGGCCTGACGGCCTACAAGCTCGCAGTCGCGGCCGTTGTCTCGGGTCACTTCGAGCTCGGATTGGGCGTCCTTAAGTTCGTTGCGGTCTCGGCAGGCGGCGTCGCGGTCGGCTTGGCGGCCGGGTGGGTGTCGGTCGAGGTGCGAAAGCGCCTCGATGAGCCCCAGATCGAGATCAGCATCTCGCTGCTGACGGCCTATTTGGCGTACATCCCGGCTGACCGCATTGGGGCCTCTGGGGTGCTCGCCGCGGTCGCCGCCGGTCTATACACCGGGAGCCGGACTGGGTTGATGCTCTCGCCGACCTCTCGGCTCCGTACGCTCGGGTTCTGGGAGGCGCTTACGTTCCTGCTCGAGTCGCTGCTGTTTCTTCTCATCGGTCTGCAGCTCCCGCACATCATCCGCGGCCTGTCGGTGGCGAGACCGCTCGAGTATGCGGGGGTCATTGTGGCGACGTTGGTTGCCGTGAGGATGGCGTGGATGTTCAGCGTTCCCCTGTTCGTACGACTCGCGCGCCGCGGTGAGCCCCCGCAGACGTTCGCCGAGCTGACCGTGCTCGGCTGGAGCGGAATGCGTGGTGGTGTCTCGCTCGCCGCCGCGCTCGCTCTTCCCCTCGTGGCAGCAGGACACGCGTTCCCGGACCGGTCGAACATCATCGTCATCGCCTTCATCGCGATCGCGGCGACGCTCGTCATCCCCGGACTCACCCTCGCTCCGCTGATACGCCGGCTGGGTCTAGCCGAGGACGAGGCGGTCGCCCGACAGGAGGCCAGAGCACGGGTCGCGCTCGCACATGCCGCCCTCGCATACGTCGAGGAGTTGGCCGAGCGCGAGGAACTGCCCGAACCGATTGCGGAGGCCGCCCGGCTGACCTACGAGCAGCGCGTCCATCGACTCGAGCCGCAGGTCGCCGGCGATGGCGCCGGCGGCGACGAAGCGGCCATCGCCCACCGTATCCGCGAATTACGGCGAGAGTTGATCGGCGTCGAGCGCAGTCGCCTCGCTGACCTGCGGCGACGAGGTGAGATCTCAGCCGAGTCCATGCGCCGGATCGAGCACGAACTCGATCTCGATGAATCCCGGTTGTCCAACTAGGTCGGCGGCGCAGCGCAGCCCGTCGCGTCGCGTCCCTCGCCCGCGCTCGAAACCAGACGTTTGACGAGGACGAGATTAAGGCCTAAAGCTGCGCCGAGTCGGGCCGATAACTGCATTGGAGTTGTCGTCTGCATTCGTGACGCCACCTGAGCGTGGTGCGGCGTCACCGATTACCCGCGTCTTGTCAGGGGACTGTGCTGTGCAGAGAGGTTCGACGAAGCGAACTGGTCGGGCGGTGCCGCGCGCTTGAATCGGCCCCGTCTCAGGCGTCTCGTTAGCCGGCTGATCGCCGGGGCGGCGGCGGCCGTGCTCGCGGGGTCGCTCGCGTACACCATCGCGCGTGCCTCGTCAGCTGACGCGCGGCCATCACAAAGGGTCGCCGAAAGTGAGGCGGTCACCGACGCCGTCGGCTCTCTCGCCTCCCCCGATCTGGTGCCGAGCCGCATCAGACCCGGCTCGAGGCCGGCCCGTCAGAGCTCGCGGCGGTCCGCATCCTCCGTTTCGACTGATCCACGGAAGCCTGGCGGCGCGCGCACGTTCGCGCCGAGCGCCGGTGCGATTTCCCGGAGCCTCGAGCAGACGACGGGGCTTACTCCCGCGCAGGTCACCGCGCGCGATGTCTGCCCACCGGCACCCACTGGACAGGCACGCTGCGAAGCCCAAGCTCTCGTCGTCCGATCGGACGGTCGGCTCGTCCAGCCGCACGTCGGCCGCCACGCGTCGATCGGTCGCGTTGGACCCGCGCTCGGCCCCACATCGGCAACCCGCCTCGACGTCTCCTCCTCAAGCCCGCCGGAACCCGGCACGCCTGCGTTTCTGGAGCAGGCCTACGACCTCGCGTATCTGTCGCAGACGCACGGTGGCGCAGACACGGTGGCGATCGTCGACGCCTATGACGATCCGTCGGCACAGACGGACCTCAACACCTACCGTTCGGCGTACGGGCTCCCGGCCTGCACCGCATCCAGCGGCTGTTTCAGAAAGGTCAACCAGACCGGCGGCGCCTCGCCACTGCCGGCGGGGGATCCCGGGTGGGAGCAGGAAGAATCACTCGATCTCGACGCAGTGTCGGCGGTGTGTGCCAACTGCCGAATCCTTCTCGTCGAGGCGAACTCAGCCAGCTTGACTGACCTGAAGACGGCGATGGCGACCGCGGCATCGATCGGCGCAAACCAAATCTCCGCCAGCTGGACCGCGACGTCGGACGAGTCGCTTCCGGGCACGTACACCTTCCCGCACGTTGCAACCGTGGCAGCCACCGGCGACACCGGCTATCCGGGCGCAGGCGCGGACAACTATCCAGCCGCGTTCCCGGGGGTGACCGCTGCAGGGGGTACGACGCTGACGGCCGCGGACGCCGGCTCGAACCTTCGCGGTTTCAGCGAGGGTGCGTGGTCGCTCAGCGACGGCTACGGCGGCGGGTCGGGATGCGACCTGCAGGTCGCCAAGCCCACCTATCAGCTGGACTCGGGCTGTGCCGGCCGTTCCTACGCCGACGTATCCGCCGACGCGGATCCGTCGACCGGACTGGTCGCGTATGACTCGGGGAACGGCGGCTGGATGGTCCTTGGAGGGACGAGCCTCGCCACGCCGCTGGTCGCGGCCTATTACGCGATCACCGGCGTCACCGCCAGCTCGCCGAGATGGGCGTACACCGACAGCTCGCTGCTCAACGACTTGACGACCGGCTACAACGGGGCCTGCGCCGCCGACATCACGTACATCTGCAACGCCGGGGCTGGCTATGACGGCCCCACCGGCGTCGGCTCGATCTCGGGTGATCTCGTGACCGGCGCCCCCGGGATCGGCGGCGCCGCGATCCAGACCGGCTCGAGCCAGACGTACACCGAGAGCGTCGCGAGCCACAGCGCCACCATCGCCGCCGGGATCTATCGCAACGGGCGCGACACGACCTGGTCCATCCAATACGGCACAACCACCGCCTACGGCAGCCAGACCGCCGCCACCGACATCGGCTCGGGGACCGCACCGGATCCCGTCACCGGCTACCTGTCGCAGCTGGCCCCGGCAACGACCTATCACTACCGCCTCGTGGCCCAGAACAGCCTCGGCACGACGTACGGGTACGACTACACGTTCACCACCGCCGTCGCATCGCCCACCGACCCCACAGCGTCCTTCACCGCGTCACCCACGACCCCGGCACCCGGCGGATGGACGAGCTTTGACGCCAGCAACTCGACCGACGCAAGCTCGAGCATCAGCGACTACAGCTGGAACTTCGGCGATGGCACGACCGCGGACACCGGCACCACAACCACGGTTGGCCACAGCTACACCAACCGCGGGAATTACAACGTGACCCTGACCGTCACCAACGCGCTCGGCCAGACCGACACCAGCACCGAAACCGTGAGAATCGACGATCCCCCTACCGCGGTATTCAGCCCATCGACGACCGTGGCGCAACCTGGCTCCACCGTCGGCTTTGACGGCACCGCCTCGGACGCCGGCGCCGGCGGCACGATCACCGACTACAGCTGGAACTTCGGGGACGGCACAACCCTCGACACTGGGACCACGCCGACCGCGGGCCACGTCTACGCCGCTCCCGGCGTCTACACCGTCAAGCTGACGACCACCGATGACCTCGGCGTCGCTGGCAAGGTCAGCGAGGAGGTCACGGTGGACGAGCCGACGGCCGCGTTCACCTCCTCACCCGATTCTTCAGTCCCCGGGACTCCGGTCGGCTTCGATGCGACCGGCTCCTCGGACCCCGAGGCAACAATCCTCGACTACAGCTGGAACTTCGGCGACGGGACCGGGATTGAGGACGATCAGAGCAGCCCGACGACGAGCCATACGTACGGCAGCCGGGGCCACTTCAACGTCACGCTGACCATCACGAACTCCCTCGGACAGACCGACACGAGCAGCGAAACGGTGACCATCGACGACCCGCCGACGGCCGCGTTCAGCCCGTCCGTGTCGGTCACCGAGCCGGGCTCATCCGTAGACCTCGACGGCACCGCCTCCGCCGCCGGGGCGGGCGGCACAATCACCGACTACACCTGGAACTTCGGCGATGGCGGCACGGACGATATGGGGACGAGTCCAGCGGACAGCCACATCTACACGGCGCCGGGGATCTACACAACCACGCTCACAACGACCGACGATCTCGGAGTCACTGCTCACGCCACCGCCGTGATCACCGTCGACCACCCGAATGCCGCGTTCATCGCAAACCCGACCGAACCCCTCCCTGAAGCCGCAACCAGCTTCGACGCAAGCATCTCGTCAGACTCGGAGGCAACGATCACCAACTACAGCTGGGACTTCGGTGACGGCACCCCCGTCGAGGATGATGGCAGCAGCGCGTCCACGAGCCACACTTACGCCCATCGCGGGCATTACGACGTGACGCTGACCGTCACGAACGCCCTCGGCCAGACCGACACCGCCGGACAGACGCTGACCGTCGACGATCCACCTACCGCGACGGTCTCCCCTTCGACGGTGCTCAGCGCCGCGGGCGCGACAGTAACTTTCACCGGCAGCGCCGCAGCGGGGGACCCCGACGGCACGATCACGGATTACCGTTGGGCATTTGGCGACGGCAGCTTCGACGACACCGGAATGAGCCCAACCGACCGACACGTTTACACCAATCCTGGCGTGTACACCGCAACACTCACCGCGACCGACGACCTCGGCGAGACGACTTCAACCGCGCGCCAGATAACCGTCGATGCGGCGCCGGCCGCTTCGTTCATCACCTCCCCGAACCCACAGGCGCTCGGGGCGGTGACCAGCTTCGACGCGCAAGGATCGAGCGACTCCCTCGGTACGATCACCAGCTACACCTGGAACTTCGGCGACGGCACCGTCGGCATCGGTCCGGTGACGAGCCACACATACGGCACTCCCGGCAACTACACGGTCGTCCTGACCGTGACGAACGGCGTCGGTCAGGCCACGACGCGAGCTCTGTCCGTCACGGTCGAGCCCCAGCCGACGGTCACCGCGACCCCGACGCCCGATCCGGCGCCGCGTACATCCGCGCCCCAGCTGAGCGGCAGCCTGTCAGGAACGCGGAACCAAAGGCTCGGCTTCGTGCTCAAGCATGGCTTGCGTGTCCGGCTGTCGGCCAGCCTGAGGAGCCATGCCAGCTTCCAGGTCACCGTCCCCACCGGTCGGAGCGGACGCACAGGGGAGCCCCCGCGTCGCCGCCTTTCAAGCGGAACGACTCGGTCAATCATCCTGTTGCGAATCCGGACACGCCTATTCAAGGCCGGTGCCCATGTCATCATGATCAAACTGTCGCCTGCGGCCGCCCGCCAACTTTCGGGTCGCTCATCGATGGACGTCACCGTCCAGGTCACGCTGGTCGACGCGTTCGGCTCGAGAATCACCCGCCTTGTCACGATCACGCTCCATCGGAGCCGAGCTGGCGCGCCGCTCAGCTAACCGGTGTAATTCTTAACGGGGCCTTGCCAGAGCAATGGAGTGGTCGGAGCGGTGGCCGCTCGCCTGAGCCCCGACGGCCGCTGGCTCCTCGTTGACGAGAGCGCGATAGGCGCCGTCGCCGTTCTGGCCGTCGACCGCGGGAACCTGGCCAAGCTTCCGGAGTCGCCGGCGCCGCTCTGGCTCGAAGGTCCTGGTGAGTCAACCGCTCCCTGTGAAGCAAGACTCGAGCGGAGCCGCACTACCCGCGCCGGCTACGCCGCTCGCGCTCGATGGCGTTTAGCCAACGCGCATGCTTCCTCTTGTACTCGTCCGCGAGGTCCTCGCCGAGAGCGCTCACGGTCTCGACCCAGCGAACGGCCTCTACGTAATCGCGCCGGTCTGCGGCGTCGTCAGCCCACCGAAGCGTTCGGGCAATGATCGCAGCGTGCTGGGCCTCGAATCCAGTCGAGACGCCCTCCTCCTGACGCTTATGTCCTCCGTTGTTCGCCATGAACCTAACGTCGGCTTGATAGCGCACCAGGCAGCGCGATCAAGCGAATTAGTCATTCTGCCGACGTTTTCCGATGACCCCGGGGCTTCGCGCATCGCCGGTCCGATCCTGTTTCCACGGCATCCGTAGCGGCCTGGTCTACGCGGGCGAGTCCGGCTGGCCGGCTTGCGTCCACTCTTCGGCGTGTCGAGGACCCGCGGCCCGTTTGGTGTCTGTGGAGCGGTCGTTCGCAGTCTGGCTGAGATCGCTCGACCATTGTTTTCGCGATGACCCGAGCCCGCGAAGCGGTGTCGTCAATGGGTAACACTTATCACGTAGCTGCGGAGCGGCTCGTCCAGGCGGTGCGCCCCTCGGTGACTATCGCCAGGCAGAAGATCCGGGACGCTCCGAACCAGACCCGTGGAGCACTGGGACCGATTACGCCGCGGCTCTTGACACCGCTCGGGCATGGGTACTGTTCGGGTCATGAGCTCCGGGACTGGTTGTGTTGTGGCTGGTCACCGGCGAGCGCCTGGTCTCGCCACACCCGCGCCGATAGCGACGGCGGCTGGGCGCGGGTTTGGTTGCGCTCGTGGGTTTCGGCGCTGAGCTCGGTCGGGATCGGGCTGTCGACCATAACGCTCCTCGCGATGCCGCCACTGGCTCAGGCGAAGCGTCGAGTCGGCAGCGCGCTGGGGTCCCCGGCGACCATCAGTGAGAGCCGGCAAACGATGCTGTGCGCGTACCTGTCCGCGGCGCTGTTGATCGGTTTGCTGGCGAACGCGATCGCGGGCTGGTGGTGGGCGGATCCCCTCGTCGCGCTCATGATCGGCGCGGTCGCTGCGCGCGAGGTGCGCGAGGCTTGGAAGGGCGAGAGTTGCGGCTGTTGCTAGGCCGTCGCTGCGAGGCGACTGCTTGATGTCATCGGGCCGGCGGCGGGTGGTTTGCGGGCGCGGATGATCGCGGCGGCGGCGTGCTCGTGGACGCGATGCGTCTCGCGAAACTCAAGGTCGATCAAGCCTGCGGCCGAGAGCGCGTCGCGGAACTCGGTCTCGGTCAGCGCACCCGCGATGCAGCCGGTCCACGCGGCCATGTCCGCCCAGGTCGCATCGTCCATCCCGGAGTCGGCGATCACATCCGAGATGGCGAACCGGCCACCCGGGCGGAGCACGCGAGCGGCCTCGGCGAGCACCCGTGGCTTGTCGCCGGACAGGTTGATCACGCAGTTTGAGATCACGACATCGACGCTCTCGTCCGGGAGCGGCAGTTCCTCCAGGTATCCCTTCACGAACTCGACGTTCTCCACCCCGGCCTCGGTCGCGTTGCGGCGGGCCAGCTCGAGCATCTCGTCGGTCATGTCGATCCCGATCGCCCGGCCGGTCGCGCCGACCCGGCGCGCCGAGATCAGCACATCAGCGCCCGAGCCAGACCCGAGATCGAGCACCACCTCGCCCTCATGCAGATCCGCGACCGCGGTCGGCACACCGCATCCAAGCGACGCGCTCAGCGCTCCCTCGAGCGCTTCCTCGGTCTCGTCATACAGCGCGGCGCCGAACAGACCGGTGTGATCGGCCGGGCTGCAACAGCCCGGGGTGGATTGGTCCGCGGCGGCTCGGGCCGCTGCCGCATACTTCGCACGCACCGTGTCGCGAACTGCCGGGACCGTCCCTGACGCGGTTGTCGGCGAGCGGGTCGCGCCCTGCCCGCAGCCACATCCCCCGGCGTGACTTTCTCCGCAGCACGAGGCTTTCTCGGCCGGAGCGCAGCAGCTCGCCTGGGTGTCGGCGGCGCAGCAGGCGTTCTCTAGCTCAGCCATGCGGAAAGCTCCCCGACGGCGTTGGGAATCACAAAGTAGTAGGCCCACAGTCCCCGGCGCTCCGAGCCGACGATCCCGGCATCGCGGAGCACCTTCAGATGGTGGGAGACCGTTGGCTGGGACAGATCGAACAGCGGCACCAGCTCACACACGCAAACCTTGCCCGCGTGCTTCCGGAGCACGTCAACCAGCTGCAGCCGCACCGGATCGCCGAGCGCCTTGGCGACCTGCGCCATCCGCACCGCTTCATCGCGCTCGACGTCGGGATACACAACCGGCTCGCAGCACCGCTCCCCGGCGGCACGCTTCTGCTTGGGCTCGAGGTCCAGATCGACAGCCATCTATACACGAATACCGATTGAAGTGACGTTTGTCAATCTTTAGACTGACGCGTGCTGATGAGCACCGTGCTGTTCGTGTGCCTGCACAACGCCGGCAGGTCCCAGATGAGCCAGGCTCTGTTCGAACGGATGGCCGGCCGGCGGCACAGTGCGCTATCGGCCGGGACCACGCCGGGCGAGCGCGTCCACCCCGAGGTCCTCCAGGTGATGCGCGAGCTCGGGATCGACCTCAGCGACAGGCGACCGCGGCTGCTCACGCGCGAGCTCGCCGAGAAGGCCGACATCGTCGTCACGATGGGCTGTGGCGATCAGTGCCCTTTCATCCCGGGTAAGCGCTACCTCGACTGGGATCTACCCGACCCCAAAGGACTCCCGCTCGACCAGGTCCGTGTCATCCGAGACGAAATCGTCCGCCGCGTCGACGAGCTCCTGATCGAACTCGACACGCCACGCCGGGCTCCCGCCTGACCCGACGCGACCGGCCGCCAGCCAGAGAGCCCCGCGCTAGCGGGGCTCTCCTAAATGGGCGGAACTGTCGACGCAGGAGGTCGTGCGTGCCCGCTTTGCGGAGGCGCGCAGCGACACGGGGCGCCGGTCCACTCGGCTTGGGCCAATCGGGTCCCGGTGCACGAGTCTCGGCGCCGCTCAGCGCCCTGAAGGAGAAAACGGCGGCGTTGGGGAGTCAGAGAGCGCCGCCGTTTTCCGCGAGCAGCCCAGCCGACCGGGGAAGCATTTGGCTGGGCCGTGGGCAGGCTCGCACGGGGGTCCAGCGCACGTCTAACGAAGTTGTCAGGATGCGGACGCTTTCTGTTGGGCTCGGTTGGAAGCGAACGCTGGAGGCAAGCTCGGCGGTTGACCGTATGCCGCCCGCTGGGCCTCGATCGCCTCCGTGCCGTCGCTCAGCGCAGCCCGCTACTGATCAGTGCACACGTCGCGTTCGTCGCGGAGCGCAGAGGCGTCGCGCCCGTGTAGGAGCGACGTCGGTCACGCGTCGTCCGGATCGTTAGTGAGTTCGGGGTGGCGCACCGTTGCGGCCCCGAGCTGGCTGGACGGAATGGCCCGGCGGGCGTAAGATTTGAGGCGGCGAGCCGGGAAGTCTGGTCGGCCTTTCGTGGGTGTGCCATGAGACGACCAGGCTTCTTCCGTTCGGTCAGCGGCCATCGCGCCGGTTCCCCGTCGTGGACGCTGCGGGGTCTGCTTGCTCGGCGACCGTGGCCGGACCGGGACCAGCTCGTCGGTCTCGCGAACGATCATCCGCTGGCGCGTGCCACCGAGGCTCTCCGTTGCGCCGCTCGTCAGTGGAATCACGTGGCTGCGGTGTTCGTCGGCAGCGGGATCGCGCGCGCCGAGGGTGGACGGTGGGCATCGTCATTGGCGTGCAGCGCGGGCGGCGTGTTGGTGATGTTGAGCCTGCTCCTCGCGGTGCGGATTCAGGCGCTGCGCGACCGCGTGACCGATGTGATTCTCGAAGGACGCGAGGATCTACCGGTCGCGGTCGTGCAGCGGAAGCGTCGCCGGCTGGTCTCCGAACGCAACCGCGCTGCGCTGGCACGGAGCCTGGAGGAGATGGCTCGTGATGCCCGCGCGCCGCGGTCGGGGCGCGCGCGGCTCGTCCCGCCGCTGTTTGAGCCGCGGGTCGTCGCACAAGTCGCCGACGAGCTGCGGGAACTCGGCACCATCTTGCGAACCGAGCGGGTTTCGGCTCGTGGCGTCGCGTCCCTGGAGCGCCTGGTGAGTCACGCGACGTCAGCGCTGTACGGCCGCGATGTCGCCGCGCTCCATGAACAACTACGCCATGCGCGAGAACTGCTGAAGGAGAACGAGAGATGACTCCGGGATAGCGAGTGTTTGCAAACACTGAATCAGTGCCCCAGACGAGGTAACCATGCGAAGAGAAGTCACCTCCCACGCGAGCCGAATCATCGTCTGGCTGCGGGAAACCTGGGCCGAAATGGACTATGCCAACCGCCGCATGATCGAGCTCAGAACCGGGAGTCCGCTATTGATGCCGCCGGCCGGCCGCCAGATCGACGAGCTCGAGGCCCTGTACGCCTTGCCGTCGCAAGAGGCAGACCGGGACGCGGAGTAGCTCACGGGTGGTCCCGGTCGATAATTGCCCGTCGGCCCTCGCTCGCGGCGACGCCGGATCGTCTCAGCCCGGGCCGGGTCCGTCGAGGGCTCCTCGGCGAACGATCGCCGCGGGAGACTCGGCTGGCGCGCAAGCGTCCGAGCCGCCACCCTCGCCAGACGAGCGGTTCGTCAGAGTCCTCTGATTCGCCGCGACGAGACCAAGCTGGAGGCCGGCGCCGGCCAGATACACCAACGTTCCGACAAACGACCCTAGGGGCCATGCCACCCAACCGTGGACGTTTGCCAAGAGCGCGACAATCCCGACCGCCGCGCCGACGGCGGCCCAGTCGAGCGCGCCGGCGATGACCCGGTCACGGCGACGATCGATTGACCGACGGTTGGCGAGTGGGCCTTGTGCGAGCAGACCAAGCGTGCTGAACCCGAGCACCGCCCCGGCCAGGAACAGGAACACGTCGCCCACGCTCGGCTTGCCGCGGTAATCGATCAGCACCGCTCCGCAACTCCAGATCGTGAGCGTGTAGCCGTACGGGGCTGCGCTTGCGGCTACGACCGTTCCCATGCCGGCCCTGAGAGCCGAGCCGGGCCGTGGCCCCAGCGCGGTGTGGCGGTGCGCTGACCGGCCCGCCGTCATGCAAACAGCTTGTGTCGAGCCGACCAGCGAGCGACGAGGCTCGAGAGCAGTAGTCCTACACCGACGACGGCGGGACATCCCGCCAGCGCCAATGCCGCGATCCCGATCGCCATTGCAACACCGTCGGTGAAAACCACGAGCGCGACGCCTGGTAGTGCCGCGATCAGGCCCAACACCAGGAAGCGCCAGCCGGAGGCACCGAGTGCACGTCCCTGGCGCTCGAGTTCTGGCTCCTCGACGGCGGCGGTTCGGGCCGCGATCGGCTGGTCCGATCCGGCGTGTCGTTCTCCCGTCGCGAGGATGTGCGCGTGGTCGCATTGCCCTGCCGGCGACGACCCGGACGGTCGCGGCCCCCGCGGCCCCGTCGGGACTTCAGGCCGACGCGAGCCTTCGCGACGATCGCTGGGCAACTGGCCGCCCTCTCCTCGGCGTGGTGGTGATTTCTCTACGCCGTCGTGATGCTGATAAGAGCGCGTGACGTCCTCCTTCTCCGGTTAGGAGCGATGAGGTCCTTACACATATCTATTCCAAGGCAGGGACATCTGAATCGGCCGTTGTTTTCGTTCGAACAGTCAACGATCCGCGCGACATGTGCGGTCATGACGAGCCATCGCACGACCTGCGCTAGGCCAGTCGTGTCGAGTAGGCAGCGACCGCCACCCCCGGTTGGGACGAGATGAAACGGCTAGATAATCGATGTCAGGGCGCCAACAAACCTTGGTCCCAGCCAACTGTTCGCAGTGACCTGAACGTCGCCTCGGGGCATAATCAAGAGCAAATAGGTAGGTGTGACCATGGCAGGTAATCGACACTACGACTCAGGCGGCGGAGGGCGCGCATCCGCGTGTTCGGATCCGCGACACGATGAAGCCGTCCTGCGGGCCGAGGTCAAGCGCTTGGTGCATGCGCTGGCTCGGTATGGCGTGCTCCAGCGCGATGTCCTCAGACGAGAGGCAGGGGCAAGGAACTGGCACGAACCCGGGTTCGACCGAGCGCTCGACGCGGCCGTGAAGCACGGTCAGATCGAGGCGTTGCCGCTCGGCTTCTATGGCTTGCGTCATGGACGTCGGTCCCGGCGTTAGCCTGGGCCGCCGCGTATATCGGAACAGAGAAAGCCCTCGCGGAACGATCGGCCGGCAGTCCAATCGCTTCAAGGCGTCACCAATATGTTCGCGGCACGCTGGGCCTACACGGCGGTGGTCGACGCACAGAGGCGAGAAAGAGCGTCGATTCACAGCCTACTCGCGCAGGTGGCCGGGCGAGCCTAGGAATCGGTGTCGGTCCAGCTGTTCCAGTCCGCCGGATCGCCGATCAGTAGATAGCCGCCGTCTCGGGTCCGTTTTACCTGTCGGCGTTGCTGCAGCCGCTGCATGGCGATAGTCACCGAGGGTCGCTGAGCGCCGAGTATCTCTCCCAGTACCTCGCGGGTCAGACGCCCCACCCCGGCATCGCCATCTCCCAGTCGATGATCGAGCACACCTGGTTCCCGTCCACGAACTGCCGACGGACCGCGAAGCTCGTCACCGCCTGGCCCGCTCGCGCGCCATCGCCCGGTACCCCTCGGCGGTGTCGAAGCTCGCGACCGGCCCGGTAAACCGGAGGTCATCCGCGAGCGGCACACCGCTCAAGTCGCCCTGCCGGTTCTGCCGGCCGTCGTAGTCCAGCGCGACTGTCCCTGCCGCGGTCATCCGGGTTCCTCCCTTCATAGTGTCGAGTCTCCGAGTCCATCGATGTAGGCACCACCCAGCGCCAATACTGACCGCGCCACGGCGACAATGGGCAGGAACAGCGCCAGTCCGCGTTCGCCGGCCCCGGGAGCCAGCCGACCGGGCGCTTGCGCACGGAAGCTCGGATTCGCGAGACTCTGACCATGAACGATGAGTCCGAACGCGTCGCCGCTCTCCTACACGAGGCCGGCGAGACGCATCATCTCGTGTACCGGATCGTCGATGGCGACGATCCAGACTGGGCGTCGTGGTATGCACAATGGCTGCTCGACCTCTCGGAGCTGCCCCAGATATTGGGAACGACTCCGGTACGAAGCGAGCTCGTGTGGATGCTGGTCTCGCTCGACAAGGACTACACGACCACGAGCCCGGAAATGCCCTGGCCACAGTGGTACGCGGAGCGCATCATCGATCACTTTGGCTCGCTCGGCGAGTAGCACGTGGCGACGCGACCGCCCACGCCGCCAGGGCACTTGCCGGGGGTGGTCCGCTCCTTCGCCGACTCGTAGGTCTTAGGATACGTCGTCGGCGGAACACGCTGCGGGCACCATACGCGCGGACGCGAAGTGACTCGTCCTCCACCCGCTCATCGTTCCGCCGGCGCGCGTCACCACCACGCGTCGATCGGAGGGGTCGGGGAATCCTCATCCGCCGCGGCGCCGCCGTCGCCGCGGGGCCGGTCGCGTGCCTCCGGAATCAGAATGACGGGAACCGCGGGGGTGAGTAGTCGCCGGCGCGACACTGCGTTAAGAATTGTCCTGACGCGTCCGGTCGGGCGCGCTCCGATCACAATCGCGTCGGCGTCACGGGCAGCAGCTACCCGCGCGATCGCCTCCATCGGGCGACCAGATATCAATTCAGGGATGTACTCGACATCCGGCAGGCCGTGGGCACCAAAGAGATCCTCGAGGAGTCGCCTGCCCGCGGCTCGAGCGGCGCCCACCCGGCGCTCGGTGTACGGACTGCCAAGGTACCCAGGAGGCGACCGATAGGCATGTACCACAAAGACGCAGCCTGTGGGCCAGGCTCGTAATCCAGCTTCCACAACGGCCTTGCGCCCGAGCGCGGTGCCGTCGTAACCGACGATTATCGCGCGCGAAACGGGTAGCAGCGGCTCCTGGCCCAATATGAGCGATTCATGGCTGCCAACGCGCTCAGGTCTGCCGGCCCGAGCCATTCGGGTGACACCGCGATTGCGTCGCCCGACATGCCTCCGAAAACCGGGGTCTTGATCGTGATCATCATGCTGGCTCAAAGTAGTGTCACTAGCACCTCTCCTTCGCATTGTCGAGGCGAGTTGACATACCGCTGACAACATCGCCAGGACTACGCTTGGCGTCGCCATCCGTTGGACCCGGGAGCGCAGACGTCGGCGCGTTCGAGATATTGCTCGGCGAGCAGCAATGTTGCCGATCAGCACCGGAGGGTGAGCGCGGTGGGTGCACTCGAGGACACGCAGGTGGATATTAGATCTGACGGAGGCGCGCCCACCGGGCCGCGCGCCACCAGAGCACTGCGCGTGCGCGGCAGCGCTCGAAACTGGCCGAGGGCGCAAAACAAAGCCTGCCCGAGCGCAGGCTCGACCTCAAACCTCCTAATGCGTCTCACCCATCACCATTACTCAGACCGAGGCCCAGGTACGCGCAGACGAACGACTCGGCGGCGTCAGCCAAGAGCATGCCGCTTCCCAGGCAATTGCCGGTGCTTCGCTTGACGACGGACAGCGTAGGCAAGACCAGCAGCGCGGCGGCCGGCAGCGTGATACCCGACACGCTGACCCCCGGCCGACTCGCGGTGATAAGCGTGTAACCCGCATCGACCACGATGTAAGCGGCGAGGAGAAAGAACGTCATGCCGATCACCCGCAAGGCCCGTTGTTCGCGCTCGCCACCGCCACGACCGGTCTGCTCCGCGCGAAAGGTCTGCAAGACGACGAGCGCCGCGAAAAATTCGATGATCGAGTGGATCCCAACGGTGCCGGTGCCGACGAGCACTCGACGCGCTCGACGAGATCATGCTCCAGGAGCTCGGGAAATGCCCAGAAGGTCGGTCGCGGACACCAAACGGTCGTGTCGAAGCTGATGAACAACGCGGTCGTTCACGGTCATTGCGCGATCGAGCTGCGGGTCAGCAGCCGCTGCGGGCCTGTGCGGATCGAGGTCGGGATGAGGACAAGGGGGCATCTGTCCGCACGGGCGTCGGCGACACTCCTCGTGGGCTTGACATCGTTGAGGCGCTCTCGCTCGCATGGGGACGCGGGAGGAAACACGCACGTCTGGGCCGAACTGAGGGCCAGGCCCGCGCCTCGACGACTAGAGCGTCGTCTGGGACATCGACGGCGGACGGATCGTGTCGATCCGGCGGGTGTGAGGTGAACCGCAAAGCGATGCCCCAGCGGCTGCTCGAGCACACACCCGCCGGGACATCTTAGGCCCGACTTCGGCCCGGCCCGACCTTATGGACGCGTCCCACGTCGTCCCGACGTTAGAGGTAGCAGAATCCCGGTGATGGGCGAAAGCCGGTCTGAACCGCATACCGAGAGCTCGAACGCCTGCGCCACTGGGCCGAAAACTGCCGGGCGCGACGAGCCGCCGGAGCGCGAGGGACCTCTGCTGCGACGGTGGCTGAGCTTTAGCGCGCGCCGTGAGCGGCGTCTTGAGCAAACCGGGAGCGACCCCGATCCGCGGTTTACATTCGCCAACGAACGCACATTCCTGGCCTGGAACCGCACCGCGCTGGCGCTGATCGCGGCCGGCCTGGCGGCGGCGCAGTTCTTGAAGTTCAATTTGCACGGACTGCGGCTGATAATCGCGGTGCCGCTGATCGTGCTCGGCGCGGCGCTCGCGCTCGCGAGCTACCTTCATTGGGAGGACAGCGAGCGAGCGATGCGACTGCGGCAGCCACTGCGCTACTCGTGGATGCCTCGTGTGCTCACGGGCGGGATCGCGGTGATCGCCGTATGCGGCGGCATCCTGGCGGTGGTCGACCGACTGGTCCATTGAATCGCCCGCAGTCTCAGCCGACGGGTGGAACCGCCACACCGCCGCCCGATAGGGACGACCCCGGCCTGGCGCGCGAGCGTACCGCGCTCGCGTGGACGCGATCGGCCCTGACCATGGCCGCGAGCGGCGTGCTGATCGCGCGCGCCGCGTTTGTCGGGCATCTGCCTGTGCTCGGCGTCGTTATCGCGGTTGCGATGGCAACCCTGTCCGTCCTGACGTGGCGCAACGGGCAGGCGATCTACCGTGAGCGTCTCGAGGCTTGTATGCCCCAACGTCTACAGACAACCGCTTTCGGCCTGTTGACGATGGCGACCGTCTTGGTCGCAGGGTCGGCGATCGTGGTAACGGTCGCGATCTGAGGACTGTCGTCTACCCGGGTGCCGGCACTTGCTCTGCTCCACTCCGGTCTCGCTGCCGTGTGGGAGTTCACGTCGGACTGCACAGCTGCGCTTGTGTGGTTCCAGGTGATGCGGTGGCCGCACGTACTTGGCCGTGAGGGAGCTCGGGGGGACCGGGCTTCCGATTGGGAGCTGACGGCGCGCGTGACACTAGCGGCGGCCGTAGGCGCTGGGGTGTTGTCCGCGGTCGCGAGCCTTCCTTGGGCCCCTCCGGGAGATCTGCTCGTCGCCATCTACTTCGCTGCTGCGAGCCTGATCGAGACGATCGTGCGTCCGCTGCAGCAAGGCACCGAGGCGACCGTCGATGAGTTCCTCGACTCGGCGGGCATTACGGTCGTCCCGATCGATCGCGCAATCGCTCGCCGCGCAGCAGCGCTTCGGGCCGAGCGTCCGTCACTGCGGTTCCCCGACGCGATGTCGCTCGCGACCGCCGTCGCAACGGGCTCGACGCTACTCACGCTGGACGAGAAGCTGCGGCGGATCGCCCGCCGCATCGAGCCGCCATCCCGACGCTGACCTCCAAGCGAGATGTCGCGTCGCGCAGCCCGCGCAGAGCAATGCGGGCTCTGTCGTGTGGCGGATTCTCGTCGCCGCGAGCGAAAGCGGGTGCCGCACGTCCAGCACTGGGTTAGGAACGATGCCGGGTCTCTAGGCGCTTGGTCATGACTGGACCAGTATTCGCCCCCCGCGATCTACGCGCGATCACGGATTCCCTGCCAGGGCGACTTGAGGAGACTGCTGCCATGAAGGTGGCGCTAGCCCTCGCGTGTGGGCTGCTCGCGGGGTGCGGCAGCTCGGCGAGGCCGCCGCAGCGGCCCGAGCTGCAGAAAGTGCTCGACTCCCTCGTAGCTGGGCGCTTCCGGGTCGCCCCCGGGGTCGCCGCGTACGTGTCAGGGCCGCACGGCACGTGGGAGGGTGCGGCCGGCTTCGCCGACGTCGCCCGTCGCGTTCCGATGACACCGGTGGTTCGAAGCCGCATCGGAAGCGTCAGCAAGCTGTGGACCGCGACCGTTGTCGTGAAGCTCGCGCAAGAGGGCAAGCTCAGCCTCGACGACACGGTCGCAAAATGGCTTCCGAGCACGTTTCCCGACGGCAACCGCATCACGATCCGGGAGCTGCTGAACCACACGAGCGGGATCGTGGACGACAACGACATCAATGCGAGGCCGAGCTACTGGCTTGCGCGGATCCACGACCCTACGCTTCGCCGTGAGGTCCTCGCACTCGGCCGGGCGGCGGCGAAGAACCCGGCCATCACGATCGCACCGTCCTTCGAGATCCGCGTCGCGGCCGCGATCCCGCTGCTGTTCGCACCGGGAACCAGTTACCACTACTCCAACATCGGCTACAAGGCGGCAGCCGCGATCGCGGAGAAAGCCGGCCACGCCTCGCTGGTCGACCTTTACCGGCGCTTCATCATCAGCCCCCTCAGGCTTACCAGCGCCGGTTATGACCCGACCGCAGCGATCGCAGGACCCCACGCCCTCGGCTATGTCATCGAGTCAGGCGGAACGGCACGACCAAATGCAGGCGCGGGCGAGGGAGCGCTCGCCGCATCGGGCGGAGTCGTCGTAAGCGCACCCGACGAAGCCCGTTTCCTCGTCGCGCTCGTGCAAGGACGCATCGTCTCAAGGCCGTACCTGCGTCAGATCGAACAACCCGCGCTCGCGTCTTACGGACTCGGGACCGGCATTAGCACGACTTGCGAGACGCGTGCCTTGACACATGGAGGCGCCATCACCGCCTACATGGCCGAGGTCGCGGTCAGCAGCGACGGTAGCCGCGTGGCCGTGCTGCTCACCAACGGCCGCACATACGACTCCTGGGGTGACTACCTCCCGGTGCAGGCGCTCAACACCCTGTTCTGCGCCGCCTAGCCACGGACAATCCAGCCGCAGGGCGACGAACACCCCGGGACCACCCATATGCACCGACCGCGGGCAAGCCCACCTCTCCCCAGATATTCGCCAGCCGAACACCCGGACGAGCCGCTCCTCGCGGACAGAGCCGAGCACGACGACAGAGCGACTCAGCACATCGCATCCGTCCTGAGCCGAGCGGCGGCAACTCAGCGACCTGGCGACGACCGAACCGGCCGCTCCGACCGCCCGGCCAACGCTGCTCCTCATCGAACCGTGCTCGACAGTTGCCGCACTGCTCCGGATAGTGATCGACGATCTCATCGACCTGATCGGAGGGCTTGTGCTCGCGACCGGCGCCCTGGTGTCCGGGCTCCCCGCCATCCGTGCGCTACTCGCGTTCGCGACGCATCAGTTCCTTGGCCTTCGCGCGCGCCTCCGCCCGCCGCTCCTCCCGCGTCTTGGGCGGACCCATCGACGGCGGCCGCGAGCTCGTGCGCGAGTCCTGGCGTACCTGTTCCTCCAGTCGCTTCAGACGATCCTCGTGCTGCGCAAACCGGTTCGCGAGCTCAACGATGAACTCGACGCACACCTCACGCCCCGAGTCATAAATCGCCTTTTACATCGGGGCGCCGGGATTTTAACCGGGGACCTCACCGACCCGAATTATGGGCGAACTTTGGGTTGCAAACACAAAATCCCTGCACACCAGCGAGCGTTTATAGCGAGCGGTAAGCTGACTACATGAACCAGCGACCACCGGAGCGAGCTCTTGAGCTGATCGACCCGAGCCCCGGGGTCACTGACGCGCTAGCGCGCGTGGATGCGATGTCCGACGAGCGGCTTCGGGAACTCGTGGCCGGCGAGCACCCGATGGTCGTCGAAGCGGCCGAGGCGATCATCGCTCGGCGCCAAGCTGTCGAGCGCCTGGTTAGCTGACCGACCGCGCTGGCATCGTGGGGCGATGGCTTTGCCATGGTCCAGCGCGCTCGCCGCCGCATTAGAACGTGACCGTCAGCGACTGCTCGTCGCGTTCGTCGAGCTGCGAGCCGCTCTCCATCAGACGGCCAGCAGCGATTTCGTCGGCGGCGAGCCTGAGCGCGCCGCCGCGTTCGCCGAGACCGAGCACGACTACGTCGCACTTGTTGAGGTTGGCGCCGAGGCCGCCAGACTCCAGACCGCGCTCGAAGGAGCGGACCGCGAGGCGACCACACGCGAGATCGATACCGCCGAGCTGCTCGTCGCTCAGATGGACGAGCTGGCAGAGGCAGTCCGGACGCGGCTGCCGCCGGGCTTCTGACCGAACGAAACGTAGGCGACTAGCTTCTGCTCAAGCGCCGGCGCTCATCGGAAGAAAGTCCTCCGCGTCGCAGCGGGCCCCAGTTGACGACGAGTCGTGCAGGCAGGCACCGCAGAACGGGACGGCGGATCGAGCGTGGAGTCGAATCCTGCGGCCGCCACTCGCGGCGCTGGCCGTTAGCAGCCAACCGGCACCCGCCAGCAAGCACCTGATGCCCACTTGCGAATAGCAGGAACACCTCGCTAGGGAGCGTCAGCCTTGCTTTGCTCCTCGCGGGGTATTGCGACGTGACCTCGATCGCTGCTGGACCGGCCGCGAGGGTTCGTTGAGCGCAGCCGGGCGCCCCCAACGGATCCTCAATGCTCTAGGTCATCCGCCAAGTTAGAGGCGGAGGAAACGGTCGAGCACGGCGTTCACCTGCTCCGAGACCACGAGCGGGCTGAAATGCCCAGAGCCGATCGTCCTGGCGATCATCAGCCCCGGACACAGCTCGACGGCGCGCGCCAGGTCGGCGTTGCGAGTACCGGCGTCGATGTAGAGAACTGGCACATGACACTCGCGCAAGGCCGCTTCGTCGTCCCAGCTGACAAGAGACTCCTCCCAGAGTGAGCTCGTCACATGCGGCTCGGTCAGCACGCTCTGATCGAGGATCCACGACCTGGTGGCAGCATCGTCATAAGGACCAAAGAACGAACCGGCAAAGTAGGCGCGCAGAGCCGAGTCCGGATCGCGCCCTCGGAGCCCGGCCACGAGATCACCCACAACCTCAGCCCGGCCGCCGCGAGGCAGAAGCGGCGAGTCGATCAACACCGCGGCGCCAACCTGGCCGCGGAAGGCGGACCCGAATTATGGGCGAAATCCGACCCGCACACGGAAAAGCCCTGCAAATCATCTTGTTGTAGTTCCCCGGCACCTCCTTCTGATCCTCGGATATTGCCGTGGATTCCCGGGGTTCAGGCAGCGAAATTGAGTTGCTGCCCAATTCCGACACAAGTGACAGCCGAGCGGGTCGCGGGCCCTTCCCGATCGCTCCCACCAGCAGACGCGCCGGCCAGTGCGACCGATGGAAGTCGCCGCCACCGATGGCGGCCGAGCTAACTGAGCAGGCCGGCTATGTCGGCAGCGGTGATCTGTCCGGAGAACAGATCACCGTCGTCCATCACGCCGGTGAACAGCGCTGCCTTGCGCTTCGCCAGGGCTACGACCTTCTCCTCGATCGTGTTGCGGGACACGAGGCGGTAGGCCATCACGGGCTTCGTTTGGCCGAGCCGATGGCTGCGGTCGATTGCCTGGGCCTCGACGGCCGGGTTCCACCACGGGTCGAGCACGAACACGTAGTCCGCTTCGGTCAGGTTGAGGCCGGCACCGCCGGCCTTCAGGCTGATGAGGAACACCGGGGCGTGGCCCTGCTTGAAGGCGCCGAGCACCTTCTCGCGGTTGCGCGTCTTGCCGTCGAGGTAGCAGTATTCGATCGCCTCGGCCTCGAGGCGATCGCGCACGGTCGCGAGGAAGCCCGTGAACTGGCTGAACACCAGCGCCCGGTGTCCGCCCCCGATCACGTCGGCCAGCTGTTCGATCAGTTCGTCGATCTTGGCCGACGGCGTGCTCGCGTTGGCGGTGTCGACGAGCCCGGCGTGCAGGCTCAGCTGCCGCAGTTTGGTGATCGCGGTCAGCACGGTCAGGCGGTTGCGATCGAAGTCGTCGAGCAGGCCGAGAATGCGCTTGCGCTCTCGCTGCAGGTGGGTGTCGTACACCTTGCGATGCCGCGGGTGTAGCTCGACCGCGAGCTCCTGCTCCTGTCTGGCCGGCAGCTCAGCCGCTACCAGCTCCTTCGTGCGCCGTTTGACAAGCGGCCGGATCCGCCGCCGCAGCATGGTGAGCCGCTCCTTGTCCCCGTTGCGCTCGATCGGCCGTGCCCAGAATTCGGTGAACTTCCTCGGGTCCGGGAACAGTCCCGGCGAGGTGATCGACAGCAGCGCCCACAGCTCGGTCAAGTTGTTCTCCATCGGCGTGCCGGTGATCGCCAGCTTGAACGGCGCTTCGACGCGGCGAACGGTCTGGTGCGTCTTGCCGCTGTGGTTCTTGACGTGCTGCGCCTCGTCAAGCAGCGCCCCCGCCCATGCTCTCGAAGCGAACACGTCGGCGTCGAGCCGCAATAGCGTGTAGGTGGTCACGACGAGCTGCGCGCCGTCCGTCGTGTCCGCGATCGTCGCGCCGAGCTTGCGGTGGGTGTCGGTGATCGCACGCGTGGCCAGGTCCGGCGCGAACCGTCGCGCCTCGGCGATCCAGTTCGGGACGACGCTCGTCGGCGCGACGACGAGGAACGGGTTGTCGGCTCCGGCCTCGATCGCGTGGGTTACCAGCGCCAGCGCCTGGATGGTCTTGCCGAGTCCCATGTCGTCCGCCAGGATCCCGCCGAGTCCGAGCTCCCACAGCGTCGCCAGCCACTTGAATCCGTCCAGCTGGTATGGGCGCAGTGAAGCTGCGAACGTGGCCGCCGGGTCGTGGTCAGTGAGCCCGTCGAGCCCGCGCAACGCCTCGAGCTGCAGCTGCCACGCTTGCGCCTGTCTACCGACGATGCCGAGCTTGACCAGCTCGTCCCACAGCGTCGCCTGGTAGCGACTGATTCGCAGCGACCCCGGCCGGGAGCCGTCACCGAGCGACTCGGCTTCCGCGATCAGCCCACGCAACGCATCGAGCTCGGGCGCCAGCAGCGAAAAGTGCGCACCATCGTCGAGCAGCAGGCGCGTCTCCCCGCGCGCGAGCGCGGCGAACACGACCGCGAACGGAAGCTTGTGACCCGCGACTGTGATCGTGACGTCGAGGTCGAACCAATCCTGCTCTCCGCCGGTCTGCTCCGTCGTCGAAACCTCGATCCGCAGCGAGTCGGCGACGTCACGGTAGTCGATCGGCTCACCCGTCTCCGTGACCTCCAACGCCGCTGTCAGCACGGGCAGCTCGTCGGCCACGAACCGTGCCGTGTCGAAACCCTCGAGCACGATCGTGCCGCGGGCGGGTCGCCCACCCACGTCCAGCACGCCTAGATCCCGCAGCGCCGGCCGATCAACGTCGAGCTCGTCGAGCAGCGCCCGCTCGGCTGCACGGTCACGGATCGCTGCCGCCGGGTCACCACCATGGGAGGTGACCAAATCGGCCTCGATCGTGCGATCGCCCACCACGTAGCGGAACTGCCAGCCAAGGAACGTGACGTGCCCAGGTTGGTGGCTGACGTTCAGCACGAGCGCGGGGGGTGATACCTCCGGCGTCGTGAATGACCCGTCGCCGGACACGACTGGAGCGATGTTCCGCAGCCCCGGGGCGATTTCGGTCGCGAACGCTGCGAGCTCGCCGGGCGGAACCGTCAGCCGCTCGCCACCGAGCACCATCAACCGGAGCTGTTCCGGGGTTGGCCGGCTGAGGCGGATCAGTCGCAGATCTCTCGTTTCGCTGTCCGTCGGCACGTCAGGCACTTCGTGCACGACAAGGCCGTGACCGCTCACCCCGAGGAACAGCACCGGCATCCGCCTGGCGGTCGCAGAAGCGGCGTCGTCGCGCAAAACCGGCTTGACCTCGGCGGCCCCGTCGCCGCCGACCGTCACGTCGATCAGCAACTCCGCCGTCCGGTAGCGGGGAACCTCGACGCCGCGCCGGTCGCTGTCGAGCAGCACGATCCCGAGCGCCTCGGCCTCCTCCAGCAACGACCAGAACCGCCCGCCATCGACATCGGTCAGATCGAGCAGCTTGTCCTGGCCGCCGTAGCCGTACATGTACCGGCCAGCGCCGTGGGCCGCCGTCAGCGCCTTGAGCTCGCGGGCAAGGGCCAGATGGTCCTCGCGTATCTGTAGGTCGCGGTGATCCCACGGCTCGAGTCGGTTCCATGAGAGCGACCCGTTGACCCATCCACCCCTCGCACCGGGCCGCATCAGCTTCGCCTGCAGTCGCTGGCCGCGCCCGTAGTGGCCGGCCGTGACCGACAACTCCACCGCCAACGGACTGCCGACCGTGGTGCTGTTCGGCGCGCTCACAAGCGGCCGCAGCCGTTCCTGCCACGAAGGCGGCCGAGACTCGCTCGTCACCTCGCGAGCCGGCTTCGCAGCGCCCTTTACCGCGTCGTCGCCACGCGTCTGCGGAGTCGCGCTTCCGGCGGCCATCACCGCCACCGCCGCGACGTGCTTACAGTCGAACCCGATCGGGCAGGTGCACTCCCCGAAGTCGAACTCGATCCCGTCGCCGAGATCGGAGAACCGGACCGTGGTCGTGTACAGACCGGTGCCCAGAACCTTGCCGGTCATCGCGAGCTCATCCTCGTCCCACTCGAGCGACAGCACCCTGTGCTTGCGCGCGTACGCCGCGCCGCGGTCGTACGTGCTCTTGCCGACCGAGCGGGCGACCTCGCGCAGGTCGATCTCGTACGGCACGTCGACGACAGCCACACGAGAATGATCGCGACGCTTCGGACGGAAACCTGCGCGTGAAATCGCAATTTGCGAGACCCGCCATCCCCCGACTCCAATGCCCAGCGCACCTCGACCTACATCTGCTGACCTCCGGCGTCTAAGCCCGGCTCAGGAACGTCCGAGCCGGAACGTCCCCGGTTTTCGCCACGAGCGGGGTGGCCCCGGCGATCCGTCGGCGTGGAGCCGAGCCCACCAGAAATGACAACAACTCACAGAATCCTGTGAACATCGATCGGTTTTGAAGCGGCGGAACCAGCCGGACTTAGCCCCGCGCGAACTCACGATCAACCACGAGCACCAGGTCCGCCCAGCCGCCCGGGTCCGGATACAGCTCCAGGCACCGCTCGATCCCGCGCACGAGCACGTCGAACTCCCGGTGGTCGATCCCGTACACGAGGATCGCGCCCGTATGCGAGCGCGCCGCCGCCGCCCACTCCCGCAGGATGGCGGGAAAGTCGCGAATGTTGTGAGTCACAAGGATGCGCTCCTCGACGCACGCAATGGACAGCACCTCATCGTCGTCCAGCCCCTCGAGCTCCGGCTCCTGATCGAGCGCGCGGACCTCGTGGCCCTTCGCCTCGAGCCGCCGGCCGACGCGCGGCCCGGACACGTGCGCGTCGAGCAGCAGTCGCATGGTGGCGACTCAGCTGCCGGGACCTTGAAGAAACGGGTATAGGCTCATCAGCTCAGACAACGGCGGGCGGTTCTCCTCCAAGAGCGCCGCGATCTCGTCCGGGAACTGGTTCGCGTACGCACGCGCCGTGCGCAGGTGCCGCTCAGTCAGCAACGGGTGGTCCGCGCTCAGCGTCCCCACGTCATCGCCGTAGGAGCCGAGCAGCTCGACGATCTCCCACACATCGAGCCCGCTGCCGATCACCCACGCGCGGCGGGGACGCCCCCGAAACGCGATCCCGGGATGCAACCGGGCCTTCGCCGCCTCCTCCGCGAGCTCCTCGACCACTACGCTGCGCGACCGCCCCGACCGGCGCGCCTCCTCGGAAACGAGCAGGTTCGCGCGCTCACCCAAGCGGATCGAGAACGGCTGAGTCTTCGGCTGCCTCGCGGCCATCACTACACTGTAGCGACTGTAGTCAAGCTTCCAGTCGGAGACACCACGCCGGCAGCGAAACCGACGGGATCGTCACGTGACGATCCAATACCTACTTCGCGACGATGTCCCGACGCTCGCCGCTCGACACGCACGAAAAGCAAACCGGTCAGGAGGATCCGCCACACGGCAGACGCACACCCGGGCGGCGATCGCGTTTGGGCAGCGGTTGGACAGCAAGGATGCCACCGCCCGCTGGGTTCACGGCAACGACACCGGAACGAGCAGTGATTTCCAGCGCGCCACCCTCCGCTGCCCGAGACGCCTTCTGACCATCGCCGCCAACCCGAACGGCGCAAGTCCCTCCCGAATTGCAGGCGGTTCTCCGCGAGAAGTCGACGGGGTTCCGAGGTCCCGAACCTATTCCTTCCGTCCATGAGGCCCGAGCACCGGCCAAGCCATCCGCCATAAAAGCTCTGCAAACGGCCAGGTTTCTATCGGGGCGCCCGGATTTGAACCGGGGACCTCACCGACCCGAATTATGGGCGAATTCCGGGCTGGAAACAGAAAAGCCCTGCAAATCGTGCCGTTGAGGATCCGCTGGGCGTCCTCTGAGATCCTCGGATTTTGCGGTCGATTGCCGGGGTTTAGGCAGTGAGATCGAGTTACTGCCCAAACCTCGGCCCGGTGTCGACGCCCGTCTCACGTGAGCTCCGGGTGATGGCGCGAGGCCGCGCGCGGCATCCCAGGTGCCGAAAGCGCCGAACGACGGTCGCCGGACGCCATTCCCGGCTCGCGCGTCGCCCGAACGCCTCTCCCCACGCCGGCGAGCGTGCGTCCGCGACCAGTCGTCGGAGCAGGTCAGCGTCCCGTAACAGTAGCGGCGGTCCGTGCAGCCATGCGAGCTGTAGCTCCGTCTTAGATCCGTTCGCGGGCGTCAAGCGAGCGCGTTTGCCAGGAGTCAACGCTCCTCAGCAGCAGTTTCCTGAGCTTCGCCTCTTTGGGCTGCATGTCGGAAGCCGATCCGACGAGTGTTATCGACGCCACGGCGTCACCGGACTGATCGCGGAGAACGGTTGCAAGCGCGAATCGCTTGCCGCCTTGTCGCACGTTGCTCGCGATCCGCGTATTGCGAATGTCGTCGAGTTCGTCCAGGAAATTCGCCACGAGCTCCGCGTCCTCGGGACCGAGCCGGCGGAGGTATGCCTCACGCTCATGGTCCGAGCGTGCGGCCAGCAACACCTTGCCACCGGCAGTCGCCAGCGGACTTCGGCGAATGTTTGAGCGCGCGTCGAAACCGGCGGCAGGGTCGCTGCCGACCTCGGCGATGTAGATCAGGTGGTCACCGGCCAAGACCCCGACAAAGACGGCGGTGCCGGACTGCTGATGGAGCTTCTCCAAGTCCGCGTGTGTGACCGAGCCGGCTCGAATGTGACCGCTGGCGAGGGTCAATGCGTACACGGCCGGACCGAGGTAGAAGCGTCGGCCGGTCTCATACAGCCACCCTTTCGCCAGGAGGCCATTGATGAAGCCGTGGGCCGAACTCTTAGGAGCATCGATCGCACGAGCAAGATCGCCAAACGTCATCCCGGGTCGGTAGACGACCTCCTCGAGGATCCGCGTGACACGGTCAACGGTGCGATGGTTCTGAGGCACTGCCGAGAGGCTACAAGGCGACGGGGCGTTCTCGTCGGGATCTCGTCGTCGCGCCAACTGCTGCGCCCCGCCGGCGCAGGTGGCCGTGGCTGCTCGCCCAGAAGCCGGGGCTCGTGCCAATGCGCGGCACCACGATGGCCAACCGCCCCGACGAGAACCGGGGCGCGCTCGACGGGGAGATAGCCGCGGAGGATCCAGAAGACATCGATCGCGTCGCCTCGGCGAGCGAGCTTGCCGGCGCCAGGCTGCCGGAGGCCACGCTGAAGATGACCGATTGCCCAGGTCCACAACCGCGCGCGTCACCGGGTGCGAGCGGCGATTCGCTCCTTGAATGCGTCCTGCTGGGCCGACCAAAGCTGCTTCTCGATCTCGTAGTCGATCGCCGACCCGTACTCAGCGACGGTGCGCATGTCGCGGATAGTTTGCTTGGTGACCTCGACGACCTGTCGAGGGCCGCGGCAGGCGCCCTCGGCAAGCTCGATCGCCCTCGTCAGCAGAGCGCTATCGGCGACGCAGCTCCAGGCGAGGCCGAGTCGTTCGGCGTCCCGGCCGGCCAGATCCTGGTTGAACAGCACCAGCGCAGCCGCGACCTGTGGCCCGACTGCCTGTCTGAGCATCCAGGTGTGACCGCCTCCGGGGTGTAGACCGAGGTCGAGGAAGCGGGTCGAGAACATCGCCGACTCAGCGGCGATGCGAAGATCACACGCGAGCGCGAGATTCATTCCCGCCCCCACTGCCGCGCCGTTCACGGCGGCGATCGTCGGCAGACTGCTGCCGTAGATTCGTTCGAACAGGACGTAGACGCCCCGAACAGCAGCCTGAGCATCCGCATCCCCTCCCGATGCCTTGCTCAGGTGGCGGAGGTCCGCTCCCGCGCAGAACGCCTCGCCGGCGCCAGTGACGATGATCGCGCCAACCTCGTCGTTGCGCTCCACCTGCGCGAGGGCGTCGACGAACTGGTCGACCATCGGCAGCGTGATCGAGTTGCGGCGTCGCTCGTTGGTCAGGGTCAGGATCGCGACGCGACCTCGGATCTCGGTGTTGACAAGGCTCGGAATGTCGTCGGCCATTTGGTTCTCCCTCGGGTTCGTGTCGTGCTCAGGGGCTCTATTGACCACAACCTCGGACGTATGTTAACCTCATTCGGTCCCATATGCGAAATATTGTTCGTATGTGCGTACGTGCGATAGCGAGTATCCGGTGAGCTACAGCGATTACAAGCGTGTTCGGATCGAGACCGAGGGTCGATTGCTGACAGC
>DATJYY010000114.1:0-3744 GCA_035499395.1 Solirubrobacteraceae bacterium
GGGTCGTAGAAAGAGGCCTTGACCGTGGCCGGCGATCGGCCTAGCCGACTGGCAATCTCAGCGATGGACAGGCCCTCGGCCTCTCGGTAATGGCGCGCGAGCGCGACGGCCCGACGCCGCTCGACGACCCGGTCGTAACCGCCCACCGATTCGACGCGATACATGTCATAGAGGTATTGCTCCCGGGTCGGCGCGTCCCGCGGAATTTCGGGCGCAGGCTCGAAGCTCAATCGGCGTCGGCGCTCGTGAGCAGACGCTGGTACTCACGGAGGGTCCCTTGACTCTTGATCGGCGCGAAACCCGCTCGGAGGAGCATGGCGATCGAGCGCCGGTTGGTCGCCAGAACGGTGGCGCGCAGCGCGGAGTGACCCTCTTCGCGGGCGCGCCGGGCGAGTTGCGCCAGCAGGGCTGGCCCCACCCCGCGTCCTTGCCAGTCATCGGCGACGGTCGCTGCGATCTCGACCACGCCGGGCTCGCCCGGGACCTGGACGTAGCGGACCACCGCGATCCCGCGGCCGCTGGTGGGGTCGGCGGCGAGAATCGCCTCGTGGATGTGATGGTCGACGTCGACCAGGAAATCGAGTTCCCGCTTGGTCAGGTGCGGCTTCGGGCTGGCGAAGCGCAGATAGCGCGTGTCCGGCGATAGTCGCCGGACGGCGGCCGCCAACCACTCGCGATCGGCCGGTTCGAGCGGACGCACGTCGAGAACGCAGCCGTCCCGCAGCGTCACGTGCCGCGGCAGGCCAGGGCAGGTGACGTTCATGACTTCATCAGACGCGCGCGCGTGCCCTGACCGGGGATGGCGTCGCGCGCCGGGCGGGTCCGCCAGGCTTCAAACGCGACGACGAGCGCGATCGCGGCTACGACGCCGCCGAAGATCTCAAAGGTCGATTGCAGCGAGATGTGCGTGACGACGATGCCCGCAAGGACAGCGGGGACCGACAGCGACGCGTAGGCGGCGACGTAGAACGCGGCCATGACGGTGGCGCGGTGCTCGGGCGGGATGGCCGCGACGAGCGCGCGCAGGCCACCGAGGAACGCGGCGCCGAAGCCGGCGCCGCCAAGGATCGATCCCGCGAGGTAGGCGACGGTCGAGTCGCTGGCAGCGGCTAGGACGATCAGGCCCGTTCCGGCGGCGAGGGCGATCGAGCCGACGCTGGTGGCGATCCAGGCGGGCGTGCGCGCCGTGAATAGCTGCGCGATCACGGCCGACGCGGCGAGGGTGACGATGCCGATGGCCGACACGATCACGTTGGTCGAGTTGAACAGCTGCAGCGCGAGCTGGGGGCCAAGCGAGAAGAAGAGCGCGCCGATCGACCAGGACGAGAGGACGGCCAGGCCGGCCAGCACGAACGGCCGGCGAACGGCGGCGGGGACGCGGGGGCGCTGGGCGGTCAGCTTGAAGCGGGAGCGCTCGTGCACGGGTTCCGGCATGCAGTAGGCGCCGGCGAACGCCACTGCGATGAGAACCAGCAGGAGCGCGTATGGCAGGACGCGTGGTTCCCACCCGATCCGGACGAGGGACGATGAAACGAGCGCGCCGAGGCCGATCCCGGCCGCCGCGGCCGTGCCGTTGGTGAGACCGACGCCGGCCGGATCGCGGCGCGGATGGAGGTCGAGCAGCGTTGCGCTGGCCGCGCTCAGCGCGGCACCGGTCGCGAGTCCCTGAATGCCGCGAGCGACGAACAGCCACGCGGCGGAGTCGGCGAGCATGAACAGAACCGTCGCCGCCATCAGCGCGCCGAGCGCGCCGAGCAGGACCGGCCGCCGGCCTACATCGTCAGAGACGCCCCCGAAGAGCAGCAGACTCGCCAGGACACCGAAGGCGTAGGTCGCGTAGATCAGCGTCAGCGTCAGGGGCGAGAAGTGCCACAGCACGCTGTACGCGCGGTAGAGCGGCGACGGCGTGACCGAAGCGAACAGCCCTAGCCCGATCACCCCCGCGGCCAGCGCGTACCCCATCCGATTCGGGAGGACTCGCCTCCGTTTCGCAGGATTCGGTACCGCGTAGAGCAGTGGCCGTGGCCTTTCCTCTACCTCTGTTTGAACGTTCGGGGCCTGCATCCCAGTCTCCAGTCAGTTGCGTGACGAAACTTTCTGGGCCACCCTAACAGAGTGAGTTGCGTGATGCAACTAATGTTGCTAAGCTGACGTCATGCTCAACCGCGACTACGAAGGACAGGACTGCTCTATCGCCCGTGCGCTCGAGGTCGTCGGCGAGCGGTGGACGCTGCTGATCATCCGAGACGCGTTCCTCGGGCTCCGCCGCTTCGACCAGTTCCAGGAGAGCCTCGGCATCGCCCGCAACGTCCTCACCGACCGACTGGCCCGTCTCGTCCAGGAAGGAATCCTCGACCGCGTCCGCTACAACGACCGGCCCGAGCGCTACGAGTACCGACTCACCCCCAAGGGCCGCGACCTAGGGATCGCGCTCGCCGCCCTGCGCCAGTGGGGCGACAAATACCTCAGCCAAGAGCCACCCCGGATCACACGCCGCCGCTCCGACAAACGACCCGTGATAGCCGCGTTCGTGCCCGAAGGCTCAGCTGTGCTCCGCGACAACGAGATCGAGACCGTCCCCGCCCGAGCGCCAGCGCTCAGCGGCGATCGCGGTTAGCTCCTAGCGACTGAGCGGCCGAACCGACGAATCTTGGCAAACGCGGATCGCGCCGCGTCTTTATGGAGCCGACCGCTGGGGCCGCGCAATTGTCTGGCGCATCCGATCACTAGCAGCCGATCGGCGAGCCGTCGTTTTGTATCGACCTCTCGTACCGGGGCCGCAGCCACGGCACACGCCCACGTAGCGCGCCTTGACCGCCCGGGCCTTCGCCCGGGTGGGATCGTAGAGATAGGCCTTGACGGTGGCTTCGGCGCGTCCGATCCGGCGGGCGATCTCGGCGATCGAGAGGCCCTCCTCGTCGCGGTAGTGGCGCGCGAGCGCCGCAGCCCTGCGCCGTTCACGTACACGATCACCTGCGGGCATGCCGGCGACGATAGCGGCCGCAGTCGACGGCTACCGAACGAGCTGGATAGTCGCCGGTGGTACGCCGAGACGATGCTCGGCAGCGTAGTTACATCCAAGGCGGAGCATCGTCGCTTTCCGCGAATTCGGAAGTCGCGTCGCGTCCCGATTCGCGATTCAGCACTTCCGGCTGTCGCCCAAGGCGGAAGCGGCCCTGCGTTTGCAGAATCGCCTTGGACCGCCCGGTGAGCTAGCGCCGCCGAGTTAGCCGCGGATTACCAGCCCAGGAAACGAGGCGACGGGCTCGCTGTCGAAATGCCGGCGGAGCGGTCGTGTCGCCCCAACGATCTCAACTGCTGTCGAGATTCGTCCGCACCAGCAGTACGTTGGCGACGGCCGCGAGCTTATGGAGCTCCTGCTGAAGCGGCCACCGGTCGTCACGGTTCGGCGACCACCCCGCTCGCGTGATCGGCACAAGCCAAATGTTGAGGCAGCCGGTCCGAGCCGCGCTTCAGCTTGTCGTTCCGTAGGCGAGTGGGCGACGCGCCGAGTGGGTCGGCGGCCGGGTGCGCGTGGCCAGGAACGCCACGACGAGCGCCAGCGCTGCGACGGCGAGGCCGAAGAGCTCGAAGGTGGACCGTAGCCCCAACGGGCCAACTAGGACGCCGCCCATGATGGCGGGGATAGAGAGCGCGGCGTATGCGGCGATGTAGAAGGCTGACATCACCGCGGCTCGGTGCTCGACGGGGATGACGGCCGACAGGGCGCGCAGCGCGCCTAGG
>DATJYY010000115.1:0-4538 GCA_035499395.1 Solirubrobacteraceae bacterium
CAGACCGAACCCGATGCCCGCCACGGCGCCCCAGCCGATCGTCAATCCCATCACCCAAATCGGCTCGTCCTCGTAGACGTTCACGTCGACGAAATACAGGACGACCAGCGTTGGAAACAGCAGTGCGGCCGCGATCAGCGCAACGGGGAAGAGTTGGAGGGCAGCCAGCACGATGACGGCGGTAGTGCCGAGCCCTAGCGCGAGCCGAAAGCCTGCACGTGAGTCTCGCGGAAGACGCGGGAACAGCGTGGAGACCAGCGCCGGCTCGGCCACGTGCTCGTGGGGAGCCGCGGCAAACTGCGACCGTCCACGCGAGCGGCCCAAGAAGCCCGCCCCCAACGGGGCGCCGCAGCGGACGCAGAAGTCCCCCTCTGGAGTCTGCCCGCCACAACTGGAGCAGGTCGTCATCCCAACGCCTGCCGCTCGCTCGAGGCCATCGCGCTGCCGTCCCGCACGATCATCGAGTGCACAGCCGGTGAATGGCGTTTACCCGATTCAGCCCGCCGCCATCCTCGCGGCCCAGACCGGACCCGATGCCCGTGGCAAGCGCACGGCTCCTCGCGGTCAGTTCGGGCGGGTGACGATCATCCATCGAACGGGTCATGAGAGGCTCGGCGGCGGCTCAGGACGATCCGATGCCTGCCGGTCCCGCGAGCCTATGATCAGCGACGAGAGGAACCCATTCTCAAACGCCTTTCCGAGTTGCAAAAAGATCTATAGCGGCCACGTGGGCCGGGCCCGATCCACACTGAGCCTCTACGTTGGCGCGAGGGCGGCGCGCTCGCACGCGAAGCCACCGAAGCCCCGCCTGCGCGGTAGCCGATTCGTAAGCGGCCAGCGGCGTCGCGACAAGCCACCCGTCGGCCATCGGCCCTGTGCGTCTGACGTAACCAGCCGGTATGCAGTCGACGCCGGATCGGTGTGGGGACGCGTCCATCAGCGTCGCAGCCTCGGAAGGTGCTCTCCCTCTCCGACGCCATCCCCGGCAATTTCGATGCGCGATGGCTGGTCGCCGGCGCGCTCCTCGAGGTCGCGTCCATGGCGGTGAGATCCCGCGGCTGGTTCAACATCCTGCGCGCCTCGTTCCCGGAGGCCCAAGGGCTTCGGGGTCGGGATGCGGTGGCCGCGTCGTTTGCGGGCGCCGGGGTCAATGGGTTTCTGCCGGCCCGCGGCGGCGACCTCGTCAAGCTCGCTTTCGTCCGGCGCCGGATCGACAACGCGCGCTATTCGTCGCTGATCGCCACCGCCGTTCCCGAGACGGCTTTCGAGTCGCTGTGCGGCGCGGCGCTGGTGGTGTGGATGCTGGCCCAGGGAGCTCTGCCCGTGCCGAGCATCCCAGGAGAGCTGCGGCAGGTCGCCTCGACGTGCCAGAGTCATGCGCTGATCGCCGTGCCCATCATGATGGCCGCTTCAGTGGTCGCGTTCGCGTTGCTGCGCCCGCTGCGGCGACGATGCGTCCGTTCCGGGCCGGGAATGCGCCAAGGGCTCGCGATCTTCTCGACTCCGACGAGGTTCCTGGCGAGGGTGGCGAGTTGGCAGGCTCTGGCGCGCATGATCCGGCTTGGCTCGATCGCGTGCTTCCTCGCGGCCTTCGCGCTTCCGGCGACGCTTGGTACGGCGGTGCTGGTTATGGCCGCCCAGGGAGGCGGCCGGGTGCTTCCTGCCGGCCCGGTGAATATTGGACTGCGAATCGCAATGCTCAGCTACGGACTTGCCGAGGTCACCGGGCGCCCGGTGAACCTCGCCGCGATCACTGCATTCAGCATCGGGCAAAGCGCGATCATGCTCGCCGTCATGTTCGCGATCGCCGCCGTCCTAATCGCGCGCGAGTTCGGAACGCGTTCGCCGCGGCGGGTGGTGCAACGTGCCCGATTGCGCCTGCATGGCTCGCCATTCCCGTTGGGTGAAGCGCCTGGGGTCGCTCGCTGAGCCCCCGTTGGCCCGCTCATCGGCAGTAATCCGACGGCCGTAAGCGCCGCGCCGATCGATCCTCGGCTTGGTGCGTGGTCCCAACGCGGTAGCAGAGTCCCTGCGCGATCCTGGCGCCGGGATCGCGAACGACAGAGCCAGAATGGGCGGTGATGGCGGCGGGCGGGCTTCGGTCCAGGCCGTCCGGCATTCCGCAACAGACTTCGATCCCGAACCTCAAGCCGAGCGACCGCCGCGCGTGATCGCGGAGCCTTTCGACAGGAGGTGCCAGCCCATGACCATCGCTCACGTCCCCCACCCGAATGTAAGCCGGCCCACCGTCGAGCCGTCGAGAGCAACGCCGAGGCTGCCAGCGTGCATGCCGGCCCGCTTGTCCGAGGCCGCGTCCCGCTTTGCGCAGCGGTCGCCGCCCCAGTGAATCCGTCACCGCAGTCTTGCCCCGATCAAAGCGACCAGAAAGGACGCCAGCGATGACCTCCATCGACACCGGCCAGCGCAGTGTCGACCTGGTGCGTACACGCGGGCGGGAACGCGATCACGCGGACGCCTCGCCCGAGCGCTCCCTGCCGGGCGGTAGCGGATGCTGCCCCGGCGCTTTAGGTCGCCGTCACGCCGGCGGATCTGCGCGCACCTGCGCAATCGTGTCCCCAGGGCGGCGGAGCTCCGAGTTGCCGCTGCGACACAGCTGCGAGCTCGTGGCAATCGGCCCCGGGAGTGAAGACCGCGGCGGGCGTCTTGGGTGTGGCGAGCTCGCGCATCGGTGTGATTGCGATCTCAGCGGCGGTTGAGGGGGAAGCTCGGCGGGCGTTCGCTCAGCGCGATCAGGACCCTCCGCCAAGCGTCAGGCTGTCACGCTGGCAGCGCTTCTGTCCAGCCAGGAACGCCGGCGAGTTGGGGTTGATCCCACTCGAGGGGCTGAACGTCAGGCCTTTCGAGGTCGGATCGGGGAAGTTCGGGACGCCGTGCGCGCGCATGCACTTGGCCAAGCGCAGCATCAGCGCCAAGTTCTCCGCGTTCTGGGCTGCCAACGGGGCTTGGTACCAGCCCGTGGTCACCAGCGCCTTGCAGTCGCGCTCGGCGGCGTCGGGCCTGCGGCGACCTGGGTCCAGGCACGCCCGGGGCCGCCTCCCACACCAACCCGCTTGTGCGCCCCGCCGCCTCGACCTGGACTCCATGCTTGTTCAGGCAGGCGGCGTAGGCGACGTAGCTCGAAACCTTCTGCTGTTGAGTGATCGGCGCCGAGCTCCCGCCGCAGCCGGCGGCGAGCAGGCCAAGGCAGCCGAGCAGCGCGACAAGCACCGGGCACGCAGCACGCAACGGGCGCGCCGACCTGCCTCGCTCGAGGCGCTCTTGACGGGACTGGTGGGTTTCGATGAAGCCGCAGGCGGCGAGGATGACGGCGCAGGCCCCCGCGGGAAACGACAGCCCCGTTACTACCGGGACCTTCTAAGCCGCACAGCTCGGCGCTCAGTCCGCTCGCAGCTGCGGATGCAAGGCCACTCGTGGCGTCTTCTGGCTTCGCTCCGCGGGACTGGGACCGATCGGGGGCCGCGGCGGTGCTCGCAGGATCTGCGCCGCGGACGCTAGCTCGAGTAAATAACCGGAGGCTCGGAGCTTGCGTGGCGGCGATCGCGGATGAGAGGATCGATCAGGATGCTGGTCGACCGCGAGGCGGAGAAGCAGGAGCTCGATGATCTGCTTGCCGCGGTGCGCGAGGGGTTCAGCGGAGTGCTTGTGCTGCGGGGTGAGGCGGGGATCGGCAAGACCGCTTTGCTCGAGTACGCGCTCAAGTCGGCCGCGGATATGCGGATCGCCCGTGCCGTGGGGATCGAGTCTGAGATGGAGCTCGGGTTCGCGGGCTTGCACCAGCTGCTGGTGCCATTCGTGGGGCGGTTGGAGCGGCTGCCGGGTCGGCAGCGTGAGGCGCTGGGGTCGGCGTTCGCGCTGATCGACGGTCCGGCCCCCAACCTGTTTTTGGTTGGCCTGGCTACGTTGACGCTACTGGCTGATGCGGCAGCGAAGCGGCCGGTGTTGTGTGTGTTCGACGATGTGCAGTGGATCGACCAGGCTTCGGCTCACACGCTTGGTTTTGTGGCCCGGCGTTTGTTCGCCGATCGGATCGGGATGTTGTTCGCGGTGCGAGAGCCGGGAGAGCGGCTGGCCGCCTTTGAGGGGCTGACCGAGATGCCGGTTGGCGGGTTGCCCGAGGAGTACGCGCGGGAACTGTTGGCCTCAGTCGCGGTGGGCGACTTGGATCAGAGGACGGCCGACCGGATCGTCTCGGAAACCGGCGGGAATCCGCTCGCGTTGGTCGAGCTGGGCGGTGAGCTGTCGGCGGAGGAACTCGCGGGTCGCTCGCCGTTGCCGCAGCCGCTCCCGCTCGGCCGTAGGCTGGAAGAGCGCTTCCTGGCCCGCGTCAGAACGTTCCCGCACGAGACGCAGACGCTGTTGCTGCTCGCGTCGGCCCAGCAGCACGACGACCCTGAACAGCTGTGGCGCGCCGCCGCGAGCCTCGGGGTCGGTCGGGAGGCCGCGGGCCTCCCCGAGCTGGATCGCTTGATCACGTTCGCGCCGCGGGTGACGTTCGGCCACCCGTTGGTGCGTTCAGC
>DATJYY010000116.1:0-2945 GCA_035499395.1 Solirubrobacteraceae bacterium
GAAGGTGCGCGCCTCGCCGACCCCGATCGGCTACCCGGCCACCTGGCTCGCTGCTACCGACTACTCGAACGGTCCCGTGAGCTACGCCATGAAGGGTTGAGGACCGCTCCACCGTGGCACGAATAACGCGCAAGCGCTGACGGGCGGCGAGGGTGCGAGAGGCTACGATTCCGTCACGCGCCGGGGCGGCAGCGACGCCCAAGGTGGCCGACGGTGGAACGACGCGTCGAGGCGTGCTGGCTTCGTTGGGCGCGGATGGCATCGAAACCCTGATGCTGGCCGTTGCGGCAGGGGCCACCGGGTCGGTCGCGCTCCGGTCCCAGGTCGCGGCATCCGCTGCCGACGTGGCAGTCCAGCTGTTCCTGCTGATCGGAGTGCTCAGCAGCGTCCGACCGTCGGATGACGACCACCCACTCGGGTATGGACGCGAGCGCTTCTTCTGGTCGTTTCTGGCCGCGCTCGGCATCTTCGTCGGAGGCGGTGGATTCGCGCTGGAGGGGGCGGTCCGTTCACTCCTGCATCCGTCAGTTCCTGACCATTACGCGATCGCCTACGTGGTGCTGGGGGTGAGCGTCGTCCTTGACGGATTCGCCTTGGAGACGGGATTGCGGCCGCTGCGCAGGCAGGCGGCGAGGCGCGGCATCTCGCTGCGAACCTTGGTTCGGCGCAGCACCGATCCCGCTGCGACGACGGTCGTGGTCGGCGGAGCCTCTGGCCTGATCGGCGGCCTCGTGGCCCTCGTTGGGTTGGTCGTGAGCCAAGAGACCGGGAGCGCAACTCCTGACACGGTGGCGAGCATGCTCATCGGCCTGTTGCTCCTGGGCGCCTCGGCGTTCTTGCTTCACTCAAACCGGGAGCTTCTTGCGGGTCGCGGCGTCCCGCTGTCCATGGTGCGCGACATGCGGGAAGTCGTGGCGGCACAGCATGGCGTTGCCGGCGTCCCGGACCTGTTCGCCGTCGTGCTCGGGCCCTCCAGCCTGATCGTCAACGGCGATGTCGTGTTCGACGACGAGCTGGATGTACCCGCGGTCGAGGATGCGATCAGTCGTTCGGCCGCCGCGCTGGCCCGACGTTGGTCTTCAATCGACTACGTATACCTCACGCCGGTCCCCGAAGCGCGATTCCCCCGGGGCGGCCCGCAGTTTGGACCTACGGGGCCAAGCGATCGCGATCGGGCTCGGCGCGATTAGCGCTCGGCCCAGAGAGCATCGCGCCGGCCGCCTTGAGCGACCCTGCGGCGGCGGCGCGGAGCGCGCGGGCGAGCTGGGCGCCCAGGCCTCGCCGCGGCAGCTTCATCACCAGCTGCAGCTCGCTTCCGTCGCGTGAGCGCTCGCTGAGCGGCACTCCTCCGATGAGCTCCAGCGCGGCTTGGTTGTCGGCCTGCACCAGCGCGGTGAAGCGGCTCACGCCTTCCTGGCGCGCGCGGGTGGCCAGCCGGTTCAGGAGCGCTCGCCCCACTCCACGCCCCTGCCAATCGTCGACGACGGCGACGGCGGCCTCGGCGGCGTCGGGCTCGCTCGCCGAGCGGACGTAGCGCGCAACCCCGACCGGCTCTCCGTGCTCATCCACCGCGAGGACCGCCTCGTGGTCGTGGTGGTCCACCTCGGTCAGATACTCGAGCTGCGCGGGCCGCAACTCGGACATCGGGGTGAAGAAGCGCCTGTACCGCGAGTCCTCGCTCAGCCGCTCGAACCCTCGCACGAGCAGGTGCTTGTCGTCAGGCTGGACGGGACGGAGCCTGACTCGGGTGCCGTCGCGGAGCCGGACCGTGCGGGTTATGCCCGCCACCACTCATCGGCCGAGCGCAGAGTCTTTATCTTGATCTCGTTCGTGACGCCCGCGACACCGGTCAGCTGGGAGACGTCACGGTACGCCTGCTCGCTCTCGAACTCGTGGTCTACCTCGCCAGTGAGCGTGAGGTGGGCATGTGACACCTCGACGTCGATCTGGCCGGCCGGGATCTGGGTGTCCCAGGAGAGTCGCTCGAGCGCCCGACCGCGAAGCTCGTCGTCGGGGCGTCGGTCCGGTTCACGGAGATTGATTTCGAGCTTGTCGGTCACGTTGAGCACACCGTCGACGTCACGGACGTCGTCGACCGCCGCCCGCCGCTGGGGAAGGCTCCCGACCGTGCCGCGGAGGGTCACCGAGCCGATCTCGTCGGCGGAGATCGCGATTTCCGCAGGGTGTGGGATCCGCGGATCACGCAACAGGGCCGACTGCACCGCAGCCTCGAGTTCGCTGTTCATGAGGGCCGTTCAGCCGGAAGTTCGATCATGCCGTCCTCAGCCGGTACACCTGGCCCCCCGTAGTCGCGAGCTCGGGCAGCGCGAGCGAACTGGCGATCGCGCGGTAGGCCTTGCGGTTGAAGATCAGGCCGATGTGGCTCCCGGTGACCTCGACGCACTCGGCCTCGGGGATGATCGAGCCGCGCCAGGGGACGACGCCGTCACCCTTCGAGTAGATGCTGGTGAGGCGCACCTCCTCGACCGGGAACCGCCTCGCGAAGTCGTAGTTGAACCGACAGTCACACCGTGCAGTCAGGCAGTCGACGCTCCTGGCTCGCCCGCTCCTACGCACGGCGCCGCGCACGGCGCGGACTGCGAGGAGCGTCGGAGCGCTGGCGCCGAACATCCCCTGCAAGTCAGCGCCCATCGAGATCGCGTGCGACACGCGGTCCGGCCGGCGGGCGGCGAGCGCGCGGACGAAGTGCCCCCCTCGGCTGTGGCCGATCAGCGCGACGCGTCGACCGTGTGCCGACCACAGCTCATCCACCTTGCGCTCGACGCGGTCAAGCGCGCGGTCAGAGCAGTCGGTGTTGGTGAGGAATCCGCAGGTGAAAGGCCGGTAGCCCATGCGCCGTAGCCATGTCCGCAGCACCTCGAGCGTCTGATCGCCGGCCAGGAACCCGGGCAACAGAATCACGGGGCGTCCGTCCCCCCGGGGAA
>DATJYY010000117.1:0-4253 GCA_035499395.1 Solirubrobacteraceae bacterium
GTATCCAGTCAACCTCTGGCTGACTCGTCGCGGCATCAAAGAAGCGATGTCAGCACGACACCCGCGGCGGGGCGTCAGGCGACCCGCGTCGTCTAGCGGGAGGCGCGCTGGGCGGCGGCGCCTGCTCCGGCCGCCGCGGCGAGCAGCCCGGCAGCCACCAGCCCGCGCCGCTTCGCCAGCTCATACTGGGGGCTGACTCCGTGCGCTTTTTCGTCGAACGGTCCGTGCGCGCCCCGGTCCTCGTCGATCGGCTCGAACCGGTTGTCGTGCCCAGCCGGGTTCAGTGGCTGATCGGTCATCTGCGAACCGAAGCCCGTTCGCGCCAGATAGCGGTCGAGAAGCCACGGGGCCAGACGCTCACCCAGGATGTTCATCACGGTCGGGATCCCGACATAGACCTGGCGGCGCTTGTGGTGGGCGGCGTAATGGATCGCATCCGCGGGAACCTCCGGCTGGTAGATCGGCGGCACCGGCATCGTCTGCTTGGGCAGCTTGGTCCGCCCCCAGGTGAACTGCGTGGTGTTCATTCCGGGCAGCTGGATCATCGACACCTGCACCTTCGACTGGTGATGCAGCAGCTCGGTGATCACGCTCTCAGTGAACCCTTTGCATGCATGCTTGGCGCCGCAGTAGGGCGACTGGAGGGGAATCCCGCGGTATGACATCGCCGAGCAAACTTGCACGAGCGAGCCGTGATCGCGAGGAACCATCCGCTTCAGGGCAGCGCGGGTGCCCCACACCATGCCGAGGTAGCTGACCTCAGTTGACCGGCGATATTCATCGGGCTCGATGTCGAGGAACTCGGCGTACACGGTGACCATCGCGTCGTTCACCCACACGTCGATCGGTCCGAAGGCATTTTCCACCGATGCGGCGGCGGCCTCGACCTGGTCGTGGTCGGATACGTCGACCGGCAGGACCAGCGCCTCGCCGCCGGCCTGCTCCACCTCGCGAGCGGCGCCCTCGAGGCCGCGGCGGCCGCGCGCGATCAGTCCGATCCGCGCGCCCTCAGCGGCGAAGCGGCGCGCTGCGGCGCGCCCGACTCCGCCGGAAGCTCCAGTGATCACGACGACTTCACCCCGGTTCGGCATCTCCAGTCTCCTTGTCAGATTTCGACTCTGTGCGGCTCTCGCGCCGCTCTGTCGAGCTCGCAGGCCGTCCTGCATTGCCCTACCCCGGCCCTTTGGGCGGAACCTGGGTGTGTTCGCGGATGAACAATCTGGCGTCGCGCCGGATCCGAAGGGACTCGTTCCGGGGTAAGAGGCCAGCAATGGTGAGTCTTGAGATGACACACTCTTCCTCTGACGGGGGCTCGCGCCCTGGTCCCCGCGGACGCACGCCGCAACGCCGCGACGGCTATCTGCCGATCGAGGACTACGGCGCGATCGGCGACGGCTCCACGCTCGCGCTGGTTGGCCTCGACGGCGCGATCGACTGGATGTGCCTCCCTCAGCTGGATTCACCGAGCGTGTTCGGCGCAATCCTCGATCCCGAGCGCGGTGGGCGCTTCGTGCTTGCGCCGGCCGTTTCGTTCACCGCCGAGCATCGTTACGTCGAGCGCACCAACGTGCTCGAGACGACCTTCCACACCGCCGAGGGCGACGTGCGGGTGACCGACGCGCTGAGCATCGACAGCGCCGACACCGCCCCGTGGCGCGAGCTCGTGCGCAAAGTCGAAGGTCTGTCCGGGACCGTTCCCATGCGCTGGCGCCTGGAGCCGCGACCCGACTACGGCCGCGCCAGCTGCGCGTTTGAGCGCCGTGGCTCGGCGCTGGTGGGGCGCCACGGCGGTCTGCAGCTGGCGCTCGTGACTTGGGAGGCCGGAGAGGCCGAGCTCACCTCTGGGAGCGCGTTCGGCAGCTTCGTGGTCGAGGAGCGCGCGCAGGCGATGCTGACGCTCGCCGCGACCGACCGCGAGCCGCTTCCGATCCCGGAGCGCGAGGCCGTCGAGCGGCGGCTTGAGGAGACGCTTCACGTGTGGCGCACCTGGGTGTCGCGCCACTCCTACTCGGGGCGATGGCGGGAGGCGGTCGAACGCAGCCTGCTCGCGATCAAGCTTCTGGCCGACAGCCGCACGGGCGCGATCACCGCAGCCGGGACGACTTCGCTGCCCGAGGTGGTGGGCGGCAAGCGCAACTTCGACTATCGCTTCGGCTGGGTGCGGGATCTCTGCTTCACGCTCGACGCACTGCTCTCGGTCGACATGCAGGAGCTCGTCCAGGCGTCGGTGGCCTGGCTGTTCGCGGCGACCGCCAACACGCACCCGCGAATCGACCCGGTGTACGCGCTGACCGGCGCCGTGGTGCGAGGTCAGAAGGAGTTGCCGCTGTCGGGCTACTTGCGCACCAGCCCGGTGCATCTCGGCAACAACGCCGGCAGCCAGCTCCAGCTTGGCGGCTTCGGCGACCTGATCGAGACGATCTCCCGCTACACGGCGTGCGGGCATCTCCTCAGTCCCGCGGCGGGCGAGCGCCTGGCCGACGTCGGGGACCTGCTGACCCGTCTGTGGCGCAACCAGGATTCCGGGCTCTGGGAGCTCGGCTCGCTCGCCGACTACGGCACGTCGAAGCTCGGCGTGTGGGTCGCCTTCGACCGGCTGCTCGATCTGGCCGAGCAGGGTCTCGTCCCGGCGCGGAGCACACAGCGCTGGCAGCGTGCCCGTGACGAGGTGCAGGAGTACATCGAGACGCGGCTGTTCTCCGAGGCGAAAGGCAGCTACCGCTTCCGCGCCGACAGCGACGAGCTCGACTGCGGGATGCTGCTCGCGGGCCGGAGGCGGTTCGGCGATGTATCAGGGCCGCGCATGAACGGCACGATCGACGCGATCAAGCGTGAGCTCCATGCCGAGGGCCCTTTGTTCTACCGCTACAGCGGGATGCAGGACGAGGAGAACGCCTTCCTTGCCTGCTCGTTCTGGATGGTCGAGGCGATGGCCGTCGCCGGGAGGGTGGAGGAGGCGGCGGAACTGATGCACGACGCCATTGGCGTCGGCAGCGACCTGGGCCTCTACACCGAAGAGATGGAACCCGGCAGTCGCGTCATGCGGGGCAACTTCCCGCAGGCGCTTACCCACCTTTCGCTGATCAATGCCGCTGTCGCGCTCGAGGGCGCTCACACCTCGACCGAGCGGACCGGCGCCGCCTCCTTGCTCCAGTCCGGCGGGTCGCCGAGCAGCACGTAGCACCGCTTGTCGTCGCGCAGGAGCCGGCCCTGCTCGGTGAGCGACCGGATCGCCATCGTGGTCGTCGGACGCTGGGCGCCGATGATGCCGGCCAGCATCTCGTGCGTCAGGCGAAACGGTACGAGCGTGCCGCGCGGCGTGACCCGTCCCCACATGGCGGCCAGATGCCACAGCGTCGCCAGCAGCCGGTGCTCTACGCGCACGAAGTGCTGCGCGGCCATCAGGTAGGCGAGCGACCGCGCGCGGCGGAGCAGTCGGCCGGACACCGCGGCTGAGAGCTCCGGCCAGCGCCCGAGCAGGGCGGTGACGCGGCCGTCCAGCAGCGCGACCTGCGCCGCCTCGAGTACCCGCCACTTGGTCAGCGCCGGCACCAGGGCAGGGATGAGATCGTTCTCCCACGGGCGGATGATGTCGGTGGGCCCGACGATCTCCGACGAGGACACCGACCCCACCTCGAGCGTCCGCACCATCAGCCCCTCGAGGAGCAGCAGCCCGGTGGCGCCGTGATCGATCGCCGGAGGTTCCCAGATGCCCTTGGGCACCGTGAACACGCGCGCGCGGACCACCTCCGTCGCCTGACGGCGGGCGTCGGGCGGCATGTGCTCTCCCAGATCGGGGTCTTCAACCAGCAGCTGGATCACTCGGCCGGGCACGCGCCTCCCGTTACCCATGATCGAACAGTTTCCTCATGCTGGGCGCTGAAAACCCCATTCCGGATCGTCGGTGCGCGCGCGGAGCGTCTGGGGTGCATGGGAGCGTCCGGGTGCACGGTCGTCTGGCTCTGTGCGGGTGCCGGCGGGTCATCAGCGCCTGGCAGCCGGCCTGGTGGCGCGCGAGCGCGCGCAGGTCCCGCTCGAGCTCGGCCAGCTGAGCGTCGAGCAGGTCGATGATCTCAAGCGCGAGCGTGATCCGCTCCTGCGCGTCGACGGGTAGCTCAAGAGCAGCGAGGAACCGCCGGCCGGCCAATGTCCGCAACTCATCCGGGGCGCCAGCGATCCCGTGGTGGTACAGGGTCGCGCGGATCCGCTGGGTCCAGCTGGTCCGCTCAGCGACCAGCGTGTTCCGCAGCCGC
>DATJYY010000118.1:0-16167 GCA_035499395.1 Solirubrobacteraceae bacterium
GAGAGCGGGTTGCTCGCGGAGGAGTGCGCGGATCTGTTGCGCGCGTTCTTCGCGCCACGGCGATAGCGGGTCGATCCGGTCCTTTCCGAAGCCGGGGCGACCGAACCGCCCGTGCCCAAGTTCCTCTAACTTGTCCCAGGCCCCACCGGAGAGGTGGCAGAGCGGTTGAATGCGCCGGTCTCGAAAACCGGTTCGGGTCTTTCGGTCCGACGAGGGTTCGAATCCCTCCCTCTCCGCTGGCTGACTCACGCCCTCGTGTGAGCCCGTTTTGACCTGCGTTCGCTGGGCGGAGCTGGCTTTCGCCGGCGCGCACGTGAGTCAATGCAGGTCACTGTGGCCTGTTGGGCGTCAGTAAACGTGGATTCGTTCGTTTTTCGTTCCTTCGCCTCCGCCCGAGGCCGCGTCCGCGGCGTACGCGGGCTCCGCCAGACCGGCCCGCGGTTTGCCAGGGTGGGTCACTGAGAGTCAACGCGGGCCAGCCCGGGCTGGACTTCGTTCCCTCGGTGCCGGTGAGTCTGGCGCGTCGCCAACCCCGCGGCTCGTCGAAATACGTCCATGCTGTGGGCCCTGTGCTTCGCCGGAGGATTCACGTGGCGGCGCCGCGGTAAGCCCAAGTAAGAACTCTCGCACAACCGGGTTCTAGTAGGACGTTCACTCGACGAGCCTCGGAGATACCGGCATATGCGCCGAACTGATCCGGTGCGTGCCGTAGATTGCTACCCGTCGGTCGGGTCGGCAAACGACGCGGATCGAGACGCGAGGGCCCACATCGGCGAGCTGGATCGAGGCCGGCCGAGCCCCATGATCCGCTCGAGGACGTCTTCGAGGCCAGCGGTCAGCTTGGGTGTAGACGTCTACCCCGGGGCCACTGCAAGTGGCGACACTCACAGCTGTTTCTCGCGGTCGGCTACACACCTGGCGGGGCACCGTTCGGGCACCGAGTCGAGATCGTGGACGGGGGAGCTTGTCTTTCCGGATGAGCCGCCGGTGGACATCGATCCGACGGTTGAGCCCGAGGACGAGGGTCCTCCCGCCTGGGATTCACCCTCGGCGCACCGCGAGAGTGCCTTCTGAACTCCACTCTGGTAGGAGTGCCATGCGCTGGGGCTACGACACCTCGACCCGACTAGCCGAGAGTCGATCATGATTGTTCGAGCGACCGGCGGATATCGCTCATCTTGCGAAAGAGTCGGTTTGGGTTGTCCGGCGCGTCGATGAATCCCCAGCGGCGGTAGAACCGCGCGGTCTGCTCGTCGATCGCGTCGACCACAACCAACCTGGCCGCAGCGGCGTCGCTTGCAGCGACTGCAAGCCTTAGCGCTTCGGCGAGCAATCGGCTGCCGAGACGCTGGCCTTGGTGATGCTTGTCGATCGCAAGTCGAGCGATCAGGATCGTTGAGATCGGGTGCCGAGGCAGTCCGCGGGCGTAGCGCTTGGGAGCGGCCTCTCGCCGGATCGAGCCGGTGGTCAGGCTCACATATCCGAGGACTGCTCCGTTCGTGAGCAGCAGATAGGTGCGGGCCAGATCGGCTTTCTGGCTCGCCTGCGCGTGGTCAACCAGCCAACGATTCATTTCGTCGTTGCCGCAATCAAAGGAGCGCAGGTCATGGTCGGCGGTGAGCCGGACCAGGGTCAGCGCGCTCACTTGTGTCGGATGCGCGGAAGAGCGAAGAGTTCGTCGAGCGCGGGTACCCGCTCCCCCGGCCCATCCAACGCGACGGCGAACGCAGTGAAGGCGCGGTCGCTCATCACCAGGTGGCGTCGGTCGTCCAGAACGCTATGGGCGCGATCCTCAGCAGCGCTCAACAGAAACGCCGTAACCGTCTGACCGGCAGCCGCAGCGGCCTCGCGGATGAGCGCGTCTTGCTCGTCGGTGACCCGAACGTCGATTCGGCGTGAGCGGACGGCGGACATTATCGTCCCGACATTGTACACACACTCCTACGTCGAAGGCTAGGCTGAGGTCCGGCTGTCAGTCAGGTCGCACAAGAGCGCGGGACGCCCGAGCGCCGGGCGAGTTTGCGCGCGATGGCCAGGACGCGCGGGTGTGCGAGAGCCCGCGCGCCTTCAGCGCGTGATAGTCGTGGTAGTCGGGGCTGCCGACGCGGCACGCCGATTGGGCGGCCTCGAATAGCGCCCAACGCAGGGGTGCGGAGCCCTCTCGGGTGAGTTTGCCGAGCTGCGCGTGTCGGTCGGAGCGGTGCACGCCGATGTCGACGGACGAGTCAATCCCATAGAGGGGGCCGCCTCAGCTCGCTGCCCTCCCGCACACAAAGCCAACAGCCGCCGCCTTCGAGCGTGATCGCTGCTCTGATCGAGAAGCAGCACCCGCCAGGACGGGATCGCTTGCCGCATTACGACTCGTGCCATCGTCGTGTGGTGGGAGGCCCGGCGATGCGGGCCTGCGCGGTTGTAGGGCTGCTTCTGGTCTCCCATGACCGTGTTCGCAGCCGTCCGCGCAGGCCCACGTAGGTATCGGCCATGTTGGGGCCGCTCTGGAGCGGAAATGCGCGTGCCGTGGCCCCGCAATGCACGACGAAGATTCTTCGGCCGGTTTTCAGCGGCGCCGCCGTACAGGAGGGACGAGCGGCGACGTTGGCGCCGGGGAGGTGTTCCAAAGGCGGGCACCCGGCCGTGCTTCGCTGGGGACAATCCGCCGTCGCTGCTCCATCCTCGACGGGCCGCCATGAACGGAGCCGGGCCTCCGGGGAGGATCCTTCCGCGGGGGGCCGTTTCCGCGCCCGTGGGGCGCTGCGGGCACGGCTTAGCCCTTCATCTTGAGCGCGCCCCTCACATGGGCTAAGACGCACACGTCGTTAAACGTGTCTTGGCGACGCAAACTTTCGCGCTCTCGCAGGGTCAAGCTTCCAAGCGCCACCGCCCGGTGGACAGATGTTCGACGGGCGTCGAGGCTGCACTCGGGACGCTTGTTCGATTGACCGCTTCGGGCCGGGTTGAGAGGGTTCCTCGTACCGAATTGCGCGGTGTCGGGCCAAGGGGAGCCTTTAGGCGGCTCAGGAGATTGGGGGATCACGGGGGCAAGAATTGATCAGGTCCGGCGCCGCGCTGGGTGCATGCCGGCCCGCCTGAAAGCACGCTTATTGATCTTGGGGGGAACGGATCCCCCCGTGTGTCGCGGCACATGCGCCGCCGCGGCCCGCCGCTGCACCGAGGCGCCCCGGCATGCCCCTGAGCGGGGCGCCTCTCGCGGCACCCGATGGACCCCCGGACACCTTCGTCCGCGGATTTCTGGCGGTCTGGCAGGTAAGTCGGAGAAGCGAAGGGACTGGCGGAAATCGTTAGGGTTGCGTTAGTCTCGGCGCTTACCCTGGGAGCGTGCCTCACGTTGAAGCTGCCCACCTCCGGGCGGCAGCAAGCCACGATCGGGCTGCCCTGCTCCACGAGGAGGCTGCGGAGCTGTTCGAGATGATGGGCTTGCCCTCGCTCGCGAGAGGCGAGCGTGCCCGCGCGCGGTTGGACCGCGAGGGCGCCGCGACTGAGCTCGAGCGCGCGCAGCTACGCCACACCCCGTGCGTCACAGCTGTAACGGGACGAGGCAAGACAGTGCCCGGCCGAAACCGGCCACTCCATTGATCGCTATCGCCGGCGTGCCGCCGGCGCGAGCTAGCGTGGGAGGATGCGCCAGTTCGTGGGGTTCGCCGGGTCCGCGACGTCGTACGGATCGTCCGGCCAGCGGAACACCAGCACGCCGTCCGTGACCTGCTCGTGCGGGCCGTCGTGTCCGTCCTCGGCCGTGCAGACGAACCGCAGCAGCCGCCCGTCGACCGCGTAGAACGTGTCGCACGCGTAGCAGACGGTCGGGTCGGGGCCGACGTCGGGCCGCTCTGCGTCTTTCGGGCCGCCGGCCTCGAGCAGCGGCTTGCGCTTCTCCTCGGTCAACGAACGCGTAGCCTAACGCCGGTCGAGCGGCTCGGACGGCGACCGTGCCTCCGAAGTTCACTAGACATACCAATCCCCGCGCTCCGGGCGCTTTAGCTCGTTGAACGGATGAGCGCCGTGGAGTGTCTCGACGATCCGCAGGGCTCTCCGACCTAGATGCGTAGTGGCCTCGACCGTCACGCCTCGCTTGACGATCCCGTCATTGACTAGCTCGCCACGCGACCAGTTTTCGCCTTGCTCCTCCCGCCATCGCTCGTTGATTGGCTGGTGCAGCGTCAGGTGGATCCAGTACTGCTCGAATTCGACCCGGCTGGCCCAGCCCGGCTTGATCGGCGCGCCGGTGTTCGGGATGCGGTCGACAGGCTCCGATTCCTCGGGCTCGCGCTTGGCCCGATCACACGGATCCTCCCGCCGCTGCTCCCAAGCCTCTCTGATGATGCCCACCGCCTCCTCGCCAAGCGGTGCGAAACGGTCGACGTTCGCGCCCCAGGTGATGCTCCCAGCACCCTCGTGCTCCCACGGGTTGACCGGATGGTCCAGCTCGATCTCAATCCACTCCGTTCCATGGTCAGCTGAGGCTGACGGGCCCCAAGGGAATCCTGCTTCCGATGCCACGAGCCTCCCCCCGTTCACACGAATCGATGGTGATGTGGCCATCCGTCCCTCCGGACTGTGATCTCACCCAGGATGACGATGCCCCTCGGCTCACGCGCTTCGTCGTTGGCGTGGGTCCTATCTGCCGGACTTCCGCGGCGCTGGGCGGTAGACCGCTGCCAAGCTGACGGCGAGCGCGATCAGCGCGCCCGCGGCGCCAAAGAGGATCGCCATCACCGCGACGAACAGCCAGCCGAGCAGGTCTCGAAAACCGGTTCGGGTCTTTCGGTCCGACGAGGGTTCGAATCCCTCCCTCTCCGCTCCCCCCCTCTCCGCTCCCTCTCCGCTGAGTGCTTCATATGCCCCGTGGTGCGAGCGCATTCGGCGCCTCGACGAGACCGTCCCGAGTCGAGGGCCGAACCTCAGACGACCGCGGTCGACGGCAGCTTTCGGGCCCGTTCAGGCCCGTGGCCGGGCCCACGGCGGCCGCCGCCGGCTTCGACGCCCGCTCGCGGTTTGCCGTAATTCGTAATTCCAAGTGGCCAGCGTTGCTACCGACGCCGTGACGCTCAGGACGAATCCCACCGCCCCTGTTCGCCCGCTTTGGGTGATGCGGCGCCGCCGGTCGTTCGTTCAACTTGCTCCATGACCAAGGTCATGGCGGTTCGCTCTGCGCGCCGGCGCCGTACCGCCGTCACGGCTGGAGCAGGTGCTGAGACGTGACCCGCAGACGCTGGATGGCGCTCTGCTTCGCCCTCGGATCGACATGCTTTCTGATCGGCCCGTTCCCGGGCTACGCCAACCTGGTCGGCGACACGGCCGACGCCATCACGTTCTTCGTCGGCTCGATCCTGTTCACCATCGGCGGAGCGCTCCAAAGTTGGCTCGCCTGGCCTGAGCGGCATTCCCCCGCCGGCGGCCGCGCAGCATGGTGGGCGGCGATCATCCAATCCGCCGGGACGCTGTTCTTCAACGTCACCACCTACCAGGCGCTGCACACGGCCGTGACGAGCTCGGAGTACAACAGGCTTGTCTGGCGGCCCGACTGGCGCGGATCGATCTGCTTCCTCGTCTCCGGCGCAATCGCCTACCGTGCCTCCCCACGCCACGACTGGCACGGCCGGCTGCCGGTGCGCGGCGGCGCGGGATGGTGGCAGCCGGCGGTGAACTTGCTCGGTTGCATCTTCTTCGGGATCTCGGCCGTCGCCGGCTACGTGGTTCCCTCGACCGGGTCGATGCTCTCCCAGGCCGCGTGCAACTGGAACACATCGCTCGGGGCCGCGTGCTTCTTGGCGTGCGCGCTCGACACGTTGATCACGGACGTCGCCTCCAAGATGCCGGGCCACCGTTTGCGCGCGCTCGAGCGGAAGCTCGACCGGGACATCCGCCGCGCGATATGAGGCAGGGACGGTGACGGGTACGATCGCTCATCGCGTGCGTCAACTAGCCTGAGAACGGCCGAGATTGGGCACCACCCGCCGCCTGCTGTGATCTTTGGCCGTCGTTTCCTTCGGCGTCTGGCTGGCCGTGACAAGAGGCACTCACCCCGCGCGTGCCGGTGCGGGTCGGGCGGCGGCACCGCCACTGGCGCCATCCGACGCTGGCTGCGTGTGGCTCATGGCGGCCGTTTCTCCAACCGCGGCAACTGGCCGGTGTCCCTGAGGGCCGCCCACGAGTACCACGGGTAATTACTGATCCGGACGCGCCGTCACGCGGTTAGGGTCGGCCGGGGCCAATCAGTACTGCGCCGTCCGAGATGAATGCTGAAAGGAATGCGCTGATGTCAGATACGCCGACCGACGTTCTTGTTGCCGCCTACCCGGATGTCGACGCCGCGACCAGAGAGTTCGACGCGCTTGCCACCGCGGTCGAGGCCAAGAGGGTGAGGATCGAGGGTGCGATCTTGATCACCCATGCCGCGGACGGCTCGGTGAACGTCCGGCAGACTGCCGATCATCGGGGTCGAAAGGGGGTCGAGTGGGGCGGTGGTGTGGGCTTCCTCGTGGGCCTGGCGGCGCCGCCGCTGTTGGCAGCGACGGCGGCGGGGGCTGTTGCGGGGGGTCTGATCGGGCGGTTCGTCGACCATCGCGTGGAGACGGAGATGCACGACAAGATCGGTGAGAACCTGCCGCCGGGCACGGCCGGGATCATCACCCTGTTCGAGGACAAGGAGCGACTCGCGGTCGAGCAGGTGCTCCCGGGCGCGCTCGCGAAGTCGCTAGTGCAGAGCGATAAGTCGGGGGTCAAGGCGCTGAAGGACGGTCTGGCGGAGGCGATGGGCAAGTTCGTCCCCGACCGCACGGTGCTGCCGATCCCCGACAAGAGCTTCGGCGGGACGATTGGGCACACGCTCGATGCGTCGGTGGCGGACTGGACGATCCTCGCCGGGGCGAAGCCTCCCGAGGGGGCGCCGAACGTTCTGCTGGTCCTGATCGATGACGCGGGCTTCGGTCAGCCTGATACGTTCGGTGGTCCGATCCCGACGCCGAACATGACGCGCGTCGGCGATGCGGGCCTCCACTACAACCGCTTCCACGTGACGGCGCTGTGCTCGCCGACGCGAGCGGCGACGCTGACCGGGCGCAACCAGCACCGCGTCGGGATGGGGTCGGTCGCGGAGTTCCCCGGTCCGTTCCCGGGCTATACGGGCACGCTGCCGCGGAGCTGTGCTCCGTTTCCAAAGATTCTCAAGGAGAACGGCTACGTGACGGGCGGTTTCGGGAAGTGGCACCTGACGCCAGACCGCGAGCAGGGGCCGGCGGGACCGTTTAGCCACTGGCCGTTGGCGTGGGGCTTTGACCACTTCTGGGGCTTCCTGTCGGGCGCGTCTGGGCAGTGGGATCCGCTCATCTCGCTGGACAACGAGACGATCGGCGTCCCCGAGGGCAAGGACGGCGAGCGCTACTACTTGCCGGATGACCTGACCGACAAGGCGGTCGAGTGGCTGCACGGCGTTCGCGGCCAGGACGCCGACAAACCGTGGTTCATGTTCTATTCGACCGGTTGCGCGCACGCGCCGCATCATGTGGCCAGGGACTGGGCGGACCGGTTCAAGGGGCGGTTCGACCAGGGCTGGGACAAGCTCCGCGAGGAGGTGTTCGAGCGCCAGAGGAAGATCGGCGTGATCCCGCAGGATGCGGTGCTGACGGAACGTCCCGACATGTTCCCGGCCTGGGATTCGCTCGACGCGGACTCGAAGAAGCTTTACGCGCGACAGATGGAGGTGTACGCCGGCTTCCAGGCGAACGCCGACTGGAACGTTGGACGCCTGCTGGATGCGATCAACGATATGGGCGAGCTCGATGACACCCTGATCTTCTACATCTGGGGGGACAACGGTGCGAGCCTCGAGGGGACTGAGACCGGCTCGTTCAACGAAATGACGTTCCTCAACGGCGTCGTGCTCGATGCTACCCAGCAGCTGGAGCTGATCGAGAGGTACGGCGGGATCGACGCGCTCGGCGGCCCACACACAGCGCCGCATTGCGCCGCCGCGTGGGCGTGGGCGGGCAACACGCCGTTCCAGTACGGAAAGCAGATGGCGAGCCATCTCGGCGGGACGCGCAATCCTATGGTCGTGGCGTGGCCGGATCGGATCAAGGCCCGCAGCGAGCTTCGGTCGCAGTTCACGCATTGCATCGACATCGGCCCGACGATCCTCGAGGCGGCGGGCATCCCCGAGCCAAAGGTCGTCGACGGGATCGCGCAAGAGAAGATGGACGGCACGAGTTTCGTCCACACCTTCGACAACGCTCACGCCGAAGAGCGCCACACCGTCCAGTACTTCGAGGTGCTCGGCGCCCGGGCGATCTACAAAGACGGCTGGTGGGCCTGCTCGCGGCTCGACAAGGTGCCGTGGGACCTGTCTCCTGAGACACTGTCCAAGTGGGGGCCCGGCTCTGGCTGGGACCCCGACAAAGACAGGTGGGAGCTCTACTACCTGCCGGACGACTTCACGCAGGCGCACGACCTGGCAGCGGAAAAGCCGGAGCAACTCGAGGAGCTGAAGGCGCTGTTCTGGAAGGAGGCCGAGCGAAACCGGGCACTGCCACTGCTCGGCTCAGTCTGCGTGTTCTTCGGCATCCTGCCGCCGATGCCCACGGCCACGAGGCACACGTTCGCGGGCGACGTCCAAAACGTCCAGAAGGGCCTCGTGCCGCGGATCCAGGGACGCTCGTACGCGATCGAGGCCGAGCTAACCGTGCCCGACGGCGGCGCGGAGGGCGTGCTGGTCGCCAACGCCGACTTCATCGGCGGCTGGGCCCTTTGGGTCGATGCTAAGGGCCACCTCAACCACACGTACTCATTCCTCGGCGTGGAGACCTACAAACAGACCTCCGCCAAGCCGATCCCGACAGGCGACGTGACGGTGAAGATGCTGTTCGAGAGCGATAAGCCTACGCCCGGTAGCGGCGGCACGGTGACGCTGTGGGCTAACGGCGAGCAGATCGGCGACGGGCGGCTCGACCACACAATCCCGATCGGTCCGTCGTCGTACGCCGGCATGGACATGGGCCGTGACAACGGCCTCGTCGTCGACCTCGACTACGAGGCGAAGACGCCGTATCCGTTCACCGGGACGCTCAAGAACGTCGTCTTCGATCTCAAACCTGCGACTACGCACGACGAAGAGAAGGCGCTCCACGAGCACGCATCTATCCACGCGGTCGCCCATGGCGTCAGCGCCTGAACCGGCGTTCGATGCGGGCGGTGGGCTTGGCCCGCCGCCCGCGTTCCACCTGCTGGCCAAGCCAACCGGCGCGGTTTGCAACCTGGACGGCAGGTGGCGTGGCAGGGCGGCGAGCGCCGAGTACACGTCGGAACGAAGCTCGATGAGGAGTGGGCGGCGTTCATCAGGGAGCACGATTTCCTGGTCGGATTGTCGACCGACGGACCGCGCGAGCCACGACACCTACCGTGTGACGAAAGGCGGGCGCGGCTTCGATCAGGTGATGCGCGGCCTCGGCACCTGCGCGAGGGTGCCGTCGCGTACAACCTGCTGACGACCGTCCACGCCGCCGACGAGCGTCGCGGCCGAGAGGTCTACCGGTTCCTTCGCGACGAATGTGGCGCCAGACTCAAGTAGTTGGAGAAGCACGGGAGCGCTGTGGCGAACGCCTCACCGCGCGAACGCTTGTGCGGTGAGCGCGGTGTCTTCGCTGCCGCGGAAGCGTATGACCTTGCCGTTTCGGATCCGCCAGTAGTGATGCATGGTCATCGACGTCTGGCGCCCGGTGTCGATCGGTCGGAATGTCCAATCGACGAGGAGGTGCACGTCGTCATCGCCGGCGGCGTAGCTGTGGGGTGTGAACGCCGTGATCTCGATGCTGGTGTTGATGTCGTTGAAGAACCTGGCGACGCCTGGTTTGCCGGTCCGCTGTCCGTGCCACGGCGCCGCATTGACCGCGACATCGGCGGCCCAGTCCACGTCGTCGGTGACGCGCTCGAGGATCGCGTCGACGTCGCCGCGACCGACGGCGTCGTAGATCTCCTTGACGATCCGGATGTTGTCCGGCTGGCTCATCGTATGTTCCTCTCTATCGTGGCGATCACTGGATATTTGCGAGGGGGGCCGGTCGCTCCCCTCGCCAGGCTGCGGCAGCTTCGATCTCGGCTGCGAGCGAGACGATCGTCGTTTCGCTGTTCGGGGGGCCGGCGAGCTGGATGGCGCGCGGCAGGCCGTCGGTGTCGAACCCGGCCGGGATCGAGGCGGCCGGTTGGCCGACGTAGTTCCAGGTCGGCGTGTAGCAGACGTACGGGCTGCTCTGGTTAAAGGCGCGAAACGCCCCCGCGGCGTGCGAGATCTCCGCGCCGGGCGGCGGGGCGGCGGTGACCGGCGTCATTACCAGGTCGTACGTATCGAACACCGCGTTGAGGCGCTCCGCCACCGCGGGCTCCCTCTTGATGCTGCGCTCGAGAGCGCGCCCGCTCAGCCGGCGACCCAGCCTCGCCATGTGCCGTGTACGTTGCTCGAGGTCGTTGCCGTGAGCGACGGCATCGTCGTGAATGCCGGCGGCCCACCGCGGCGTGAATGTCGTCAAGAGCTGAGGGTGCGCGAGTTCGTGCGTCTCGACCTCGTGCCCCAGCGACTGCAGTACCCCGGTCATCTGCTCGACGGCGGTGGTGGCCTCCGGGGATGGCTTGACGCCCGGGATCGCTGGCTTCAGTGAGACGGCGATGCGAAGCCGGTCAGGTTCGCGACGCGCCGCGCCGGCGAGGGAGTGGTCCTGACCGGACCCGGAGCTGATCGCTTCGTCGAAGGTGGCGACGTCGAGGACGCTGCGTCCGATACCGCCCAGGACCGTGCACCCGTACCAGTGGTCCTCGAGCGGGGCGAGGGACACGCGGCCACGCTGGAGCTTGAGACCGAACAGCCCGCAGAATGCTGAGGGGATCCGGATCGAGCCCCCGCCGTCCGAACCGAGCGCGACCGGCACCATCCCCGCGGCCACGGCCACGGCGCTGCCGCCGGATGAGCCGCCCGGTGCGCGCTCGAGGTTCCACGGGTTGCGGGTCACCCCGTGCGCAGCGGAGCTCGTGAAGTGGCCGTAGGCGGCGAGCTCGCACAGCGCTGTCTTGCCGAGGATCACTGCGCCGGCCACGCGCAAGCGCCGGATGACGTCGGAGTCCTCGGTCGCCGGCGCGGGGTGACCGCCGGCGCCGTAGGTGGTGACCTCGCCCGCGACGTCGACGTTGTCCTTGACCGCGATCGGCATGCCCAGCAACGGACCCCGCTCCCCGTCCTGGAGGCGCTTCAGCGCTGCGTCAGCCTCCGCGATTGCGCGTTCGGCGCGAACCGAGGTGAACGCGCGCAGCGTCGGGTCCAGCCGCTCGATCCGTGCCAGATAGAACTCGGCGAGCTCGCGCGGTGTCACCTGGCCCGTCCTGAGCAGCTCGCCCAACCGGGCGACCCCCGCAAACGCGAGATCCTCGTCGGCGCTCCTATGCCTGCTGGTTTGGTCCTGGCTTTCGGTGATCGGCATCGGTTCCTCCTCGGTCATGGACGGAGGCGACACTAAGCACCCGCCCGCAGGCGTGCATGGGGCGAACACCCCATCGACAGGAGCGGCTCTATGGCCTGAGCAGGTCGTGCTCGACGGCGAACAGCGCCGCGGCAGCGCGTGTCGAGGCGCCGATTTTGGAGTAGATCGACTCGATATGGCGCCCCACGGTCTTGGGCGAGATCTCCAGCTGCTGGGCAGCTTGTTTGTTCGTGACCCCGCGTGCAAGCAATCGCAGCACCTCGACCTCGCGAGCCGTCAGCCCGGCCGGGGGCTCAGCCGGCGCGCGCGCTCGCTCGCCGACCGCGGTCAGCACGCCGTCGACGGCATCGCCGCCCAGCTTGCCGGCGTCGGCCTGCTCGCGCAGCTCCCGTGCCGCGTCGCTGGCGGTTCGGACCGGGCGATAAGCCCGCGGCTCGGTCATCGCGCACCACACGTCGGCGGCAGCGAGCACCCGCGCGACTGGAGAGATCTGCTGCGCGCCCACGCCCCGGTGATAGCCGGAGCCGTCGAGTCGTTCGTGGTCTGAGGCGGCGGTGCGAGCGAGCTCCCTCAGGCCCGGGATCCGAGCCAGCAGCCGCTCTGTGTGGTAGCTGTGGAGCCGTACCTGCTCCCACTCGCCGCTGGTCAAGGGTCCTGGCTTCTCCCATACCGCGGCCGACACGCCAACGCGGCCCATGTCGTGCAGCCATGCCGCCCGTCGCAGCTCGCCGATCGTGTCGGGCGTCAGTCCCAGGCGCCAACCTGCAGCCTCTGCAACCTCCGCCACGGCGCGCGAATGCCCGAGGGTGCCGTACGACTTCAGGTCGGCGTAGTCGGCGATCACCTGGCAGGCCTGATCGAGATCCTCACCGCCGAACAGCCTCGGCCGTGGCTCCGCCGCCACCACCCGCTCCCACGCATCAACAGCACCGAGGCGTTCCACAAGCGCCGGGGCATGCTCGCCGAGCAATCCAGCAAAGCGCGGATCGAGGCTCGACCCGGCTGCGCGCTCGGTCATCGCACGGACCATCTCCGCGCCGCCGGCAGCGGCGAATGCAGATGCGTCACGGGCGGCGTGCAGGATCCGTGCCGCGATCGGTATCCGCTCTCCGGCCGCGCCGACCGGCATGCCCTTCCCGTCCCAGCGCTCGAACACGAACCACAACCCCTCGCATGAGCGCTCGGGCAACCGCAACCGCTGCCCCAGCCGCTCTCCAACCTCACAATGGCTGCGCAGATTCACACGCGCGAACCCGGGTCCCGCGGCCAGCGCGCCCATGAAGGCACGCAGTCGCTGGGGCGCCGGCGCCGTCGGATAGACATTGCGCCAAAGGTAGGAGACGATCTCGGGCGGCCGCCCGGCATCGATCAGGGTATACGCCGCCTTATGCGCCCGGTCGTCGCCGAATGCCCGCGCGGTCACCGGCGAGTCCGCAGTGCAGCCAATCGAATGCAGCAATCCCAGGTAGTACGCATCCTCTAGCTGCTGGGCGTCCAGGCTCGCGAGCTCCGCGAGTTCGAGCGCCAACAGGCACGTACGCAGCCCGTGTTCCGCCGGCTGGCCCGTACCCAGATCAGTTGCCAGTGACAGGGCAGCGAACAACTCGCCCGAACGCACGGCCGGGCCGCTCGCGGCCCGGCTCACAGGGGACGCGCCCGATCCCATCATGCGCCAGTTCTACACCGCCGCAGCCACCGAGGGCCACTCGCCGACTCATCCTGCGGTTGAGCAGTAGGCGTTGGCGGGAGCAGACTGCCGGCCGAGGATCTACCGCACGGGACGAGTCGAGGCTCGACGATGTGTGCGTTCGCGAGAGACCCGCTGAGTGCTCCCTCTCAGCTGAATTGGCGCTTCGGCGCAGGCAGCCCCGGCCGCCACGACGATATGTCACGGAACCCCGGCAGCCACGGTTCGTTCGGCGGCGGCGAGCGCGTCGTCGGTTGGCGTGCCCGGGTCGTCCGTTGCGTACACGTTTGGAGTGATGCCGGGACCCGGTCGCGCCCCGCCGCCGCCGAGGTCGTGCCCGTTGGGGGTGAAGGGACCGAGACCTACGGCAAGGGCGTCTTCCAGGTGACGGAGGGGCCGACGACCTCGGCTCGGCCGTGGTCCTGCAACGCCGCGGTGACGATCTCGGCCGCCGAAGCGGTGCCATGATCGACTAGAACCACCACCGGGATGTGGGGCGCGATCGCATCATCCCTGGCCATGTAGACCCGGACAGGCCTGCCGCGCTCGTCGGCGGACATGATCTCGCCATGCGGGATGAAGATGCTGGCCACGTTGATCGCCTCACTGGTCAGGCCCCGCCGTTTCACGCAGGTCGAGGATGAGCGCCTGGGCACCCTCGTCCAGCGCGGACCGCACCTCGGTACGGAGCTTGTCGCCGGAGCCCTCCGAGAAGCCGGTGAGCGTCAAATGTCCGATGCGGAGATCGTGATGGGTCAGCAGCCGCAGGGTCGCTACCGGCGCGACGATCTTGGCCCGCTCGACCCAGATCACGTGCTGGGCGTCGTCCCGCAGGAACGTGAGCTCCACCGGGGTGCCGACCGGGCCTCTGATCAACTCCGTTCCGAGGTCGCCCGCACGGTCGGCCAGTGAGACCGATCCCACCTTGACGATCAGAACACCGTACATCAGGCCGGCCTCGACGGCCGGCGAGCGCTCGATGACGTTCACGACGCGCAGTCCGCGCGGCTCGGCAATGGTGTTGATCCCGATCCCGCCCAGGTCTTGTTCGGGCTCCTCGTTCCGCAGTGGGGTACGTGCACGCGGCGAAGAGGCGGCCGTCGACGTCGCGGCGAAAGACGACGAGCGCGTTGCCGGATGGTGAGTTGGTCTCGGTGTACACAGCGCCGGGCGTGCCCCATCGTCCATCGTTGCCGCCTGACGTGAACGAATGTGTGGTGACAACTGCATGTGTTACCTCCTGGGTACTTGCAGCGGACGCCATGTCGGTCACGCGACATCGAATACCCATTGGGTAATTGCGGACGGCACTTTCTTACCGGCCGGGGGCTGGCTTCACATTGTCGTGAGGTGACCCCCGCGACCGCGGTATATTCCAGCGGGGCTTAGGCAGGACGCTTGCGTGTGGCCTCCAGCTCGGCTGCGCGCGCACGGATACGGTCCTCGTCGGTGATCGTGTGCCAGCGGGTCGCACGACGCTGGCCGGTCCTCCGAACCCGACCGGCGGTCTCCAACTGTCGGAGCAGGGCGAGCACCTGGTCGCGGTTCCCTGGCATTTCCTCGGCCAGCGCGGCCGTGGTCAGCCCGCCGTTCGCCGACAGCAGCGCCTCGATCCGGTCAGCGGTTACAGCCTTCGACGTCCGTCTCGCCGGTCGAGGTCGCTTGGTCACGGCCGCCGGCCGACGTGGGGCCGGCGGGTTCTCGCGGGTCTCGAGGGCGGCGCGGGCAGCGTCCAATGTCTTGATTTCGTCGTCCAGTTCGCGGAGCCGATTGTCGATCGACTCCACGATCTCTTGCGTTGTTCTCATTTGGGTGATGCTAGACGTGCGCGCGGCGCAGACGTCGGTGCCGCTCTGGCTTCGGCTCCCCGTCGAACTCCAGGCTTCTCACGGCCCGGCCGCCGTAGGTAATGCAGCGGACATGGTTCGCGCTTGACACCGATCGCCCTCTGGACAAGGATTCGGCGGTCTTGCCGGTCAACGAGGAGGGAACTGTGAGGAAGCGCTTGGCAGGTGCGGCCGTGGTTAGGACGACGACGGTGGGAGCGGTGATGTTGGCCTTAGCGGTGGCCGCGGCGCTGCCTGGGGCGGCTTCTGCCAGCGCTCCGAGATTTGCCGCGGTGCACGGCAGCGTGCCCGCCAGCGCCGATGTCCAGACCGGCGCGTACCAGAGCCCGTCTATGTCGGTTGAGGTCGTCCTCGCCCCCAGCCACAGTGCCCAGCTCAAGAATCTCCTCGCCCGGCTCTACAACCCGAGCAGCCCGAATTACCGGCAGTGGCTGACCAAGGGTCAGTTCGCCGCGCGCTATGCCCCGAGCGCCGCCGAGCGGTCGGGCGTCGCCAGGTATCTGGCCTCCACCGGTCTGACCCTGAAGCCGTCGGCCTCGCCGTTCCTGGTGCGTGCGAGCGGGTCGAGCGCACTGGTTTCGGGAGCCTTCAAGACGAACCTCCGCTCTTTCCGTGACTCGCGGGGGATCAACTACTTCTCGAACGTGTCGGCAGTGCAGCTGCCCGCGAGCCTTGCTGGCGGGGTCCTCGGAGTCGTCGGCCTGACGAACACCGTGCGGCTAAACTCGAACGTGGAGCGCATCGACAACGTCGAGCGGGCGATGGGCAGGCCGAATGGCAACGCGAACTGCGAGACCCCATACCCGACGGTCTCCCAGCTGGTCGACCAGTACGTGAACGGCAACCCGTTCCCGTACGGGTACGGCGGAGGTCCTGGGTGCAGCGGCCTGACCCCGAGCCAGGACAACTCGATCTATGACGCGCCCGGTGGCGGAGCTCGGGTTCAGGGCGCGGGAGTGAACGCGGCCGTCTTCGAGCTGTCCGCGTACCAGCACTCGGACATCAACACGTGGGCGCACCAGTTCTACGGCAAGCACTTCACGCCGTCGCTGGAGGACATCAACATCGACGGCGGGCCGCTGGCTCCGGAGTGCCCAGCGGGCGACACATGCCCGCCGGACTTCAACGGATACGCCGGCGACATCGAGGTCGACGC
>DATJYY010000119.1:0-5578 GCA_035499395.1 Solirubrobacteraceae bacterium
TGACATCGGTGGGCCGGTGGTCGACCGGCAGTTCGAGCTGCAGGCCGCGCCGCCCGTCGCCGAGGCGCTGGGCCTGAGATCCCACACCCGGCTGAGTAGCTGTCCTCGCCGTCCACGGGGCCGACCGGTCAACTAGAGCAACTTCGATTTCGACGGGCAGGGGTTGGAGGAATCCGACACCGCCGCCGGGTTGGATGCTCGACGTTCGCCATTCCCAGCTCACCCCCAAAGCGTCGAGACTCCCAAGGAGTTGCGCAACGCCACGCGGAATTCGAGAGGAGCGAGATGGCCACAGAGGCCGTAGCCAGGATCGAGACCGAGCGGGACGGCGTCGATTCGAGCACGAGACTGGTCAACATCGACAACGGTGGGACGCTCACCGACGTGTGCGTGATCGACGGCGACGAGGTGCGGTACACGAAGACGCTGACGACGCCGTTTGACCTCAGCAGCTGCCTGTTCGAGGGGCTCACCAAGGCAGCCGGCGTGATGTATGGGGAGCCGCGGCTAGCGGCGCTGCTGCAGAGCACCGGCTACATCAGGTACTCCACGACCCAAGGGACCAATGCCCTCGTCCAGCGAAAAGGTCCTCGCCTCGGGCTGCTGATCGCCGACCCAACGATCCACGACCGGCTGGCCGAGACGCCCCCGCAGGCGGAGTTACTCGCCGCGCTCGTCGGATCCAGATGGGCAACGGTCATGATCGAGCGCGACGACCACGCGCTCTCGGCCGAGCTGGTACGCCAGGTCAACGACCTAGCTAGCAACGGGGCCAGCCGGGTGGTGGTGTCGGTCGGCGGCGAGGAGGGCGCACAGTCCGAGGCACGGCTGAAACGGCTGCTGCTCCGCCTCTACCCCCGCCAGCTGCTCGGCGCGATCCCGCTGCTGTTCTCGTGGGAGCTTGCCGCCGACCGCGATGACATTCGCCGCACCTGGTCGAGCGTGCTCAACGCGTTCCTGCACCCCGCGATGGAGCGCTTTCTGTTCAGCACCGAGAACCGGCTGCGGGGATACCGCACGCGCCGACCACTGCTGATCTTTCGCAATGACGGAGGATCATCGCGCGTGGCCAAGTCCGCCGCGATCAAGACATACAGCTCGGGACCGCGCGGTGGACTTGAGGGTACGCGCGCGCTCGCGCGGCATTACGACCTGCCGCACGTTCTGATGGTGGACGTCGGCGGCACCACGACCGACGTCGGAGTGGTCACCGACGGCGCCGTCCGGACCCACCGGCGCGGCTACGTCGACGCGGCCCCGACGTCGTTCGAGCTGGCTGCGATCGTCAGCCACGGCGTCGGCGGAAGCTCCGTCATCCGCTTCGTCGACGGTCAGCTGCGGGTCGGCCCCGATAGCGTTGGCGCTGCCCCGGGCCCCGCCTGCTTCGGACTTGGGGGGACTGAGGCAACGATCACCGACGTCTACCTGTTGATGGGGATCCTCGACCCGTCGACCTACCTCGACGGCACACTCAAGCTTGATGCTGCGCGCAGCGCCAAGGCGGTGTCGGACGGCATCGCACAGCCGATGGGGATCGAGCTCGACGAGGCGCTGGCGCGGATGGAGGACGCCTACCTCGAGCGGGTCGCACAGGCTCTGGCTGCCGAGCCGACGCTCAGGCCAGACACTGTGGTCGCGGCCTTCGGCGGGGCTGGGCCGATGACGATCTGCGGCGCGGCCCGCCGGGCGGGCGTACGGCAGGTCCTCGTGCCCCGCACGGCCGCTGTCTTCAGCGCCTTCGGAATCGGCTTCTCCGACGTCTCCCAGCACTACGAACAGCCCCTGGCCACCACCGACTCGGCTACCGCGGCCGAGGTGGCCGCTCGGCTTCGCGAGCGGGCGAGGCGCGACATGTTCGCCGAGGGCGTGGACCTCGACCGCTGCGAGCTCTCGTTGAAGCTGGTCATCGAGCGCGACGGGGAGGAGCTCGTGGAGGCGATCGAAGGTACGGAGGACGTGGCACGTCATCTGCGCGAGGGCGACGTTGCGTCGCTCGAGCTCTCGCTCGTCGCCCGGTTGCCTCACGTCCGCATCGGCGCCGCCGGGGAAGTCAAAGCGAGCGCCGCCCTGGCCTCTGGTACCCGTGCGGTGGGTGACGGCGCGGGCGGCCGCGAAGGGCTGCCCGTGTACGCGCTGGTCGAGCAGCCCGCCGGCGCGGAGGCCGAAGGGCCCGCCGTGATCGAGGGCCCGTTTTTCACTATGCGCCTGCCCGACGGCTGGCTGTTCGAGACGACCGCGGCGGGCGACCTGCTGCTGACCGACCAGAGGAGCAACTGATGCGCGTTCTGATGACCGAATACCTGGAGATCGATCTCGACGAGGAGCGCTGGCTGTGTCGCCGGTGCGGTCACGACCTGGCGCCCGCGCGCGGCAGCTACAAGGAGGGCACGCTGGTTCATGACCGCGACCCACGGGAGATCCACCGACCGTTGATCGACCCAGCCAGGTACGAGTTCACGTTCGCGCCCGACCCGGCGTGGTGCCGGATCCTCGAGTTCTACTGCCCGGGCTGCGGCACGATGATCGAGACCGAGTATCTGCCGCCTGGGCATGCGCCGACCTTCGACATGGAGATCGACATCGACGCGCTCAAGACGCAGTGGGCAAACCGGCCACCCGGCACGACGATCTCCGCCGGTCCCGACGTCGCGGTCAACCTTGGCCACTCACACCAACACTGAAGGACTGAGGGCAAATATGAAACGGATCTCGGTCGACATCGGCGGCACGTTCACCGACTGCTTCTGCGTCTGGAACGGGCGGTACATCCAGGCCAAGGCCCTGACCACCCACCACAACCTGGCCCAGGGGTTCAACGAGGCACTCGACCAGGCCTGCGGGACGCTCAGCCTGGAACGCGAGGAGGTGCTGTCGGCGGTCGACTCGGTCCGATACGCGACGACCCTCGGCACCAACGCGCTGATCGAGCGTAAGGGACCCCAGATCGGGGCGATCGTCACCGGGGGATTCGAGGCAACGATCCCACTGTCCCGCGGGCGCGGCTACGGGGAGGGCCTCGACGAGGTGGCCAAGAACGACCTGTCCAACGGCACCCGTCCCGCGCCGCTGGTGCCCCAGCGGCTGATCCGCTCGGTCCGCGAACGCGTCAACTACCGCGGCGAGGTGCTACTCGCGCTCGACGAGGACGACGTGCGGCAAGCGTTGCGCAGGCTGGTCGATGCCGGCGCCCAAGCGCTCGTGGTCTGCCTCACCAACGCGGTCGAGAACCCCGAACACGAACTCCTGGTGCAGGAGATCTTCCTCACCGAATATCCGGCCCACCAGCTGGGAGCGATCCCGATGCTCCTCTCGCATCAGCTGTCTGGGCGCAAGGGCGAGTACGTGCGGGCGACGTCCACGATCATCGACGCGTTCCTGCATCAGACGATGTACCACGCCCTGTCCGAGCTCGAGCTGAACCTCCGAGACCACGGCTACGCCCAACCGATGCTGGTGATCCACAACTCGGGCGGGATGGCCCAGCTGAACTCGACCGATGCGCTGCAGACGATCCACTCAGGTCCGGTCGCCGGAATCCAGGCCAGCGAGCACCTGGCGCAGGAGGCCAGGCTCGGCAACGTGATCGCGACCGACATGGGCGGCACGAGCTTCGACATCGGGCTCGTTGCGGCCGGCGGCGTCAAGCACTACGACTTCCTGCCGACGATCGACCGCTGGCTGGTCAGTCTGCCGATGATCCACCTCGTCACCCTCGGCGCCGGCGGCGGCTCAATCGCCAAGTACAACCGGCTGTTCCAATCGGTGTCGATCGGCCCGGAGAGCGCTGGTTCAGACCCGGGCCCGGCCTGCTACGACCGTGGCGGAATGCGCCCGACGGTGACCGACGCCGACCTGCTGCTCGGCTTCCTGGATCCCGACGCCTACGCCGGGGGTCGCATTTCCCTGAACGTCGCACGGGCCGAGTTCGCGATCGACGAGGCGTTCGGCGATCACTTCGACCTCGAGCCGGTCGAGGTGGCCAAGCTGATCAAGGCTGAGGCTGACGAGCAGATGGCCAACGGGATGGCCAAGGAGTTGCGGACGCGCGGATACCTGCCCGAGGAGTTCACGATGCTCGCCTACGGCGGGAACGGTCCGCTGCACTGCTGCGGGATCGCCCGCCACCTCGGAATTGACAAGGTGCTCGCGCCCCCATACAGCTCGGTCTTCTCTGCCCTGGGCGCGGGCAACATGCCGCAGCTGCACATCCACGAGCGGACCTCGCCGATCATCCTCTACGACGCGACGACACGACGGTTGTTTGACGACTACGACGCGTTCAACGGGGTCGCGGCTGAGCTCGAGGCCAAGGGACGGGCGGACCTGCTGCGTCAAGGACTCCCGTCCGACGCGATCGCGCACCGCCTCGAGCTCGACATGCGCTACGGCAACCAGTTGGTCACCACGGCCGTCGTCGCCGACCGCACGCGCCTTCGGAACCTCGACGACGTGATGGCGCTGATTGAACTGTTCGCCGAGGACTACGCCCGCCGGTTCGGTGCGGGCAGCGAATCGCCCGAGGCAGGCATTCGCATCACCACGATCCGGGTGGCCTCGTATGTCGAGGGCGAGAAGGTGGAGTTCGACGCCTCGCTGCCGGTCGGTGATCCGACCTCGGCACACGCGATCGAGTCCCGTCAGTGTCACTTCGCCCACATCGACGGCGCCGTCGACACCCCGGTGTACGACCAGACGGCACTCGATCCCGGACTCGTCGTGCTCGGTCCGGGTGTCGTGACCACCCCGACAACGACCTACCTTGTCGAGCCCGGCTGGCGCCTGGAGACGGGCGCGCACGGCGCGATCTGGTTCATGAAAGAGCTAACTCCGCGGGAGACACGATGACGCCCTCCGGCCCTGCCCACGTCCTGATCGTCGCCCACCAAACTGCGACCACTCCGCCGCTCCTGGCCGCGGTGACCGAGCGCGCAGACCGCGATCCAGTTGTCTTTCACCTCCTCATGCCCCGCAGGGAGGGATCGCCTGGACTCCACGACGGGGACGAACAGGAGGCGTTGCGGGTGCTCGCCGACGCGACCTCGCGCCTATCCGCCGCCGCCCGCAGCGAAGTCACCGGCAGCCTTGGAGATCGTGACCCGGTTCAGGCGATCAAGGCCGCAGTCGACGTCGGGGCCTACGACGAGCTGATCATCTCCACGCTGCCGCCTCGGATCTCCCGCTGGCTCGAGCTCGACCTGGTCTCCAAAGCGCGGGCGCTGGGGCTGCCGGTGACACACGTCGAAGCGAGCGAACAGGATCGGATCGACAAGTTTCTCTCCGAGACGACGCTGTTCCTGGGCCCGGCCCCGGAGATCATGCGTAGTCACTCGATGCAGCCTCGCACCGAGGAGGAGGAGCGGCTGTTGTCGGGCGAGGTCGACGCGTATCAGCTTGACCGCGTCCGCAAGCGGATCGTCGCCGGCCTCGACGAGGCGTTCGAGATGATGGAGCAGACGGGCGCCGCGCCGGGCGCCAAGTGGGGTGACCTGACGAGCGCGGTCTACACCGCGTCGGGCGACCTGGCGCACATCAGCACGGGTGGCGTGCTGGCGTTCGCGTCGGTGCTGCACTACCCGGT
>DATJYY010000120.1:0-21305 GCA_035499395.1 Solirubrobacteraceae bacterium
GCCCTGCGGGCCGCCCTCCGGTGACAGACGCCGGAGCTGGCGCTCACACACAACAAGGTGGCCGAGCCCACCCGGCCACCCCCAACAACATCACACCCCCCCATAGTGCTTGACAAGACCCGACTGCACAGATAAGCGCAAGCAGGCGCGAAGGACTCTCGAGGGCGAAACAGATGGTTAGCGAGTTGCGCGGTTTCCGCGCGCGAAGCAGGTCAGCGCGCTGCTGCCCGCCGCAGATGTCCCCGAGCGCGGAAGCAGGTGCCGGCCGCGCCTCGCCGGCACCGTCCTGTACGGATAGGGAACGTGTAGCGCGCCGGCGATGAGCCGGCGCGCTGGATGCGGCAGTCGGTGGCTATCAGTGCGCGGTCAGTGGCCAGACAGGCAACACGACTCGCTGGTAGGAGATCTCGCAGAGCTCCGCCAGGGCCAGGTAGAAGATGCAGGCCGATGCGGCGAGTCCGAGATAGCCGCCCCAGTGGATCAGGGTGGTGTGGGCTCCGTAGTTGCCCGCGCCGAGCAGGAAGACCGCAATCCCGATGAGCGCCAGCGTCACGACCACGACGAGATTTGTGCGGAATGACGCGGCGAACATGACGGCGAGGAAGATGCCGAAAGCGTAGAGGAACAGACCCAATGCGTGGCCCACCTGGGCGGGCGGCACGGACTTCAAGAACCACTGTGCGATCGCGAACAGCGACAGCCAGAACGCGCCGAAGCCGCAGAACAGCACACCCGAGAAGGTGTTCCCGGTGCGGAGTTGAATAATGCCGGCGATCAGTGCCGTGAGGCCGCCGCACATCAGCGCGACGCCGAACACGACGGGCTCCACACCCTTGGAGATCGCGGCGGCGTTGATCATGCTGAGCATGAACGTCGGGACGGCGAAGGCCAATAGCGCGAGCGGCGCCGAGTTGCCCCAGTTGAGCGTTGTGTCGCTGGGCGGCGCGGCGGGTTCGGCCCGAGCAGCGCCGTTATGCGCCGCCTCAGCTCCTGCCGAACGTGCAGCGATGGGTGGAGGTGTATCGACGATTGCCATGATGCAATCCCTCCTTCGGTGCGTGCAGGACGTCAGCGCACCGTTCTTGTGACGAGCATCGCTGGAGCGCTCCCGACCTACCCAAACGGTGCCATCGAGCAACGCGCTCGGAATGATGCTAGGCACTCAATTGTTGGTGTCCGGTTATCCGGAGAATCGAGGATCTTCCGCTCGAGTGGCGGTGACATCAGGGTGAACGCTGTTTCGGTGTGTGGAACTCCCGCCGCCACGTTCGGTAGTAACCCGCTCGGGTCCGCGGCGATACCCGGATGCCGTGGCGTCGGGCGTGCGCGCACGATGAGGTGGCCACGCGGGAGCGGCTGGGTTTGCTTGGGCGTGGCGGAGATGTTCGAGTCTGCAGGCTGTGAATGATCGTACGAAGAGAGGAGCGATCTCATGCCAACCAACCTCGCACAGCTTCTGACTGAGACGGCATTCAGGCACGGGGATCGGCCCGCGCTGAAGCTCGACGACAGCATCCTCACATACGACATGCTCAACGAAGGGGCGACCCGGGTGGCCGGCCTCTTGAAGGAGCGGGGTCTGGGGCCAGGGGACCGCGTGGGGGTCATGCTCCCAAACGTGCCGTACTTCGGTGCCGTCTACTACGGCGTGTTGCGGGCGGGCGGCGTCGTCGTCCCGATGAACGTTCTGCTGAAGGGGCGGGAGGTCAGCTTCTACCTATCGGATTCGGGCGCGCGGCTGATGTTCGCGTGGCACGGCTTCGCTGAGTCGGCCGAGGAAGGCGCCGAGAAATCCGGAACCGAGGTGATCGTCGTCAAGCCGGGCGAGTTCGAGGCCCTGCTCGCGGGCGCGTCGCGCCACTCCGATGACCTCGATCGTGACCCGTCTGACACCGCCGTGATCCTCTACACCTCCGGCACCACCGGGACGCCCAAGGGGGCTGAGCTAACGCACGCGAACATGCTCGACAACTGCTTCTACGGCGGGACCGAGCTCGTGAACATCTCCGAGCAGGACGTGGGCCTGGGTGCGCTGCCGTTGTTCCACTCCTTCGGGCAGACCTGCTGCCTGAACACGTCGGTCAGGGCGGGCGCCTGCCTAACGCTCATACCGCGGTTCGAGCCAGACAAGGCGCTGGAGATCATCCAGCGCGACAGGGTGACGTTGTTCGACGGTGTGCCGACGATGTACCACGCCATGCTCAACTACCCCGACCGCGACCGATATGACGTCTCCTCATTGCGCCTCTGCCTCTCAGGCGGCTCGGCGATGCCGGTCGAGGTCATGCGGGGCTTTGAGCAGGCGTTCGGCTGCATGATCCTCGAGGGCTACGGCCTGTCTGAGACCTCCCCGGTCGCCTCCTTCAACCAACGCGACCGTGAACGTAAACCGGGCTCGATTGGAACTCCCATCCGGGGCGTCGAGATGAAGGTCGTCGACGACGCCGGCAACGAGCTACCGCAAGGAGACGTTGGCGAGATCGCGATCCGCGGACACAACGTGATGAAGAGCTACTGGAACCGTCCCGACGCGACCGCCGAGGTGCTCAAGGATGGGTGGCTGCTGACCGGAGATATGGCACGGATGGACGAGGACGGCTACTTCTTCATCGTCGACCGCAAGAAGGACATGATCATCCGAGGCGGTTTCAACGTCTATCCACGGGAGATCGAGGAGGTGCTCTACGAGCATCCCGCGGTGCTCGAGGCCGCCGTGATCGGCGTCCCCGACGAGGCGCTGGGCGAGGACGTCGCCGCGGCGGTCGTGCTCAGGTCCGGCCACGACGCGAGTGCGGACGACATCCAGGGATTCGTCAAGGAGCGGTTGGCGGCCTACAAGTACCCCCGGCACGTCTGGTTCACCGGCGAATTGCCGAAGGGGCCGACCGGAAAGATCCTCAAACGCGAGATCCCCACGTCCGACGTCCCCGGCCGCGAGATGGCTCGGCATTAGCCACCCCTAGGCGCGGGAGGCGCCCATTCCGGAGCGGAGACCTCGGCGAGCCGGCGACGGGCCGAGTGGGACAACCTCGGTCCCGCCCGCCGGCCGGCGCCACGCCGCCGGAAGGCAGCGTCGGCGAGAAGATCGGCATGCGGGCTGCAACGGCTCATGGCTCGCTGGATGCGCAAGAAGAACCAGGGGTAAGCGACCGAAACACGCCGGCAAGAACGCGGCGAGGTTCAACGACGCGTGAGATTCACCAGAAGGTACCGCCAGCAGGGCGACTGCGAGCGTCCCAGCGTCCGGCCTCCACGATCGATCACGATGTCGTGGACGCCGGCGCGGGGTCCAACAGATGTTCGTGAATTCGGCCACCATCGACCGCATCCGGATCCGACTGAGCCATTTCACAGCGATCGACAGGGGTCCTTGGAGCCCTCGTAGGCGCTGCCGCTTCACACGAGGTAGCGACCGCCTCACCCGGGCCGTGCGAGGCGCTCATGTTGAGCATGAGGTCGCAAGGCGAGAGCCTGAGGCCAACGGACGGGTGTGGCGGCCTGCGTCGCGCCTACTCATGGGCGGCGCACTGCGTCGGCTGGACCTCCCGACACTTCTCCTTCAACATCGCGTACCTGGCGGCTCGCCCTTCGCTCTCTCGCTCGGGACGAGCAGCGCAACTGCGGCCAGTGGACCGACCGCGAGCTTTTCCTCCATACGGCAGCGGAAGTCGTACTCGGCGGTGGGTGACGTCCGCCGATGCTGGCCGATCGCCACGTTTGTGCGCACGAGAGACCGCGGGGTCGTCGGCGTCGACGATGACCTGGGTCAGGAGCGTTGCGACGGGCCGCGCGTCGAGCGCGTTGATGAGTTGCTGCTCGAGGAGGTAGCCGATCATGCCTTCGCTCTCAGCGCCGAGCACATCGAGGGAATACGCTGTGACGTGGTCCGGCGCGTCGCTTTGAAGCGCGAGAAGACCGACCTGCGGGCTGTTGCCATGCGTGACGACAACTTGATGGTTGCCCGTTAGCTCGGCGATCGCAGCGATGGCGGTCGCGACGTTCGCGCACTGGTGCTCGGCATCGGCCGGCTGGCGTCGGCGCAGCAGCGCGTTCCCACTCAACGCGACGACCACGCAGACTACGTAAGTTCTATCAGGAGGGCATGTGCGAAGGGTGATGATCATGGGCGCCGGCGGGCGCGACTTTCACGACTTCAATGTCGCGTACCGCGAGGACCCCTCCGTCGAGCTGGTGGCGTTCACGGCTACCCAGATTCCCGGGATCGCGGACCGCGTATATCCAGCGTTGCTCGCTGGGCCGCGCTACCCGGACGGGATCCCGGTGCTCCCAGAAGAGGACCTCGACGAGTTGATCGGCCGGTTGGCGGTCGATGAGGTGGTGTTCGCCTACTCGGACGTCTCCCACGAACATGTGATGCACGTTGCGTCGCGCGTGCTGGCGGCTGGCGCTGACTTCAGGCTGCTCGGCCCGGCCGCGACGACGCTCGCGAGCAGCCGGCCGGTGGTGGCGGTGTGCGCGGTGCGCACCGGCGCGGGCAAGAGCCAGACGAGTCGGCGGGTCGGCCAGGTACTGCGTGAGGCCGGCCTGAACGTGGTGTTGATCCGACATCCGATGCCCTATCACGATCTCGAAGCGATCCGGGTACAGCGGTTCGCGACGATCGCCGATATCGACCGCTCGAACCCGACAATCGAGGAGCGCGAGGAGTACGAGCGGGTGGTGGCGGCGGGGCTCGTGATGTACGCGGGGGTCGACTACGCGGCGATCCTCAAAGCCGCCGAGGCCGAGGCCGACGCGATCGTCTGGGACGGCGGCAACAACGACTTCTCGTTCATCCGCCCCGATGTCCTGATCGTGGTCGTCGACCCGCTGCGCGCCGGTCAAGAGCTCGCCTACCACCCGGGCGAGACAAACCTGCGGATGGCCGACGTGGTGCTGGTCAACAAGGTCGACAGCGCCTCCGCCGAGCAATTGCGCACGGTCATGGCCGACATAGAAGCGGTCAACCCGGACGCGGTCATCATCCGCGCTGCCTCGCCGGTGTCGCTGGGCCAAGGTCCGTCGCTGGCCGGCAAGGCCGTGCTGGTGGTAGAGGACGGGCCGACGATCACCCACGGTGGAATGCCCTTCGGGGCCGGGACGGTCGCCGCCCAGCAAGGCGGTATGCGCGTACAAATCGACCCCCGCGAGTGGGCGGTCGGATCGATCGCACACACCTTCGATCGCTATCGGCACATCGGGCCGGTGCTCCCGGCGATGGGCTACTCCGCCGAGCAGTTGCAGGAGCTCGAGGCGACGATCAACGCGGCCGACTGCGACGTCGTGATCACCGGTACACCTGTAGACCTCTCCCGTCTGATCCACTGCCGGCACCCCATTCGCCAGGCCGCATACGAGTTGCAGGAACTCGGCGAGCCGACGATCGAGCAGGTGCTCGCGCCCATCATCGCCCGAGCCCGGTCCAGCTGACCCGCAGCCGGCACGGCCCCGTTTCCCATCCACGGCGACGACCACGGTGGAGCTCCATGCCCGCGCGAGCGCGATTGCGTCCTCGTTTGTCCCTACCGTCCGGGGCAATGCGGCCAATCGCGCGGGCATGGATCGGACCACCGCGAAGCACTGTTCTGGGCCTAGCTCGACTCGTGGCTCGCCGATGTGGGCGGCGAGGAGGCTGACGGCCGCGGCTTTGCCGCAAGGCTTGTACAGGTTCGGCCGGATGCGCGGCCGCGACGAGCGTCCCAGATCAGGTCCCCAGCGTTTCCGGTGAGCGCTCGGGTCGCCACTTGAGGTTCGCCGGGCAACCGACGAGGCCGCCCGGCGCTCGCTCGTGGGGTATTGGGCCGTGGGTCTCACCGGGGTGGGGAGTTGTGATGTGCTCGCTGCTGGCCGTCATTGTCGACGGAGCGTGCGGGCTGGGTGAGCGGCACCTGACACCCGCGCGGCCGTGGGGTGCGACGGTGGTCAATGGCGCCGGCTCCATGCCGCTAGCCGCGATCGCGTTGGCCCGTCGCGTCGCTTCGGAGGCGAAATCGCGTAGGTGATCCCGGGGCGCACCATCGAAGATCGCGCCCCGATCTGGAACCACCGTGCTCGCTCGCTCGAGAGCGCAGGGGGAGTGAGTTCGGCGTCGGCGGCCCCGTTGGTTGATTGCTTACCCCTCGGCCCCGTTGGTTGATTGCTTGCCCCTCCTGTCGTCTTGATCGCGCCTCGGGGGGCCAGATAAAACAACCGGTGCGATGACCTGTGCCCAGTGGCTCACCACGTCTTGACGCGTTCGATCGGGCCTCGGCGTTCGATCCGCACTCGGGTGTCGAGCACGACGCAACCGGTCGTCGTGCAGCGGGTCGGATTGAGATCGGCTTCGATCACCTCTGGAACGCGTCGGACCAGGAGGGCTAATCGGAGGATGAGCTCGCGCAGGGCTTGGCGATCGAGCGGTTTGCTGCCGCGATATCCATCCAGCTCGGCGGCCACGCCCCGGGAGGCATCGATCAGTTCTTCAGCGTCGGCGTCCGTCAGTGGCAGCAGCCGGAACGCGGTGCTGCGGCCGAGGCCTGCCTGGCGTCCGCCGAGGCCTACCGCCAGTACCGGCCCCAGATCGGGATCGGCTACGGCGCCTACCAGCACGCTGACTCCTTGGTCGTAGAGCGGTTGAACGAACGCGCCGATCCATGGGTACCCGGCGACTCGCATCCGCGCTTGCAGCTCCCGCCAGCCCGCGCGGATTGCCGCGTCACCGAGCAGTCCACGTAGCACCGCGTCGATGTCGCCCGCGGGACCGGGCGCCTCGAAGTCCGCCTTCAGGGCGATCGGTTTTCCGATCTCCGCCGCTGCCGCGACCGCGTGCTCGAGATCCCGACAGGGATACGAGGCGACGATCGGAATCCCGTGTGTGGCCAGCAGGGTCTCGGCTTCGCCAAGCGAGATCCACCCGCCCGCGGGGTTGCGCTCGAGGAATGCGTCGACCACCGCCCGCGCCGCCGGTCCGTCAAGATCGGGATAGTTTGGGACCTCGCCCAGCGGCCGCGACAGCCATTCGCGACGCTCGACCGCGCTGGCGAGCACGTTCGCGCAGGATTCGGGGAACAAGAAGTTGGGTACGCCGGCGCGGGTGCGCGGTCGCCGGCGTCCGTCGGAGCGCACCACACACGCCACAGCCGGCTTGGGCTGCCCGGCACAGGCCGTCGAGATCGTTTGCAGCACCGCGTCTGGGTCTCCCTCGTGAACGTCGACGTAGAACACCATCAACGCGTCGATGGAGGCCTCGTCGAGCAGCCTGGTGACTCCGGTTCGATAATCGTCCGGTCCCGCGCCGGTCGGCATGGTGAGCGGGTTTGGCGCGGCTCCCGCTTCGCTCACCTCGAGCCCGCGCGCAGCGGCCGCGTCGGCGGCGATCGTCGCCACACCGACGGAGTTGCTCACGATTCCGATGCGTCGACCGGCGGGGAGCGGTTGGCGTTCGAAGAACTCGGCTGCGTTGAACAGCTCATCGCCGCTGCGGAACCGGAGCAGCCCCGCCTGATGCAGCAGGGCATCGACGACCTCATCGCCGCGCAGCGCCGCCGCGGTGTGCGAGCGGGCCTCGGCGAGGACCCGCGCGGCACTTCGTCGGCCCTTGATGGCAAGTATGGGCTTGGTCCGTGAGACCCGCCGCGCGATTCGAGTGAAATGCTCGGGATTGCCGAACGTGTCGACATATAAGATCACGGCCGCCGTCCGCTGATCCTGTCCGCACCACTCGAGCAAATCGTTGGTCGACACGTCGGCCCGGTTACCGAGCGAGGCGAACAGCGAGACACCGAGGCCGAGGGCGGCCGCATGAGAAAGAAGTCCGATCCCCACCGCGCCTGAAGGTGAGCAGATCGCCAGCCCCCCCGAGCTCACGGAGGCGCCCGTGAACGTCGCGTTCAGGCGAACCTCGGGCGCGGTGTTGATCAGCCCCAGCGAGTTGGGGCCGACCAGCCGCAGCCCAGCATCACGGACGATGTCCAGCAGTCTGGGCTCAAGCCAGGAGGATGCCTCGATGTGCTGCGCGGGGCCAGCCGGGACAACTAGCAACGCTTTCGCGCCCCTGGCGGCAGCCGCGGCTGCGAAATCCGGAACGGCAGCGCCCTCGACCGCGAGGATGACGAGATCCGGAGCGACCTCAAGCTCGTCGAGGCTCCGCAAATACCGCCCGGCGGACAGGACGGCACCCCCCGCGTCAACCCATGCGACCACACCCCCGAAGCCGCCGTTGCGGATGTTCTCAACCAACGCACGCCCGACATTTCCCGGCGTGTCCGCCCCGATGACCGCTACCGATGAAGGGGCGAGGATCGGCCGCAGCGAAGCAACCGCAGCGAAATGATCACGCTCATCGATCCGCTGCACCACCGCGTCGGCCGGCGTGATTTCAACCGACACGTTGAGCTCCTCGAGGACCGCACGGTGGATCGCGAAACCGGCGTCCCGAAACACGCTGAGCATCGGACGGTTCGCCGACAGCACCGCGGCATCGAGGCGGCGCACCCCGCGCTCCGCCCCGATCGCCGCCAGCTGCTCGAGCATCCGCGTTCCGATCCCGCGCCCCTGCTCGTCATCCGCCACCGCCAACGCGATCTCGGCCACACCCGGCTCGCGCAGCCCCTCGTAGCTACACGCCGCGATCACCCGCCCGGCATGACGGGCGATCAGGGAGACGCGGTCGGCGCCGCTCGACTCCACGGCGGCTCGCGCGACAATGTCCGCGCGTCCGATCCCGTGGAATCGGAAGTACCTGCTCTGCGGAGAGAGCTGCTCATAGAACGCCCTTATGTCCTCATAATCCGCCGGGCCTGGGGCCTGTAGCCGCAGCGTCGAGCCATCGCGAAGCAAAACGTCGCGAACGAGCCGGACGGGTTCGCTGGGCGAATCACGCTCACCCGTGCCACGGACACCGCCCGCGACCGACTCGGGCGCGGCCGCACGACCTGACGATTCACCTCGAGCTTCGGACAGCTCTGCTTCTCCTCATTGATGCCGACCGTCGGCTCCGCCTGGGAGTCAAGGAGTTTCGCACGCCGGACCACCGCGACCGGGCACGGCCAGCTGCTGGCGTGGCGGCGCGAGCTCGATTCAGAGCGGGTCTGGGCGATCGAGGACTGCGGGCACGTCTCGGGCGGCTGGAGCGGTTCCTGCTGGGCCGGGGCGAGCGGGTCCTGCGAGGCCCCGTCGAAGCCGGTCGCCGGGATGCGCAAGACCGGCCGCGAGCCAGGCAATCCGATCCGACCGACCCACTGGCGGTCGCCTGGGCCACGCTCAGAGACGGACTCGAGCAACTGCCCGTCGCTCAACTCAACGAGCACGCGCTCGAGATCCGCCAGCCGCTCGACCATCGCGAGCGGCTCGTGTCCCAGCGGACCGCGCTGAGCAACGACCTACGTTGGCATCTGCACGACCCCGACCCGGCTTCCAGGTGCCGCGGCGCCGGCTCGTCACCCCCAGCTTGGCAGCGACCGACCGCCCGCACGCTCGGCCGCCTCGGCGGCGGGGTCCGAGTCCGGATCGCCCGCGATGAGCTCAAACACATCCGCGAGCTCACCACCGCGATCGACCGGCTCTACCACGAACTTGCCACCTGGTCGCTGCCTAGCGGCCAGCGCTCTAATGGCTGCTCGCGCGAGCCGGGCTCGAGCGCGATGATCGCTTCGCGGTCTGAGCAGTCGATCTCTGTGAAGTACGCGAGCGTGGCAGAAGAGAGCTCGCCCAAGCTCGCGGAAGAGGCCGGTAGTGAGACTTCGTGCTTGGCACCCCGAAGACCGCGAGCGTCAGCGGCTTGTTACGGGCGGCGATTTCCTCGCCGTAGCGCGCGTCCGGAACCCCGACGACCCGTACATCCTTGATCTGCGGATGGCTGTAGAGGAACTCCTCGCTTTCCCTCGGATAGATGTTCTCCCCGCCACGGATGATCATGTCCTTGGAACGGCCGACAATGTTGACGTACCCATCCAGACCGATGGTCGCGAGATCGCCGGTGTGCATCCATCCCGCCTGATCGATCGCTTCGGCCGTCTGCTCGGCGTCGTTCCAGTAGCCGAGCATAACGCTATAGCCTCGGGTGCATAGCTCGCCGCGTGTGTTGCACGCAACGCACTCGCCGGTGACCGGGTCGATGATCTTTATTTCGACGTGGGGTGCACTCGTCCGACCGTGGAGGTGCGGTGATCGATGTCGTCATCGGCAGTCGTTTGGGTCGACACGGGCGAGGTCTCGGTCATGCCGTGGCAGATCGTCACCTCGCGCATGTGCATGCGATCGATCACCTTGCGCATCACCTCGATCGGGCACGGGGAGCCGGCCATAATCCCGGTTCGCAACGAGGTGAGATCGAACTCGCCGAACTCAGGCCGCCGTCGCGGCCGTCGATTCCGATGAGGATGTTCGTGAACATCTCGCCTCCTGTCTTGTCCAGGCGGCCGGGCCGTTGACATGGCGAATCGCCGCGTTTATCTGCGCGGGCGCGTTCGTGCCGGCGTTCCGCGGCACGTGAACTCGTCATGGCTAGCGCCGACGGCTGCCACCTCCATTTCGAACCCCGGCCCCGCGTAACCCTCGGATCACCCGCGTCTCGAGCCCTCCGACGCAGTGCCGTGATGTCGGCCGTCGCGGTCGCGGCGTTACGAGAGGGCGGCAAGGACCGCTTGTCCGAGACCGCGCAGGAACAGCACGTCTCGCTGGCGCAGTTGCGGCCGCTGCTCGTGCGCCAGACAGCAGAGCACGTAGACGCGGGCGTCGAGCCCGGTCAAGGGGACCCCGATGTACGCGCCGACGCGAGCAGCGCGAGTGATCTCGAGATTCCTCACCTGCTCGTTGGCCAGCGCATCTGGCACCACATTCGAGAGTCTCCCCGTGAGCAGGCGGTGACAATAGGTGTCTTCGATCGGCATCGACGCGCCAGGACTCAGTCCGAACGAGTCGCCGTCGCCTGCCAGGTAGCGCACGACTTCGCGTCCGTCACATACCTCGCCGAGCACGGCGACGTCCATCTGAGTTTCAGTGTGCGCTAGCTTGAGCGCACTGGTTATGGGGTCCTGTCCTGGGCCGCGATGACGGATACGGGTGTCGGTCGCGCGGGCCTCTGGCTTGCGGCCGGATGAAGCTGAGTTTGGCGTGTGGCGCGGCTGATCGCCCCGGAGCAGCCGCCACGACGCGGCCGCTTGGTCCTCACTGAAACCGGGAACGCCGCGGAGCTCCGAATCCTTGCGCGGAGGCGGATCGCTGCGCCGGAGCTGATCGATGACCCGGTCGACCGCGCGGCGACGCCAATATTGGTGCTGGCTCATCGTTGGACTACCGATAGGTGATAGGACTCCCGCCGGCACGGCCGAGGGTCGATCTGAAGCTCGCGCATACCGGTCCGACGACGCAGCGTCCCCCGGCTGACGGGGTCAACAGCGGGCCGATCCTAACAGCGGGCGAGCTGCAGATGCGGAAGCTGACGCCGCCGTGGAGGCGATTGCTCCGATTTGAATCCGATGTGAACGCTCACTTCGCGGTCCCCTGCGACTCCAACCGCGAATCCGTCCCGCGGTCGTAACGACCGGCTCATCAATGAGCCGCTACGGCCGACTGCTGACGCGACGCTCCGGTCGCGGCCGATAAGCGGGGTGTCTCGACTTCTGCTTGGGGCACTCGCGGGACCGAAGCGGAGGCCTCAGAGCCGGGCCGGCCGCACCCCTCAGACAGCTTGAGCTTCGTGAGATCCGCAGTCGCGTTTGTCCGGCGCGGTGCCCGTCTTGGCCGTCGTAGGCCTTCATCTGGGACGGCTTCTGTTGGGACGAAACGGCGCGACTCATGGCGGACGCATGTGTGTGTTCGCTTGCGTCGACGGAGTGCACATGCACACCGTGGGCATCTCCCGGCCGCCGAAAGCCGCTCCTGGTCGTCCATCTCAGGCACGAGATCGCTGGCGACGTTGGCTGTGGCTCGCCGAGGTGAAGCGGGGCCGCGGCCACGCCGCCGACCGACCCTCCGAGAGCCGTCTATGCCGCGAGAGCGGGCGGACGGTTTCACACGCGCTGGATCAGCGTCCCGGTCCCGAGCCCGCCGCCGCAGCACATCGTCACGAGCCCGATCTCGGTGTCGGAGCGCTCCAGCTCGTGTAATAGCGTCGTGATCAGCCGGGCGCCGGTTGAGCCGAGCGGGTGACCGAGCGCCATCGCGCCGCCGTTGACGTTGACACGGTCCATGTCGGGCTCGAGCTCGCGCCGCCAGGCCGCGATCACCGGCGCGAACGCCTCGTTGATCTCGACCAGATCGATGTCGTCCATCTTCATCCCGTTGCGCTCGAGCAGCTTCCGGGTGGCCGGGATCGGGCCGGTCAACATGATCACCGGGTCGACGCCCACCGTCGTCTGGTCCATGATCCGCGCCCGCGGCTTTAGCCCCAGCGCGTCGGCCTTCTCGCGTGCCATCAGCAGCACCGCAGCGGCCGCGTCGGAGATCTGGGAGCTGTTGCCGGCGGTGACCTTGCCGTCTGGCTTGAACGCCGGCTTGAGCCGCGAAAGCGCCTCGATCGAGGTGTCGGGGCGGATCCCTTGATCTGAGATATAGATCGAGCCGTTGACCTTGAACGGGATGACCTCCCGCTCGAACCGGCCCTCCTCGGTGGCACGGTGGGCGAGCTGGTGTGAGCGCAGCGCGAGCTCGTCGAGCTCCGAGCGCGGGATCTCCCACTGGTCGGCGATCATCTCGGCCGACAGCCCCTGCGGGATCAGGTTGTGGCGCTCCATCAGCGCCGGCGGATACGGCGTGCCGACCTCGCCGACCCACTTCAAGCCGATCCCCATCGGCACGTGCCCCATGTGCTCGACGCCCGAGCCGATGGCAACGTCGTGTACGCCGGCGGCGATCAGCGCGGCGGCGAAGTTGACCGCCTGCTGGGCCGAGCCGCATTGGCGGTCGACCGTGGTGGCCGGCGTCTCGATCGGTAGGCCGGCCTGGAGCCAGGCGTTGCGGCCGACGTTCCACGATTGCTCGCCGTACTGCTGGACGCAGCCAGCGACCACGTCCTCCACTTCGCCGGCGGGGATTCCGGCGCGCTCGATCACCTCGGTGTAGCAGCGACCGAGCAGCTCGTTCGCGTGGGTGTCCTTGTAGTAGCCCTTCTCCTTGTGCCCGCGGCCGATCGGCGTGCGGACGGCTTCGACGATCACTACTTCACGGCCGTGTAATGCCGTCATACCTGGCTCCTGTGACTTTCGGGCGGTTGACGTACTTTGTGAAACGGGCCACTTAGCTGTTGTCTTGTCAGGGGCGCAGCGCGCCGCGCAGTTCGGAGCGCCGGATCTTGCCGCTGATGGTCTTGGGCAGTTCGTCGACGAAGTAGATTTCCCGGGGGTATTTGTAGGGAGCGGTGGCGCGCTTCACGAAATCCTGCAGCTCTGTGGCGAGCTCGGGTGACCCTGTCCACCCCGGGGCCAAAATGCAGAAGGCAGTGACGATCTGCGTTCGCTCTGGGTCGTCCCGGCCTACGACGGCAGCCTCCACGACGGCTGGATGCTGGACGAGAACGCTTTCGACTTCGAACGGTCCGATGCGGTACGCGCTGGAGGTGATGACGTCGTCGTCACGACCCTCGAACCAGAAGTAGCCATCCTCGTCGACCGCGGCCTTGTCGCCGGTGAAGTAGAACGGTCCGCGGAACGCCTCGGCGGTAGCGTCGGGGTTGTTGTGGTAGCCCGGGAACAGCCCGATCGGGCGCTCCGGTTGGCAGCGCACGACGATGTTTCCCACCTCACCCGGCTCGGCCGGCTCGCCATCATCATCGACGATCGTCACGTCGTAGCCGGGAACCGGGCGGCCCATCGATCCAGGCCGAACCTCCATCGTTCGGTAGTTGGCCACGAGGCAGGTCGTCTCCGTCTGGCCATACCCGTCATAGATGGTCAGGCCGCCCGTGCGCCGACGCCACTCGCGGATGACCTCGGGATTGAGCGGCTCGCCGGCGCTGGTGCAATGCCGCAGCGCGTGGAGATCGAATTTCGAGGCGTCCTGGAGGATCAGACGCCGGTAGAGAGTGGGCGGCGCGCAGAACGACGTGACGCGATGCCGGGCAAGTATGCCGAAGATCGTGTCGGGATCAGGGCGACCGAGCGCCACGTTCAGGATCGCCGCGCGCTCGTGCATCTGCCCGAACAGCCCACCCCACGCCGCCTTGGCCCAACCAGTATCAGTGATCGTCCAATGCAGGTCGCCAGGGCGCAGGTCCTGCCAGAAGCGCGCAGTTCCGATATGGCCAAGCGCATAGGACTGCGAGTGCTCGACCATCTTCGGGTAGGAGACCGTGCCGCTCGTGAAGTACAACAGGAGCGGATCGCCGCGATCGGTCGGGTCGACCGGCGTGTCCCCGTCGCCAAGTTCACGGCAGCGCTCCTCGAGCGACAACCAGCCGTCGGGCGCGCGCCCGACACATAGGCGAGTCGCGAGCCCCGGGACGGCTGCGTCGACCTTACCCGCGCCGTCCGCGTCGGTGATCGCCGCGGTCGCTCCAGTCTGAGCGAACCGGTAGGCGATGTCCTTCGCCGTCAGCAGGTTCGGCCCGGGCATCGGGATCGCCCCGATCCGAATCGCGCCGAGCAGCGCCGCGTACCACTCCGGCACCCGCGGCAGCATCACGAATACATGATCACCCTTGCCCACACCCAAATCCAACAGCACGCGCGCTGCCTCGCGCGAGGCGCGCGCCAGATCAGCCGCTGACTGCTCGGCGACAACCTCCCCGACCGCATCGACGGACAGTACCGCGAGCGCGTCTGGGTCCTCAGACGCCCAAGCATCGACGATGTCGAGCACAGCGTTGAAGCGCTCGGGCACCTCGACGTAATACCTGTCGCGTTCGACGTCGACATCCTGTAAGCGGGGAGCGCAATCGCGACGAGGACGGATAAGAGAAACGGTCGACATTGGTCCGAGCCAGCGATAGTTCTAGACTCAGCGACCAGCCTCGCCATCCGCATAAACACGCAACTCTCCTGCGTGCGACTACGGTCGCGAAACCATGTTGAGTGTCCGGTCATGTTGACCGGACCATGCTCGGGTAGCGTTTCACCTGCTCAGGACGAAATCCGTGCCCGAGTCCCTCAACATAATCGACGCGGCCACAGAAGGACCGAGTTGCGCTCGCTAGCTGGCAGTCAAGTCGGATCTTGTGGTGTAACGGGTAGAGCTCGTCACACCACAACATCCGACTTGACTTCCCGGAGCCCGCGCCGGCAGTTCCCCAATGCGCGGGATGGGGGCCACTCGGGCAGGATTGGCCGCGCTCAGGATGGTGTCGCCTGCTGCGAGATCACGGGGGTCACTAGACGCCGGGCGGCCCATGAGCGGGAGCAGCGCTAACGCTCCTTCTGCTTGCTCGAGCTGCCTGCCCGCATGAAAGCCATCTAGCCGCGATTATGCTTGTCGGGCGTGGTTGAGCAGGGCTCGCAGCCCTCAGAAGGTCAGGACCCCGGCCCGCAGGCGTGGTGCGTCTGCGGCGAGAAGGTCACGATCGCCGCCGCGCGGGAGGTGACCCTGCCCAACGGTCGTCCCGGCTGGGAGGGCTATTGCCCTGAGTGCGACGGCCCTCTATTCGCTGCCCGCCGCAAACCGGCGGGCGGCCGATCCCGGAGCTGAGGCCGCGTCCTCATTTGGCCGGCGCAGCGCTACGCTCCGACCTCGACGCCTCCACGCCCGGTCGGCAGGGGATGACTTGCGAGGTTGAAGCCATGGAAGGCTTGGGTGTCCTGCGCGCCGATGGCTTCGCTCGGTGCCAGCCCTGCTTTCGTCTTCCCGCGCGACTCGGGACCGATCAGATCGCAGAAGTGCCGTGCGCGGGGTCCTGTACTGCTGGAGCTCGCTGCTGCCGAATCGTCGGTCCGATCCTCCGCAAGCTCCTAGGCGCTATTAGGGGACCAGGACGACCTTGCCGACGTTCCGCCGCTCGGCGATGAAGCGGTGCGCGTCGGGCGCTTGGTCGAATGCGAACGCCGCGGCAACGACTGGCTTCAGCTCCCCCTCTTTGAGCCCCAATATCAGCGGCTCAATCACCCGGTCGAGGCTTCCCTCGGCGTCCCACCAGGAGAGCATGTTGAGGCCGAAGACGCCCTTGTTCTCGTTCATCACGCCTAGCCCCTTCCACCATGGCATCGACGAGAACGGGCTCTTGGCAAGCGTTCTGAGCGCGGCCGGTACGCTGCGCCTCTCCCCGGTCTGCACCTCCGAGGCGCCGTACATGATCAGCCGCCCCCCTTGGCGGAGCAGCTGGTAGTCCTTGCGGAAGCTCGACGGGCCAAGGGCGTCGAAGGCGACGTCGATCCCTTCGCCGTGCGTGAGCCGGCGTACCTCCTCGGCGAAGTCGTGGCTGCGGTAGTCGATCGCGTGGTCGACTCCCTGCTCTCGGATCGCGTCGTGTTTTGAGGCCGACGCGGTGCCGAACACCTCAGCGCCGATGCGCTTGGCGATCTGCGTTGCCGAGATCCCGACCCCGCCAGCCGCAGCGTGGATCAGGACGCGCTCGCCCTCTTTAAGCCCTCCCATCACGACAAGCCCCGCCTGGGCGGTCGCGTAGTTGACGGGGAAAGCCGCACCCTCCTCGAAGGAAAGCTGCACGGGCAACATGTAGACCATGTTCTCCCGCACCGTGACCAGCTCTGCCTGGCCGTTGAAGCGCGTACCTGCGAGCACCCGATCACCCAGCTTGACCGACTCGACCGCGTCGCCCACCGACTCCACCTCACCCGCCACCTCGTACCCGACCACGCAGGGCACCTTCGGCGAGTCCGGGTACAGCCCGGTTCGGGCAAGCGTGTCGGCAAAGTTGATCCCCGCCGCCTTCACCGCGATCCGAACCTCACCGGGTCCCACGGGCGGGTCGGGCCGCTCCTGGACCTGGAGGACCTCGGGGCCCCCGTGCTTGGTGATCACGACGGCCCGCATCGCACGAGGACTCTATGCGAACCCAAAGCGCCACGAGCCCCCCGGTCCCTCCGGGTGCCTACTCAGGAGACCCCCCTCTTGTGCCTGGCACGGGCATCTCCACGCCGTCGGCGCCATCCCCGCTCCGCGCGGAAGGCGCGTTCGACGCCAGCGAGCGCTCCACGGCCGAACTCGGGGGGCCCGGTGATACCCAGGAGTCTGGAGGTTGCAAGCATCAGAGCAGCAGCCATCCCGCCGGCGGTCGCGCTGCCGGTATCGGGACACGACCGATCATCGCGGACTCGCCGCGGACGACCTCGACCGAGCGATCGAGTTAGCCTGTTCCTCGACCGCCTAAACGAACTGCCGGATCGTGTTATCGAGATCCGCGCTGGCACGTTCGATCGCGTCGTCCGCCTCGCGGATCTGCTGCCTCCGCGACGCGTGTCCATGCACGTTGGCCGTGGCCCAGTACACCCGGACCGCGTCCAGCACCATCCCCTCGACCCCAGTCAGCCTTGACCGCCGCCCGTCGCTGACACCGGTTCGCGCTCGTATCACCACAGCGGTAGCTGCCGCTGTCGGAGTTGATGATCATCCGCGACCCGCACGTCCCGCAGCGCAGCACCCCCAAGCGGGCCAGCAGCCGCTCGGACTTGGCCTGACGCCCCGCGAGACCGTCCGCCGCTGCACCCGCTCAAACAGCAAGCCCTGCTAATCACGATATACAAGATTGAGGAAGAGTAGATTTTCCGGCTGAGGGCCGGGCGGTCGCAGGTTCAAGTCCTGACTCCCCGACTCGCGGACAGCACCTGTAGCGTCTCCTGGGCGCGAGAGCGATTACGACACCAAGCTGACAACCTCCAGGCGGCATGGTTGCGGCGAAGACGCGCCGGATTGACCTGCTCCTGAGCGGGCGGCGTCGATGAGCGGATTGAATGCACGGATGCCCGCGGACTCGCAGTTCGATCTCGTTGTCCTGGGCGACTGCAACCCCGACCTGGTCCTGACCGGGGACGAAATTGTGCCCTCGTTCGGTCAGGTCGAGCGCTTCGTGGACGCTGCCGACCTGATGATCGGCGGGTCCGGCAGCATCGTCGCCTGCGGGGCTGCGCGGCTCGGGCTCCGCACTGCGCTGGTCGGGATGGTCGGGGATGACCTGTTCGGCAACTTCATGTGCGACGCGCTCACCCAACGGGGTGTCGACACCAGCAGCATCGTGGTCGAGCCGAGCTTGAGAACCGGGGTTACGGTGATCCTAAGTCGCCCAGGCGATCGCGCCATTCTCACATTCCCCGGCACGATCGCGGCGTTCGCCGCAGCCGACGTGGACGGGAAGCTGCTCACCACGGCTCGGCACGTGCACGTCGCCTCCTACTTCCTTCAGACGTCGCTTGCCCCGAGCCTCCCGACTCTCTTCGAACGGGCGCATCAGGCCGGGGCCACGACCTCAGTCGATCCCAACTGGGATCCACAGGAGCGGTGGGACAGCGGCATTCGCGAGCTGCTTGGGTTGGTGGACGTGTTCCTTCCGAACGGCGAGGAGGCAATTCGCATCGGCGGCGTCCAAGATGCCCCCGACGCGGCCCGGGCACTGGCCGCCCATGGTCCACTCACGGCGGTCAAACTCGGCGCGGCCGGAGCGCTCGCCGTCGAAAACGGCGGGCACAGCGTGCAAATCCCCGGCCTAGCCGGAGTCGAGCCGGTCGATGCGGTCGGGGCCGGCGACTCGTTCGATGCTGGTTTCCTCACGGGCCTTCTGAGCGGTTGGACCATCGAGCGGGCGCTGTCGCTCGGTTGTGCCTGCGGCGCACTCTCCACCCGAGCGGTCGGAGGAACGAGCGCCCAGCCGACGCTGGCCGAGGCGCTTGAGGCGGTGGAGTTGCTCGCGGCCGCCGAGGACATCGGATGATCGTATGCGTTGCCGGCAACCCCTCGATCGACAGGCTCTTCGAGGTCGACCGGCTCGCCCATGGTGACATCCACCGACCGCAACACTTCGTTGCGCTGCCCGGGGGCAAGGGGATCCACGTCGCGCAGGTCGCCACCGCGCTCGGATCAGAGGCAATCGCGACGGGCATCCTGGCCGGGCACGCGGGACGCTGGCTCGTCGAGGAGCTTGTGGCAGAGGGAGTCAGCACACGGTTTGTGTGGTCGGCCGGCGAGACGCGTTCGAGCCTTTCGGTGGCAGACCGCGAGACGGGGCGGCTGACCGAGTTCTACGAGTCCGGCACCCCGGTCTCGGCCGACGCGTGGCGCGAGCTCGAGGAGCTCGCGTCTGGCCTCCTGGAGGATGCCTCGTGGCTCGCGCTCGCGGGATCGCTTCCGCCCGGAGCCCCCGATGACGGTTACGGCCGCCTGATCTCGGTCGCCCGCCGAGCCGGTGTTGCCACCGCGCTCGACTCCCGCGGCGACGCCCTGGCACGCTCGATCGACGACCATCCGAAGCTCGTCAAGATCAACGCCCACGAGGCAGGTCAGCTGCTTGACCGGTCGATCTCGAGCATTGACGAGGCGCACGACGCGGCTCTCGCGATCAATCGCCGCGCCGGTGGCACCGGCCACGCCACGGTCGTCACGATGGGGGAGCAGGGCCTCGTCGCGATCGATCCAGCCGGAACCGTGCGCCACGCACGGACCCACGCGCGCGGTCGCTACCCCGTGGGCAGCGGCGACGCGTTGCTCGCAGGGCTGCTCGTCGCCCTCGAGCGCGGCGATCCGTGGCCTGTAGCGCTCGCGCTGGCGCTCGGCGCGGCGGCCGCCAACGCGGAGACTCCGGGCGCCGGTCATCTGGATCCGGCCCGCGCGCGCCAGCTAGCGGCGCAAGCCGACATCCGCGAGCTCAGCGAATAGCGACCCCGGTCTTGGCGTCGAACACATAGACGTTCTCCGGTTCGATGCCCAGGCGGATCACGCTTCCTTCGGCCGGCCGGTCGCGCGGAGCGAGCCGCGCCACAGCCTCCACGCTGGTCCCGTTCGCCACCGGCAACGCGCCCTCCGCGACGTCGCTGTCCGACGAAGCCGCGATCAGCTCGGCCGCCAGCGATCCGTGGACGATGAGCTCGTCGCCGAGCGGCTCGACCACGTCGACGCGGAAATCGACGGACGGCATGCCGTCGACAGCGGGGCGGAGCGCCTCGGGCCGCAGCCCGACGATCAGCGCGCCATCGGGCAGTCCCGCGCGCTCGAGCAGGAAGTCGCCGGCGCTGACACGCCCATCGCGGGCCGACGCCCGCAGAAGATTCATCGGCGGGCTGCCGATGAAGCCCGCCACGAACACGTTCGCCGGTCGGTCGTAGAGCTCCTGCGGAGGCCCGAGCTGCTGCAGCCTGCCCTCCGAGAGCACCGCGATGCGGTCTCCGAGTGTCATCGCCTCCACCTGATCGTGGGTGACATACAAGGTGGTCACGCCGAGGCGCCCGTGCAGCCGCTTGAGCCCCGCCCGCATCTGCACGCGCAGCCTTGCGTCGAGGTTCGAGAGCGGCTCATCGAGCAGGAACACCGCGGGTTCGCGCACGAGTGCCCGCCCCATGGCGACTCGCTGGCGCTGCCCGCCCGAAAGCTGCGCGGGGCGGCGGTTCATCAGCGGCTCGAGGCTCAGCATCTCCGCGACCTCTTGCACGCGGTGCCTGACTACATCCTTCGGCAGACGCTGCTGGCGCAGGGGATACGCGAGGTTTCGGTAGACCGTCATGTGCGGGTACAGCGCATAGTTCTGGAACACCATGGCAACGTCGCGATCGCGCGCGGACAGCTGGTTGACGATTCGCTCGCCGATCCGGATCGTCCCCTTGGTCGGCTTCTCCAGGCCGGCGACCATCCGAAGCGCGGTCGTCTTTCCGCAGCCCGAGGACCCGACGAGGATCATGAACTCGCCGTCCTCGATCTCGAGCGACAGGCCGTCGACGGCGACGGTCCCGCCCGGGAACACCTTCGTCACGTCATCGAACACGACGCCGGGAATCTCAGCTCATCCTCTCGCGCGTCATTGCTTGATTCCGGTGAAGGCGATCGAGCGGATGAACCATCGCTGGGCGATGAGGAACGCGACGATCATCGGAATCTGGCTCATCACTGTGCCCGCCATCACGAGATTCCAGTGGCTGCGATGGGCGCCCTGCAGCGCGGAGAGCCCGAGTTGGAGCGGGTCATGGCTCGCGGTGTCGATGATGATCAGCGGCCACAAGAAGTCGTTCCACGACCACATGAACTGGATGATCCCGAGCGTCGCCAGGGCCGGCAGCGATAGCGGCAACACGATCTTGAACAGGATCCCCAGCCGGGACGTCCCGTCGATGCGGGCAGCTTCCTCGAGCTCGATCGGCAGCGTACGGAAGAACTGCCGCAACATGAAGATCCCGAACGCGCTGCACAGGTTCGGCATGATCAGCCCACCGACGCTGTCGACCAGCCCGAGGTGCTTGACG
>DATJYY010000121.1:0-10900 GCA_035499395.1 Solirubrobacteraceae bacterium
CGTGCGCCCGCCGGACGCGTCCAGCCCCGACTTCATCACGCGGATGCGCGAACAGCGCCCGACACCCGCATCGCGTCTCCACGAATCCAGTGTCGCGTGGCGCGTGACCTCACGCGAGGTCGACCCGACCGTTCGCAAACAGGCGATGGCGGACGCAGCGACACCCGTTGAAGACGAGGAGCGGCGAGCCCGGATGCGCGTGGCCGCCTGCCGGGGCCGAGCTCTACGATCGAGACCGTCGCAGCCCATCGCGGTGGAGAGGCGATTGCGCGACCTCGAGCGCCAGCGGCATGGCTGGTCGAGCGACTCCAGCACACCCGTCGGGGGCGCGAGGGTTGAGCTGTCGCACGACCCTTGCTTACAGGCGTGCAAGGTGCAGTTCGGCGGCTGGAGCCGCGTAGTTTTCCGAAGCCGCGAGTAGCTTCCGCGCGGATGTCGTCGAGGATCGCGCTCGCGAACCTAGACGCGTGCCCCAGCTCCATCTTGAAAGAGGGCATAGCCTGCGATCCCCGGAGGACTTCGTTCCGGGGATCTACCTCACCGATGGCTGCCGCCTGTTCCGGGTCGTTTCGCGACTTGCCCGGAAAGGCGAGTACGCGCTTGCCTCGCTTGAGGATTGCCTGACGCTCGACGTCACCTCTTATTCGGCGGATGAGCTGTTCGCAATGCGGCTCCACCTCGTCGTGGCCGCCGGCGAGCTCGCCCCCGACCTGACACCCCATCGAGGAGACCCGCAATGAGCGAGCAAAAGCGCCCCGCACAGTAATGACGATTCGTGTCGATGCGATCGGGAGTTCCTTGCCGGGGCGCAGATCCCCTTTGAGGTGATGGAGCGCGAGCCGAAGATAACCGCTCGCGAGGCGCCGTGCACGAGCCGGTTTGCAGGTCGCTAAGACAGTCGTGTTGACCCACACAGCAGCGCGGCTTCCGCCGTTACTGGGATCGCCGCCTCCCCGATCGCGCTCTCGACCAGCGTCACGTTCGCCCCGTCGTGGCGCTCGGTCCGCGTGTGCGCCTCGGCGAGCAGCCGGGGCTGAGGTCGATCTCGATCACGCCGCCGCCGGGACCGATCTGATCCTCCAGCGCGGCGAGTTCAGCCCGGTGCCGGACCCGAAGTCGAGCACCACCGCGCCCGGCATCAGCTCGAGCCGGCGAAAGATCGCGTCGCGGTACGCCTGGCCCGCCGCGGTCCACGCGTCGTAGCGAGCGGCCGGGGCGCGGTAGCGCCGCACCGCCTTCTCCGGCCGGGGAGCACCTCGGTCCAGGAGCGCTCGAGGAACTTCCAAGGCTGTCAGCCCACGCAGCGGGGAGGCGGTCCGGTTGCGCCGGTTGTGCCGTTCGCGCTGCGGAGGATGCTCTGCCAGTGGAACGGTGGTCATCGCTTCTCCGCCCTCCTGGACGCCATCGCGCTCGTCGCCGGCGGGCTGGGGCCAGCCACGCGGCCGGCCCCAGTCCTCGAAGGCTGATCAGGCAGCGGTCGGAGTGATCTTGACCGTCTCCTTCTTCGCCTCCTTGGGGAGCGGGATCTTCACCTCGACGATGCCATCGTGCGTCTCGGCCTCGATCTTCTTCGGATCGACGCCCGCCGGCAGCGTCATCGAGCGCGAGAAGGACCCGTAGCGGCGCTCGCGCCGCACGTAATGCTTGTCCTTCTCCTCCTTGCTCTCCTGATGCTCACCAGAGACCGTGAGGATGTCGTCCTCGACCTCGATCTTGACCTCCTCGGGCTTGATCCCGGGCAGGTCGGCGCGCACGACCAGGTGGCCGTCATCGCGCACGACGTCGATCGCCGGCGTCCACGCGCGCTCGCGACCATCCAGCCACTCGTCGAACAGGCGATCAAAGCGAGTTCGCAGCTCGCCGAGCTCTGTGAACGGATCCCAACGCGTCAGTGTTCCAGGCATGACTCACCTCCTTTCTGGGCCAGTAGGTGAACGCCATCGACCCTAAACCGCACTGGCCATGCCGGACATCGGGGTCAGGCCCGATCGTCCGTCCGTAGAAACCTCGCTGCCGGGACGGCGGGGCGCAACAGCGGTCGTCCGGCTCGCGTCCATGCGCCCGCCATCATCAGCGGGTCGACTGCCAACCGGACCGAAGCCTCACCGGCACGGCGTTGTACGAGCTCCGGAAGCGGGTTCGTGCCACAGACTCGACGCCGGCAGGCACCATCGCGAACCTTCGCGCGCTGGCTGGTGGCTCAACCGCGCGGAGCGCCCGACTACGCTCCCCAGTTTCGTCGCCCCCGGCTCGTACGCGCGCGCATCGGCGGCGCCTGAACGCCTGGGCGTTTAAAGCCGTTGACATGCGTACCCCGCGCCTGAGCTTGGCCGTTTGTGAAGGGGCGCCGACGGTCGCCGCAGACGCTACGGCCATTTGTCCGCACTGGCACCGACCCCGACCCCGGCGTAGGCCCCGGTAGTCCGCTCCGACAGACAGCCAGATGTGCTTGCAAGTCGCCGCCGATCGGGCCGCCAGCAAGCACCTCGGCGACTCCCGCAACCTTGGCAAAGCAGGCCCTTGGCCGATCCCGCCAGACGGCCGCGCGGTCGACGACACTGCGATGCCCGAGTTTGGCGAATAGGAGAGCCCGCACGCGATCAGCGGGTCGCACCTGCTCTTGTGTGCGCCCGGTTATCGCGGGCAAGCGGTTTAGCGCCACCGTCACGCGCGCTTAGAGCGAAACGCCCGCACTTTGGTGGTGTGTGGATCGTTCACTAGGTTCCTGTACTCGGGTGACTCGACAGCGACGAGCGCGATCTTGCCTTCGGCGTCGTTGTGCATGCCCCACCCGTAGCGCTTCGCCAGCGGCGAAACCCGAAGATGCGGGTGACCCTTGCGCAAGAACTCCTTGCGTTCTGCGGGCCGCCTTGCTTTCGGGATGTCATGGAGGATGGCGTAGGTCTCAAAGGCAATGTCTTCTTCGGTGTACGTATACGGATGCTTAGCGAGCAGGTCGTACTCAACCACCGCCTTGGTCTTCTTGCCGCCTCGTGCTCGAGGCGCTTCGGATTCAGTAACCGGACAGTCGTCGGCGACCTCGATCAATGTGTCGTAGTAGTTCATCCGCTGTATCGCTCCTGCGAGCCGACAAGAGGGTGTGCACGGCGCCTGCAGACGGATACGTTAGAGCTGTCTCTGCGCTTCCCGGGGCGGAGCCATCTGGGCCGCTCATCGATCGGCTGAGAGCGGTAAGCATCTCGGCGCTGTCGAAGATGTGTTAGGCGTCTCGGACGCGGTTGTAGGTGAGGTAGGCGATACCGTCATCGAGGGTCTGGTTGTCCACGAGGCGCATCGGTTTCCTGTCGTTGGTCTCGCCGAAGAGCTGCTCGCCGGTGCCGAGCACGACCGGGAAGATCTTGAGCCGCAGCTGATCGACGAGGTCGTGCTCAATCAGCGTGCGCAGCAGATGGAAGCTCCCTGGGACGACGATGTCCCCATCTATTTCCTGCTTCAGCTTCGCGACCTCGTTCACGACATCGCGTCTTAGGACCGTCGAGTTGTTCCAGGCGGGGTCTTCTAGGGTCCAGGAGACCACGCACTTGGGCACGGCGTTCAACCTGTCGGCCAGGGCGCCACTGCGGGACGGCCACTTGGCGGCGAACCACTCGTAGCTCCGCCGACCTAGCAGAAAGGCCTCTGCGCCCAGCGCCTCGTCGAGCGCGAGCTTGCCCAGTTCTGGGCGGTCCGTGATCTTCCCGACCCAGCCGCCGTGCTTGAAGCCCTCGTCACCTGCCGGGTCTTGGACGACTCCGTCGAGCGATACGTTCTCGCTGATAACGATCTTTCCCATCGCAGCTCTCCTTCCTTCGACCGTTGCTTGTTGCAAGTCGCCTTCCCCTCGTTTGCGCGGATTGGGCGGAAGCCGCGGCGCCGGATCCCGGCGGTGATCCCCAGATCGACTCTGGGGTGCGGTTGCCGCGCAAGGCCGGCTGCTGCCGAGTGCTGTCCAAGTCATTGCCGTAGCCGTAGAGCAGGTTCGCCGCTCCCGACCTTGTGCCACCTTGGGTCAGCTGCTGACGCCACAGCGGAGATAAGGACGCCGCTTACGTCGGGGAGGATGGTGTCGGCCGATCACGTACCCGCTGGTTGATCGAGCGCGCTGCCGCAGCGCTTCGGCACCGGGGGTGTTGGGGACGCGTTGAGCCGCGCAGCCTCCGTATTTTTCCGAAGTTCCTATCAGGTGCAGCCACGATGAGTTCCCGGCCGGGGACGTGGAGGATGGGTCGTGGATGAGGGGCATGCGAATCACACCTCCAAGGGGCAGTGCTGGACGCTCGGCGGCCGGGGCGCTCGTCGCAGCGGAACCAGCCTCACTGCTGGTGGCGCCGGAGGAGCTCGCGGATCCGGTGCTGCGGATCCTTTTCGATCGCGCTCGTTCGGGCAGCCGGCCCCTCGACCGGTCTGACCCGTATCACGTCTGCCTGGCGATTGAGGGTGGGGGGATGCGAGGTGCCGTGTCGGCTGGGATGTGCATTGTGTTGGAGGCCGCGGGTTTGGTGCCGGCGTTTGACCGGATCTACGGGGTGTCCGCGGGCGCCTTGAACGGGTGGGCGACCGCGGTCGGTCAAGCCGCGTTCGGGGTGACGCATTACCAGGATGCGGTCAGCTATGGAGTGATCAACCGGATGAGACCGCTGGTGGGTCGGCCGCTGATTGACTTCGAGCTGTTGTTCGAAGAGCTGATCGCGGCGCGCAAGCCACTGGCCTTTGAGCACCTGTGCGGTGGTCCTGAGTTCCGCGCTCTGGCCTCTTCGTTGGAGAGCTATTCGTTGCGGGTGCTGGCCGACTTCAGCGACGTCGACGAGTTGCGGCAGGCGGTGCGGGCGAGCGCGGCACTGCCGCGGCTGGGCGGCGAGCCGCCGATGTTTCGGGGCGAGCCTATGGCCGACGGTGGGTTGATCGAGCCGATCCCGTTTCAGACCGCGATCGATGAAGGCGCGACCCACGTGCTCGTCCTGCGGTCCAGGCCGGCCGCCTACCGCAAGCCTGCGCTCAGCGAACTCGGTCAACTGTTCGCGCTGCGTGACGATGCCCGCCTGGTCGAGCTGCTGAAAGCGCGGGCCGGGGTTTACAACCGGCAAGCCGGCGAGCTCGAGCGGGGCCGTGCCGGGCGCGAGGACGGCGTTCATGTCCTCCAGATCGCCGTCCCTGACCACGTACGCCTGATCGGGCGGCTCGAGAGCAATGGCGAGCGGGTCAGCCAGGCGGTGCGCTCCGGGGCCCAGGCGATGGCATCGGCCATTCTGCGCGAGGAGATCGACCTCTGCTGGCAGCCGGTGATCTGCCGCACAACACCGCGGCCGGCGTCCGCTCCGTCGCTCGATCGAGCTCCACAAGCACTGTCCACACCAACAGGTGCCGCTGAGGCATCGGCATGACGAACGCGAGTGCGGGCAGCAGCGTCGAGAGAGACGACCGTCGAGTTCCTCTCCTGGCTCGCGCACTCGAGAACCCGGACCGTGAGGGCCTACGCGCCGTGGAGCGCTGCCGCAAACCCGTGGATGCGGCTCGGCATTCCTCCATCGACGGCGCGTACCTGGCCGCGACGAGGCGGCGCGGCGCCCTAGCCACGCTCAGGCCAACGCAACCGTGCCCTTCCACACGATGACCGCCGATTCCCTCACCTCCGTCCGAGAGCTCGACTGCCGCTGGACAAACGGCATCCAGGTTCGGCTGCTGTGGTGCCAGTGCGACGGGCGAGTCTCGGTCGCGGTCATCGACAGCCGGACGCGAGACTCATTCTGCATCGACGTACCGGAAGGGGACCGCCCGCTCGACGTCTTCTACCACCCATTCGCATACGCCGCGCACGAGCGCGTCGAGCGCGATTTCGGCCTCGGGCTGGAGGTTGCCAGTGGGCCGGGGAACCGTAAGGACGAATCCAGGGCCAGGCCGTGAGTGCGTTCCTGCTTGATGAGGACACACGGACCCGGCCGTCAGAAGAAGCCCGTCGCGGGACTCGGGAGAGCGGCGATAGCGGCCAGCGGCCGATCCGCGTGGTCGTGGGCGAGGATTCCAATCCGATCCGCGAGTTCCTGACCATGATCCTGAGCAGCGCCCCGGGTGTGGAGTTGGTCGCGGTGTGCTCGGACGGGAACGAGCTGAGGAAGGCGATCGCCGCCTCGTCGCCGCATGTGGTCGTCACTGACATTTGGATGCCGCCGTCGGGCGCCGACGAGGGGATTCGCGTCGCCATGAGCCTCCGTGAATCGCACCCGGAGATCGGCGTTGTGGTGCTCAGTCAGTACGCGGAGCCGGCCTACGCTCTGGGGCTGTTTGACGGCGGCACCGGCCGCCGCGCGTACCTGCTCAAGGAACGGATCCGCGACCGCGAGGAGCTGATCGGAGCGATCGAGAAGGTGGCAAAGGGAGGCTCGGTGATCGATCCGCTGGGCGTCGACGTGCTCATCCAGGCCCGCTCGCGGGCAAGCCATTCCCGCTTGGCACCGCTGACCGCGCGAGAACGCGAGGTGCTGGCGGAGATCGCGGCTGGTAAGAGCAACGCCGCGATCGCCGAATCACTCGTGTTGACTAAACGCGCCGTCGAGAAGCACGTGAACTCGATCTTCTCCAAGCTCGAGCTGCCCGACACCGAAGACGTGAGCCGGCGGGTCAAGGCGACGCTTCTCTTCCTGGACGAGCACGACGATGACCCCAGCCGACCCGAGCGGCCCCCAATCGGGCGCGGAAGCTTGGCCCGGAGCCGACCCAGTCGCTCCGCGAGTCGGTGAAGGACGCAGAACGCGCCGGGTTCAAACAACGAGCGGGGAAGGGCCGCTGAACGGTACGCGAGTCACCCAAGGCGAGTGATGGATCATCACCAGGCAGCATCAAAAGGAGAGACATGAACTACCAGACGATCAGGCTAAGCACGGGCCGACACAGCTCACCGGCGAAAGGGGCGTGCGTCATGGAGCTCGCCTCGATCCTCGCGGGTGAGCCCTTCAGCGATCATCCACAATCCGCGTGTCCGGTGATCAGCTCGTTCTTGCGCGCCTACAACGACCGGGTGAATGACGAGCGCCGCCAAGACCTCTACCGCTACGCCGCCGAGGTGGTCGGCACGAGATCGCCCGGCCCCGTGGAGCAGGCTCGCGCTGATCGTCTGGCGGCATGGGGACGTGACGTGTGGGCGCGGCGTTGGACACGCCGGTTTGCGCCCCCCGCCTTGCGCATGGTCGGAATCGAACGGCAACCACCCCGTGATGTTCTGGGCGTACACGCCGTGCGAGCGATCTGGAGAGTGGACGGTCGAACGCATGCAGCAGCGCTCGCGCTGATCGACGAGTTACTCGCGATCCGCAATGAGGTCAGCGATTTGCCGTCGCTCGCGACTCGCGAGACGTATTCCGTGGCATAGCGCTCCCCACGACCAAAGCGTCGCGGCCGGAGGGCGCTTGCGCGCAGACTCGAGGCTCGACCGCTGTCGCGTGGATGTCGCTTTCTGGCTGGTGCGACTACCGTTGCGGACGCGAGCCGCCCGACGTGTCCGGACGAGCAGGATGCGACGTGCTGCCCGGCTGGCATCTTCTCATCCGAACCGGGTGACGACTCGGCGGCACAGGGGCAGAATCATCCGCGCCGCAAACCAACGAGCCGGGAGGGAGCGAGTTGGCGTCCGTGGCAGCGGAAACGGCAGACAGCGACGAGCGTCAGTTTCATACCGGACAGCCAGTCTGGGTCATTGAGCCAGACGGCTCGGAGCGGCCAGGCGAGTATCTCGGGGAAGGCGAGGAGTCGGGGGCGTTGCCCGGACCCCCGAAAGCCCTGATCATTTTCATTGACGCGCCAGGTGTTGACGTCGTCGAAGTCGAGCGTCTGCGGCTGCGAGCAGTCCAGGAACCAGGCGCATGCCTCGCCGCGCAGGCGGGTGCGGCAACCGCGACACGAGCTGCGCAGGCACGGGAGGGAGCGCAGGCTGCCGGCCCTCGCGCAGCCGAACCGCACGAAGAGGGCTTTCTTTCCCGGCATCGGGACGGGGAGGCTGCCGAGCGCGCCTTCGCCGCCGCCGATGCCGCCAAGGCGGCGGGAGTTAGTGCTGCACAGGCGCTCGATTGTGCCGCCGAGGCACACGAGCGAGCCGCCCGCGCGCACGAACACGCAGCCGAGGTGGCAGAGCGTCGCGGCGATGGCTCGGGACCGCGACACCGAAGAGCGGCCGAGGAAGCGCACGAAGCCGCGAGGCGTGACCGCACGGCAGCCGTCGAAGCTTGACATCGCTCTTCCCCGATACCGTCCGGCGAGCACGGCTGAAGCCAGCAAGCAAGTTCATCAAGCTGCCGCAATATCGCTAACCGGCGCTCACCGCCGCCCGGCAGCATTCTCCTCAGCCCTGCGGCAGTTAACGCCGAATTTCGGCATGCCCAACACACGTCGGAGCTGCGGCAAAGTACTTACGCTAGCCCGCAAAGTCCCGCTGTCGATGTGGTGGTGAACGCGGTAGTGAGCGATCCGTACGGCGATTAGAAATTCGCCATGGCCCGCTCCGGGGGATCGGTCGCACGCGACGCCGGCCTTGCGCGAGTGGCCGAGCCGCCTTTGACGACGGTCGAGTCGCTCGGTCTCAGTGACGGCCGCGTCCTGTGCGCGCGACGGTGGGCGGGTAGCGACGCGGATACGTTGGTCGTGCTGCACGGCCTGCTGGATTCCTCGGAGGGCTGGAGCCCTATCGGCGAGCGCCTCACCTGCAGCCAAGTCGCGTTCGACCTTCCCGGGTTCGGATACTCCGACGCCCGGCGTCACGGCTCGATCGCCGGCTACGCACAGGACATCGCCGACGGTCTGGAGCTTCTGGGCGTCAAGCGCTTCACCCTCGTCGGCCACTCGCTCGGCGGCGCGGTCGCGACCGCCGTTGCCGAGCTGCTACCGGACCAAGTCGGCGCGCTGGTCCTGCTCGCACCAGCTGGCTTCGGACGCCTCCACCTAGCCGAGGCGATCTCACTCCCCGGCATTCGCAACCTCGTCGAGGCGACGCTCCCGCTGGCGCTCGGCAGCCGACTGGCGGTCACCGCCGGGTACATGACGATGGTCGCCAATGGGCGGGTCCCCGACAGAGAGCTGGTGGATCGCGTGACTTCCCGTGGCGCAGATCTCGTCGACGGTGCGCGCGAAGGGACCCGAGCCGTCGTGAACGCGGGTCTCGGCCGCGATGCGTTTCACCGCAGACGCCTGGCCTACCGCGGCCCGGTATTCGCGGTCTGGGGCGAGGAGGACCGGCTCGTGCCGGTCTCGCACCATCACGGGGTCCTGACCGCGTTCCCGCACGCGCACATCGAGATCTGGCCGGGCCTGGGTCACCACCTTTTGCGCGAGGCCTTCGACGACCTGCTCAGCGCGATCTGCAAGGCAATCGAGGCTGGCACCCCGCGGGCCGCGCCCCGGCGGCTGGCCGAGACCGCGTGAGCTTCCTGGAGGTGAGTGCCATGCAAGCAACCCGAGCACTGGTACGTGAGGCGTGGTCGGAGTACCTGGACCCGGTCAGCGCGGAACTGGTGAACGCGCGCGTGTCGATCGAGGTGACGGGCGACCCGGAACCGCCGGTGCTCGAGGCACAGCGCCTGGCGCTGCAGGCGCTCGACTACGACGACCGCGACGACGTGTTCGAGATCGCGGTGGCGCGCGACGGCGCGGACATGCGGGGGTGCTCCACCGCCTGATCGATCATCCGAGGCGAATCGAGACCGACAGCCATACGCTGCTGGCGCCCCTGACCATCGCGGTAGACGGGCAGGACGGACTGCGCATGGTGATCACGATCGACTCTGAGCCCGAATTCGCCGACTGAAGCCGGCTCCCCGTGCGTTGACCAGCCGTGGCGGTAGCCGGGCCTGATTGAGCCGAGAAGCCGCTGCCGCCAATTCTCCTCCAGTCAGCCGCTCGGCAGGTGGACCGAGGGCCGCGCGCTCAGGGAGAGAAGAGCGCGCGGCCGACGATCCCATCGCTCGCGTTGCCACATCGGCCCGCTCGCGTACCGCCCTCACCCCCGACGTTGCTGAAAGCGTCGCCCGACCACGCGCCCCCACTCCCCGAGGGGGCAGCCGAGCCGGCCCAAGCCCCCGTGAACAACGCGATCGACGACCCCGGATCAACACGGCGATGCCGGTTCACGTGTATGTCCGGTCCGGAGCGCGAGCCGCCACGTTTCACGCTTGTGTCGATACTCGCCCGACAGCTGCTCCCCGATCTTCTCGAGGACGGTCAGCCATTCAAGCGCCCGGGCATGATCTCCCCGCGCAGCGGCCTCCTCGGCCCATTCGAGCGTCTGCGCCACAGCGTGCTCGTGCTTGGCGACGGAGTTCAGCGGTCGGTGGCAACGGGGACACGTGTCACCGACTGCTGCGACGAGGTCTGCCGGGACAACTGACCTGCAGGCAGAACAACGGATAGCGCGTTCGAGCATTAAGCGGTCACGACCGCGCCGAGACCAGCGCTGCCGCGTTAGGCGCTAATCCGGCGGCGCGAAGGGTGCTCTCGAAGCGGCGTGGTCGGGATCGGACGCGAGCCCTGCTCCCATTCTGCGACGAGCATCTCGGGGCTCAACCCCGGCCGCCCTGCTTCGCGCGGATAGGGGAGCGGTGGGTTTCCCTGATACCTAGTCGGCGTGACATCTTCTTCGCCGGTTTACGACCGTGTCGTCGAGCGCTGTCGCGCCGTCGCGCTGGCCCGGCACTTCCGCGAGGTCGAGGGGCTCTCGATCGCGCAGGTCGCCGACCGACTGGGCCGGTCGCCGGCGACGATCAAGGCGTACTTCTACGACCCGTCTCAGGCTAACAAAAGACCCAGGTGCTCATGACAGACCGCGTTAGCGAGCGACGCCGCGCCGCGCAACTCGCGGGCCACTATCGCGACCAGGAGGGCCTGACGATCGCTGAGATCGCTCAGTCGGCTGGGGCGCGCG
>DATJYY010000122.1:0-6088 GCA_035499395.1 Solirubrobacteraceae bacterium
TTGAGGAGGGGCAGGAACAACTCGTCGATGATCGAGTGGATGCGTTTCCGTCGGAGTGGTTTGAGGTTGATGAACAGGTCGTGGCGAACCAAGTCGAACGGCATGGCCAGGACGGCGGGTGGGATGCGGTTGAGATCGATCCACCGCGATCGTGGGCGCGTTGGTAGATGATCTGATCGCTGCGTATTCGCTGGTCGCCAAGGAGCTTGTCGTGCGCCTGAGCAGGGGTCAGGCCGGTATCGACTAACAGTCCAGAGAAGCCTGCGGCGGCGAGGACGGCGAGGAAGGTGGCGCGGGCGTTGCTGAAGGCGGTCGGCACCGCGAGCAGGTCGCTGCGCAGCGTGCCAGTGTTGGGGGTCTCGATCGGATGGGCGTGGCCGTAGTGCGCGATGGCGGCAAGTACGAGCTCGTCCTTGTTGGCCCAGCGGCGGTAGAGCACCGCGATCCCGGTGTGGGCTCGCGCGGCGGCCGACTCCATTGTCAGGTTGGCGTGGCCGACCTCGACTAGCTCGTCCCGGGCGGCGTCGAGTAGCGCGGGTTCGAGTTGCTGGCCGCGTCGTTGTCGACGGACGTGCTCTGGCGTAGGTGTGCCTGTGCCCACAGATTAGAGTGGCGACCTTCCGCAAATACGAGGAGGTGGCGGAACTGTTGCGCACTACCTGGACGGATATGCCTACCACTGCCTCGATGGCGACGAGCGCGAACGGTGGAAGGCCGAGTTCGACACCCACGAGGCGGCCGCATTTTGCAGGCTGTTGGGCCCTGAGAAGATCCCCACGAATCTTGGCGAGTTCCTCGATTAGTTCATGCTGCGCAAAGTGGTCGCCAGCCGGGAGTTGCTAAAGGCGTCGGGCACGGTCACGGGCGGGTTCGTGCGCTGTCGCCCAGGGCGGTTACGTCGACGAGAAGGCCGCCGGTCACGGGAGCGGTCGAGCTCGTGAGGCCTTGCGCAAACCTGCGTGTCGCTGATCGCGTGGGCATGCTGCTGAAGGACGTGACCGATCAGGCGGCCGCGATCGACCCTGATGGGAAGGATGGGGTTGGGTCGAGGACTTCCGTAAGATCGTCAGCGTGGCGCCGGGTAGGATTTGGTTCCAGGTGGCTTGGGGCGGATCGCGGTGCCTAGCGAGGCGAGCGATCTCGCGCGGGCCGGCTGGTCGTCGTTCGTAACCGCCGCCAGGATCGGCACGAGTTGGCATTTGCTCGGGGTGGGCGTCGTCTATCCAGGCGTGCCCCAAGGGTTCGAACGCTGAAGTGGACGTGGATCTCGTTCCTCCCGGGTTTTCGCGAGTCGGGGAAGATCGGCGTGTCTCAAGTGAGGCCGCGCGGTCGGCCGGAGGAGTTGCGCGTGTCGTGCGTTCCGCTACCTTCGGAGTCGGCCGATCCGCCTGTTCGGCACGGTGATCGGGGGTCGCGCTCTATTGGCGTTCGGGCATCGAGGTAGGCGTGATCGATGGCCGATTCGGATTCTCGGTCGCTCGGCTGGTGGTCAATCGCCGGGTGCGTCAGTGCCCGTGCTCGTCAGGAGGTCGGGGATTGGCGCGAGCGTTTCGAGCGCAGCGTCAGCGTCGGCATCGAGCCTTTGGCGTTGCCTTGGCGGGAGATCCTGGACGGGCGTCCAGGCCCCGTTGATGCGGCTGGCATCGATCGTTTGCATCAGCGCGTCGAGCTCGGCCCTGGCGTTGCCGAGGAGATGCGGGGCGAACAGGTCTAGTCCCGGTTGGAGCTCGCTCAGCAGTTCGCGGACTGCGACGACATCCGCGCCGAGCGAGGCGAGGTCGGTGCTGCTGCCGTAGTCGTCGTTGGCCGTGAGCGAGTCACGGAGTGCATCCTCGAGCACCTCGTGCGGGCGCAGCAGCCAGTTGCCGATGCCGGTCGCGGTGGCGGGGAGGTACCTCGAGAGCGGTACCTTTACGAGCCGCGCGAGCAGGCCTTGGAGGACAGCCGTGTCGGCCGCGGCGGAGCGCGTGTCGTGCTCGGTCCACAGATCGAACTCGACCCGGTGAAAGCCGGTGAATCCCGGATCGGCGGTTCCCAGCGGATGCCCGGCCGCCAGCCCGTCGATCTCGCCGCCGAGGGCCCCGAAGCAGCCGTACGCCCCGTCATCCTGGCCGATGTCGAGCCACGTCACGTGCGCGGACAACCAGGCGGACCTCGCCTTGGCGATGTCGCCCGAGCCGATCGTAGCGGACAGGGCCGCGACCTGGGACCGCAGAGTCGAGAGCTTGCCCGCGACGTAGGCTCGATACTCGGACAGCTCGTGGGTCTGGGGCGTTAGGTAGGAGCAGCCGGTAACGACCCGCTGCACGTTCCCGGTCGGGTCAAGCCACTGCAATCCGCACGCCGGCGCCGACTCTGACGGCGCGACGATCACGAACGAGTTGCGGTGGACCGCGACGGTCGTCGGCGGCGACCTCGGGTAGGTGACGGCGACCGCGCTGACTCCGTTGGGCACTAGCCCGAACGCTGGCGTGCCGGTCACCGACACCAGCGCGTACTGTGCGCTGGCCGCGGGCGCGCATTCCTGGGTGCGGCTGTTGGCGTACAACACGTCGATGCACACGGCGGCTTGCTTGTACTCGCTTCGGAGGACCGGCAGGGACTCCTGCTCGATCAAACGCTGAACCGACGACAGGCAGCGTGCCGGCGCCAGCGGCATCGAGAGCAGGTGCTCGGCGGGCACGATGTAGATGCGCCCGCCGAAGGCCGCGTCGCCGAGGAACCGGGTTCCCGACATGATCACGCCGGAGGCCTTCAACCCGGCCACCTGCCGCGTGCTGAGGCGATCCGCGGGCCGCTGGGGCCCAGCCAACAGCGAGTAGTTGGCGGTCAGGCGTGCCGGCACCGGCGTACCGGCCGGCGCCGGCACGCCGGGCGCCGGGTACGACGAGCAGGGCTGACCCGACGCGGGGGTGGCCGATGATCCGAGGAGTCCGAGCAGAGCGAGAAGCACGGCCGCTACGCCGACGGCCAGCGCGCCGGCGCCTATCGCGATCGAGGTTGCGCGCCTGGACGTCGGCACCACGCCGAAGTTTGGCACCCGCGGCGCTCGCGCCAAACTATTTGGAAATTGACGCTAAGACTTTTGTCGCCGGTCGCAGATGCACGTATCACTCGTCGTCGGGCGCCACCATCGGCGTGGCCTGGACCGCTGATCGTCGCGTCGTCGTTCGTGGCGGGGGTATTGCTTTGTCGGCGGGTGCCGGTGGATCGTGCTCGGAGGGTTGTGGGAGACTCCACGCGGTGTCAGCTCGGAGTCGTCCCCTGTTGTTCGTTGTCGCCGCGGCGGCTCTGGTCAGCCTGCTCGCGTTTACGCTTGGATCTAGACCGTTTGTAGCGAGCGCATCGGGTGCCAGGCTTCGCCCGTGTTCGAGCTACCCCAGGCCCGGCAAGCTGGCGGCCCGAGGAAGCTCGGTCCCACAGGCGATTCAACGCAGGTACGGATTGTTTCGACGAGGTCAACGAGCGAGTGACCGGCTTCGGCTCGGGAAACTGCGGGCAACGCTCCCGGCGTCAGGGATCGTGAGTTCAGGGATTCGGTTGCTCGGCCGAGCTGCCGATCGGGGGCGTTTGTACGCGATCCCGGCTGAGCATTTCCTTCCCTACCGGATAGCGCCATCGCGCTGCTTGTCCGCAAGCGAGGTTGAGACCGAGTACTACCTGCTGCCAGCACTGCGTCGCGACTACGCACAGCCGGCGCTGTGTGTCGTTGCGGTTGGCGGCGACGAGCCTGTGGTGACCCCCGTCGAGAACTGTGCACCCCTTTCCGGAACCCCGGACGCGATGCTGAGAACCGTAGGGACACCGCTATTTGGGCTGGCCCCGGACCGGGTGACCTCGGTCAGCGTCCGCTTCATGACTGCCCCGGCCCGAACGCTCAGGGTTCGTCACAACTTCTACGAGATCGTCGGTTCATCGCTGGCGATCAGGCCGTGCGACGTGGAGTGGCTGGACGCCTCGGGGAATGTCGTGGGGACGGCAGCGGGCTGCGACTATGTCCCGGCCGAGTTTGGGCCGCTGAGCACCTATCGGAGCTATGTGGGCCGGGAGCTCTCGATGGTTCAGGCGGACGTGAGCGCGATGGCTGCGGCCATCAGCGCCGGCAATCTCGCTGCGGCTGAATCGGACTGGTTGACCGCCCATCTGGTGTGGCTCGACATCGGCCAGGACGACGGCGCCTACGGCGCTTTCGGTGATCTCGGTGGCGAGATCGACGGGACGGCTGCGGGTCTCGTCGGCGGCACTGCCAGCCCCGAGTTCACCGGCTTTCACAAGATCGAGCTGGACCTGTGGACAGACGGAAACCTGACTGCAGCGGCAGCCGACACCGCGACCTTGCAGCAACTCCTGGAGACGCTCGCGGCGATCCCGCTGTCGACCGAGCTTCCCGCGACTGACGCCGGCGTCGCTAGCTGGGTTCTGCGCCCGCACGAGATCCTTGAGGATGCTGCGCGTGACACGCTAACGGGCGATGACGACTACGGGAGCGGGACCGGCCTGGCTTCGATCACGGCCGACGTCGCCGCGGTCAGCCGGCTGCTGGGTCTGCTCAGCCCCGTGCTGGATCCGCTCGCGCCGGGCCTCGTCGCAGGGGCGAACGGACAGCTGAGCGCGGTCCTTGCCGCTGTTGATCAGACCGAGGTCAACGGCGCTTGGGTCGCCGTCGACGATGTTCCGAGCGCCGCCCGCGAGCGGGTCGACGCGGCCGTCGGCGCGGCTCTGGAGACCCTGGCGCCGATCCCGGATCTCCTCACGAGTACGGGGAACGCTGCGCCGTCAAGCTAGCGCGGCAACTCAAAAGCGGTCACGTGGGGGTCCACGGCGAGCAAATCGTTGCAGGGCTCGGCAAACTACTAAGGAGGCATTTGCGAAGAGCGTGCTCGGCCGAGTCGCCGCGTGACGGGAGTGCGCCCTTTAGTCGCCAGCGCAGGAGGCGAAGCGCGGCGGGCTGGGCGCTGCGAGCGCGACCTGGGATCATTCTTGCTGGTTTGAGCCTGGACCGCCGCGAATTCTTGACCCGCACTGGCGCCGCCGCGTTTGGTGCCGCGGGGGCGCTGGGCTCGCCTGGTGTTGCGCAGGCCGACGCCAAGCGGGGCGGCGGACACGGCTCAGCCGCCGATCCGCTTCTGGCTGACGGGGCCTTACAGAAGGCCGTGGTCAGTGACCCGTCCGAGCGTCTGCCGGCGGTCCCCTTCCATGGCCGGCATCAGGCCGGGATCACGAGCTCCCCGCCGCCCGCCGCCTGCTTCGTGGTGTTCAATGTCACCGCCGGTACGCGAGGCGAACTGGTCGATACGCTCCAGACGCTGACCCGGCGGGCCCGGTTCCTCACGCAGGGTGGCGTGCCCGCCAACCTCGGTCCGGTCGCGCCCCCGTCTGACAGCGGCACGCTTGGCCCGGTCGTCCCGCCGGACGGGCTGACGATCACGGTCGGATTCGGCGCCAGCCTGTTCGAGAACCCCGCCTTCGGGCTGGCGGACAAGAAGCCCAAGCGACTGAGCGAGATGACGTCGTTCCCCAACGACAACCTGCAGCCCGATATCACCGGCGGTGACATTCTGCTGCAGATCTGCGCCGGTCAGCCGGACACGGCGATCCACGCGCTCAGAGACATCGCCAAGCACACCCGCGCCGGCATGCAGATCGCCTACCGGATGGACGGGTTCCAGGCGCCGCAGCGGCCGAGCGGCGTGCCGCGCAACCACTTCGGGCACATGGACGGGATCGCCAACCCGAACGTCACCTACCCCTACGTCGCCAACCGGCTGCTATGGGTCACCGACCAAACGGACGAACCCGCGTGGGCGCGCGGTGGCACCTATCACGTGTTTCGCATCATCCGGATGTTCATCGAGTTCTGGGACCGGGTCGCCCTCAACGAGCAGCAGACGATGATCGGCCGCTACCGCGCGTCTGGCGCGATGCTCGGCACCAACTCCATCACGGACGTGCTGGACTTCGCCAAGGACCCACAGGGGAAGATCATGCCGCTGACCGCGCACATCCGGTTGTCGAACCCGCGTACCAAGGCGACCCAGGACAGCCGCATCTTCCGCCGCGGCTACAACTACGACAACGGGATCGACCT
>DATJYY010000123.1:0-12523 GCA_035499395.1 Solirubrobacteraceae bacterium
GAGCAGATGATCGACGTGCGGATGTTCACCGTCGGTCCGGTCCAGGAGAACTGCTACATCGTGCGCGCGAAGGGCTCTGACCATGGCCTGATCGTCGATCCGGGTGACGAGGCTGAGCGGCTGCTCGCCGCCGTCGACGGCCTGGGGATCACGTCGGTCGATGCGATCTTGCTCACGCACACGCACTTCGATCACGTCGGCGCCGTCGCGCCGGTGGCGAAGGCGACGGGAGCTCCCGTGTACTGCCCGGAGCTCGAGACGGTCGTGCTCGCCAACATCATGGACTTCGTCCCGTGGCCCGGGTTCGGACCGTTCGAGAGCTATGAGGCCGATCACACGGTCGCCGGCAGCGAGACGCTCGAACTCGCGGGGCTGACGCTCGACGTGATCTTCACTCCGGGTCACAGCCCCGGCCACGTCACGTACGCGATCCGGGACGAGGACGCACTGTTCTCCGGCGACGTCCTGTTCCAGGGGTCGGTCGGGCGGGTCGATCTGCCGGGCGGCCACTGGCCGACGCTGCTGGCCTCGATCGAGAAGCTCACGAGCACCTACTCGCCTGAGACGACCGTGTATCCCGGCCACATGGGGATCACGACGCTCGGGCGAGAGCGTGCCACCAACCCGTTCCTGCGCGAGCTCGCGGAGCGGTGATTGGTGATTCAGGCCCCTCGCGGCACCTTCGACATCCTTCCGCAGTCAGCCCAGCAGCGGAAGCTGGTCGAGAGCGAGGCTGAGCGGATCCTTGGCGCCGCCGGCTACCGGCGGATCGAGACGCCGATATTCGAGGCGACCGAGCTGTTCGCGCGCGGGGTGGGGGAGGCCACCGACATCGTCCAGAAGGAGATGTATACGTTCGACGACGGTGGCGGCCGTTCGTTGACGCTGCGCCCCGAGGGAACGGCGCCGGTGTGCCGGGCCTACCTCGAGCACGGGATGCGCAAGCTGGCGCAGCCGGTGAGGCTCTGGTACCTCGGGCCGTTCTTCCGCGCCGAGGCGCCGCAGCGAGGCCGCTTCCGTGAGTTCTGGCAGGTCGGGGCCGAGGCGATCGGGTCCGATGCGCCCGAGACCGACGCCGAGCTGATCGTGCTCCTGGCCGACCTGCTCGCCGCGCTCGGCGTCAAGGGCACGCGGCTTCGCCTGTCGAGCCTCGGCACCCCGGCGACCCGCGCTGACTACCGCGACGAACTGCAGGCGTTCCTGCGCGCCCACGAGGCCGAGCTCGCCGAGGAGGTTCGCAACCGGATCGACCTCAACCCGATGCGGGCGTTCGACTCCGGGGATCGGGGTACCCAGGCGGTTTTGCGTGACGCGCCCAAGCTGCTGGACCGCCTCGCCCCCGACGACGCCGAGCACTTCGCGCAGGTTCGCGCGCTCCTCGACGATGCCGGCCTGCAATACGAGCTCGATCCGACCCTCGTCCGCGGCATGGACTACTACACGCGCACGGTGTTCGAGTTCGCGAGCGACGAGCTCGGGGCCCAATCGGGCGTCGGCGGCGGCGGCCGGTACGACGGCCTGATCGAGTTGCTCGACGGGCCTCCGACCCCCGCGTCGGGGTGGGCTGCCGGCGTCGAGCGGATGCTGCTGGCCGCGCGCGATCTCCCGACCGCGCCCGAGCTCGTCGACCTGTTCGTCGCACTCGCCACGGACGAGGGCGCACGGACGGCGTTCGATCTGGCGCTCGACGCGCGCCGCGCCGGACTCCAGGCCCAACTGGAGCTGGCCGGCCGCTCGCTTAAGACGCAGCTCAAGCACGCCGATCGGATCGGCGCCCGGTACGTCGCGATCGTCGGCGACAACGGCGTTGTGACGCTGCGCGACATGCAGTCGGGCGAGCAGCACGACACCGGAGCAGGCGACGTGATCGCCGAGATTCTCCGCGCGGAGCGAGGGCCGTGAAGCACGCGCCTCGCCCAAACGACTATCGCGACGCGTGGTGCGGCCAGCTCACCGCCGATCGCGCCGACACCCAGGCGCGTGTCGCGGGCTGGGTGCACCGCCGCCGCGACCACGGCGGGCTGATCTTCATCGACGTGCGCGACCGCTCCGGGATCGTGCAGCTCGTCTTCCACCCCGAGAACGCGCCCCAGGCGCACGATCGAGCGCACGCGCTCCGCTCCGAGGACGTGATCAGCGCCGCCGGGACTGTCACGAGGCGCGATCCCCAGAACGTCAACCCGAACCTCGCCACCGGCGAGATCGAGCTCGCGGTGTCCGAGCTCAAGATCCTCGCGGACGCCGAGACGCCGCCGTTCCCGGTCGACAACGGCGGCGACACCGACGAGATCATCCGGCTCCGCCACCGCGCGCTGGACCTTCGCCGCACGCCGCTTCAACGCACGATCGCGCTGCGCCACCGCGTGGTCGCGACGATGCGAGAAGTCCTCAACGAGCGCGACTTCCTCGAGATCGAGACGCCCTACCTGACCCGCTCGACCCCGGAGGGCGCGCGCGACTACCTCGTCCCCGCGCGGATCCAACCGGGCTCGTTCTACGCCTTGCCCCAGTCACCGCAGCTGTTCAAGCAGCTGTTGATGATCGGCGGCTTCGAGCGCTACTACCAGATCGCGCGCTGCTTCCGCGACGAGGACACGCGCGCGGACCGCCAACCGGAGTTCACGCAGCTCGACGTCGAGATGGCGTTCGTCGACGAGGACGACGTGATCGAGATGATGGAGGCGGTCATGGGCGCCGTGTTCGAGCGCGAGGGGTTCGGCGTCTCGCGCCCGCCGTGGCCGCGGATGACGTTCGCCGAGGCGGTCTCGCGCTACGGGATCGACCGCCCCGACACGCGCTTCGGGCTCGAGTTGCACGACCTCGCGGACGCGCTCCGCGGCACTGAATTCAAGGTGTTCGCCGGCGCGCTGAGCTCGGGTGGCGTCGTGAGGGGGATCAACGCCGGAAAGCGCGACCTCGCTCGCTCGGACCTCGAATCGCTCACCGAGCTGGCCAAGCAGCACGGCGCCAAGGGCCTCGTGTGGGCATTCGTCCAGGAGGATGGGTGGCGCTCGCCGATCGCGAAGTTCCTCTCCGAACCCGAGATCGAGGCGGTAAGCCGGCGCCTGGACGCAACACCCGGCGACCTGCTGCTGATCGTCGCCGACGAGGTCACGACCGCGGGTCAGGCGCTCAGCGCGCTGCGGATGGAGCTCGCCCGCCGGTTCGACCTGATCCCCGAGGGCCGCCACGACATCCTCTGGGTGGTCGAATTCCCCGCGTTCTTCTGGGATGAGGAGGGCCAGCGCTGGGACGCCGCGCACCACCCGTTCACGTCCCCGTCCGGCGACCTCAACGACCCCGCGCACCTGAGCTCGCGCGCGTACGACCTGGTGCTCGACGGCTCCGAGATCGGGGGCGGATCGATCCGCATCAACCGCCTCGACATCCAGGAAAAGGTATTCGAGTTGCTCGGGATCGGCCCGGCCGAGGCGACCTCGCGGTTCGGCTTCTTCCTCGACGCGCTCCGCTACGGCGCACCGCCGCACGGCGGGATCGCGATGGGCATCGACCGGATCGTCACCGCGCTCGGTGGCGTCGAGTCGATCCGCGACGTGATCGCATTCCCGAAGGCGGCCAGCGGCGCCGACCCGCTGACCGGCGCGCCCGCCTCCGTCACCCCGGCGCAGCTGCGCGAGCTGGGTCTCCGGCTCGCCTAGCCGGGGCTATTTTGTCCGTTTCGGTCCAGAAGGGCTCAAAAACCCATGCCCATGTGCCGAACAAGGGCATGAGATGGCAAGCCTTCCGAGACCTCTGATCGGGTTGCTGGTCGCGACCCTCGCCGCGTTCGGCCTGTGGTACGTCGAGCTCAAGCCGAGCTCGTCGTCCTCGGGTGGCAGTTCGCAGGGCGTCGGCTCCTACCAGTCTGCGATCAACAAGGCCCATCAGGCCGTGAAGATCTCGGGCGCCGCCAACGCGAAGATCGGCGCGCCGACCTCGACTGGACCCGCGCCCAACTCGCCGACGACTACGAACGCGACCACCGGAACCAGGACGACCGTAGCCAAGGCCACGACCACCCCGGCGGCCAAGACCGCTGCTCCGGCCAAGTCCGCCGCGGACGCGAGGACCGCCAAGCCGGCCGCGAAGACGGCCAAGCCGGGAGCCAAGACCCAGACGACCGCTCAGCAGGTACGCCTGGTGGAGAACGCGATCCGATCCCATAAGGTCGTCGCGGTGCTGTTCTACAACGCCGCCGCTGCGGATGACCAGGCCATGCACCATGAGCTGGCCACAGTGCCGACCCACGGCGGCAAGGTCGTCAAGCTGGCGGTGCCGGTGAGCGAGCTCACGAGCTTCGGGGTCATCACCCAGCAGGTCCCGGTGGTCACCGCCCCGACTCTCGTCATGATCGACGCCGCCCGGCAGGCGACGACGATCACCGGCTTCGCCGACCCGCTCGAGATCAGCCAGCGGGTCGACGACGCACTCGCGGCCAAGTAAGAGCTCCGCGACTTCGGTCGCGGACCCTCGGGCTTCTATCCTCGCGGGCGATGGATGACATCGCCTTCGAGCACCACCTGACCTCCCCACAGGGGCACCACCGGATCCCCGCCGGAGCGTTCACCGCGACCGTCGACGGCGGCGCCTGCGGCGATCGTGTCGCGATCTCGCTCAGCGTCGAGGGTGACCGTGTCACCGACGCCGGGTTCGAGGCGATCGGCTGCGGCGCCGCAACCGCCGCCGGGAGCGCTGCGGTCACGCTGGTTCGCGACCGCTCGGTACTCGACGCGGCGCGGATCGGCGCGGCCGAGATCGCGGACGAGCTCGGTGGTCTCAGTCCCGGCAAGCGGCACGCCGCCGGGGTCGCGGCGGACGCGCTCGCGCGGGCGCTCGGCGCGGCCGTCCGAGACCGCGCGCAGGTCGTGCCGCCTGACGCGCCGGCGGCCCGCACGCTCGTCGCCATGAGCGGTGGCGTCGACAGCACCGTGGCGGCGCTCCTGACGTCCCGTAGCGCCGAGACGGTCGCGGTCACGCTCGAGCTTTGGTCCGACCGCGAGAACGACGCCGAGCGCAGCTGCTGCTCGGCCTCCGCCGTCGCCCAGGCGCGGTCGCTCGCGCACTCGATGGGGTTTGCCCACTTCACGATCGATCTTCGCGATGAGTTCCGCGCCGGCGTCGTCGAGCCGTTCATCGCCTCGTTCGCCGCCGGTGAGACCCCGAACCCGTGCGTTGGGTGCAACGGACACGTGCGCCTCGACGCGATGCTCGATGTCGCCGACCGTCTGGGCTGCGCGTACCTGGCCACCGGTCATTACGCGCGGGTCGCGGAAGCAGGCAACAGTGAAGGCCCGCTCCTGCGGGTCGCGGTCGACGCCGCGAAGGATCAGACCTACATGCTGGCTGCGCTGTCGCCGGCGTCGCTGGCTCGGATGCGGTTCCCGCTCGGCGACTTGACCAAGCCCGAGGTCAGGGACACAGCCGCGGCGGCGGGACTGCCGGTCGCGAGCAAGGCCGACTCCATGGACCTGTGCTTCCTCGCCGGCACCAACCGGGCCCGGTTTCTGGAGCGTCACGGCGGGCCCGCGGACGCACCCGGCGCGATCGTCGACGGCGATGGCAACGTCGTGGGTCGGCACGACGGCCAGCACCGGTTCACCGTCGGGCAGCGGCGCGGGATCGGGATCGCCGCCGGCGAGCCGCTGTACGTGATCGACAAGGACTCCAGTCGCAACGAGGTCGTCGTCGGTCCGCGATCGTCGCTTCGCACGACGCGTGTGAACGCCCGCGCTGCGACGCTTCACCGCGCCGGCGAACGCGTCGACCGGGTCAAGCTCCGCTACCGATCGCGGCCGATCGAGTGCCGCCTCGCCGGCGATCCGCAGCCCGGCCGGCACTCAGCGCTCGAGATCGAGCTCGCCGAGGCGGTCGACGGTGCCGCGCCGGGACAGCTCGCCTGCCTGCTCGACGGCGACCTCGTCGTAGGGTGGGGGACGATCGCCCGCGAACCTTGATGTCCGGGGTCGGACCTCGACACCCGTCCGCCTACACTCACTACCTCGATGCCGATCAAGACGATGACATCCGACGAGGTCAGGAGCACGTTCCTCGAGTTCTTCAAGGAACGCGACCACCTGCGGCTGCCGTCGGCGTCGCTGATTCCGACCGGGCACGATCCATCGGCGCTGTTCACGGTCGCAGGCATGCATCCGCTGAAGCCGTACTTCATGGGTCTCGAGACGCCGCCGCAGCCACGCGTGACCACCTGCCAGAAGACGTTCCGCACCGTCGACATCGACATCATCGGCACGACCTCCCGCCATCTCACGTTCTTCGAGATGCTCGGCAACTTCTCGTTCGGCGATTACTTCAAGCGCGAGGCCGCGCGGTTCGCTTGGGAGCTGTCGACCGATGGGTTCGGGTTCCCCGCGGACAAGATCTGGATCACGGTTTTCGCCGGTGACGACGAGCTCGGCATCGGTCCCGATGTCGAGGCGATCGAGGCATGGCTCGACATCGGGGTCCCGCGCGAGCGGATCGTCGAGTGCCCCCGCTCCGAGAACTGGTGGGAGCTGCCGCCCCCAGGCCCCTGCGGGCCGTGCTCGGAGCTGTACCTCGACCGCGGCCTCGAGTTCGGCAAGCCCGACGACCTTCCGGGCGGCGACAACGAGCGCTTCCTCGAGTACTGGAACCTCGTGTTCATGCAGTTCGACCAGAACCCTGTGAACCAGCTGACGCCGCTGCCAGCGAAGAACATCGACACCGGCCTGGGCCTGAACCGCCTGGCGTCGATCGTCCAGGACAAGCCGTCGATCTTCGAGACCGATCAGTTCTGGCCGTTGATCGAGCTGGGGGAGGAGCTGAGCGGCCGGCGCTACGGGCAGGATTATCCGACCGACCGCGCGCTGCGTCTGCTCGCTGACCACTCGCGGGCGATGAGCTTCCTGATCGCGGACGGCGTGGTCCCGTCGAACGAGGATCGCGGCTACGTACTGCGGCGCATCATGCGCCGCGCGATCCAGCAGGGCCGCTCGCTCGAGTTCGACCCCGGCTTCCTGTGCGTTTACGCCGACCGCGTCACCGAGATCATGGGATCCGAGTACGGCGAGCTCCATCAGCAGCGCGACTCGATCCAGAAGTGGCTCGAGTCGGAGGAGCAGGGGTTCGGCCGGACGCTCGAGCAGGGGCTCAAGCGACTCGACGAGCTGATCGAGCGCGCGCGCCTGACCGGCGCCGAGGGGGTCGCGGCCTCCGACGCGTTCCTGCTCCACGACACCTACGGGTTCCCGATCGACCTGACGCTCGAGCTCGTGGCCGAGCACGACCTCGGGGTCGACGAGGAGGGCTTCGAGGTCCTGATGAACGAGCAGCGCGAACGAGCGAGAGCGGGCTCGGGCCGGTTCGTGGGCGGCGAGCAACTCCGCGCACGAGCGGAGGCGCTGACTCGCCACACCGACTTCGCCAGCGACTTCGTCGGCTACGAGACCACCGATTCGGAGACGACGATCGGCGCGGCCGAGACCGACAACGGGCGAGTGCTGGTCAAGCTCGTCGAGTCGCCGTTCTACGCCACCGGTGGTGGCCAGGTCGCCGACTCCGGATACGTCGAGTGCCTGCACGGCGATTGTCGCGCCCGAGTCGAGGACGTCCTGCGGATCGGCAACGACCAGGTGCTCGCGGTCGTCCCGGAGCGGGGAACGATCGAGGTCGGCGAGCGGGTCCACGCGCACGTGGACCGGGCCACCCGTCACGCGACCGAGTGCAACCACACCGCCACCCACCTGCTGCACGCGGCGCTCCGCCAGCGGCTCGGCAGCCACGTCAGGCAGGCGGGTTCGTACGTCGGGCCGGACAAGCTGCGCTTCGACTTCACGCACGGCAAGGCGCTCACCCCCGAGGAGCTCGAAGACATCGAGAACCAGGTGAACGACTGGATCCTCGAAAGCCAACCGGTCCGGGCGCTCACGACGACGCTCGAGGAGGCGAAGCGGCTCGGCGCGATGGCCCTGTTCGGCGAGAAGTACGGCGACGTCGTACGGATGGTCGAGGTCGGCGACGGCTCGTTCTCGCGCGAGCTGTGCGGCGGCACGCACGTGCGCAACACTGCCGAGGTCGGGCTGTTCAAGGTGCTGACCGAGAGCTCGAGCGCCGCGAACATGCGCCGGATCGAGGCCGTCACCGGACCCGCCGGGGTCGAGCTGCTGCGTCGCCACGACCGCACGCTCGCCGAGTCGGCGAGGGTTCTCCGCGTCCCGCCCGAGCAGGTCACGAACGCGGTCGCCGAGCTGCGCTCGCGCGTCCGCCAACTCGAGCGTGACGTGCGCCGCGGCGCAACCCAGGACGCGATCGACGTCGAGAAGCTCGCTGCGGCCGCGATCGAGCGCGACGGGGCTCGCGTGCTGGTCACAACAGTGGACGCGCCCGACGGCAAGGCGCTGCTCGATATCGCCGACAGGCTCAAGAACAAGCTCGGCGATGCGGCAATCGTGCTCGCGAGCACCGGCGATAACCGCGTCGACCTGGTGGCAAGCGTGTCGCCTTCGCTGGTCGAGCGCGGCGTCCGGGCGGGCGAGATCGTCAAGCTCGCGGCGGCCGAGGTCGGCGGCGGCGGTGGCGGACGCGACACGCTCGCGCGCGCCGGTGGGCGCGATCCCGAAGGGCTGCCGAAGGCGTTCGAGGTCGCGCTCGGCGTGATCGAGACCGCACTCGGCGTTTGAGCTCACGAGCGCGGTGACAAGCAGCTTGACAACCCCCGCGAGCGCTGGCGCCCGGTCCAACGGGTAAGGTCATGCGCGTGCTTGCGCTCGATTACGGCCGGGCGCGGTGCGGTGCTGCGGTCAGCGACCCCACCGGAGTGCTCGCATCCCCGGTCGAAGCTGTGCGGGCCCCGACGACACGGCGGGGCCTAGCGCGCCTGCATTCGCTCGTGCGGGAGCTGGGAGTCGAGCGCGTGGTGGTCGGGCTGCCTCTGTCGCTCTCGGGTGGGGATTCGGCGCAGACGATCGAGACGCGGGCGTTCGCGGCACGGCTGGAAGAAGAGCTGCCGGTTCCGGTAGAACTTTACGACGAGCGGTTCACGACCCGTCTGGCCGAGCGGACCGGGGGTCGGGCGGACGAGGACTCGCGCGCCGCGGCACACCTGTTGGAGAGCTGGCTGGCTAGCCAGCCGGCCGAGAAGACTTTGAGGGACGTGGATCCCGATGCCTGACGGATACGAACGGACCGCCGAGGAGCGCGACGAGGCGCGACGCGAGCGCGAGCTCAGCGCGCAGCAGAGGGATGACGGCCGCCACCCGCCCGATCGGACCCGACGGCCCAACGGCACGGCCGGACGCCGGCCGGCACCGCAACGCCGGCGGAGCCGTCCATCGCGCGCGCGCAAGTGGGGCGGCAGGCTGGTGGCCGTGCTCGCGCTCGCCCTCGCAGTCGGCGCGATCTGGTTCCTGGTGCAGCTGTATCAGCCGTTCCACGGCGCGCCCCAGGGCAGCGTGACGGTGACGATCCAGCCGCATTCGACATCGAGACAAGTCGGCGACGAGCTCGCGCGGGCCGGCGTGGTCTCATCAGGGTTCTTCTTCGACGTCCGCGCGACGCTGGCCGGAGAGCGCGGCGATCTGCGCGCCGGCACGTATCACCTTCAGCGAAATATGACCTACAGCAAGGCGCTCAAGGTTCTGACCACGGCGCCAGCCGGGCCGCCGACGACCAACCTCACGATCATCGAGGGCAGGACGCGGGCCCAGATCGATGCGCTGCTGAAGTCACAGGGCGTCCAGGGCAGCTACTTCGTCGCGACCCGTCACTCACCGCTGATCAACTTCGCCGCATACGGCGCGCCCCGGCACACGCCGGACCTCGAAGGGTTCCTGTTCCCCGACACCTATCAGCTGGTCGAGCCGATCAGCATCCCGAAGCTGGTCACCGATCAGCTGAACGCCTTCCGCTCGGCGTGGGCCCACGTCAATCTCGGCTACGCGCGCAGCAAGCACCTGACGCCGTACGACGTGCTGACCATCGCCTCGATCGTGCAGGGTGAGGCCGCTACGGCCCACGACCAGCCCCTGGTCGCCTCGGTCATCTACAACCGATTGCGGCTGGGCATGCCGCTGCAGATCGACGCCACCGTCCGCTACGCGACAGGCAACTACAGCAAGCCGATCAGCGAGTCGCAGCTCCGCGACTCGTCGCCATGGAACACGTACGTTCACAAGGGGCTTCCGCCGACGCCGATCGACAACCCCGGATCGGCCGCGATCAAGGCCGCGGCGCATCCCGCCAATACGAGCTTCCTGTACTTCGTCGCCAAGGTGTGCGGCAACGGCTCGAGCGTGTTCGAGTCGAACTACCACCAGTTCCTGACTGACGAGGCGAAGTATCAAAAGGCGCGGACTGCCCGACACGGGCGTTCGCTCACAAGCTGCTCGTGATGGTGCCCGCGGCGGCGTGAACTCGCGGACCCGCCTCGGCGTCGTCGGCTGGCCGGTCGGTCATAGCGTCTCACCGCCGATGCAGAACGCCGGACTCGACGCCGTCGGTCTCACCGGCTGGCGTTACCAGCGGCTGCCGATCCCTCCCGAGCTGTTCGACGAGACCGTCGTGGCTCTGCCCGGGGCCGGCTTTCGTGGCGTCAACGTCACGATCCCGCACAAGCATGCGGCCCTCGCGCTCGCGACCGATCCGGCGCCGCGGGCGCTTGCGATCGGCGCCGCCAACACGCTGCTGTTCGAGGACGACGGCCGGATCCGGGCCGACAACACCGACGCCCCGGGGCTGATCGCCGCGCTGCCGTTCTCGCCTGCCGGCAGGATCGCGCTCGTACTGGGGGCCGGCGGCAGCGCTCGCGCCGTCGTGTGGGCGCTGCTTGACGCCGGCGCGCGAGAGGTTCGGGTCTGGAATCGCACGCGCGGGCGCGCGCGCGATATGTGCGCCGAGCTCGGCGCAACGCCCGTCGGTCGAGCCGATCCTGCCGATCTGCTCGTCAACTGCACCTCGGTCGGCCTCGACCCGAGCCAGGAGGCGTTCAAGCCTCTGCCCGTGAATGCCGATGACTTGACGAGTTACGAATGCGTGGTTGACCTCGTGTACACGGACACTGAGACTCCGCTCGTGCAGGCCGCGCGAGCACGCCGCGTCCCGGTAGTCGGCGGGCGCGAATTGCTCGTGCGCCAAGGCGTCCTCAGCTTCGAGATGTTCACCGGTCGCGCAGCGCCGATCGAGGTCATGCGGCGGGCGGCCGGGGTGCGATGAGCGAGCACGATTCACCGCTGCGCCTGGTCGAGACCGGCGATCACCAGGCTCAAATCATGGGCATCACCCCGCCGCGCCGGCGCGGCGGCTCGAGTCGGTTCCTCACCGACGTCGTCGTCGAGCTCGGGTTCGCCGACAAGGACACCGTCAACCGCGCCGTCGAGGATGCCCGTTCGAACAGCGTTCCCGCTGAGCGCGTCCTGCTCGACCAGCAGGCGATCACCTCCGAGCAGCTCTCGCGCGCGATGGCGGAGCGGTACGGCCTCGATCACCTCGACCTCGGCGTGTTCCGGGTCGACATGAGTGCCGCCAACCTGTTGAGCGCCGCGGCCGCCAAGCGGTACGGAGCCGTGCCCGTCTCCTACATCGACGAGCACACGGTGCTGCTGGCGATGTCGGACCCCGCAAACGTACTCGCGGTCGACGACATCGCGCTGCTCACCCACCTCGACGTGCGGCCGGCCGTCGCCTCGGCGGAGGACATCAACGCGCTGATCATGCGCATGAACCGCTTCGAGGACGCGGTCGCCGAGGCGGTCGAGGAGAGCGAGGCGGGCCCGGGAATCGAGGAAGTCGTCGACCTGCGAGAGACGGCTGACGACGCGCCGGTCATCAAGCTCGTCCACTCGATCATCGCGCAGGCCACCGAGCGCGGGGCATCCGACATCCACTACGAGCCGCAGCCCGACGCGAGCGGCCGGTCCGCCCGCGAGATGCGCGTCAGGATGCGCGTCGACGGTGTGCTCACCGAGGCCACGACCGTCCCGAAGAAGATGGTGCCCGGCGTCGTCTCCCGCATCAAGATCATGGCCGACCTCGACATCGCCGAGCGCCGCATCCCGCAGGACGGGCGCGTCGGGATGACGATCGACGGCCGGCACGTCGACGTCCGCGTGGTCACGATCCCGAGCGTCCACGGCGAGGGAGTGGTCATGCGCATCCTCGACAAGGAGAGCATCCGGCTCGACCTCGACAAGCTCGGGTTCCAGGAGCAGGAGCTCACGCGCTTCCGCAAGGCGTTCACGCAGGCATACGGCTGCGTTCTCACCACCGGCCCGACCGGATCCGGTAAGTCGACCTCGCTCTATGGGGCTCTACAGGAGCTCAACACCCCCGAGAAGAACATCATCACGATCGAGGATCCGGTCGAGTACCAGATCGGCGGGATCACCCAGGTCCAGGTCAACAACAAGGCAGGACTCACGTTTGCCGCCGGGCTGCGCTCGATGATGCGCGCGGACCCGGACATCCTGATGGTGGGCGAGATCCGCGACCCCGAGACCGCCCAGATCGCGATCGAGGGCGCGCTCACCGGCCACATGGTGCTCTCCACGCT
>DATJYY010000124.1:0-2528 GCA_035499395.1 Solirubrobacteraceae bacterium
TCATATGCACCGTCCCTTCATTTGGTTAACCGCCGATGAAGCGGATCTCCGGCGGACAGACCTCTGTCAGGGCACGTTGCCAGGCTCCTATCAAGTCACGCCGGTGATCCTCGGGCGGCGACGGGCGACACAACGGATAACGGTCACACCAGCCGGCACACGACTGGTCGACAGCCGGTTATAGAGTCAGCCCGCCGCCAGCCCGAGGACCTACCAGCCGGGTCGGACGTCACCGGCCCTCGGCCACAGACGCTGACACAGAGGCCGGTTATCCGGAACGGTCGTTTGAAGGGAGCGACCATCGTGTCCCGGTTTCCCGTTGCCTTACTTGTCCCGCCGTGGGGTGTCAAGCACCTTCCATGGTGAAGGGGGGTGCGTGTGCGCGTTGAGGGGAACGGGTTTGCGCGCGGGCGCCCGGCCTTACTTTGGTCCACGGCTCGGGGTTGGCTCCCGGGTCGGCGACAAGATGTTCGATGGGGTGATCCCGCTGGGGAAAGCGTTGCGGCCGCTCAATCTTTCTAGGCCGTGCACGCGAGCGTGTCGGCAGCAACGGTGAGGGAGCCGGCCGCGGCGCATCGATATGAATCAGGACTTGACGCGCGCGAAATACAGGGTTCGGTGTGCCGGCCTCCTGGCCGGCTGGTTGCCCCACAGCGGAGCCGAAGCCCGGGTCAAGCGGCGAGCGCATCTACACGCTCGTGGTTTGCCGCACCCTCGGATGGGGAGGTGCTGCCGCTTGACGCGCGGCGCGCGGCTCCGCTACCGGCTACGGGTTCTGCGAGTGCGTCGTCGCCGAGCTCGCGGAGCGTGTGGTAGCAGCGTTTGAGCAGCTTGCGGGCGAGCGCTAGGCAGGCGCGGTTGCTGCCGAGCCGGTCGGCCGCCTGGACGTAGTAGTCGCGGTCGGGCGAGCCCGGGCGGCGGGCGGCGTGCGCGGCCTCGTATAGCGCCCAGCGCAACGCCGGCGGTCCCTGGCGGGAGAGGCGCCCGGGCGCGCGACGGCGATCGGACTGGAACACGGTGATGTCCAAACCGCCGTAGCGGACGGCGTCGCGGCTGTTTTGAAACCGGCGGCAGTCGCCGAGCTCGGCGAGGATCGTGACCGCGCACAGCTCTCCGATCCCGTAGTACCGGTCGACCAGGGTCCTGCAGCCGGTCTGGCGACGCGCATAGTCGCGCAGCTCCTTGGTGAGCGGCGCCAGCAGCACATCGAGCGCGTCGGTCATCTGCAAGGAGACCGTGAGCTGCTGGCGCGCCACGGCGGGCAACGCCAGCGATGCGAGCCAGTCGCGGCCGTCGCCCTTCATCAGCTGCCGCCGCTGCGGGCAGCCGTGGTGGTAGAGCACGGCCTGGATCCGCTGCTGCCACTCAGAGTGCTGCTCGATCAGCGTGTGCCGGAGCCGCACCTGGGCGCGCAGATCGAGAATGTGATCGGGCGGGATCCACGACTCGGGCAGCCGCCCGGCTAATAGCAGCTCGCGGTGATGGCGGGCGTCCGCGCGGTCGGTCTTCGCCCGCCTCTTGTTTCCACGCCGCGCTGCCGTCTCCGCGGGCTCGGCCAGATGCACCACCGCGCCCACCGCCCGCAGCTCCTCGACGAGAAACCGCCAGCCAGTGGTCGCCTCGAGCGCGACCTCCAGCTGCCGCCCAGCGAACCGCTCAAGGAACCGGCGCACCCCGACACGGTCCGCCGGACTGACCCGCGCGCGAGTGATCTCGCCGCTGGCCAGATCGATCCACTCAGCGGTTATCTGCGCCCGATGCTGGTCAACACCCATCACGATCGACATCCGACAAACCTCCCAAACACACCCACGCAGGGCAGCCGCCAAACCTCCGACCCTTCGAATACGTTGGTCGGCGGCCGGGTGCCTTCTGTTGAACGGCCGGCCGCGCGGCTGCAACCCGCGCGCGCCTACCTATGCTGTTCGACACGAAGGCCCCGGCCACCTGCTCGCGCAGGGCTCACGCGCCGATCCCCCGGGAAACGCCCCCCGGGACATGACATCTTTCGACTACCGGCATTCGCTTCTCGGTCATCCGATGCCCGCCGAGGAGTTCCGCCCTCCTTGCGGTCGGCCTACCGGACACGCCCAAGGCACGCCCGGACCCCGACGGGGTTACCGCGTTTCACACGCACGAGCTGCGACCGGGGTGGGTGCCTCCTATACCCCGAGGACGGCGATGCTCGCCCGACCGACTCTTCGTCTCCGGCCGGCGCCTGCCGCTTCCCAGCGGCCAGTCCCTATACCCCGCTGCAACATCCCATCGAGCGGGGCCTCAAATAACGAGGCATCAACGGAGGTTCACGCGATTCACCCGTCCGGCCATTCCCCTCGCCTGTAGCCCCCGGATGGAACGGGCGCCCTTGGGCTTCTCCCCCGAGCTTCGAACCCCGTCGGCCAAGAACCGACGACGCACGTCAGGGTGGGGACGGGCCATTGAGCACAAGCCCGGGACCACGCTCACGACATCAGCCGAACCTCCAATCCGCGGATCCGCTCGTAAACGTGCGACCTCGCGTCGCACCG
>DATJYY010000125.1:0-10630 GCA_035499395.1 Solirubrobacteraceae bacterium
CGACTTGACCAACCCCGCCTGGTGGCACAACTTCAACACCTCGGTGAACAGCGCCGACAGCGCCCGCCCGTGACGGCAGATGAACCGCGCCACCGTCACATGATCAGGAACCAAGTTCCCGGTAATCACCCGAAACGCAACATGCTCCCGGCAGTGACGCTCCATCGCGCGCGAGGACCGCACACCAGTCGCGAACGCGAACAAGATCACCCCCACCATCAGCGACGGCTCATACGCCGCCCGGCCTGACCGTCAGCCCGATACGCGGCATAGAACCCCGACAGATCCATCTGCTCGACCGCATCGATCACGAACCACGCCACGATGATCCGCCCCAAGCCAATCCCTCACGTCCGGCGGCAGCAAAAACCCCTGCTCACGCCGACTCTCAACGAAGTTCTGCGCCATACAGAAATTGTGTTAAACGGCCCAGACGGAACGGCTTTGTGAAACAGCCTCGACGAACAGCAGCTGCGAGGCGGCACTACTCCTTGCTCGGGAAGCCGCCGACTTCAATGCCGCTGGACGACGGCGCGGCTCGCCCAGTTCCTGACGGCGCGGAGACTGCTGCATTCCAGCGCAGCAGCAGCGAGGGACAACGAATCCTTGTCGTCCCCATGAGAGGGTCTCAGACGAGCGAATCAGACGCTCGGCAGCTTCCGCATTGCCAGAGAGCAGAACTGAGCTTTTGCTTACCCAACGCTGAGAATCGGACTGTCGCCGCTGGATTGGGCGAGCCATGTGACCACGCGATGCGGAGTCCGCTGAGCGAACCTTGAGCGAACGGCACCGATTGCAGGATCGACCCGCTCTAATCCACGATGATCAAGAATGTGAGCGCATGCGAGGTTGTCCTACCGACGGCGTTGGTGGCGGCGATGGTGAGCTTGTAGCGGCCGGGCCGGAGCTTCTTGTGTTGCGAAAGGCGTCCCTGGAAGGTGATTTTGACCATGCCGACTCCGGCCTCCTGGAATGTGACGGTTCCGCTCGTGATCGTGCGGTTGCACGCGTGCTTCCGGCGGTTTGCGTGCGACGGCGCATCGCATTTCTTGCCCACCCGGCGCCCGCTCGCCGATCGGGTGAAGATCAGCTTCAGGGCGGCCGAGGTATTGAGCGCGAACGAGAACGTCGTCCCGACCGGCGGCTTGCGGCTCCTACGCCCGAGCCGGGCGAGCTTCGAACCTTCGCGCCAGCGAGTGTGCGTTTGCCGGAGGTCACTGATCCGGGGTGTCGGTGTAGTTGTCGTGCGGGTTGGCCGGGTGAGGATCACGACAGTCGCCGTCGACGTGGCCGTCAGGCCGGTCGGGTCGGTCGCGGTCACAGTCCCGGTGTGCGGTCCGGGGGTCGCGAAGACGTGCGTGACCTGGGTGCCGGTGGCGCTACCGCCGTCGTCGAAGCTCCATGAGAACGTGAGCGTGTCGCCGGGATCGGGGTCGGAGGCCTGCTTGACGGCGAACGGTGTGTTGGCGCCGATCGGGGCTTGTGCGACGCTTTGGGCCGTGACCGACGGCGCGCGTCGCTGGTACTCGAACGCCCCGATGTCGAGGACCGCGGCACCGTCGCCGTTGCCGTCGACTACGCGTGGGTTGCCGTCGAGATCGGTTGGGTGGGGCACGAACGCCGCGTGCGGATCGCTGGCGTCGATCAGCGGCGAGTCCCACTTGAGCTGGAACCCGCCGGTGACGAAGTCCGGCGGCGCTGAGGTGTTGTGTGCGGTCGGCGGGGCTGCGCAGCCGCCGGCGGTCGCGACAGGTGTCGCGAAATCGCTGTAGTCGGCGGTGAGCGTGGCCGTGCCACCGTTGCTCTGCGAGCACTTCAGCGCCGGGGTGAAGCCGCTCACAACGGTGGAGTTCAGGTTGATCTTCGCGGTCTCTCCCGAGATCGCGCCGAGTGCCCACGCCCCGGCGATCTGCTGGTCGGCGCCGACGACCGTCACACGATCGCCGGTGATCGTGCTGCTTCCTGACACCCCCAGCGCGAAGCAGGGAACGATCGCGCCACAGGTCGAGATGTCGGTCGTGGTGACGCGAATCAGCGAGTCGTCGATCGCGACGATCGCTGGTGTCCCGGTGCCGTTGTTACCGGTCGCGGCCTGGACGCCATAGTTGAGCGCGGCCACCTTGGAGTGGTCGATCGCCCAGTTGCCGCTCGTGGCGGATATGCCCTCGATGGCGGAGATCGTCGAGTCGCTGACGCTCTCGGCCCCGGACCCGTTCGCGGTCCTGTTGATCCCGGTCGACGAGGTTCCGTCGCCGAGTCTGATCGTGCCGCTGAAGCTGTCCGGATGGTTCACATCGACGCCGATCGCCTGCGTGCTGCCCGACGGGTCGTCGATCAGCACGTCGCTGGCCGCGCCGTTCAGGTCAAGCGCGGTGTCGCCCGTCTGGTTCGGGAGCTCGAGATGGACATGGCTGACGCTCGAGCCCGCGACGGCGAGCGCCAGCACCGTCTGACTGTCGACGGTGACGGTCAGCGTGGTCACCGCCGCGCCGGTCGAACCCGCCCCGATCACCGTCAGCGAACCGCCGCCGGCGGTTGCGGCGAACGGCCCGGTGTACACCCCCGCGCCGACCTCGATCGTGTCCGCCGCCGCGTCCCCGTTGGCCGCCGCGAACGCCGCCGCCAGACCCGCGGTGCCGCCCGGGCTCTCGACGTGATCACACCCGGCGGCCGACGCCATATCCACGCAATACACGGCCGCCGGTGCGGATGCCGCGAACACTGCCGCCGATGCCGCTGCTGCGACGAGCGCAGACGATCCGCGGACGCTGCGGCGGAGCACCTTCACTGGCGCGGATCCTTGTCCCGCCGCCCGGCGGCGGGATGCTCGCCGCGAAGGTCGAACGTTTGCTCAAGCGCTGCTGCGAGCCCGACCCAGCCGCGGAAGGCACGCTCCACCCCAAGTTCGTCGCGCGCGATCCCGCGGATCGGATCGCTACTGGGGTCGACCTCGAGGGTTACCGTCCGCGTGCGACGCTCGTGATCGGGCACGCACCGCAGTGTTTCCCGTCGGCGTCATGTTGTCGTGAGGGATCGTCCCTCATCTTTTCGGTAGCGCGCTACTCGGCCACCGAGGTCGCAGGGTCTGCCGACCGCATGCCGACGTCGCGAAGCGCGTCCGCGATCGCGTCGCGTGAGTGGATCCCGAGCTTCTGGTAGACACGGCCGAGGTGGTTCTCGACCGTCTTGGCGGTCACGAACAGCGCTTCGGCGACTTGCTGGTTGGTCAGCCCGCCCGCGGCCATCTCGGCGATGCGGAGCTCGGAGGCGGTGAGCGACTCAGCACCGCTGAACGCGAGTCGGCGGGGCTTCGCCCCGGCCGCTCGCAGCTCTCGCTCGGCTCGCTCGGCGAGGCGCCGGGCACCGCAACGGCGGGCGAGCTGGAGGCCCTCGGACAGCGGCACCCGCGCGTCGGCGCGGCGGCCGTCGCGCCGCAACGTGCCGCCGAGATCGGTCAGTGCGCGCGCCTGTTCGAGCCGGCTCGGGGAGCGACTTAGCGTCGCGACCGCCGCGCGCAGGAGCTCGATTCCGCGCTCGCCGCCCGCGAGGAGGCCGGCGGCGCGCAGCGCGACCCCGAGGGGTCGCGGCAGCGTCGTGGCGCGGGCCAGATCAAGCTCCTCGGCGACCAGCCGCGCTGCTTCGTCCGGATCACTTGCGCGCAGCGCAAGCGCGAGCATCGAGCGCCACGACGACATGATCGGATTGGTGAAGTGGACCGCGTCGAGGATCTCGCCGCAGCGGCGCAGATCGGCGATCGCCGCGGGCAGGTCGCCCCGCAGCAGCCGCAACCGGGAGCGGACATCGAGTAACTGCGCCCCCTGAGCCGTGGCCTCGAACGTGGGTGACAGCTCGGCCTGCTCGACCAGCGCAGCGATGTCGGAGAGCCCTGGTCGCTCCGGTATGACGTCGATCGCATGTCTGAAGATCGATGGCAGCGCGAAGGTCAGCCCGTGCTCAACCGCGAGTCCGAACCCGAACCGAAGGTCGGCCTCCGCGTCGCGGAGCGCGCCGCGCTGCGCGTGCACCCAGCCGCGGAACGACGATCCCGCAGAAACCCTGAACACAGATCCCCGGCTTGACCCATCGCTGAGGATCACGTCCGCCAGTTGCTGTGCCCGGTCGAGCTGATCGACCGCGATCAATGCAGTCAGCGCTTGCGGGAGCCACGCTTCGGCGTCTTCCTCTGCGAGCAGGCGACCGCCGTCGAGCCCGCGCTCGACGAGTCCGGCGGTCTGATCGATCTCGTCGATACGCCACGCGGCGAGCACGCCGAGCAGTACCGACAGTGGTCGTGACGCCGAGCCGCCCCGCCTCGCGAGCATCTTGAGTCGCGCGTGATCGCCGTCGACACGCGCCACGAGCCGCGGGTCGACGCCTGCCATCGCAGCGCGCATCGTCTCCAACCGCGTCGCCGCGTCGGGATCGCCGTCGCCGAGCTCGCCCAGCGTGGAGTCGACGAGTTCCAGCGCGGCGTCCCACTGCCCGGCGAACAACAGCAAACCGAACAGCTGGTCGGCGATTCTCGCGCGGATGTTCGGCTCCTCACTCAGCCGCAGCGACTCCTGCAGGTGCGCGGCGGCACGCGGGTCGCGCGCCAACGCCTCGACCCGACCGAGCTCGTACAGCAGCGGCGCACGATCCGGCGATCCTGGCGTCTCCGCGAGCGCTCGCTCGAGATACGCTCGCGTGGTCTCCGGGGCGCCCCGCGCAAGCGACGTGGAAGCTGCGATCCGCAGCTGCTGCACCGCCCATGCTTCACCGAGGGGCTCGCACTCAAGCAACTGCGCCGCGATCTGCTCGGGATCGGCGCGCTCGGTCGCGAGCATCCGCGCGGCACGCGCGTGCGCCAGCGACCGCGCGGCGGGTGCGAGATCGTCATAGACGGCGGCCCGCACGATCGGGTGGACGAACTCCAACGGCAGCTCGGACTTCATGACCTCGACCGCCGCCAGTCCGTCAGCAGCCTCCGAGGCGGCCCGCTCGTCCAACCCCGCCAGCATCGCCGCGTGGCGCAGATGCGCCCGGCCGCCGAGCACCGCGACCGCCTGCGCCAACCGGCCCGCCGATTCCGGCAGCCGCGTGAGCCGCAGCACGATCGCGTGCCGCACCGTGCGCGGCCCGAGCTCGCTGACGCTGGCCGCCGAGGCCGCGGACGGAGAGATCTCGTCGCGCGCGAGCGCGCCGAGCAGCTCGCGCGTGAGGAACGGATTGCCTCCCGCGGCGTGGTGGCACGCGAGCACGAACCGCTCGTCCGGACTGCCGAGGCTGGTCCGAATCAGCTCGCCGACTGCGCCGACAGTCAGCGCGGAGGGCGCCAGTACACGGGCGACAGGCTCGGCGGCGATCTGTGCGAGCAGCTCCGACTCGGCTCCCGGCTCTCGCGGCCGCGTGGCCAGCACGATTGCGACTGGGAGTCCCTCGAGCCGTCGCGCGAGGTAGAGCACGAAACGCAGCGACGGCCGATCGCACCAATGCACATCGTCGACGACCAGCAGCACCGGGCCGCGGCGTGCCAGGTTCGCCGTCAACCAATACAGGCCGTGCACGACCGCGAACGCCTGCTCCTCAACCGGCGCCGGTGTCGGCGCAGGGTCAGAGCCGAGCACCGGCCCGGCCAGTCCCGCCGCGCCTGCGAACAACTCACCGCGCTCCAGCTCCTCCAGCGCAGCGAGCGCCGGCTCGAACAGCTGACGAACCACGGCGTACGCAAACTCGCGCTCGAACTCCCCGCCACGCGCCGCCAACACGCCGATCCCTGCGTCACGCGCGCTCATGCGCGCGGACCGCAGCAGCGCTGTCTTACCGATCCCGGCGGGCCCCTCGATCAACAGCATCCCGCCCTCGCCGGCAACGCAACCAGCCAGCAACCCGGCGATGCTGTCAAGTTCCCGGCCACGCTCGAGCAGACCGCTCATCGTGGAAACGTACCGCGCGAAAAGTTGAGGGACGATCCCTCATGACAACGCGCAGCCCATCGGCAAACCTTCCAAGCACATGATCCGGGCTGGTGTCCAGTTCAGTCGGCACGGGGGATGGGGCTCGGGACCCGCCGGGCCGCCGAGCGTCCGGTTCCTTCTGCTCGCGGTCGCGGTGCTGGTCGGGTGCGCTGTGATGGCGCCGGCGACGACGGCCGGCACCAGCGCTGGCACGTACAGCCACGCGAATGTCATCCCGGGCAAGAACGGGAACCCGTGGACGATCAGGTTCACCGCTGCGAAGGGAGAGCATGTCGCGCTGACGGTATCGATCACCGCCTGTCGCTCTCCTTACCTCGACGGCACCCGCTGCCTGGACCTCGAGGACGCGGGGTCGCTGATCGGTTATTCGTACCACGTGACCGAGCAGCCGACGATCGGTCACTTTTTCGACTTCGACTATGGCTGCTTCGCCCCGCACCACAGGCAGGCCCGACACCACGCGCAGTGCGCGTTCGAGACCACGAGGGGTCTAGGCCAGCCGGCGCAGTTCGTCGTCTTGCTCGACCTCCGCCGTGCGAGTTCGTCGACGGTCCGCCTGGACGGCGTTGGCGTGGGCGACCTGAAGCTGATCGGATCGCCCGGCGCTGACACCATCACCGGCTCGGCGGGGGCGACCGAGGAGCTGTTCGGCCAGGATGGCGCGGACGAGCTGACCGGCGCGGCGCATACGAGTGTGGTTGCGGGTGGGAGCGGGGACGACATCCTCCGCGCCACCGCCGGCCATTCGACGCTCGAGGGGGGCGCCGGCAACGACACCTTAGTGTTCACGCCGGGGGTCGGCCTTCGGGTCCGTGGAGGCCCCGGGACCGACACCCTCGACTTCTCGCACGCGATGCACCGAGTCAAGTTCCACCTCGGGCCGGCGGGTTCCATTGAGGACGTGGTGGGCTCGCCGTTCGCGGACACCCTGATCGGGAACGCGGCGGCCAACCGCCTTGACGGGGCCGGTGGTGACGACAAGCTGCTCGGTGGGGGCGGCGACGACGTGCTCGACGGGGGCGCGGGCAACGACGTCATGGTCGGGGGAGCCGGGGCCGACACGTTCGCGGGCGGCCCCGGCACCGACACCGTCAGCTACGGGCGGGACCCGCTTCCCATCACCGTCACCGTCGACGGGCAGGCGAACGACGGCGCGGCCGGCGAGGGGGACAACGTCGGCTTCGACGTCGAGACCGTGATTGGCGGGAGCGGAGACGACTTGCTCGATGGCGGCGATAACCCGCACACGCTGATCGGAGGGCCCGGTGACGATGTCCTCATCGGCGGCAACACCGATGACACGCTGAACGGGGGCGACGGAAACGACCGGCTCGCCGGGGGCGGCGGGAACGACACCCTGCAGGGCGGCGCGGGCAACGACCAACTCGACGGCGGCGAGGGTAACGACACAATCCACGGAGACACCGGCGACGACACGCTGGATGGCGGCCAGGGAAACGACGCCCTCGACGGCGGCCCCGGCAACGACACCCTCCGCGGCGGCCCCGACGACGACGTCATGACCGGCGGCCCCGGTCAGGACGTGTTCTCGTGTCCGTCGGGCTCGAGCGACCACGTCACCGACGCCGGGGCTGGCGATCAGGTCGGTGCCGGATGCGCCTAGGCCGCGGGATCTTGCTGCGCCACTCCGCGTCGCTTACGTTCGTGGTCGCGCTCGCGATCGTCCCGATCGCCGACGGCGCGTCTCGCCCCCACGACGTCGCGTCCGGCGTCAGCGGGTTCAGCCACGCAAAGGCCATCCCCCGGAGCAGCTATAACCAGTTCCGGTTCACGGCCGCGCGGGGGGAGCGCGTCCGTCTGACGGTCGCGACCAGGGTCTGCAACATCCCATTCCCCGGTATCCCCGGCTCGTGCCTGATCCTCACCGATGCCGGTTCGAGGATCGGCTACGCCTACCACGTGAAGCACTACCTCGGGAGCACCCAGTTTGAATATGGATGCCTCAACCTGTCGTCTAAGCGGCCGGGGCACGAGGTAGTCTGCCCGAACTTCTCCTCCGACCATCTGCTCATCAACCTCTCGCGCGCGCGGTCGGCCTCGGTCACGCTCGACGACGTCGGGTTGCGCGCGGTCGAGATCGTCGGCTCACCCGGTCCTGACTCCGTGAGCGGCACCGTCCGCGGCAGGGAGACGTTAGTCGGCAACGGTGGCCCCGACAGGCTCGAGCCGGGCGGGACGTCGAACTTCGCCAGCGGCGGGCCTGGCGATGACACGTTCGTGATGACCCCAGGCGTGAAGACAGTCGTTCGCGGAGGACCTGGCAACGACACGTTTGATTACTCGACCTACCCACACGGGGTCGGGGTGAGTCTGACGCGGATCTCCCCTCGCGCTTCGATCGAGAATCTGATCGGGACGCCGTTCGCGGACCAACTGGTCGGCAGCGACGGGCCGAACGTGCTCAGCGGCGGCGGCGGCAACGACACGCTGCTCGGGCGAGGCGGCAACGACACGCTGCAGGGCGGCGCCGGTGACGACGTTCTGTCAGGCGGGGCCGGTGCCGATACGCTCGACGGCGGCTCCGGCACCGACGCGGTTACCTACGCCGGCGACCCACTGCCCGTCCACGTTACATTCGACGGTCGAGCCAACGACGGGGAACGCGGCGAACGCGACAACGTCGCCGCGACCGTCGAGACGGTCATCGGCGGCCGCGGCAACGACGTCCTGATCGGCGACGCGAATCCGCACAGGCTGATCGGCGGACTCGGCGACGACAGGCTAATCGGCGGCAATGGCGACGACACGCTGGCGGGCGGCGCCGGCAACGACACGCTGGCGGGCGGCGAAGGCAACGACACGCTTACGGGCGGTCCGGGCATCGACGTGTTCAGCTGTGGCCAGGGCGCCGACGATCGCGTCACCGACGCAACCGCCACAGACCGGGTTCGATCGGACTGCGACCGACCTCACATCTACTGGACCAACACGACGACCAACACGATCGGCGTCGCCATGCTCGACGGAAGCACCAGCAACGACAGCTTGATCACGGGAGCGAACTTCCCCACCGGACTCGGATTCGACGACCGGCACGTCTACTGGAGCAACGCCGGCAACGGCTCGATCGCGCGTGCTCGCCTTGACGGGCAGGCAATCAACCCGACCTTCATCGCGGGCGCCCAGGGAGGTCTGGCCGGCGGAGGCGGAGTGGCGGTGACCAGTCGTTACATCTACTGGGCCGACCCGTTCGGCAACACGATCGGACGAGCCAATCTCGATGGCAGCGACGCTGACCCGAACTTCATCACTGGCGCCGACGCCCCGGTTGGATTGACCCTCCGGGACCATCAGATCTACTGGACAAATCACGGCGACGGAACCATCGCGGAGGCCAACCTCGATGGAAGCCCCGTCGACGAGAGCCTGATCACCGGTGCCCGCAATCCGCTCGGAGTCGCCATCGACGGCCAGTACATCTACTGGAGCAACGAGGCGACCGACACGATCGGGCGCGCGAACCTCGACGGATCCGACGTCGATCAAAGCTTCATCACAGGCGCCAACCACCCGAGAGCCGTTGACGTCCACGGGCCGTACATCTACTGGAGCAACCTCCCCGGCACGATCGGACGCGCAAACCTCGACGGCAGCGCCGCCAACGACAGCTTCCTCGTAACCGGCCACCCGATCATCGACATGTCAGTCTCGCCGCCCGGGTTCGTAAACATGCTGCCTCCAACAACGTCGTGAATGGTTCAGAACGTGGAACGAGGATCACCCGGGCACGGACGACCCGTTGCGGGGCGGCAACAGCACCACGGGGGCAAGCATGCCATCGGTCGCGAGGACCGGCGAGCGTCAGCGGCCTGGGACTGGTGGCCCACCGGCATGCCGCGATCCGCGGCACGGGCGTCTCGTGGCAGGTCTGGTGCTGCCGCTTGTGTCGTTTCAATGCGGTGGTCAAGGACCCCACACCGCCGGTCAAGTTCTTTCAAGGCGTCACGGTCGTTGACCATGAGCGTCCCGCCTGCTACGGCGGACACGTGCACATCAAACGGGACCGTCGGGGGCGGTCGGTCCCGATCACGCTGGCGCCGAACAGGTCACGCTCCACGACCAGCTTCCAAACCCGACCGGTCACCACCATCACGATTCCAAAACCCCCTGCGACGGCAAGTGGCTGGCCAGACCCAGACCGCAGCCCCCAGGGGCACGGGTCCACTGTCGTCCTCGTCGGACACAACCGCTCTTCGAACCAGAGCAGCAGCCACGCCATGAAGAAGCTGAAAATAAGGCTTCAGCCGCCGCGGCCACAGCACTGCCGCCGGTCCACAAAAGACTCAGCGGGTACGTACCCCGCAGTGACCGCCGGGTAGCTGGAGACCTGCGAGGAAAGGTAATCCCACGAGCCACCTACCCAAGATTTTAAAGAGGATCATCGGACGCTGCTCAGCGGGAGCCGCACGCTGCGAGGTCCTGCCCGCTGGCGTCAGATCGGGTGCCTGCCCGGTCGCTCCGACCGCTCGACTGTGGGGGACTCTGCGCGTGGGTAGGAGGATCGGGGGATTCTCTGTCGTGATCTTCGCGGTCGTCGCGACCGCCGCTCGCGCGGCGCCGCCGTTCGCGTTCTCGCAGACGCCACATAATCCGACCAACCAGACGTCGGCGACGTTCGCTTGGACGGGAACCGGGTCGTTCACGTGCTCGCT
>DATJYY010000126.1:0-4255 GCA_035499395.1 Solirubrobacteraceae bacterium
GCGTTCGGCGACCGTGATCGACCAGTCCGATCTCTCGACCGACCAGGTTCGGGTCGGATCGGTCGTGCACGTCAAGGACGACGGCGGCAAGTCATCCAAGTACACGATCGTCGGCTCGGCCGAGGCCAGCCCCGCCGAGGCGAAGCTGTCCAACGAGTCCCCGGTCGGCAAGGCGCTGCTGGGTCGCAAGCGTGGCGACGAGGTCGTGATCGCCACGCCCAAGGGCGAGCGGCGCCTCAAGATCACCAAGATCGACGTCGCGTCGGTGTAACCCGCCGGCCGCCCGCGTGAGCGAGCCCACCGACGGCGCTGACGAGCTGCTGGCCACGCGCCGGCGCAAGCTCGAGTCGCTGCGGGATGCCGGCATCGATCCGTTCCCGCACGAGTTCGACGGGGTCGAGGCGATCGCTTCGGTCCGGGGGCTGTACCCGGATCTGTCGCCTGGGGACGAGACCGACGATCGCCACCGCGTCGCCGGTCGCCTCGCCGCGCGCCGTGGCCAGGGGAAGATGGCGTTCCTCGACCTCGTTGACCGGTCTGGGCGGATCCAGCTCCAAGCGCGGGTCGATGAGCTCGGGCAGGAGGGAATGGACCGGCTGCTCGGCCTCGATCTGGGCGATCTGATCGGCGTCGACGGCGTCGCGTTCATGTCCCGGCGGGGCGAGCTGACGCTGCGCGTGCAGAAGTTCACCCTGCTCGCGAAGTCGCTCCGCCCGCCGCCCGAGAAGCACCACGGCTTGACTGACGTCGAGACCCGCTTTCGCCGGCGCGAGCTCGACCTCATCGCCAACGAGGAGGCGCGCGAGCTGTTCATCGTCCGCGCGCGGGTGATCTCGGCGGTGCGGCGGTTCCTCGACGCCGAGGGGTTCATCGAGGTCGAGACGCCGGTGCTCCAGCCGCTGTACGGCGGCGCGCTGGCGCGCCCGTTCACGACCCACCACAACGCGCTGGATCGCGAATTTTACCTGCGTATCGCCACCGAGCTGTACCTGAAGCGGCTGATTGTGGGTGGTCTCGAGCGGGTCTACGAGCTCGGCAAGGACTTCCGCAACGAGGGCGTCGACACCACCCACAATCCCGAGTTCACGATGCTCGAGTGGTACGAGGCGTACGCCGACTACGAGGACATCGCGAGCCGTTGCGAGCGGCTGCTCGCGTACGTGGCCGCGGAGATCGGGTACGACGGCCCGTTCAACTTCACGCCGCCGTGGCGGCGCGAGCGGCTGCCCCAGGCGATCCTCGACCGGACCGGGATCGACATCATGGAGCTGACCACGCGCGAGCAGCTCGCGCAGTCGATGGAGGCCCGCGGGCTGGCGGTCAAGAGCGACGATACATGGCCACAGCTGGTCGACGAGCTGCTGTCAAAGCACGTCGAGCCGACGCTGATCGAGCCGACGTTCCTGCTCGACTATCCGGTGGCGCTGTCGCCGTTTGCCAAGCGCCACCGCTCGAGCCCGGGCCTGGTCGAGCGGTTCGAGGCGTACGTCGGCGGGCTCGAGGTCGCGAACGCGTTCACGGAGCTGAACGACCCCGACGAGCAGCGCCGCCGTTTCGAGGAGCAGCGCGAGCTCGCCGGCGCCGGCGACGAAGAGACCCAGCCGTACGACGAGTCGTTCCTCGAGGCCCTCGAACAGGGAATGCCGCCAACCGGCGGTATCGGGATCGGCATCGATCGCCTCGTGATGGTCCTGACCGGCCGGCGCTCGATTCGGGAAGTCGTGCTTTTTCCCGCAATGCGCGACTGATTGTTGTCGCTTAGGGCCGACCCGCGCGGGCCTCCGACGCCGGATTTGCAGGCGAAACGGCCCGCTTCCACGCTTGTGCGGCAAGGCCGAGGCCGCCCCGAAGCGCCGCCTCTCCCCACCGGGCTAAGGGAAAGCGTGGGAAGCCACGCGGGTCGATTTGCCCACCCAGACCCCCTCGCGTCGCTTCGAACATCGACCGGTTTCGGGGCCGAAGCACGGGGGTCCGGCGGGCAATCGTGCCCGCGTAGCGCCCGCGAACAACTCGATGAACGTCGTGTGAACGGGGGAGGGGTGCGTAAGAGGGGTGTATGGCCGCTGGTAAACTGGCCTATGGCCCGAAAACTCGAGACCGTTTCGCTCATCAACCTGCGCCTAATGGCCGACAAGGTGGGTAGAACGGGATCGTCGGTGTCCCCGCAGTCGCGAACTACCATGTAACGCAGCAGGTAGGCGAGGAGCAAACCGGAAAACGTCCCGACCGAACAGACCGAGACCCGCCACAGAAGAGAAGGATCATGTTCGAGCGATTCACAGAGCGAGCCCGCCAAGTGGTCGTCCTGGCCCAGGAAGAAGCGCGGACGCTCAAACACAATTACATCGGTACCGAGCACATACTGCTTGGCCTCCTCCGCGAAGAGGAAGGCTTGGCTGCGCGAGTACTCGAGTCGCTCGATATCACGGTGGAGCGCGTGCGCGCGCAGGTCGTCCGGATCGTCGGGTCGGGTGAAGAGGTCACGTCGGGACAGATCCCGTTCACGCCTCGGGCGAAGAAGGTGCTCGAGCTCGCGCTGCGCGAGGCGCTCAGCCTCGGCCACAACTACATCGGGACCGAGCACATCCTGCTCGGCCTCGTCCGTGAGAACGAGGGTGTCGCCGCACGGATCCTGCTCGACTTCGACGCCGACTCGGAAAAGATTCGCAACGAGGTCATCCGGATGCTCTCCGGTCCCGGCAGCCGCCAGCGCGGCGCCGGCGCGGCCGGTGCCGCCGGCGCGGCGGCGCAGGGCGAGAGCAAGAAGTCCTCGAAGCTGCTCGACCAGTTCGGCCGCAACCTGACCAAGCTGGCCGCCGAGTCGAAGCTAGACCCGGTCGTTGGCCGCGAGACCGAGATCGAGCGGATCATGCAGATCCTGTCGCGCCGCACCAAGAACAACCCGGTGCTCGTCGGTGAGCCCGGCGTTGGCAAGACGGCCGTCGTCGAGGGTCTGGCCCAGCGGATCACGCACGGAGAGGTCCCCGAGCTGCTGAAGGGCAAGCAGATCTACACGCTCGACCTGGCGGCGCTGGTCGCGGGCTCGAAGTATCGCGGCGAGTTCGAGGAGCGCCTCAAGAAGGTGATGAAGGAGATCACCCAGCGCGGCGACATCATCCTGTTCATCGATGAGCTCCACAACCTCGTCGGCGCGGGCGCGGCCGAGGGCGCGATCGACGCGGCCTCGATCCTGAAGCCGGCGCTGGCCCGCGGCGAGCTGCAGACGATCGGTGCGACGACTTTGGAGGAGTACCGCAAGTACCTCGAGCGCGACTCCGCCCTCGAGCGACGCTTCCAAAAGATCACCGTCGACCAGCCGAGCACCGAGGAGACCGTGCAGATCCTCAAGGGCCTGCGCGACCGCTACGAGCAGCACCACAAGGTGAACATCACCGACGAGGCGCTCGAGGCGGCAGCCGAACTGGCCGACCGTTACATCTCCGACCGGTTCCTGCCCGACAAGGCGATCGACCTGATCGACGAAGCCGCGTCGCGGATGCGGATCAAGTCGATGACCTCCCCGCCCGTGTACCGCGAGCTCGAGGACGAGATCGAGGAGACGCGGCGCGCCAAGGAGGAGGCGATCGAGAACCAGGAGTTCGAGAAGGCCGCGAACCTCCGCGACAAGGAGCGCCGGCTGACCCAGCGCAAGCGGGAGCTGGCCGAGCAGTGGGAGGCCGGCGAGTCGACCGAGCGTCCCGCGATCGGCGAGGAGGAGATCGCCGACATCGTCTCGATGTGGACCGGAATCCCCGTGTTCAAGCTGACCGAGGCCGAGACGGCCAAGCTGATGCGGATGGAGGAAGAGCTCCACAAGCGTGTGATCGGGCAGCACCCGGCGATCGAGGTCGTCTCGAAGGCGATCCGGCGCTCGCGCGCCGGCCTGAAGGATCCGAAGCGGCCGACCGGTTCGTTCATCTTCCTCGGACCGAGCGGCGTCGGTAAGACCGAGCTTGCCCGGACTTTGGCGGAGTTCCTGTTCGGCGACGAGGACACGATGATCCGGATCGACATGTCCGAGTACATGGAGAAGCACGCGGTCTCGCGCCTGGTCGGTTCGCCTCCGGGCTACATCGGCTACGACGAGGGCGGCCAGCTGACCGAGGCGGTCCGACGCAAGCCCTACAGCGTGCTGCTGCTGGACGAGATCGAGAAGGCCCACCCCGACGTGTTCAACATCCTGCTCCAGATCCTGGAGGACGGACGGCTCACGGACGCGCAGGGGCGGACGGTCGATTTCCGCCACTGCATCGTG
>DATJYY010000127.1:0-4980 GCA_035499395.1 Solirubrobacteraceae bacterium
TCGACCGCCTCGCTGAGGAGTGCGCCCTCCACGAAATTCATCTCGGCCGCGCGCGCCTTCAGCGACTCGGCCCCGTCGATGCGCAAGAGGAGCCCGGAGGCATCGCTCACCACGACCAGGCTCTGCGACTCCTCGGCTACCTGCCCGAGTTGCGCCGCGAGCACGGGTCCGAGCGAGCCAAGCGGATGCTCGAGCCAGCGCTCATGGATAGCCGACGGGTCCGCCTCGATCGGAACCATCAATTCGGTTGGATCAAGACCCGTCCCAAGCGAACGCCGCCACGACTCGAGGATCGTCGGGCGCAATCCTGCCATCGCGTCCGGTGGAAGCTCCGCGTCGAGCGCGCCCTCGGCGAGCAGTCGCTCCCAGCTCCGTTGCAGCTGTCGAGCGCGGCTCAGCGGATCCGTCTCAAGCCCGACAGCCAGCCACGGGGACGGCATGGTTCGATCATAGTCCTCTCAACCGGCCCGACCGTACGGTGAGCTCCGGTCTCATTGTCCTGGCGATCGGGCACTCGTCGACGTTAGCGGGCGCCTGTTCAGCGCGCCTGGCCAGCCGCCCTCGCTGCGGGATACTCTCCTGGTGGCACCGGGCCAGCGCCGGACTCGAGTGGTCGTCGCCGACGACGATGTCCTCCTGCGCGAGGGCATTGCCCGCCTCCTCGCATCGTCGCGATTTGAGGTCGTGGGCTTGGCGGGCGATGTGACCGAGCTGATGGCGCTGGTTCGCGAGCGCCTTCCAGAGCTGGTCGTGCTGGACATTCGCATGCCCCCGTCCCATACGACCGAGGGTCTCGATGCCGCGCAGGCGATCCGCGCAGACTTTCCGGCGATCTGCATCCTCGTGCTCTCCGCGCATGTCGAGGTCCATCGCGCGGTGGGCCTGCTCTCCGAAGGTCGCGGGGTCGGCTATCTGTTGAAGAGCCGGGTCACCCAGGTGGACGACTTTCTTGAGACGGTCGAGCGGATCGCCGACGGGGGTTCGGTCATCGACCCTGGGCTGGTGCAGGAGCTCGTCGCCGCCCGGCGAGTCCGAGATCCTCTTCGCGACCTCACGCCGCGCGAGCGCGAAGTCCTGCGGCTCATGGCCGAGGGCCGGTCGAACGCCGGTATCGCCCGCCAGCTCTGGGTCAGCGAAGGCACCGTCCACAAGCATGTCCGCAGCATCCTGAGCAAGCTGCCGCTCTCGGAGACCGCGGACGATCACCGGCGCGTGCTCGCCGTGATCACATTCCTCCAGGCTCAATCATCACTTCTCTCGTCGTGAGCGCCGGCCAAGAGCCGGTGGATCGCCGTGGCCGACAGATCCGATTTCGGTAGGAAGCCGATGGCGGGGCTGGCCGCGACCAGATTCGCGAAGTCCGCTCCGTCGTGCGTCGAGATCAGGATGGTGCGGCGAGCCGCCGTGTCGACGCTTTGCACGAGGCGGCGGACCAGGTCGAATCCGCTTTCAGAGCCCAGGACGACGTCGACGAGTATCACGTCCGGCTCAAGCTCCTCTATCAGAGACACGGCCTGGTCACCGGTCGCGGCGACACCCACGACCACGATGCCTTGCGCCTCGAGGAGCTCGCTTGCGGCTCGCAGCACGTCTGGGCTGTCATCCACGATTACGCATCGCAGCGTCATCGCGACCTCGCTGCGGCAGAAGGGCCAATTCGCGCCTTACGGCCAGCTGCGAGCTCGCGGACGCTGTCAGCGCTCACGGGGTGTCCGGCGACGGCCATTCTTGCGCGCAGGCGATGCCTGGCGTCGAACAGGTTCTTATAGATCGCGTTGCGGTTGGTGCGGAGCTTCACCGCCAGGACGTCGATCGGGACGTCATTGAGAGCGACGGCGACGAACACCTCGCGCTGGCGCTCGGTCAGCTCGGCGATCGCCCGCGAGAGCGCCTCAAGTCGCGCCCGCTGCTCGAGCCGTTCCTCGGGTGAGCGTGCCATCGGATCGGGCAGCCGGTCCCATGCGAGCTGCTCGACGTCGGGCGGCTGTCGGCGCCAGGCGTGGCGCGCGACCTTGGCAGAGACCTCGAACATGACGAACGCGTACGCCCAGGTGGTGAAGCGGCTGAGCCCGCGAAACTCATCGAGCCTGTCAAGGATGTTGACGAGGGCGTCGTCGGCGGCCTGCTGAGCCAGGTCGTCAAACTCAGGGCCGCGGATCGATCGCAGCTGATGGCCGCGGCGCGACAGCTCGTGGACCGCGACTCGCTTCAGCACATCATGAAGGCCGGCGACGGCCTGGTGGTGGCGCGGGTGCCCGACCCGGAGTTGCTCGACCCACCGTCGCGAGTCTGAGTCGAGAGCGGCGTCCGCGCCGGGGCGCGGGCCGCCGCTGCGCGAGGTTCGCTTGCCCATCGCGGCCACAGCCACTCCGGCGTCGCGTCTGACTTGTGCCATTGGCGAAATGGTCCCGCGACGGAGCCTTCCCGTCTGCACCCTCAGGGCCCATTTGCGTATTCCCCCTAGCTGGTATACGGCCGCGGACCGGTATCCCCCAGGGGGGATCATCGTCTCCTGGAGAGTCAGCGGGCCTTGCTACTCGGGCCGGACGTCGCCGAACCGGCGCGCGGCTTCGAGCAGCCCGTCGTGATCGGCATGGCAGCCGGGGCAGCTTTGAAGGTGGATCGCCGTGCCCGGGTAAACGCGCGCCGGGTCCACACCGGAGAGCTCCAATTCGACGTACGCGTGGAGGATCTCGGCGCCCGCGGTGCAGCCCGCGTCTCCATCCTCGGCCCGCAGAAGCGCGTCCAGGTGACGAAGGTCGGTCATCGGGCTCCGTCTCCCTTGAGCAATCGGTGTTCCGTCACTTCCATCCTCGTGAGCAGCTTACGCCTAGCCTCGAAGCGGCTTCAGTCTCATCGCGGATCGAAGCGGGCGGCGCCCTCGGAGGCCTCGTGAGATTGACGACGCTGTCGTTCGTCCTTCAGGGCGGGGCGGTTCCGATGTGGGTCGGCGACTTGGAAATCAACGGCTCATACGCTGTCTGACAGCTGGCGTCCTAACCACCACCACGCCGCCGGGTCTATCCCCGTGGGTCGCTTACTCAGGCGCGAATACACGCGCGCAGCCGCGTCTTCGCGATCAAGCGCAGCCGTGTAGGCGGCGTAAGCGAGGTGTGCGTCTGTCCGGGGTGCGTGCGACCACTGCCGATACGCCGCCCGGACCGACGCGCACGACATGCGCCACTCCGCGTAGGCCATCACAGGGTCGGCGGCCACAGGCCACTGCTCGGGGGGCGCCAGTGTGTCGTTAGTGCTCATTTCCACCCACCTGTACCGATCCGATGTAGCTGCTTTGGGGTCAGTGACCCGTTCGCCTAGATGAGAGTGGCGACGTTGCCGGTTCTTACCGCTGCCGCTGGTCGCGGCGTCACCGAGTGGCCTCGGTGAAGCGATAGAAGGCTCCGGAGCCGCCGCGCAAATTTCTTGGTGGCACCAGTAAGAGCCGGAGCGGGATCCCCACTAATCCCCCAACGAGCCCGAGCAAGTCCGAAGAGGAACGCAGTGGGCGGACCGCCGTCAGCGCAGCCCGCTGAACCTAGGCAATCGCTGTACGCCATGAGCCCCCTTACCACCCGCACCATCGTCCCCACCGGCACCTGGGTCGTCGATCAGGCCCACTGCAGGGCCGAGATTGCCGTCACACACTTGGGCATTTCCGCCGTGTGCGGCGAGTTCCCGGAGGTCCAGGGCGCGCTGCAGATCGCGGGCAGGCTGTCCTCCGCCAAGGCCTGTGGCACGGTCAAGGCCGCCTCGGTCGACACCGACGAGCCCCAGCGCGACGCGCACCTGCGCTCGCCCGACTTCTTCGACGCCGAGACCTACCCCGAGCTGCCATTCGAGTCCACGGCGCTCGAAATCGTCGACGAACAGACGTCGCGAATCAGCGACAACTTCACCCTCCGCGGCTTGACGAACGAGATCGCCCTCACCGCCAAGGTCAACCGCACCGACATCGACCCGTACGGCAACGAGAAGGTCGGCAACGCTGGCGCATGGAGCGGCGCGGGGCTGACGGACCGCGACCTGCCCCAGATCGCGCCGGACATGGAGACGAACATATGACCGTCCGGGCACCGACGAGGCGCGCTCTCTTCCCGGGCCGGCAATCCGGGTCGCTGCTCACCCGACAGGGTCCGCTCGCCGGCCGCTATCCGGCCGTGGCCGCGATGGTCATCTTTGCCCTGGTGCCGTACCTAATCCTGTCGGCGGCGCTACAGCCACTGGCGCCGATCATCGCCAGGGACCTGCACATGAGCCTGCAGGCGGTGAGCCTGACTAATGGTCTGGCGAACGCTGGCTATGCGATGGGCACGGTGTTCGCCGTGCAGTTCGCGCTCCGCTTGCCGCAGCGGCGGATGTTGCTCGTCTACGGCGTGTTGCTGGTGGTCGGCTCGGTGCTCGCCGCCTCGGCCACCGCGTCAGGTGTGTTTATCGTCGGCCACGTTCTGCAGGGTCTTTGCACGAGCCTGTTGCTGATCGCGGCTTTCCCGCCGCTGATCGTCGGGTATCCGCCGGCGAAGCTGCGCTGGACGGCGATGGTCGTCAACGTTTGCGTGTTCGGCGCGGTGGCCCTGGGCCCAGCGATCGGCGGGATCCAGGCCTCCGCTTACGCCTGGCGGCCGCTGTTTTGGATCATCGCCGGAATCGCGCTGGCCGCGCTTGTGCTCTCGGTGTTGACCTTCCAGGACGCACCGCCAGTCGATCCGCGCCGCCGCTGGGATCCATTGGCTCTCGGGCTGGCTGCCACCGGGTGCGCCGCCGCCTTCTTCGGCGCCTCGGAGCTGCTCACGCACGCGTTCTTGGATGCCATCACGTTCGTGCCGCTGATCGGCGGGCTGGCGCTGATCAGCACCCTCCTGATCGCCGAGTATCGCGGCAGGTGTCCTCTGTTGAACGTGCGTCCGCTGGTCAGCACAGCGGTGCGCTCGCCGGCGTCTGCCTGTACGCACTCGGCGGCGTCCGCCCACCGGCACCCTCGCT
>DATJYY010000128.1:0-12113 GCA_035499395.1 Solirubrobacteraceae bacterium
ACCGCCTGGGCGCTGGCCGCCACGGCCAGCGTGGCCGCAAGGGAACAGGACAGCGCCACGACAATCCGGCGCGCGATGAGCGAATAGCGGCGCATATCAGCCTCCTACCGTGAGATTGCGCAGGTCGACGACGGCGCCGACGCTCGGGTCGTATTGGAACAGGGAGATGGCGCTCAGCGGGGAGCGGTTGAGGAGCTCGCGGCCGACGGCGGACGCGGTCTCGCGTGCCTTGTTCGCGGCGGCCACCGACGGGTGCTGATCGGCCGAGATCGAGTTCACGGAGAACAGGGCGACCGGAGTCGAGCCGGAGCCCGTCTGCGTGGAGATACCCTCGGTCTGGCCGGGCCTGAGCGACAGGATCTCACAGTCGATCGGACCCGGGGTGCACGTCCCGGCGCCGCTGACGACCGTTCCCGGCTCGACCACGAATAGCACGCTGTGGCCGCCCTGGAGCACGCCGAGCTCGACGAGCATCGGCTGCTTCTCGCTCGGGAGGATGCTGAGCCGCTCCAGCGGGTCGATCGTGTTGACGCCGCCGGTCGCGGTCGTGATCGCGAGTGACACGTGATAGGACTGGGTCGCGGTCAGCCCGGTCGGCGCCGGCTTGGGGGCCGGTGCGGGCGTGGTCGTCGTCGGCGCAGGCGTGGTCGCGGGCGCGGTCGTGGACGCTCCGGCGCCGCCGGTTCCGCCGCTTGAGAGCCCGGTGCTGCCGGTGCTCGTCGTGCCGCCGCCCGTCGATGCGACGCCGGCCGACGGCGTCGTGGTCGCCGCCGCCACGGTGGCGGTGGTCGAGGTCGTCGCGACGTGCTGCGGAGCGAACGGGTTGTGGCCCTTGCCGCCGATGTTCGAGTTGCCCTGAGTGGTCTTGACCGAGATCGCGGGCAGCGTGGTGCCCGACGAGTACGGCAGCGGACCCGAGGGCGGGGTGACGATATCCGTCGGCGCCTTCTTGGTCAGCAGCACGGGCACCGCCACGAGGGCGATGATCAGGACGAGCGCGATCGGCCAGAGCTTGCGGTCGAGCAGCTCCTTGAGCATGTTGCGCGGAACGCTCATCGCAGCACCGAGGTGATCGCCGCGGCGGGCGCGGAGCTCGAGGATGAGGACGAGGACCCGGAGGTCGATGCCTGGGTCGTCGTCGGCGCGGGGCCGGCGGGCGTCGCGCCCCCGAACGGGCCTTCGGTCGGCGGGACGATGTACGTCGTCGCCGAAACGGTCGCGCTGATCTGCGGGAAGCCGGTCGGACCGGGCGTGAGCGTGATCGCGTTGATCGACATCAACCGGCCGCGGATCGTCAGCGTGCCCTTGTTCATGACTACGAAGCCCTCGAGTTTGTTGAAGAAGGTCGACAAGTTGAAGTAGTTGCCTGTGAGCGTGATCGTGAACTGCTCGGTCGGCAGGCCGGCCGCGCCGACGCTCGCTCCCGGGGGAAGCTGCGGGGTCGCCGCGGTCGAAGACGAGCTGCCGCCCGAGCTGGAGCTGGTGCTCGGAGTCGAGCTGCTGCTCGACCCACCGCCGGTCAGCTGCAGGCCGCGGAAGCTCACGTGGGATGATTGGGCCGCGCTCTGGACCTGATAGATCAGCGACGGGATGTCATCGTCCGGCGGGACGGCCTCGCCCAGCTTGGCCAGCTCGGCGTACTGACCGGCGAAGGTCTTGCGGGCACTCACACCGGCAGCCACCTGCTGCTGAGCGGCCGACAGCTGCGACTGCTCGCTGGTGATCTGGGTGTTGAGGCTCGACGCCTGCGACCGCTTCGGCGATACCACCAGGAACCAGGCGGCAACCACCGCGCCAACGGCGAGGACGACCATGATCACGATACGGTCGCGGGCGGTCACTGGGTGCCTCCGGTCGTCGTGGTGGTGGGAGTCGTTCCACTGATCGAGGTGACGCCGTTCGGGCCGGCGTTGGCCACGGGCGAGAAGAACACGGTCAGGTCGAAGGTCGGCGCGTTCGCCGCGCATCCCTGCCCGTTGCCAGAGCTGCCGCCGGGTGCGCCCGAGTTCGACTCCTGCGAGTTGCTGAACGAGACGCGGGTGACGCCGTTGATCAGGCGCAGGCGCGACATCAGGCGCGCGACGTCGTCCTGGTTGGCGGTGCAGCCGGTCATCTCAAACGCGGGCGCAGTGATGGCGCTTCTCAGAGAGCTGCCGGCGCCGCCGCCCCCGGCGCTCGCGCCGGGCACGACCGTGCCGCTGATCGACTGAAGCGTGGTGTTGGCCGGGACCACCTTCGACAGGTTCACCAGCGCGGTGTGCCAGTCGAACCGCGCCGACGCGATCCCGCGAACGGTGCCGATGCGCGTCTGCGCGAGCTGGGAGAACTTCGAGAACTCACCGAGGCGGTTGGCCGCGGCCTGCTCCTGGGCGACCTGGGTCTTGAGGCTCGTGAGCGTGGCGGTACGGGAAGAAATCGAGTTGCTGGTGAGCACGTACACGGTCACCAGCGCGACCGCCGCCGCGAGGAACCCGAGCAAGATGTAGACCGGCACCTGCATGCCAGTCGAGGGACCGCGGCTGCTGCGCCCGCGCGAATCCGCGGGGATCAGGTTGACGGCTCTCATGAGGGGATCTCCTCGACGGTCAGGCCCGCAGCAACGGCGAGACGGCCGGCGTCAACGCCGCCGAACCCACCCGGCTGGCCCTCCTGGACCACACCGACCTCGAGCGGAAGCCCGACCTCCTCGCCGAGCCGCTCCGGGAAACCGGGAATGGCTACAGCGGGGCCGGTGAGGACCACGCGCTCGACGACGGCCGAGGCGTCCTGCATGGCGAGGAAGTCCAGCGAGTTGCGGACCTCGTCGGCAATCCTTCGGATGCCGTCGTTCAGAACCTCGCGCGCCTCCGCGACGATGTCCTCGTCGCCCTCGATGTCGGCGACGGGCACCAGCAGGCCGACGTGGCGGAGCCAGCCGTGCGCGTGCTCAAGCGTGAGCGCGCGACGCTCGGCCAGCTCGCCGGCAATCGACTCGATCCCCTGACCGGCGACGCGCGTGAACGCGCATGTCGGTCCCAGGGCGACGGCCAGGTTGGTGAGACCGCCGACGCTGGTGTACAGGGTCGCGCCCGTCAGCTCGGGGCGGTACAGCGCGCGGATCATCGCGAACGCCGACAGGTCGACGCCCGTCGGACGGAGCCCCGCCTTGCGCGTGGCCTCGAGCAGGCGCTCGATCATGTCGCGCCGCGCGGCGACGACGACGACGCGGGTCCTCGGTCCGTCCGGGGTCTCGACGACGCCAAGCGAGTGGTGCTCGAGCACCGCCTGCTCCAGCGGCATCGGGATATGGTCTGCGGCCTGGAAGCGGATCGCGGAGTTGATCTCCTTGGCGCCCTTCAGTGGCGGAAGGTCAAGTGTGCGCATGACGATGCGCTGGTTGGCGACGCCGACACGGACGCGCTTTGAGAGCTTGTGCTCGGCGAACAGATCGCGGAGCGATGAGGCGAGGGTCTCGACGTCGACGACCTCGCCGTCACGCACGATGCCGGCGGGCAGCTGCGCGGTGGCGGCGCGCTCGACCTTTACCTGGCCCGGTCGCGCCTCGACGGCGGCGACGTAGCCAGGCTCGATGTCGAGGCCCACGACGGATTTTCCTTTGGCATACCCCATGGTGGCTCAGGCCAAGTGATCGGCCGCTACCCCCGGGGAGTTGAGGGCGTCTAGCCGAGCCTGGACGGCCTGATCGTCCAGGTGGGCATGTCCAGGCCGCTGGACACCCGCCAGGCCGGGGCGGCGCGCGGATGCTGAACCCGTCCAGCTCGCGCCGCTCGCGCCGCTCCAGGAGCGCGCGAGAGACGCAGTACGCGGGCAGGATCCTGACACCGCGCCGGCGCTGCGCGAGCTCATCCCGCCATCGACGGAGCCGGCGCGGCCGGGCTCAGCGACGCGGGGGCCGCAGCCGTCGCCACCGCGCCCGACCGGTCCGCGAGCAGCGACCCCCCGAGCATCGGCACGATCCAGGCGAGGTACAGAAAAGCCCAGTAGTCGGCGCTCAGTTGTAAGCCGATGAGGATCGCGGCGGTGAGCGCGGCCATCCGAGCGCGGTCGCCGGCGAGTGCGGGATCGACACGGAGCTTGACGACGGCGGCCGCGATCAGACCCAGCACGCACCCCTGGACGAGCGGCTGGAGGCCGTCGATGCCGAGCGCGCTCCACACCGATTGCTCCGAACCTCGAGTGAACTGAAAGGAGATCGCATGGAGCATCGCCTGCGGGCCATGCAATCCGCCGAGGGCGAACAGGAGCGCGACCAACGGCGCTGACACGACCACGATCGCTGCCAGCGCCCTGACGAGCCTCCGCCCGCGGAGCGGCGCCAGCGGTAGCGGCAGGAGCGCGAATGGCGCGAACTTGAACCACCCCGCGGCCGCGAGCATTCCGGCGCACAGTGCCGGACGGCGCCACAGCAGCACCGCGACCGCGAGCATTGCGGCGAGCACGGCGTCGGTCGTCCCGGTGGACACCGTGATCAACACGGACGGGAACGCAAGCCACGCCAGCGCCGCGCGCAGACCGGCTTCCTCGACCTCGACGGGCCGCGTCTCACCTGAGGAGCGACGTGGACCCGCGATCGTCCTGAACACCGCCCAGGCAGCGACGAGCGCGGCCACGACCGCTGCCGCCAGCCCCAGGTCGACTGATTCCCACACAGAGTTCACGGGCGTCAGAAGCGCCAGCGGCGTGTACAGCGCGTAACTCAGGATTGGGTATGTGTCTCCATGGACGATGCCCGGCGGCATGTGTCCGTATGGAAGGACGCCGTGGATCAGCTTGGTGGCGCCCTCCATGACCGCGTAGATCACGTCAACGGCGTCGGGCGAGCTGATCCCGACCATCACGTACACGAGCGCGAGCACGACGAACAGCGCGCGTAGCCAGCGGACCCTTCGCGCCACGTCGACGCCGGACATCACGACGGCCGTCAGCGGCGTCGAAGCGGCTGGCTCGCGAGCCGGCCCGAAACCCTTGCCGGCGCATCGGAACAGCAGGTAGGCCATCCCGGGCGCGGCCGCCTCCACGCTGGCGCTGAGATAACGCTGTTTGAACAGCACAACCGGGACCACCAGGGAGATCGCCGCGAGCACGTCGAGGTTGCGCCACCGGCGCAGCGGGGCCACTCCGGCCATCAACGCGAACAGGGCTCCCAGCACCACGAGCACGGCAGGCTGATACGCGATCCAGTCGCCGTAGGGCACACGCATCGCCCGGTCGTTCACCCCCGAGAGCACGTGTCCCGTCCGATCGACTGCGGCCTCGGCGACCAGCTGCCCGTTGGCGAGGAAGCCGACGTAGACGAGATGGTCGTCGATCGCGGTCACCGTCACCTCGTTCCAGTGCGAGCCGGCTCTGGCCTCCGCGACGGTCGGATCGCGCATCGCCGCGCGGACCGCGACTCCGCGCTGCACCGCCAGGCGCTGCGGCCGGTGCGTCAGGATGATCGCGACCGCAGCGAGCAGGGCGACAACGATGCCGGCGGCCAGCGGCAAACGTTGTCGGCCTGCCGCGGTCATCAGAGCCCCGCGTGCAGGTACCAGTGAATGATCGACGGGCCGGCGAGCAGACCGATCACGCCGCCCAACGCGAGGAACGGCCCGAACGGCACCGCGGTCTTGCGCCCCTTTTCGACCCCCAGGCGCGCGATCACGACGCCGCCGACGAGCGTGGCGCTGAGGACGCCGACGAGGATCGCAACGGCCACCGAGCGCCCAAGGAACAGACCGAGGACCGCGGCCAGCTTGACGTCGCCCATGCCCATGCCGCGCGGGTAGGCGAGCAGGAACGCCAGCAGGAAGCCGCCCGCGGCAGCGCCCGCGATCAACTGCTCGGGCACGCCCTTGAGGTCGAGCGCCGCACCGATCGCCACCGCGGCGATCGCCGCCGGCAACGTGATCTTGTTCGGGATGATCCGATGCTCGAGGTCGATCAGCGCAACCGGGACGAGCACGGCGACGAGGACGAGGCCTAGGACGATGTCGGCGGCCGAGTGCTTGGTGAGGACGACCGCCACGGCCAGCGCGGCCGACAGGGCCTCGATGATCGGGTAGCGCGGCGAGATCGGCACCCGGCAGCTGCGGCAACGGCCGCGCAGCCACAGCCAGCCGAGCACCGGCACGTTGTCGTACATCTTGATCGCGGTGCCGCACCCCGGGCAGTGCGATCCCGGATGGACCAACGACTCGCGGCGGGGCAGGCGGTACGCGACGACGTTCAGGAACGAACCGATCGTGGCGCCGAACGCGCCGGCGACGGCGGCTGCGAATGCGAGCGGCATCGCGAGCGACTCACGCTCCCACGAGCGCCTGCTCAGGGTCGCCGTGCTCGTCCAACTCGAGGTCCGCAGACCGGGCGGGCGTCTCCGGCTCGGCCGCCGCCGGCGCGTCGGCGCCGAGAACCGCGATCAGGATCAGCGGCAGGAACCAGACGATGTACAGGTAGAACCAGTGGAGAGCGGGCAACTGGACCGCGATCGTCACCGCCGCGCCGAGTGCGGCCACCTGGGCGGGCGTGCGGGCTCCTCGCGGACGGAAGGCGACCAGAACGGCGAGGATCACGGCGAAGCCCTCTACCCCGAGCTTGATCGGCGCGAGCCCCGGGTGCAGCGCCCAGATCGAGAAGATGTCGGTCCGCGTGAGCTGGAAGCCGATCGTGTGATCCCACATCTCCTTGAGACCGCCCGAGGGCAGGAACAGCGCGATCGACGCACCCGCGGCGATCACGAACCCCGCGAGCACCTTGCGCGCGGTCTGCCGGTCGTTGTCCCCGGGCCCCACCGCGACCAGCGGCAGCAGGACCGCCGGGAAGAATTTGGCCGCGGCTCCGAGCCCGACGAGCACGCCGCGTCTTATCGGCTTCGACAGCGAAAGCATGATCAGCACGACGATCAGCGCGACCAGGCCGTCGTTCGTGCTCTTCTCGACGTCGAGCAGGCTCCATGGACACGCGGCGAACAGCCACGCGAGCATCAAGCCCAGTCGCCGTCCGTCGCGGCCGCCGCGCAGACGCGTGCCGATGAGGATCAGGCCGCCGATCGTCAGCAGGTCGAAGGTGATCGTTGCCGCCCTCGCCGCGGGCAGGTAGCTCCACGATCCCGGCCAGAGCCACTCGAACGGAACGTATACGAGGTAATTGATCGGGCCATAGGTGTCGCCGTGACCGAGCGAGTAGTAGTAGATGCTCTGCCCGTGCAGGATCTTGAAGGCGCCCAGCACCGATGCGGTGCCCACGTCGATCACGCCCGACGGGTGCAGGATGATCGCGATTCGCGCGACCACGAGGGCGACCACGCCAATCGCGAGTACCGCCGTCGGCAGTCGGCAATCGAAGCGGCCGCGGGTTTGCCTGACGTTGAATCCGCGGATCAACATCCTCACCAGCAGGTAGATGAGCACCGGGTAGAACGCCCACACGCTCGGCTCGAGATGCGTGGTGTCGAACAGAGCGTATGAAGCCCCGAACCCCAGTAATGCCGCGAGGTCGAGCCGGTCGAGCCACCGGCGCCCACGCAGCAGAAGCACCGGCAGCAGGAACATCGCCGTAAACGACGCGAGCACCCACGGGTTATCGAAGATCTGCCCGTAGTGACCGCGGGCGTAGAAGCCGAGCATCAGCGGTCCGGTGTACGTCGCGCCGAGCTTTCCGTTCGGGCTCACCAGTTGGTCGGCGACGAGCTTGCCGCGGTGGAAGAAGTAGATTTCGTAGTGGGACCTGACCCACACGTACACATTGATGTGCAGTGGGTGATCGGCCCGATGGATGCTCTGGAGCTTCCGCGATGTCTTGGCGATCGCGATCGCCTGCGCCGGGTTGATCGTGAATCCCTCGGGGATGGCGCTCCAGTTCTGGTCCATGAACAGCGGCGCCTCCACGTCCGGCGGGGGCGGGACGGCGGCGCTCGCGGTCGCCGGCGCGACGCACGCCAGGACCGTCAATGTCAGAAGCGCCAGGATGAGTCGCCGCATGTGCTCAGTAATCGGCGCGTGCGGGCTGGCCTTTACCGCAGTCGCCGCCCAACGGACACAGCGCTCCAGAATGCACCGAGGCGGCCCGGAGGCCGCCTCGGTTACTACCAGTTGTTGGATCGATTGATTACCAGGTGCTGTTGCTCGAGCAGGAGCCCGTGCCGGCCGGCGAGCAGCTGAAGCTCTCCGTGCCGTTGCTGTTGGTCAGCGTGAACTTCGCGGTGTCGGTCGGAGACTCGCCGACGACCGTGTAGCTGCTGGCATCGCCGCTGGCGGTCAGCAGGTAGGCCTGGCCGTTGCTCGTGCTCGTGTTGAGCGCGGGCGTGATCGAGTTGAGGATCGACTGGTTGACGCCGGAGTAGCTGCCGTTGTTGTCGGTGGCGTACGTCTCGGCGGCGGTGGCCGCGTTCCTGGCCAGAGACTCGGCCGACGCGTCGTTGGCCTTGCTCTTCTGGTTGAGGAACGTCGGAATGGCGATCGCGGCAAGAATGCCGATGATCAGGATCACGACGAGGAGCTCGATCAGGGTGAAACCCTTCTCGTCCTCGGCGCGATGGCGCAGCTTATGAAGCATGGAGCCCTCCTGGGATTTTGATTGGGTCTGTCTCGCCAGATCCAAGGCCCCAATCGGGAGTCATCCATGACTAAGTCACATCTCCGTATTGGTGGCAGCCCGGCTTCCTCGCATCCGTTGGAGGCCCGTGGCTTTGCGTCCCACCCTTGCGAGTGGTTTGCCCTTGGCACCTGAGTGACTCTGGCAACCCAGGTATCGACACTCTAAACCTGCAGCCTGACCTCTTTAAACGTTTGTCCGATCTGGTTTACGAGGACCCGCCGGCCGGGACGGCGCCGGGATCCTCCGGCCCAGCCTGCTGCGCATCGCGCCCGGGCTCGAATACGCCAGTGCCGCCACACCACGGACACGTGACCTCGTGCGGCTCCCCACCGAGGCCAGAGGTCAGCTTGCCGGTGCCGCGACACGGCGTACAAGTGGTTCGGGAGTCGTCCGAGGTCGCGCCCACGCCGCCCACCATACCGGCAGGGCCGCGGCGCTAGCTGTGAGCGGCGGCCGCGGCGTCCGCTCGGCGGCACTCGCGCACACCACCATGGCCCGCGTCAACACGACGAATGCGCGCGGGGCCGCTGAGGGGACGAGCGGCCGGAGCGCCTATTTGATCGAGTTGTAGATCGAGAACAGCGGCAGGTACATGCTGATCACGATCACGCCGACGATGCCGCCGACGAAGATGATCATCACCGGCTCCATGATCGAGGTGAGCGCCTTGACGGCGGCCTCGACCTCCGAGTCGTAGAAGTCCGCGATTTTCGCGAGCATCGTGTCTAGCGCGCCGGTTTCTTCGCCGACGCCGACCATCTGCGACACCATCGCGGGGAACGCGGAGCACTGGCGGAGTGGCGCCGAGATCGTGCCGCCGCCCTTGACCGAGGTGATCACGTCGCCCATGGACTTCTCGATCACCGCGTTCCCGGCGGTCTTGCCGGTGATTTCGATCGCCTGCATGATCGGGACGCCGGCGGAGGTGAGCGCCGACAGCGTGCGGGACCACCTGGCGATCGACACCTTCTGCACCACCTCGCCGATCTTCATCGGGATGCGGAGCTTGAACGCATCCCACTTGTCGCGTCCCTTCTGCGAGCGCTTGATCGTTATGAAGCCACCGACACCGAGACCAACAGCGAGAATCAGGATGTACCACTGGTGAGTGACCAGGTGCGAGAAGTTCACCATGAACTGTGTCAGCGCCGGCAGCTTGCCGGGGAACTGCTTGAACACGCCGACGAACACTGGGATCAGGAACGCCACCAGTGCCATAAGCACCGTGACCGCGAACGTGATGACGACCGCCGGGTAGATCATCGCGGCGCGCACCTGGCGCCGCAGCGCGGCGTCCTTCTCGAGCTGGTCGGCCACGCGCAGGAGGCATTCCTCGAGCACGCCGCCCGTCTCACCGGCGCGCACCATCGCGACGTACAGCGGCCCGAACACCTTGGGGTGGCGCGCCATCGCGTCTGAGAGCAGCAGGCCGGCCTCGACATCGTGCCGGACGGCCGCGATCGTGTCGCGCAGGAGCTTTGACCCGGTCTGGGTCTCGAGCACGTGGAGCGCGCGCATGATCGACATGCCGGAGGTGACCATCGTCGCCAGCTGGCGCGACGCCACCGCCAGGTCCTTCGCGTTGACCCGCGAGAACAGCTCGAGGTTGAGCTCCTTAGAGCGGTACTTGTGAGCGATGTCGACGACGACCAGACCGCGCTCCTTGAGCTGCTCGGCGACCGCCTGCTTGGAGTCGGCCTCGACCTCGCCCTTGGCCTGAACGCCGGCGAGGTCCATCGCCTTGAAGACATACGTGGCCATGGCTATGCGGCCGCCTGGTAACCGCCGCCTGCAGCGCCCATGCCGGACAGCAGGCGCCGGAGCTCTTCCGGTGCGTGGGCACGCGACTCGGCCAGCTGACGGTTGACCTTGCCGGCGCGCACGAGCTGGGCGAGCGAGGCGTCCATCGTCTGCATGCCGTGGGAGGCCCCGGTCTGGAGCACCGAGTAGATCTGGTGGGTCTTCGCCTCGCGGATCAGGTTGCGAACCGCCGGCGTCGGTACGAGTACCTCGGCCGCCACGCAGCGCCCTGCGCCGTCCGCGGTCGGCAGCAACGTCTGGGTCATGATGCCCTGAAGCGCGACAGACAGCTGCGCGCGCACCTGGCCCTGCTGCTCGGGCGGGAACACGTCGATGATGCGGTCGATCGTCTGCGGGGTGTCCTGGGTGTGGAGCGTCGCGAATACGAGGTGGCCGGTTTCGGCCGCGGTCAGCGCGGTGCCGATCGTCTCGAGGTCGCGCATTTCGCCGACGAGGATCACGTCGGGGTCCTGACGGAGGGCCGCCTTGAGCGCCTCGGCGAAGCTGATCGCGTCAGACCCGAGCTCGCGCTGGTTGACGATGCACTTCTTGTGATGGTGGAGGAACTCGATCGGGTCCTCGACGGTCATGATGTGCTCTTCGCGGCTGCCGTTGATCACGTCGATCAGCGATGCGAGCGTGGTCGACTTGCCCGAGCCCGTCGGGCCGGTGACGAGCACGAGACCGCGCGGCTTGTTCGCGAAATCGGCGACGACCGGCGGCAGGCCGAGCGTCTCGAGCGGTACGACGTCGAACGGGATCAGACGGAACGCGGCACCGACCGCCGAGCGCTGGAAGTAGGCGTTGACGCGGAACCGGCCGCGACCTGGGATCTGGTAGGCGAAGTCGATCTGCCAGTTGTTCTCAAACTTCTGGCGCTGTCCCTCGGACAGGATCGAGTACACGATCTCGCGCGTGTCGTTCGGCGTCAGGACCGGGAAGCCGTCCATCGGCACTAGCCGCCCGCGAACGCGCACGGTCGGCGGCGCTCCCGCGGTTATGTGCAGGTCCGAGGCTCGGCGGTCGATGACCTCGAGCAACACGTCTGCGAAATCGAGCTGCATTGCTATCCGTCCTTGGGTTCGAGAAGTTCGGGGATGTATCGGCAATCCGGCCGATGTCGTTTACTGCCTGCCGGCCGGCTGGACGCTCAGCTCCCGCCCGTGCCGGTAACGCGCGCGATCTCGGCGACCGACGTCAGGCCGTGCTTGACCTTGTCGAGGCCGTCCTCGCGCAGCCGGCGCATCCCCTCGCGAACCGCCGCGGCCCCGAGCTGATCCGACGACGCACGCTGGAGCGTGAGCGAGCGGATCTCCTCGGTCATCACCATCACCTCGTACAGACCGATCCGGCCCCGGTAGCCCATCCCGCCGCAGCGCACACAGCCGCCCGGCTCGTAGGCCTCGATCGGGAACTCAGCCGGGAAGCCGTGGTCGCGCAGCACCTCGGCCGGGATCATCGTGCGCTGCTTGCAGTGCGCGCACAGGGTCCGAGCGAGCCGCTGAGCGACGACGCAGTCGATCGCCGACGCGACCAGGAACGGCTCGATCCCCATCTCGACGAGACGGGTGATCGCCGACGGCGCGTCGTTGGTGTGAAGCGTGGAGAGCACCATGTGGCCGGTGAGCGCGCCCTCGATCGCGATCTGGGCGGTCTCGGGGTCGCGGATCTCGCCCACCATCAGGATGTCCGGGTCCGCGCGCATCATCGAGCGCAGCCCGGCGGCAAACGTGAGTCCT
>DATJYY010000129.1:0-2242 GCA_035499395.1 Solirubrobacteraceae bacterium
CGGCACGGACCTCGGAGATCGCCTCGACCGCGCTGACCAGCACGATGACCGAGAAGATCGCGATCGCGTCCCGCAGCTCGCCGAAGACCGCCGAGAGCACGCCGACCACAACCAGCAGCAGCTGAAGCGGCTCAACCGACGACTCGCCGATCTCGCGCAAGACAGTCGACGTGGTGCCGGGTTCGGTCCGGACCGGCGCCGTGCGGCGCTGCGCGACCTCCTCGGGCCCCAGCCCGCTGGGGCGGCTGCTGGTGCGCTCCCACACGACCGCCGACGGTTCTGCGTGAACCGGGACCGCCGGCGATTCCGTATCGACGACCTCGGGCGCCCAGTCGCGATGTGACGAGACGCGCGCTGCGCTCGGCATGAAACGCATGATACGTAATGTCGGCACGTGAGGCGTCTGGGATTAGGATCACCCGGTGGCACGCGACTGGTTGTTGATCACCGTCTCCACGCCCCCCGGCGGGAGCTCGACGCTCCGTGTCTACGCGTGGCGCAATCTGCGCGGCTTGGGGGGTCATTACCTGCAGCAGTCGGTGTGCCTACTCCCCGCGACGCCCAAGACGACGCGCACCACGGCGCGCGTCGTGACCCGACTGCGCGCGGAAGGCGGCCACGCCGAGATGCTTCGCATCCAGCTGACGGACCCCAAGCAAGAGGCGGCGGTCATCGACGCAATCCAACGCGAGCGAACCGACGAGTACAGCGAGGTGGTCGAGAGCACGCGGCAGTTCCACGAGGAGCTCCAGCTCGAGCGCCGCCGCGGCCGGACCACCTACACCGAGCTGGAGGAGTCCGATGCCGACCTCGCCCGCTATCAGAAATGGCTTGCCGCCATCCGTGGCCGCGACTATTTCGACGCGCCCGGCCGCGAGGAAGCCGTCGCCGCCGTCGCCTCGTGCGAGGAGGCACTCGCCCAGTTCGAGAGCGAAGCGCTCTCCGCCGAGCTCGACGACTCCACTCCGGACAGCCGACCCGGGCTTCGAGCCATCGACGGAGGCAACGACTAACCCACGGGATATCCGCCGGATTTCGCATGCGTCGCGCAGAGCCTCCGCGACGCGCGGCGAGCACCCGCCACGGCGACTGAACGCGCGTCGCCCTCCGCCACTACCGACCGAAGATTCGATTGCGGCACGATTCGCGTGCATTCGAGCTGGGATCAATACGAGGGCAAGATCGATCCCAAGAGCACCGCGGGGTCAGCAGCTACTAGTCGTTTCCTCATAGTCCTCGAGGGCCTCACGCCCCTCTTTGATGACCAGGGACACGACCGCGAGCGCTGCCAAGGGATCGGCCCACCACCAGCCGAACGCCAAGTTCAGGACGAGGCCGACCAGCACGCTCGCAGACAGATACGCACAGAAGAGGGACTCGGCTGCATCCGCCAGCAGCATCTGGCTGCCCAATCTGCCTCCCGTCCGCCGCTTCAAGACTGAAAGCACCGGCATCACGACAAGAGCGGCGGCAGTAACGGCCACGCCAGGCACACTGCTCTCTGGCTTTCTGGCGACAATCAGCGTGTATCCCGCGTCGGCAACGACGTACGCCGCGAGCACGAAGAAGCTCACTCCAATCACTCGAAGCGGCTAATCCTCGCTTCGGCCGTCACGGCCGGTCTGCTCTGCGCGGAACGTCCGCCAGACGACGAGCGCAGCCGCAAATTCGATAGCCGAGTCGATGCCGAATGTCACCAACGCCACACTGCCCGCTGCGAGTCCAGCAGCCACACCGACGATCGCCTCAATGGTCACCCATACGAGCGTGCATATCTCCAATGCGACGCCGCAACATGTGAGGCCGTCACGCCCCGCGCCATGAGCGCTCAGAGCCATACCGAGAGGCTGACAGAAACACCGCGCCACGCACGAAGCCCGGCTACCGGGTTGGTCGAGAAGGAGCCCCGACGGCGTCGTGACTCCTTCAGGCGCGCTAAGCGGCAGCGTCTCAGCGATCGCAGATCCGGTCAGCGAGACCTGCATCCGTGGTCGCAGTGGTATCTCGGGGCCGCCGACGAGAGTCTTGGAATGCGCGGATAGGGTGTCTCCGCCATTGCCCTCGGCGCCGATGACGACGCTAAGCCGGTCCGAGCCCCGAGATCCGCGCTAACCGGGTCTGGCCGCCGCGCTGCGCAGGAGGCGCGCGGCGAGCTGAAAGGAGGGCCACCGGAAGCCGCTCCCGTGCCGTCGAGCACGGCCGTTGAGTAGCTCAGCGTCCCTCGAGCGCCGGCCATGTTGGA
>DATJYY010000130.1:0-8251 GCA_035499395.1 Solirubrobacteraceae bacterium
CGCTGACGCGTCGGGGACGTTCGTAGCTGCCATGAGAATCAGCCCTCCTGATCGTGGTGAACAGAAGGCGATTCTTCGAGGTGTTCACCGCCTCAGCAGCGGGACCCCACACGGGACATTATGTGGCCGGAATCGGCGCGCCCGACGCCATGAGCAGCGGAAACACCCCGGGCCGCCACATAACCATGCCGTCCACGTAATGACGGTTACGTGGAATTCCACGTAACCGTCACACCGCTGCGATGCGCCTGCTGCTCGCAGGCAACGACATCACCGTGATCGCGCTCTGGCTCGGCCACGAACAAATCACCACGACGAACATCTACCTGCACGCCGACATGACCCAAAAACAAAAAGCGATCGATCGCACCCGACCGATCGCCGCCAAACCCGGCCGCTACCAGCCCACCGACACGCTCCTCGCATTCCTCGAAGCGCTCTGATTATGCCGACCTCGAACCCGCCAAAAACCGCTCTGAGCAGCCTCTTCGCAACGACATCGGCATAACGCGAACGTCGGCATATTCGTGGAAACGGACCTCGCGGACGCCGGCCCGCTTTAGGGTCCGCTTGAACCGCTTGCTCACCTGGCTGCGTTCGAGTGGGTGGCCGGTGTGTGGGTGCCCAAACACGAGATCGTCTTCGGCCTGGTAAGCGGAGGCCTGGAACAGCAGCTCCAGCTCTTGGCCGACGCGATCGGCCATCGGGACCGCTCGCGACGAGATCCGCGACTTGGGCGTCCGGAACTTGCCTCTGACGTAGGGCCGCACGACGCGCACCTTTTGCGCGGCCCAGTCCACGTCCCGCGCGCGGCCCAGTCCACGTCCCGCCACGCAAGCCAAGCAGCTCACCCTGGCGCAGGCCGGTCATCGCAGCGGTGAGGTACAGCGCCCGGTCTACGCGGGCGAGATCATTGTCGAGCACAGCCTCGGGAGTTGCGCGGTACAGGTAGATAGCGGTCGCGGCGGAGCATCCGAGGCGCTCGCCGACCTGCTGCCATTCCAGGCACTCGACGTCTCGCAGCGTTCGCGCCTGCGCCGCCCTTGCGAGCGTCGCCGGTGTGTGCCGGCAGACAGGAGTGGTCGCAGCGGCGAGCAGCGCATCGAGCTCGGCCTGATCGAGGAAGCGGATCTCCGTCTCGTCGTCCTCGGGCGACGCCGGCTTGTCGACCGCCCGGCAGGGGTTCGCGTGGGCCCAGCCTTTCGAGATCGCGAACTCGAAGATCCCGTTCAGGTGGACGTACAAGTTGCGGACGGTCTTCACGGACAGCTCCGCCAGGCCGCGATCAATCCGGTCCTCGGCGTCGAGGCAGGCGTCGATGAAATCCTCGACGTCATCGGCGTTGATCTCGTCGACGGTCGTCTCGCCGAAGTGCGGCGCGAAGTGGATCCGGATCTCCGACTCGTAGTTGGCGAGGGTCGTGTCGGGCTTGCGGCCGCTACGGGCGAGCTGCTTAATGCGGCGGTCGCCGACCTCGGCGACGGTCATCCGTCCCGCCACCGGCGGCGGCGCGGCGTTTGTCTCCAACATCAGCTCTCGCAACCGAGCCTCTGCCTGCGTTCGGGTGAGACCGTCGCGGCTCCCGGCCTGGCGCATCGGTCCGAGCGAGCGCTTGACCACCTTGCCGCGCAGGTACCACTGGCCATACCAGCGATTGCCCTTCTCGAACACGGCTCCGGTGCCGCGGGGACGCCGTTGACGCTGTCGCGGCGTTGTGGGCTTGGCAGGCTGCTCGGCGCTCACGACCTGATCGACGCTATCGGTCGTTCCGGCGTCAACGCTTCCCAGGAAGGAGAGCTGATCTGCGCCCTGTTGCAACGGACGGTTCACAGCCGGCGCCGGGTGGGCACCCCGCGCTCGCGAGAGTCGATCCACGCTTCGATCGACTCTCGCCTGAACCTGACGGCTCGTCCCAGGCGGATGTGCGGGAGCCGGCCCGCGCGCACCTCCCGGTACACCCAGTCGGTCCGAACGCCGAGGTAGTTCGCTACGTCCTCCGCCTCAAGCAACCGGGCTGAGTCAGCCCCGAGACGCACGACGCCGCCGCCTACGTGCTCCGGCAGGTCACGCATGGCTCATCGCCTGGAGTGGCGCGGCGGCGCAAGCACTTGTGTCTCCCATTGGTTCGAGGATTCGGGCCTGTGGCGGCGAAATGGCGATAACGGGCTTACGTAGATTACGATACGTTACATGTTGAGGAGGACCTTGTCTTGACCGATGAGAAGGGGCCAGACCCCGCCGACGAGCACGATCCGTGGCTGACGCTCGCCGAGATCGCCGCGGAGCTCAGGGTGAACCCGGCGACCGTGAGGTTGTGGGTCAGACGAGGTCGGCTCAAGGCGATGCGGGCCGGCCAGCGTAAGCTCTTGGTTCGACGGTCCGAGCTCGATCGGATGCTCGCGCTGACAGACCCGTCGCGAGCTGCACCTCCGGAGCCGCGGATACCGCAGCCACTCAGGCCGGTGTTCGACCGCCCCCTCGCGGGGCAGGTTGCGAGGCTCAGGGCGAACATGGACCCCGGCGTCATCGGCGACGCGATCAAGAAGATGCAGGAGGCCGAAGCCGCGTTTGACACGGCGGTCGAGGCGAGCGACAACGCGCCACCCGATCCCGGCTTCGTGCAGCGCATCCGTGCCGTCGCCGCGGCGAGCCTGGAGCGTGCCGAGGCGCTCGACGAGGCGAATCGAATCCCAGGCTTCAGGTGGACCCCGGTGACAGATCCGCAGCCGGTGATCCCCTCTCACGAGCTCCGTCGAGGTGGAAACCGTCCCGGCCCCGCGCACATGTGGCAGAGCTACGACATGGCCGTCGAGAGGTTGGCGATCCACGTGCAGGGCAATGTGATCAGCTTCGTGGCCCACGAGTTCCGCGAGATCGGGTGGGTGCTCAACGAGATCGCCGACGCGTTGGAGCAGGACGCTCGGACGGTCGACGGCGACGAGCCAGCGGACGCCGGTACGCCGCCTCAGACGCAAGGGCGGCGGCGATGAGCGGTGTGGCGCGGTCCGAGAGCCGGTCCGCAGTTCCCAGACTCGGGCGGACAGGGTCGCGGACCATCGCAGACCGCCGTCCGCCCCGCCGCTACTGGAATCACGGGCAGGCCCCGGCCCCTTTGTGGCAGCTGACCACCCGCTCTCCACGTAGTGGTCGTTCGGGTAGTCAGCTGCCAGTCGAGGCCGGGTTTTCAATGTTCGTGCGGGCGGGGCGGACGGTGGTATTGCGTAAGCGGGCGAACGTGGTCTGGTGCGAATGAGCCAGGGGGGAATGCCAGGTCCTGGAACGGTTCGGGTTGCGCGTTTCATCGGGCGGCTGGGAGTCGTGTCGCTACCGGCTGTTGGTGTCGGGCTGGATCTCGATGAGCGCGTGGTGCGGCGACATGCGGCGAGGTTGGAGGCGGTCGGCTGGTTGGGTCGGATGCCGTGGGTATGGGGTGAGGGTTCAGTCGTCTGGCTGACCAGTGCAGGTCTTCGCGGCGCGGACCTCGGCGCTGTCCGCGCCGTGAAGGCGCCCCCGTCGCCGACGACGATCGCGCACGGCGTGCTCGTGGCGTGGTCGGCGGCGCGGATGGAGCGTCGCGGTTTGCGCTGGCTGTCCGCGCGCGAGCTGGCGGCCGACGCCGACCGGTGGGCCGTGCGGATGCGCGACGAGCGCGGCTACCGCAAGCAGCTGCCCGACCTGGCGGTCTGGCGACGGGGCGCCGAGCGCCCGGTCGCGATCGTCGGCGAGGAAGGTCACCGCCGCGAGGATCGCCAACGCATGATCCTCGAGGGTTGGCGCGACGCGATCTGGGCCGATCAGTACGCCGCCGTCCAGTACGACTGCGCCAGTCCCGCCGCTGTCGCCAAGATCCGACGCCTCGCCAAGAAGGAGCGTCTGACCCCGCCGAAGTTCATCGCGGCCGCGCAACGCACCGCAGACGAGATCCGCTCGATAACCCCGGACCCCGACCTCGACGAGCCCGCTCGCGTGCCCGACGCGAGCACCACCGAGGCCGAAGTCGGGAGCGACTGGCAGTCCGACGAGCCACGATTCCAGGTCGTGCCTGCGCCGTCGGTACCGCCGAGGATCAAAGAGGCCTCGCCCCCGCCGCCTCAGCCCGAAGAGTCGCCCGAAGCCGCCGCCGAGCGCGAGCGGCGTTACCGCGAGATCTTCGGGATCCCCGAACCGAACCCGCGTCGACGCTGGCGACGCTGACGGCGCCCGGACGCGGTTGCGAGCCATCGCCCCGTCCATGCCCAGTTCCGCTGGCATTCCTGCCAGCGGGCGACCCCCTCTCGCAGGCAGCCTCGAACCCCTTGAAGCACGAGTAGACACGGCGGCACTTGGACTGCCGCCGCCTCGTGTCGCCTGCGGTAGCGTTTCGCGCCGCGGCGTTGCGTGACCGAGGTGGGTAGAGGCGCCCTCGGGCGCCGATCCCTCTCCGGGGCTACCCCGGGGACACCTTTGTGGCCATGCCAGCGCATCGCGAGCCCTCGACTGCGTCCGTTGGAAGCAGGTCCGGGCACGCACGACGGAGTGCAGTCGGCGCGCGACGTCGCGATGATTGGGTGGTGTACGACGCGCGCACACGCGCCTACCTCTCCCGTTGCCTGGCCGACGCTTTCCTGGCCGGGGTGTGGAACGAGCGCGCGCTGGTCGACCGTGCGGGCCGTGCCCTCGATCCGCGACCTCGGTGGGTCCGACACGTTGCACGCGAGGTGCTGGCGGCGTACCACCGTCCGCCCGCGGACGCGCCGCGCGAGCTCGCCCGGTTCATCGCCCTCGCGATGCGGGAGCGCAAGCCGGCCGGCGACAGGCCGCCGACGGTCCGTCGATGGCTGCTGCCTAAGCCAGCGATGGGGCGGCGGCGCTGGCCGGTGCCCGAGATCGCATCCGTCGGCGACCTAGCCAGGTTCTTTGGCGTTCGCGACGGAGAGCTTGCGTGGTTCGCCGACGCGCGCGCGCTCGAACGCACGGTCGAGGAGGAGCGGCTCCGGCACTACCGGTACACGCCGGGGCGCCGGCCGGGCCGGCCGGTGCGGGTGATCGAGCGGCCGAAGCGGCGCCTGAAGGAGATCCAGCGGCGGATCCTGCACGACATCCTCGACTGGATCCCAGCACACGAGGCGTCGCACGGCTTCACGCGGGGCCGGTCGGTGCGCAGCCATGCAAGCGAGCACACCGGACGGTTCGTCGTGATCCGGCTGGACCTCGAAGACTTCTTCGCCTCGATCGCCGCGGGTCGCGTTTACGGCATCTTCCGGACGGCGGGCTACCCCGAGTCCGTCGCCCATTCGCTCACGGCGTTGACCACGAACGTCGTCCCGGCGGGGCTGTGGGCCTCCCTTCCGCGCCCCGCCGACTCGGCCCAGATCGATGCGCATCATCGCCTCGGCCGGCGACTCGCGACACCGCATCTTCCGCAAGGGGCGCCGACATCACCTGCCCTCGCCAACCTCTCCGCCTTCAGGCTCGACAAACGCCTCAGCGGGCTCGCGGCCTCACTCGACGTCAGCTATACGCGCTACGCCGACGACCTCACGTTCTCCGGTCCGACGCGACTCGTCCGCGCCGCGAACACGTTGCGTCGTGCCGTCGCCGAGATCGTGCGTGAGGAAGGCTTTGCAGTCAATGACCACAAGTCGATGCTGGCGACCCGGGCCGGCCGACAGCGCGTCTGCGGGGTCGTCGTCAACGAACGCCTCAACGCGCCGCGCCACGAGTACGACGTCCTCAAAGCGATCCTGCACAACGCTCGCGTTCACGGACCGGCGTCCCAGAACCGCGCAGCAGTTGCCGACTTCCGAGCGCACCTATTGGGACGCATCTCGTGGATGGAATCGCTCAACCCCAAGCGAGGGGAGAAGTTGCGACGCCAGTTCGCGAGCATTGGATGGGCCGACGAGGGCTGACGCCCTACCGCCGCGGCGACAACACGTGCCACAACTGAGACTACGTGCCCTCGATCAGCCGTCCTGCAATGCGTTGCCTAGCAGCCGCGCTTCCAATTGCTCCGCCGATGTCGAGGCGTTGGCCCAGTTCGCCGGGGTCCAGCCCATGAACCTGAAGTGGGTCGCGGCCGCGGTCCGAAGCGACCTGACCACATAGAACGCGATTGTGCAGACATGTTTGCTCGTCGTGCCGATTGGCACTGTTGCGAGCATCGACGTCGACGTCCGCCGTGCGTCCTTGATGTCCATCGCCCACGTGAGCCCGAACCAGGTCACGTGGTCGGCCGCCGACAGCCGGCTGAACAAGAGATCTCCGCTCCGCGCGCTGGTCGAGAGACCTGCAAGCTGGGAGATCGATTCCGATATGCGCGGCCGCCTTGTGCCGTCGATCACAGGCTTCGTCCGGCCGTTGTTGACGTTCCAACCAAAGCTGTCGGCGACTCCGATCCAGAGCTCGACCGCCTGGTTCGAGTCATCTGACAGCTCGAGGCTACTTACCTCGTTCGCGCTGTACAGCAGCTCGCACAAGCCACGTTTCAACCGATCCAGAGGGGCGATCCCGAGTTCGCTGAGCCACGCGCTGACCCCAGCCGCCTCCAGCGCGGCGCGTGCTACCGGGAATTGCGCGTAGATCGGAGGGCGATCTGCGGCGAACAACTCAGCGAAGCTGCGCGCGTAGTCGCTTGCTGCCCGCAAGGTCGCGCCAGCAAATGAATGCGTGTCGGTGAACGGAAACTCCCAGGCGCTCCGCGACTTGTAGTTCTGTTCCGTGGCGATCTCTGCCATCGCGACAGACTCGGTCCCTGGATGCTGCTTCTCGTTCAGGACGTCATCCACAGCCGACGTGAACAAGCGGATCGCGGCGACGTGCGGTGCCATCCACTCCCGGAAGGCCATCGGGTCAACGCTTTGTGCGGCCATCTCGGTCACGGTAGAAGACGTCGCAGACACGCAGATCCCTGTCACCGCCGATCAGGAGCCCGGGCCGATTGGAGGCCCTCCGTACGCGCTCGCGACGCTGCCGAACGTTGCTGGAAACGTGATCGGAAACCGCAGGCCCGGGATCTCAACCGTGTCACCATCAACGGCGGATACTGCGAGCAGCGACGCTCAGCGTTCCGCTGTAACGCTGGCTCGGCAAGGAGTGCTGCCCAGTACGCGTCCACGGCGCGCTTGTAGTCCTCGAGGAACTCGGGCCAGTGGAGGACAACGTCGCCTTCATGCTGGTGGAGATGCAACCCGGCGTCCGACTGCGAGTCGGCGAGCAGAATGCCTTGAGCCGAGAAGTTGTGAAGCGGCCGGCACCGAAGACCGCGCCACATGCGGGCGCCCATGCCGAGGGCTCGGGTAGCGATCGTCGAAGAAGCGGTCGACAAACGCGGCATAGCGGACGCCCTGTTGCCGATCGCTGTCGGAGGCCGGCGCGTGCATGAGGCCCGCCAGCATGTCGAGCATCGCGCCGACGAGCAGGAACGCGCCCAGCGGATACGCGGCGCCGGTCGCTTCGATGCCAGTCATTGCGGTACCGAAGAGGGCCTCCCTCAGGCGGGTCTCGACTTCCGAGTTGAAGTCATGAGAGTCCATGCGTCGGACCATTGTCGATCTCGCCCCGGTCGGCAGCGCCGGGGTCGGCGGTGGCCGTGTGAGACCGGGGACCGAACGGCAAGAGTCAATACGTGTCCGACCTTTGATGCCCTTTTGATGCCCTCTGGGCTCTAGAACGGAAAAGGCTGCAAACCGAAACCATCTGATTTGCAGCCACTTCCTAATCGGGGAGAAAGAACACGGACCCCGGCCCGCTTGAGGATGCGGTCCTCCGTGTCTCACGGCATGTCTCAAGAGACCTTCCGGACCGGGGGGAAGGGTCGGACCTGGGCGGCCGATCGGAAGGCCTCGACCGTCCGCTTCCGGGCCAGCGCGGCGTCCGGATGTCCGTAGAGCTTCCGCACCAGGCCACCCCCATCGGTGTGCCCGAGCTGGAGGGCGATCACGTGCGGGGGCAGCTCCAGGACGTTCAAGGCGTACCAGCCATAGAAGTGCCGGGTCGCCAGATAGAGGCTCGTGTTCCCGAGCCCGGCCGCTGCCCGGACCCGATTCCAGTGAAAGCACCGGGACGACGGGGTGTAGTGGGTTCCCCTGATCGACGTGAACACCCACTCACTCTCCCGAGGCAGTTCGGTCAGCCGGTCGTGGACCGGCTCGGTCATCGCGATCGTGCGCCGGGACTCATGTTTGGGACCGGTGATCCTGGCGACCTTGACGTTCCACTGCCGTTCGATTCGGATGGACTCAGCCGCGAAGTCGAGGTCCTCCCACCGGAG
>DATJYY010000131.1:0-6293 GCA_035499395.1 Solirubrobacteraceae bacterium
GTCGAGCCTTCCTTACCGATGTCGGTGAGGAAGATCTCGCCGACGGTCCCGTCCTCGTACATCCCGGCAGTGATGTAGCCCTCATGTCCGCCGATCGAGAACTTGTGCGTGATCGAGCGGCGCTCGCGCGGCATCCGTCGGCGCTGCGGGGTCTTGGCGAGCGCCTCGGCGACCGCCTTCTGGATCTCGGCCTCCTTCGACGCCGGCGCGTCCTTCTGGGCATCGGTCCGGAGCGCCTGCGCGGTCTTCGATCCGTCGCGGTAGATCGCGAGCGCCTTGATCCCGAGCCGCCACGCCGCCAGGTAGGCGTCGGCGATGTCCTCGACGGTCGCCGACTCGGGCATGTTGACGGTCTTGGAGATCGCGCCGCTGAGGAAGGGCTGGGTGGCGCCCATCATCTTCAGGTGACCCATGTGGGAGATTGCGCGCTCTCCAACCGCGACGTCGAACACCGGCAGGTGCTCGTCGGCCAGGTCGGGGGCGCCGACGATTGTCCCGTGCTCGTTGACGTACGCGACGACCTGCTCGATCTGCTCATCGTTGTAGCCGAGCGTCTGCAGCGCCAGCGGCACCGTCCGGTTGACGATCGTCATCTGCCCGCCGCCCACGAGCTCCTTGAACTTGACCAACGAGAAGTCGGGCTCGATGCCGGTGGTATCGCAATCCATCAGGAACGAGATCGTGCCCGTGGGGGCCAGCACCGTCGCCTGCGCGTTGCGGTAACCGGTACGCTCGCCGAGTTCGACGGCCTCCTCCCAGCTCCGACGTGCGGCCGACAGCAGGTCGGCGTCTGAGCAGGCCGAATCGGGGATCGCGTACGAGGCGTCGCGGTGCATGCGCATCACGGCGTTGTGCGGATCGCGGTTCTCGGCGTAGCGGTCGTATGGACCCATCGCCGCCGCAGTCCGGGCCGAGCCGAGATAGGCACGACCGGTCATCAGCGCCGTAATCGCCGCGGCCGTTCCCCGTCCGGCGTCGGAGTCGTACGGCACGCCGTTGGCCATCAGGTAGGCGCCGAGATTCGCGTAGCCCATTCCCAGCTGGCGAAACGCGCGGGCGTTGGCGCCGATCTGCTCGGTCGGATAGCTCGACGGCGAGACGATGATCTCCTGCGCGAGGAACATCACGTCGACCGCGTGCTCGAACGACGCGACGTCGAACGTGCCGTCCGGCCGGCGGAACTTCATCAGGTTCAACGAGGCGAGGTTGCAGGCCGAGTTGTCGACGTGCATGTACTCGCTGCATGGGTTGGATGCGTTGATCCGACCCGAGTTCGGGCTCGTGTGCCACTGATTGATGGTCGTGTCGTACTGGATGCCGGGGTCGGCGCAGCGCCATGCTGCCTCGGCGATCTCACGCATCAACTGCCGGGCGGGGATCGGATCGCCGATCGGCGTCCCGGTCACACGACCGATCAGCTGCCACTCCTCGTCGTTCTCGACCGCCTGCATGAACCGCTCGGTCACGCGGACCGAGTTGTTCGCGTTCTGGTACTGGATCGAGAAGAAGCCCTCGCCGTCGATCGACATGTCGAATCCCGCATCGCGCAGAGCTGCGGCCTTGTCCTCTTCTTTGGCCTTGCACCAGATGAACTCGCGGATATCGGGGTGGTCGACGTCGAGGACGACCATCTTGGCCGCCCGGCGGGTCTTGCCGCCGGACTTGATCGTGCCGGCCCAGGCGTCGGCGCCGCGCATGAAGCTCACCGGGCCCGAGGCGGTGCCGCCCTTGGCCAGCGACTCCATCGAGCCGCGGATCTTCGACAGGTTGATGCCCGAGCCCGATCCGCCGCGGAAGATCATTCCTTCCTTGGTGTTCCACTCGAGGATCGACTCCATCGTGTCCTCGACGCTCAGGATGAAGCAGGCCGAGCACTGCGGGCTCTCCTCGAAGCCGACGTTGAACCAAACGGGCGAATTGAACGCCGCCATCTGGTGGAGCAGGATGTGGGTCAGCTCAGCCTCGAAGGTGTCGGCGTCGTCGTCGGTGGCGAAGTAGCCCCGGTCGCGTCCCCAGTCGGCGATCGTGCCCGCCACGCGTCCGATCATCTGCTGGACCGAATGCTCGCGAGTGGGCGAGCCGAGCTGACCGCGGAAGTACTTCTGGGCGACGATGTTGGTGGCGTTCTGCGACCACGACTTCGGGAACTCGACGCCCTGCTGCTCGAACGAGACCTTGTCGCCATGGCCGATCCGGGCGTCCCGCATCTCCCACTCGACCGAGTCAAACGGATGCTCGCCGGGCGTCGTGAAGAAGCGCCTGACCGAGAGGCCCTCCCCCGTCCGTACCTCGGGTTCGAGTTGGGTCTGGGGGATCTGGTCCATGGCGTACTGCTCCTCTCGTTTTCCGCGAATTTCCCCTGCTTTTGAACGGCTTTTGGTGAGCCGAGCGGGCAGTGAATGAAAGCGAAGGCGCCGGACGGAAAACTTTGCGGCAACCGGGCGGAAATCGCTCTGTGCGGAGTCTTAATTTTACTAGGTCGGGGATTCCGGTCCGGGGCCGTCGAGGGTCGCCGGGCCTAGCCGGACCGGCACTTCTGGTTAGATCCGGCGGAGATGAGCTCGGCCGATCGACGGGTCCGGGGGCGCGTATGAAGCTGCTGGTAACCGGCGGAGCTGGCTACATCGGCTCGATCGTCGCGCGGCAGCTGCTAGCCGCCGGGCACGAGGTGACCGTCCTCGACAACCTGATGCAGGGCCATCGAGCCGCGGTCCCGGAAGACGCCACGCTGGTCGTCGCGGATCTGCTCGACGCTGACGCGGTGCACGCGACCCTCGCGGACGACTTCGACGGTGTCCTGCACTTCGCGGCGCTGGCGCTCGTGGCCGAATCGGTCAGCCATCCCGAGCGCTACTACCGGACGAACGTCACCGGGACGCTCAACCTGCTCGAGGCGATCACGGCCGCCCGGGTCCCCCGCTTGGTGTTCTCCTCGACCTGCGCCGTTTACGGGCAGCCGGACGAGGTCCCGATCTCCGAGACCACGGTTCCGATGCCCGTCAACGCCTACGGCGCCTCGAAGCTGGCCGTTGACCTGATGATCCGCGACTTCTGCCGGGCCACCGGTCTCGGCGCGGTCAGCCTGCGCTACTTCAACGTCGCCGGGGCGAGCGGGGGTGTCGGCGAGGATCACGATCCGGAGACGCACCTGATCCCCAACATCCTGCGTGTCGCGCTCGGGTCGGCTCCGGCGGTCAACGTGTACGGGACCGACTATCCGACGCCCGACGGCACCGCGGTCCGCGACTACATCCACGTCGAGGACCTCGCCACTGCACACCTGCTCGCTCTCGACGGGGCGCGCGAATCAGAGCATCGGGTGTTCAACCTCGGGAACGGCAACGGCTTCTCGGTCAGGGAGGTGATCGCGGCGGCCGAGGCCGTCACCGGCCGCAAGATCGCGGCCACGGAGGCGCCGCGCCGCCCCGGCGACCCGCCGCAGCTGGTCGCCGCCAGCGCCCGGATCCGGGCCGAGCTCGGGTGGGAGCCGCAGAAGCCGGGGCTCGAGGAGATGGTGGCCGACGCGTGGGCGTTCGCGCAGGATCACCCGAACGGCTACTCAGAGTAGGTCCGCGAGCTCGCGGAGTGCCGCCGCCAGCACGTCCTCCGGGTCCCGGGACGCATCGATGATCCGGATCCGCTCCGGGTCCTCGGCGGCGAGCTCGAGATAGGCCGCAGCGGTCCGGTCGAAGAAATCGGACTGCTCGCGCTCGAGCCGGTCGGGCTCGGCGTTCCGGGAGCGAGAGCGAGAACGCCCAAGCTCCGAATCGATCGTGAGCAGCAACGTTCGATCAGGCACCGCCGTGCGGATGGCGAACTCGTTGATCGTCCGGACCGCGTCGATCCCGAGCTCCCGACCTCCACCCTGGTACGCGAGCGAGGAATCGATGAAGCGGTCGAGCAGGATCCAGGTTCCCTCGCGCAGCAGCGGCTCGATCGTCTCCTCGACGAGCTGCGCCCGGGCCGCGGCGTACAGCAGCGCCTCGGTGCGCGCGGTGACGTGTAGCTCGGGATCGATCACGAGCTCTCGGATCCGCTCGGCCGCGGGCACGCCGCCGGGCTCGCGCAACAGGAGGACTTCGCGACCGGTGGCCTGCAGGACGCTAACGAGCGTCGTGGCGAGCGTCGTCTTGCCCGCTCCGTCGATGCCTTCGATTGTGATCAGCCGGCCGCGGTCCATTTGCATCGCCCGCGACCCTACCGGGCACTACGATCGAGACATGCTCGCGGAGCTCGAACGCCATCCCCATGCGCGGTCCGTCCTCGCCCCGGCGCTCGAGCCAGGTGGCCAAGCGTCACACGCGTACTTGTTCTACGGACCAGGCGGCGCCGGCAAGCGGGCGGCCGCCCGGGCGATGGCGGCCGAGTTGCTCGCGGCCGGATCATCGGATCCCGCGAGCGCGCGCGCGAGGGTCGCGTCCGGCGCCCATCCGGATCTGACCTGGGTGGCGCCAAGCGGAGCGCACGAGATTCTCGTCGGCGACATCGATGGTCCGGTCGTCTCCGCTGCGAGCAAAACCCCGTTCGAGGCGGGTTGCCGCGTGTTCGTGATCGAGCGCGTCGACGAGCTGGGCGACGAGGCCGCGAACCGAATGCTCAAGACGCTTGAGGAGCCCGCCTCGTTCGTGCACCTGATCCTGCTCTCTGACCGGCTCGCCGAGGTGCTGCCGACGATCCGGTCGCGCTGCCAGCTGGTTCGGTTCGACGCGCCGACGGTCCAGGAGACGGCGCTTGCGCTCGAGGCCCTCGGGGAGGACCCGCACACCGCTCTCGCGTGCGCGCACTTGGCGCTCGGAGACGGCGAGCGCGCTCGCGAGCTCGCCGGGGCCGAGGGGCGCGTGCTACGAGCTTCCGCGGAGCGCTTCGCGCGCACTGCAATTGCGGGAGAGACGGCACGTACCCAGCCTTGGTCGGGGGTGCTGGCTGCGGTCCGTTCGCGCGGGGAAGTGATCCACGCCGAGCTGGAGGCACGCAAGAGAGACGACCTTCAGCTCTATCCGCGCAAGGAACAGAAGCGAATCGAGACCGAGTGGACCGAGCGGATCAGGCGCGCCCGTCGGCGCGTTGAGACGGGGGCGCTCGATCTCGCGCTCCAACTGGTGGAGCTCTGGTATTCCGACCTCGCGTGCCTTGCGTGGGGAGCACGCGACGTGGTAAGGAACGTCGACCGCTTGCCGGAGCTCGAGTCCGAGGCCGGCGTCAACCCGCAGCGCTTGCGCGCCGCGATTGAAGCAGTAGAGGACACGCGGTTGCGTTTTCAGCTAAACGTATCGGAGGAGCTTGCATGCGAATCGCTCGCGTATCGCTTGGAGCGGCTGCTCGCGGCATGACGCAGCGGGAGGAACTGGCGTCCCCGAAGCCCGGCGAGCTCGACGGGCGCGTCGACGGTAAGCCCGCCGGGCGCGTCTTCCTGCGCACTCCGGCGCGTGCCGACAGAGCCGAGTTCGTCAGCCTGATGCGAGCCAGCCGAGCGTTCCACCGGCCGTGGGCCACCGCGCCGACCGACGACGAGGCGTTCGATGCGTACCTGGTGGATTCTCGGCGGGTGGATTTCGAGGCGATGCTCGTGTGCCGGCGCGAGGACCGGGCCATCCTGGGGTTCTTCAACCTGTCCCACATCACCCGCGGCTCGCTCCAGAGCGCCTACCTCGGCTATGCCGTCGGCAGCAAGTTCGCGAACCAGGGCTACATGCGCGAGGGCCTCGACCTTGTCGTTCGCGCGGCGTTCCTGACGCTTCGGCTGCACCGGATCGAGGCCAACATCCAGCCTGGGAACCGGGCCTCGATCGCGCTCGCACAAGGCGCGGGATTCGCGCGCGAGGGCTTCTCTCCGCGGTACCTCAAGATCGGCGGTCGGTGGCGGGACCACGAGCGGTGGGCGATCCTGGCCGAGGACTGGCGAGAGCGCAACGAGCGTGTCGCGCCGCCGGCTGAGGCCTGACCTCCGCTGCGTGCTCCGTGCTTGCAGTCGTGCGCGGCGGTGACCAGTGCCGAGCCGGTTGATTTGACGGGGTAGATCCCCAGGTTCAGCGTCGCGTATCGATGGTGCGGATCGCTGATCGCCCACCACCGCAGCGGCACCGTGCTGAGTGGGTCACCTCGGCGGACACGGCCAGGGCCAGCGTCGCGCCGACGAACCCGAACAGCGAGTGAGGACCGGGGCGCTTGAAGAAGTGCCGATGCTGGTCGCGAGCTGCCCTCGACGCGGTGTGTCATGACCGGATCGTCGCGACGACATTCGCCGTCGACGATGCCCGTGATCACCCGTATCGAAGTCGAGATGGCACTCCCGG
>DATJYY010000132.1:0-6464 GCA_035499395.1 Solirubrobacteraceae bacterium
CCACGGAGCCAAACCCCAACTCTCATCCCGCCACACTCCCCCGGATCATCCATGACCGACGGGCGACACCCTCACCCAAACACACAACCTCCACCACAAGCACGCATAACAGCACGACCTTGACACCAAGGGCCGAGCTCAGATAAGCGATCGCCCAGCCGCCTTCCCGCGAAGCCGGCCGGCCATGGCGGCGGGGCGATCAGGTGCCACCGATCAATGACCGCGCCTCCGTGGGGCAGACTACGAGATCGTGAAGATCGCCGCCGACCTCGAGTCGACCGGACTGTTCGACGCCGCCGACCTTCACGGGCTCGAAGCCGGCCGTTCGGATCAACCGTTCGACTTGCCAGCCGGCACGCTTGTCGTCCGTCGCATAAAAGAGAACGGCCAGCTCCGGTGACCGGTGGCTAGAGGACTCGAGGAGATCGCCGGACATGCTGCCAAACGCCATGGCGAGGCGCGCCCCCTCCGGCAACCACCCAGCTACAACCTTGCCAGAGGATCGCCGTTGCGGCAGCAGACGCACGATTTTTCCTTGTGCATCGAGGCCGACCGGGTTGCTCGGAACGACCACAAGCTTGTCGGTTAGCGAGTCGGCGATCTCTTCTATGACGCCCTTTAGCACGCCAAACCGCAGCGCGAGGATGACGGCATCGGCGCCCTGCGACGCGTCGCGGTTGCCGCTGGCAGCGGCCGCACCTCGCCCGATCGCCGCAGCCAGCGTTCGTGCCGACTCTGTGTCGGCGCCCGAGAGACGCAGGTTCTTGCCGCCTGACGCGAGCCGGCGGGCGATCGACCCGAGCCCTCCAGTGCCGATGATCGCGGTGCTCATGACTCGAACCCGTCTCTCAAGTCGTCTGCTCGGATGGCCAGTGAGCGGGGGTCCAGTCCCCTTCTGGGTCCGTGGTTTGTCCGACTTCGATGATGTGTCCGTCGGGATCGCGGATGTAGCAGCGGATCTCGTACTGGTGCTGTTTGGGGCGGCGTCAGGAATTCAGCGCCACGGGCGCTCCATGCGGCGTATACGGCCGCGATGTCTTTGACCCGGATATTCAGGAAGCTGCTGACACGGTCGGGATCGCGTGGCGTCTCCAGGGTGACCGTAGGCTTGTCGTCCGTCGGGCCGCCCCCGACGTTGATGATGATCCAGCTGTCGGATAGCGCGACGTAGGTCAGCCCTCCGGGGCCGGAGAACTCCACCCTGCCGCCGAGTACCTCGGTGTAGAAGCGCCGAGAGCGCTCGACATCGTCCGAGACGATGAAGTGGGTCAGCACAAGCCCCGCCGGAGGCGGTGGGAGCTCTGCCATCTGGCACCTCCACTGGTTGGGCCTCACACCCCGCTCACGACCGGGTCTGGAGCCGGTGTCCTATCGAACGCGCATTCCATCTCCTTCCACGGCACGGGTCAAGAACCCGTTCGACTCGCTCCGGCCTCGGGGTCGGTGGAGGTCGCCGAGAGCCCGGTGTTTTCGGACTCTGAGCGCCAGTACCAACATCGCCTGGCTCTGGTTGCCGACCGCAGCGGCCAGCCCCAGCATGACCCCCCGTGAGGCGTGATTCAACAACCGGCAGTCCGCAAGGCTGCATTGAAGCGCCACGGCATCGGAGCTACGATCGCTTCCGCCGGCCCGCGGGTTTCCGGACGGCGGCTGCTTGGCGACGATCCAGCACTCCGACCGCGCCGCGAGCATCAGCGCCAAGCTGGCCAAGATGCGCGTCCGAATGGGCAGCATGGGCGCGTACGGCGAGAAGGCCGAGCAGCTCGACCTTGGAAAGCGAACACCGCCCTCAGGACGGAACCGCGGCGCACCCGCCGCGGTCTCCACCAAACTGAAGAGACCGATCGGCCGCCCGGGGTGACCCCTGGGCGGCTGCCGGCGTCTTTACGGCAGTTGTCGCCAACATCGCGCTCGAGGCGGCTCAAGACCACGGGTCAAGCGTCCGCAGACCGCTCCTTAACGCCGAAAGACGCTCCAGCCTCCATATTGGAAACTGAAGCGTCTAAGTGTCGAGGTGGACGCGAACGCAAAGAATTCGAACCGCCGCGAGATCCCCGTCGAGGCCGTCATCGCCGACGGCGGGGAGATGCCGGTCTACCTGAAGATCGCCGACAACGCGAAGCACCTTCGGGAGCTGGGGATGAGCGACCGAGCGATCGCCCGCGCACTGGGAGTCAGCGACAAGACGATCGCTAAAGCCGCAGTGCGGCCGGGGCTCTCGCCCCGGTGATCTCCAAACCCGACGAAGTCTCGTGATTGAGCGAGTCCCATCCGCCTACCCAGCCAAGACGTCCCGTCGGGGTGCGGGATTGGATGCCCGCACCCCGACGGGGCGTAAGCCCGCGGCAGGCGACGCTGGCAGCGCGAACGCGCCCCGCGCGCGGCTGTAGCCTCCGCCTCCCCCCTGACCGGATGAGGGCCGCGACAACGGACCACGGTCAGACGATGCACGTGCTGCCTCGAAACGAGTTCGGCGGACAGCACCCAACTCCCGGACGAGCGCTCGATCGCCGATAGGATGGCCGCTGCGTCGAGGTCGCGAGACCCGAATGCGATCCCGGCCGACCTCGCCCGCTTGATCGGAAACGTGGCAAACCAGCAGCCGGATGAACTACGAAAGAGCAGGAGCGCGGCGTCCGAGCGCAGCCTCGCGCGGTTCGGTTTGCGCATCGTCCGGGCAATGCAGACCCCTCTCGCCCCGAGACAGCTGAGTGCGTGTCCGCGATCGTCCGGAACCGACCGTCGCGGACCGCCCCTTAGTCTCTCCAGAGCGGCGGTGCGACCCCGGCCGGCCAGAGCACAAGAAGTCGTCAGGTCAAAGGCGCGCTGCGCCATCAGAGATACGCGCGGGCTGCCGGCAGCAGCCACCGTCTCTTCCCTCGCAAGCAAGGACCAGCCTACGCAACGAACTGCCCATCGGTTCATGATCTCCGAGCGCGCGGCCGACCCCATCCAAGAGGCCAGCCGCACGCATGGGGCCACCGCGGGCCTCGCATCAAATCGTCAGGAGACGAAGTGACACTGCTGGGTGACGTAGTGGCGCCAGTCATCGACGTACAGACGAGCGCAGGCGCTACCGCGCGGCGCGCGCCAGTTCAGCGTGTACTTCCACTGGCCAACGTGACTACAGCCCCAATGCACGCTGCTCTTCACATACCAGCTTCCGTAACCATATGTGAACTCGATCGAGGAGTCGCATAGATTGCCGATCGAGCCGAAATTGGCGCCGTCCCAGGCTATGAACAGACCCGAGCCCGAGATGTAGTGCGCCAACTGGCCGCCCGGGATCGTGTAACCATCGATGGTACGCGTCCCGAAGTACTGGATTCCGTACGCCGACGCTTGACTACTCGCTGGTACCGCGAGCGCAACCGCCGCGGCGAGCACGCCGCCGAGCGCAAGGCGGCGCACGCGAACCCGAGCCTGCGTGAGGCAAACAGACATCCCTAACCTCCTGAATTGAGTTGATGGACTGACTAGCCGAACGCAGCCGGGGCGGGAACACCGCTGTGTCAAACGAGTGTCACGACCGACGGTCCGCGCTCAACGCGATGCCGAATCTGATGCTCCAATGAAGACGACGCCGGCAAGACCACACTTATTCCATCCCCCAGGCGATTCACCCGGTGTCGTCCCCAGCGACCACTCGCTGGCGCACGTAGCCGATCACGGCGGCATGCAGCCGACAGCGCGTTCGCGATCACCCACGGCCCGGGAGCATCCGCCGCCATGCCGCGCGTCCGCGCGCTCACCTACAAGCCAAGCTTGGCTTCTTCTCACCACGATGATCGAGCGCGTCGAGTGCCGCGCCCCAGCCTAGCCACGCCGCGCGCAGAGACGAGCAGCCGCCCGCGCGATCCGCGGCTCCTCGGCCCTCGGCGAGTCGGCGGCGATGCGCTCGACGAACCGCACCGCTGCCGGCGACTGTCTTCGGCGCCCAGACCTGAGCGCGGAACTCGCCCGCGAGGTCTTCTGCTTCCGGGAAAAGAAGCAGTGTGCGTCAAATGCTGCTGACCGCCCGTTCGAGAAGCGCCGCGCCGCGAGCCGACGGTCGTATCTCAGCAGCCGCCCGTCGTGCCGAACCCACAATTCGGCGATGGGGCGGCGATCGCGACCACGCGCGCGAGGCGGCTACCGCAACCGTGTGGCGAACGAGCAGTCTCAAGTCCGATGAGAGCAGCAGCGCGGCGACTGCCGGGAGCTTCGTGCGGTCCGGCTTGCGCATCGCCCGGGGCGATGCAGTCGTCCCGCCGGGCGCGGCGAGACTGCTGAGCGCGTGGTGGCATTCCAGTAGCGCGGTTCGAGCGGGCCCGTCAACGAAAGCATTCGCGCCGGGCTGAGTCGCCCATCGTTGGATCCGGATGGAAGCAGTCACGCGACGTCGCGTCGCCTTACTGCTGCTCCGATGAACCGGCGCGCGGGCCGAGCGCTTGCTCACGGCCTGGCGGAGGACGTCTGAGCAAACGCATCACTTTCGTGTGGGCGAGTCGCTCCGCCTCGCCAAGCACCAATGCGGCTCAGGGTCGCCGGCCTCGATGGCCAGCGACTCGTGGATCGCCGCGTCGATGCGACAGTCCGACGCCGAGATCGACACGATCGCTACTCGTCCCGAGCATAAGCCAGCTCGATGGGGCGGCCGACGCTCCCAACCTCTGGCAAAGCGCACGTTCTGCGTTCCACGCAGCGCGGGTCGTTCGCGTATGTCGCCGCGGTGCTCGTCGAGCCGGAAGAGCGGGTCTTTGACAAAGGTGACGTACCTGACCGCGTGAACGCGGGCTTCGGATAGGCCCGACGGTCCGCAAGTGGTCGATCAAGCGGGACGCTGGATACGTTCCCCAGCGGCCGCCTGGACCTCGCGGAGCGTTAGGCTGCTCGCCATCGTGGGCACGCCTTGGGACGCGCAGACTTACGATCGCACCAGCGCGCCGCAGCGGGCGTGGGCGTCGGAGGTGCTTGCGCGGCTGCGTGGGATCGCGCCCGATGCAAGTGTGCTGGACGTCGGTTGCGGCACGGGGCTCGTCACCGAGGGCTTGTTGGCGCTAGTGCCGCAAGGCCGGGTGCTGGCGATCGATCAGTCGCCCGAGATGGTCGCGCTGGCGCGCGCGCGGCTTGGCGACCACGCGCGGGTCTGGTGTCAGGACGTGCTCGAGCTCGAGTTGGAGCAGCCTGTCGATGCCGTGATCTCGACCGCGACGCTGCATTGGGTGCCCGATCACGATCGCATGTGGTCACGGCTCGCGAGCGCGTTGCGACCTGGCGGGGCGCTCGAGGTGCAGTGCGGGGGCAAAGGCAACATCGAGCGGGTACGTGAGGTCATCGATGCGGTCGCCGGTGAGCTGGCTCCGGAGCTGATCGGCTTCTCGCCCTGGGTATTCGCCAGCCCGCAGGAGACCGAGCAGCGGCTACAGCAGGCCGGGTTCACGCAGATCCGCTGCTGGCTCGAAGAGCGCCCGACGTACCCTGAGGATGTCGGGTCGTTCGTTCCGACGTCGATCCTCGCCGCGCATCTCGACCGGCTTCCCGAGGAGCACAGAGCGGGGTTCGTCAGCGCGGTCGTGGCGGGGGTGCGACTCCCGCTGGACTACGTGCGCCTCAATGTCTCGGCCCTCCGGCATGTGGGCGCGAGTACGAACCGGAGGCCCGAGGTGTGAGCGCCACCGTTCAAGGGTTCGAGCGCGCCGAGAAACGGGTGTGGGAGCGTTACGGGCTCGACATTGCGACGCGCTACGTGGAGCTTCGCGAATCCGCGTTGCGGGTTCGCGTGTTGGAGTGCGGCGAAGGTCGGCCGTTGCTGTTCGTCTCTGGGGATGGCGCTGTCGCGGCGGCCTGGGCGCCGCTGCTCGGCGAGCTCCCGGGGCGCCGGGCGGTCGTGCTCGATCGCCCGAGCTTCGGTCTGAGCGATCGGTTTGATTATCGTGGCGCTGACCTGCGCCGGCACGGCGTTGCGCTGCTCTGCGGGCTTCTCGATGCCCTCGAGCTCGACGCGGTACCGATCGTGGGCAGCTCCGGCGGCGGGCAGTGGAGCCTGTGGCTCGCGCTGGACGCACCGCAACGCGCGAGCGCACTCGCGCCGATGGGCATGCCCGCCGTCTGCCTGCCGGGCTTTCGCCCGAGGGCAGGTATGCGGCTGAGTAGCGCGCCTGGCCTGGGGCCGCTGCTGTTTGCGTTGCCCTCACCGAACCCGAAGACGACGGGCAAGATGCTCTCGAAGGCCGACGCGCGGCTGCCGGACCATCCCGAGGTAGTTGAGGCCTACCACGCCGCGATGCGCCTGCCCGGCTACGGTCGGTCCGCGGCCGCGATCTTTCGCGCGTCGATGCGACTCGGTGGCAAGGCACGACCCGCGATGGTGTTGAGCGACGCGGAACTGGCCCGGATCACCCAGCCGGTGCTGTTCGTCTGGGGCGACCAAGAGCCGTTCGGAGATCCCGCAGTCGCGCGCCGCGCCGCCTCGCAGATGCCCA
>DATJYY010000133.1:0-3380 GCA_035499395.1 Solirubrobacteraceae bacterium
GGCCCGCACGCAGTGGGACGCGGCCAAGCTCGAGCCGATCACGCTTCAAGAGTGCCGCCACACCGCGGCCACCTGGCTCGACGCTGCCAGCGTGTCGCCGAAAATCGCGTCGTATCTGATGGGGCACACCACCCCGAGCAGGCAGGAGGGGGCGGCGACGATCACGCTGGCGCGGTACACGCACACCCTCCCCGACGACATCGAACGGGCGCGCGAGCAACTCGCCGCATACCTGGCGCAGGCGGCGAAAGAGGCCACCGGTTGACCGGTCCGTTCCCTACGACGTTCCCCTGATGCCACGACGGCCCGCCAGCACTGGCCTGGCGACCTGGCGGGCCTGGTTTTCAAGACCAGCGCATTCGACCGCTCTGCCACCCCTCCGAGGGATTGCCGGCCCGATGCTTGCTTGACCGGCCGGGGCCGCCAACGGTGCAGCGGCCAACGTCTACACTGCCCCGAGCGCTTGTCCGGAGAGGTGGCCGAGTGGCTGAAGGCACTCGCCTGCTAAGCGAGTATGGGGTTAACACTCCATCGCGGGTTCGAATCCCGCCCTCTCCGCTCTCCGCCCTCTCCGCACCCGATCACTGACCCGATCAGCGCCCGCGTCACGACCGCATCGTCGGCTGTCATCTCCCGAACGATTCTGAGCTCCTCGACGTCGCGAAGCGCGCTCGCCACGGTCGGCTCGCTCAACGGCAGCGCCTCTGCCGGGTCGCAGATGCTGGTGACGACGTTCTTACCTAAGGAACCTCTCCAGCCGAGAACGCTACAAAGGAAACAGCCGGTTTCTTTGCTAACGCGCGAACGAGGGCAAGAAACTTCGCTAGCGAGGAGCGGGCTCCTCCGAGAGGCTCCTGCCACTGCGCAGATCCGGGCCTCCGGGGCCGACTACGAACTCGGCCGGCGGCTGCTCACGGCTGAGGTGAACGCGGCCATCGATGGCGCGGCCGGGGCCGGGGCCACCCAGACCCTCGTCAACGACTGCCATTCGACCATGCAGAGCTTGGACCCGGGTGCGCTGCACCACGACGCCTCCTACCTGTCCGGCGGCACAAGCCCCTGTACATGACGGAGGGACTCGACGCCACGTTCGACGCGGTGTTCATGGTCGCCTACCACGGATCGATCGGCGCCGAGCACGCGATCCTGTCCCACACCTACAACCCGCTCGCGGTATGGGAGCCGCGGCGCAACGGCGTCGCCATCGGCGAGAGCGCGCTCAACGCGCTCGTCGCCCTGCATCATCGGGTGCCCGTAGCCCTGATCACCGGCGACGACGCTACCGCCGAGGAGTCGCAGCCCTTCTTGCCGAGGTTGAGGCGGTCGTCGTCAAGCGCTCTATCATCCGGTTCGCCGCCGAGAGGTGACGTTCCTCACCGCCGACATGGCCGAGATGTCGACCTGGATCCGTGGGGTCGAGCGGGCCGGCGCGAGGGTCGTCACGATCACCGACGACGACCCGCTGCGGCTGCACCGGACGTTCGTGACGGTCATCAGCCTGACTCGGTCGATCGCCGAACGCTGGCGGCGTGGGCAAAAGTTCCGATTGCGAGTTCGCGCGCGGTTAGGATTCGGCCATGACCGACACTGCGATCCCGGCTCCCGCGGTACAGCCAGAGCCGGCACACGCGCCGCCGATCGAGCGGCCCAACTTTGAGATCGTGCCGCGGCGCGGGCTCGTGCTCGTCGCGATCGTGGCGGTGCTGCTGATCGCCGCTATCGAGTCGAACAAATTGTGGCCGCTGACGTTCTTCCACGTCGCCGGTGGGGCAGCGTGGACGATCATCGACCTGTTCCTCGGGCTGGTGCTCGGCCCGATTATCGGGCGAATGTCGATTCCGGCCCGGGTCGAGTTCACCACTCGCTTGATGCCGAAGATGGTGCTGATCATGCCGACCGTGGTGACGGCCACGCTGGCGGCCGGCTGGCAGCTCGGGGTCAAGCTCGGCACCGTGTACTCGTTCAACCCGCTTCACGGCTGGGTGGTGGCGAGCTACATCATCGTGGGCGTGATGGCGGTGCTCGCGCTCGGGCTGCTCGAGCCGGCGAACATCGCGGTGCTGGTCGAGCTGAAAAAGCCGCGGCCGAACCCCGAGGTCATCGAGCGCCTGATGAAGCGCTTCATCTACTGCGCGGGGATCCTTGGGGTCATGCAGGTCGCGACGCTAGTGATCATGACCAAGCTCTCGTCCGGATGAACGAGCGCCAGTTCCCGCCAGTCACCGAGCTGGGGATGGCGTCGCTGGCCCTGATCGTGGCCGGCGGGATCTATCTCTCGGCCCACCTGCCCCGACACGTGCCGCTCGGGCCGGCGGTGGCGCTGCTGGCCGCGTCCGTGCTACTGCTGCTCGCCAATGTGTTCGCGCTTACGCGCGTCAGGGACTTCGCCTGGGACCGGTTCTTCGCGGTCGCCAAGTGGTCGCTGCTCGCGTACATCGTGATTGCCGGGATGATCGAGTACGCGTTCCTCAAGGATCACGTCAGCGGCGGTTCGCTTGTCGTTCTGACGCTGTCGCTCGCGGTGTTTTCGGTCCACGTGCCGCTGCTGATGGGATTCACGGTCGCGCGCTACGCCGACACCGACGGTCGTGTGGCCGCCTGAAGCGCTCGAGTTCCTCCGCGATCTCGAGGACAACAACGAAAGCGAGTGGTTCCGGGCCAACCGTAAGCGCTACGACGACTACCTGGTCACGCCGGCCCGCGAGCTCGCCGACAAGCTGAGCGACCTGGGCAACCCCCATTTCTTCCGTCCGTACAACAACCTCCGCTTCCGGCCCGGCCCGCCGCTCAAGGAGCACCTCGGCGTCGCGATCGGCTACGGCGCCGCGGGCGGCTTCTACTTCGACCTGTCGCTCGACGGCTTCCTGGTGGCCGCCGGCCTTTGGCACCCGGCTCCGGACCAACTCGAGCGCTTCCGGGCGGCGATCGACGACGATCGCAGGGCCCGCGGTTTCGAACGGGGGCTTGCGGCCGCACAACGAGGTGGCCTGACGCCGGCTGAGCCGGAGCTCAAACGCGCGCCCCGCGGCTACCCGAACGACCATCCCCGCGTGCACCGTCTGCGGATGAAGCAGCTGACCGTCTCCTCCCGCCATCCGCTCGAGCCGTGGCTTCACCAGCCGAGCTGCGACGAGCGCGTGCGAACCGAGATGCTCGCGGCTCGCCCGCTCGTGAAGTGGCTCGCCGACACCGTCGGACCGTCGATGCGGGGGCGCGGCTAGGGCCACGCTGGAGCTGCGACTGCGGCCCCTCAGCCCCGCGCATCTCAGTCAGGACGCTACGATGGTCGAGCTTCGCTGAGGCCAAGCGCCCGTAGCTCAGCTGGATAGAGCGTCGGTCTACGGAACCGAAGGTCGGGAGTTCGAATCTCTCCGGGCGCG
>DATJYY010000134.1:0-7537 GCA_035499395.1 Solirubrobacteraceae bacterium
CCGGGCCCTCACCCTCCCTTCTGGTTAGGCGTGGCCGGCCTGGCCCAAGCAAACCGCCAACTCGTCCATTCCGCCACCTTTTCCGCCCGCTGGCCTGCTTCTCGTGAGCAGATCCCGGCCGTTTTTCGAAAGCGCTTCAGCGGCATACGAATTCGCCGAGTTGGACCTCTCCGGCTCTTGTCCCGAGCTCACAAAGCCCAAGGCCTTCGCGCGACTCAGGGATAATCTTCACAAAAAGGACTGGGTCGCCTACTGCAGGAAGCCGTTTGCCGGTCCAGAGCAAGTGCTGCGATACCTCGGCGGATATACTTATCGTGTAGGCATATCCGACCACCGCCTCCTCCAGGTCACGAACGACGCTGTCACGTTCCGCACGCGAGGCAACCGGACGACCACCCTCACGCCCCATGAGTTCATCGGCCGGTTCCTGCAACATGTCCTGCCACCCCGATACGTCAAAATCCGGCACTACGGCTTGTTGGCCTCGGGGAATGCGACCACCAAACTCGAGGTCGCGCGTCGCCTTCTCACACCCCGTTCGCCTCATGTTTCCTTAGCCGGCGTGGTTCTTCTGGCTCTCTTTCTGGCAAGCCGCTGGCAGCTTCCCTCGCTGCGCGACGACTGGCGCGCGAGACTGTGGCGACTGACCGGCTTCGACGCAAGTCGGTGCTCACGGTGCCGAGTCGGGACGCTGATTCCCTGCCTATGCCCTCCACCCGGACTGCCCAAGCGACCGGACGATACCTGGTGACCTCCCACGGACGTGATCAGCAGGCACCTGCTTCTCGATCGGCTCCGCCGCATGGGGGGGATCTGCCTTGCACCCGCTCAAGGGCACCCTACCTGGCATCTCACCGCCCCCTCGATCCCCAGCTCCCGCCTTTTGCGACCAGATCCCCAACGCTTCTCTGAATGTGCCTGCCCCACCGAGAGCCAGTCTCGCGCGCCCAACGTGCCCATTAGCACGCACCGTGTCGCTCGGTCCCGCAGCGAGGTACCTCTCCCTGCTAGAAACCCGTGTCCGGCGCTGCGTCAAACGTCTATTGGTTAGATTGCAGAATACCTCACGCATATGTTGTCTTCAGATTAGTTGGGATCAAAACGCAGTATTAAGTGGAATGGAGCTACTGAAATGGAAGTAAACACGGAGGGAAGGGAGTCGAGTCCCTCTGCGGCGTGCGACTAACTGAACAAGAGGACCCGGCTGGGTCGGTGACAGCATCACCCATTTCGGACCTCTATTTGAGCTTTGGCCTCAAATAGGGAGTGCTACGATCGTCGTCGTGAAGAGAGGGACTTTTTGGGGGTGGTTAGAAGATACAGGATCGACAACACCAGGATACGTATGACTGAGTGTGAGAATTTCGGCCGCAATCTACGCTGCGCCCGTCGTCGACGCGGTTTTTCACAGCGGCATTGCTGTGAGGAATTTGAGCGGCAGACAGGATTATGTCACATTGACGTTTCGCTGATCGAGCGCGGGCTTGTTGATGTGACGCTGTACGAAATGGTGGTGCTGGCGGAGTTGGTGGGGCAACCGGTTACGGCGCTGCTGAAGTGGCCAACGAGGGCTCAGCCAAGCGAAGTATTGGAAATGAGATGAAGAATACTTCTGGGGGATCACCAAAGCGGTGCCCTGGAAGGTCGAGTTGACCAGGAAGTGGAGAAACCTTGTGCGATGTCAAGGACTCACACAGGCGATGGGAATTGCGCACCGTAAGGCCGTGCGCGAGATGCTCGGTACCACCGCGCCGGTTGCCCGAGTCTTCTGCTGACGCTTCCAGTTCTTCGGCCGCAGCAAGTTTGACCCGCCGAAGAGCGGCTGAAGCCAGCCCGTAGGCCACCGTACCTCCCAAGCCTCCTTTGACATCCTCTCCGGCCTGAAGGCCGGAGATTCCGGCAGGAGGCGGCTCACGCAGCCTGTGATACGGAGGGTTCCTGCTTCATCGAGGGGCCCGACTGCATCCTCTTTCCACAGGCGATCACGGCGTGCCCCGCCGCGAGGATGTTGTGGGCCGCGTTCACGTCGGCGTCCGCGGCGTGGCCGCCGCGGACGCACCTGAACAGGGCCTGGGTCTTCCGGTTCTCGGCCGAGACGTGCCCGCAGCAGGGACATGTCCGGCTGGTGTTGCGCGGGTCGACGGCGACCACAATCCCGCCACGCCAGACCTGCTTGTACTCGAGTTGGCGCCGGAACTGGGCCCAGCCCTGATCGAGGATCGACTTGTTGAGACCTGCCTTCGCTCGGACGTTCCGCCTCGGGTCGTTGACCGTTCCCCGGGCGCTCCTGCTCATGGACCGGACCGACAAGTCCTCGAGCACGATCATCGCGTGGGTTTTGCTGATGGTCGTGCTCGTCTTGTGCAGGAAGTCGTTGCGGATGCGCGCGATCTTCTCGTGTAGCTTGGCGATGCGGGCCTTCTGCTTCCTCCAGTTCTGGCTGTACTTCACCTTGCGAGCGAGCTTCCGCTGCTCGCGTGCCAGCTTCTTCTCGTACTTCCGGAAGCTGCTCACCGGAGCGAAGGTGTCGCCGGTTGAGAGCGCAACGAACTTTGCCACGCCCACGTCCAGGCCGCCGCCGCTGTTCGCCGGGTGGATGGGCGTCGCGACCTCCTGCTCCGTCTGGATGGAAACGAACCAGTGGCCGCCCTGGCGCGAGATCGTGAGCTGCTTCGGTGTGCCGCTCACCGACCGGCTCTTGCGGTAGCGCACCCAGCCCAGCTTCGGCAGCTTCACCCGACCGTGGCCGTCGTCCACGGCGAACTGCTTCGGGTCGGGGTACCGGAAGGCGTCGTGCCGGCCCTTCTTCTTGAACCGCGGGTTGAAGACGAAGCGGCAGCAGCCCGCGACGCGGCCCATCTCGCGCGCCACGGTCGGCGTGGGCTCGAGCCGGAAGCGATATGCCTTCACCAGCCGCACGAGCGAACGATCCACCTGCCCTATGACAGCCGAGAGCGAAATCCGCCACGGCCGAGACTGCGTCTTCAACCTGCACGTGTACTTGGTCTTCGTGGCCAAGTACCGCCGCCGGGTGTTTGACGGCCCCGCCATCGAGCGCCTTCGCGAGATCTTGCCGCGACTTCGAGGCGCGCCTCGTGGAGATGAACGGGGAAGACGACCACGTCCACCTGTTGGTGGAGTACCCGCCAAGGGTACCGGTCTCCGGCCTCGTGCTCAAGGGCGTCTCCAGCCGGCTCCTGCGACGAGACCGCCGGGACATCGCCATGCGGTACTGGAAGGGCGTCCTATGGAGCCCGAGCTACTTCGCCGCGTCCTGCGGCGGGGCGCCGATCGCCATCGTGTGCCAGTACATCGAACAATAGCAGCGACCGGACTCAGCCGGGAGAGCGGGGCATCGAGCCCCGCTCTCCCGGGGCGCTATCCTTGCCCGCCCTGAACGGCGGGGTTTGCCGCGCATCTTGGTCAGCGAGTCGGTCACTGGCGCCCCGCGGCTCTGACCGTGGGGCGCCAACCTTTTGGGCGATTCTACGCTACATCACGCTGATAGCGAGGATGGGCAGCGGGCCAGCAGCGCTGAAACTGGGCGCGAGCGGCTACAGGCGCTCACCAGAAAACCAGCCACTCTTCGACTCGCTGATAAGACTTCCAAAACAGGGGGCCTCGAAGCCCCCCGTTAGTAGTCTCTGCTGGTGACATCGACTACTTTGTGATGGCGGCAGTACTTTGGGGACTAAGAACCCCGGCGAGGGATTTGACCCAAGCATAGAGACTTGTGGCTCCATTACTTACGTGGTGGGGTCAAGCACGATCCAGACATCGCGGCCGGACACGCGCTCGGCCGGGTGCCCGATTGTCCACTGACATTTGGTGAAGGGGGCTTGGGAGGTACGGTGGCCTACGGGCTGGCTTGAGCCGCTCTTCGGCGGGTCAAGCTTGCTGCGGCCGAAGGGGTGGAAGCGTCAGCAGGAGGCAGCGGGCAAGGGCGACGCCGGAATAGGCAGCAGGCGGACTAGCAGCTCAACGAGCTGCTGGCGGACTTGCTTCGTCGCGCGGAAGTACCGGCGAACGCGTCCGCACAGCACGCGGCGGAGCGACTGGCGGCGCTGTGGGGCGATAGAGGCTGCCTCGATCTCGAGGCGGCGGCGCCAGAAGACTCGGGCAACCGGCGCGGTGGTGCCGAGGATCTCGCGCACGACGGCCCGGAGGCGAGGTTCGAGGTTGAGTGGAGCCAAGGCGGCCGCTGCGCGCTCGAGATGAGCGGTGACGAGGGGTTCTTCGCGCACGAGCTGGGAGACGAGTTCCTCCTCGAAGAGCTGCAGCTCGCGGGCACGCTGGTGGTGCCAGGCGATTCCGGCAAAGTAGCGCAGGCCGGCATCGGCGGGAAGGCTCCCCGCCATCTGCTTGGCAGCGTAGATGGCGACGGCTGCCTGCACCGTGGCGAGAGGAAGGCGCGTGAGGGAGCCTGGGAGATCGCCATCAGGCTCAAACCCGAAGCGAGCGCAGGCGTCTTCAAGGGTGGCGCGCACGTAGGGATCGCGGCTGGCAGCTTCACGCTGAGCGCGAGCCTCGATTTGCTCCTTGATCTTGCGTATCTTGGCCACGGCGGCGCTCACCGCCTCGGGCGACGTTTCGCGGTCACGATAGAGCTCGTAGGGCGTCTTGCCGTCCTTGCGCCGCGGCCGGTGGTTGCGTCCGGCGGCGTAGGCGCGGGTAACGGCGTTTGCCACCGACAGCGCAATGCTGTCGGGGCTGGTGGTGTCTACCACGGCCGCGATCGGACCCAGGTCCTGAGCGAACAGACCGAAACTGCCCTCGATGGTGGCCTTGCTCTGGCCGCGTCCCAGTGTACCGTACATGACAAAGGTCTCAGGGGGCAGCGCCTCGATGAGCACGACGCTCTTGTTCGGCGCCTTGCTGTCGAGCAACAGCGCGGCCGGAGCAGCGCCAGTCGTCGCCACCCCTTCACGAAAGGAGGAGATGACGCCTGCCGTGTCTTCAGTCGGCCGCACCACCGAGCCAACCGTGGCCGTAGAGCCTACGTCGACCATGGACTGCCAGGTGACGCGAAAGGGTTGGCCAGCGACGATGACCACCATCTCCTTGCCGTCGCTGCTCCACTGTACGCCAGGCGGTGGGATGAAGGTGCTGTGGCGAACGGGCGGTGCAGGCGGCTCGCGCCGTGTCAGCTTGCGGACGGCGGCGAGGTGCAACAGCTGCGACACGGTCTCCTTGCCATAGTGCAGGCCGAGGGCGCGCAGGTGCTGACGGACGAAAGCGTCGAAGGAGCCGCGCCAACCATCCCACTCGGCGATGATGCGCAACATTTCCAAAGTGAAGCCCGTGGTGGGCGATGTGGCCTGTACCGAGGAGTCAGCAGCCTCGGCGCTCTCCGGGACAGGCATGTCCGTGCTGGCTGCGCCTGTGGCCGGTGGCGACGGTACGGTGGGTGCCGACGGCGTGCCCGTCTCGTCCGCGGCGGGGCCGTGGCCAGCATCGTTCTCCGCACCCCTGGTAGCGGCTGCGTTGGTGGGAGCCTGCTCGGCGGTGGGCGACGCGGCTGCCTCCGCCGGGGAGGCATGACCGTTGGCGCTCGCCGTGACAGGGACGTCCACGCTGGCTGCGCCTGTGGCCGGTGGCGACGGCGCGGCCGTATCGTCTGCGGCGAGACCGTTGCCGGCATCGTTCTCCGCGCCGTTGGTAGCAGCGTCGGCGGGAGCCGCAGGGCTCGTAGGCAGCGGCGCTGCACGCTGCGCAGCCCACCACGGCTTGAGCGTGGCGAGCGAAATCCCGCAAGCCGAGGCGAACTCTTCCTGTGTCAACCGCTCGCCGACGCCCTCGCGGTGCGCTAGCGACAGCACGAAGGTGCGGAGATCGTCGGAGTAGACGGTACGTCCGCCCGGCAGCCAAGAACCGGGGTGCTCCAAGCGGTAGCGCAGCACCTCGTTCTCGAGGCGCAAGGGCACGCAGCAGGGCTCAGTCACCGTGACAGGGGGCGTCTCCCCTTCCTCGCGCTCGAGCAACGCTCGCAGTGGTGGCACCCGCTCATAAGCGTAGGATCTCGCCACCCCAAGGCGGTCGATCACCTCGCTTGCCGAGACCGCAGGCACGATCCCGATCCGCCGAATGACGGTGAGTGCGAGCACGCATAGCGATGCTTCGAGGGCCGGCTTCATCGAACGTTATGCAAGACCCTTGGCGCGCAGATCGTACAGCACCGTACCAGCCACCAGGTGTCTCAGGGTCTGGCACACGAGCTCAAGACACGCGTCCTCAACGGCGTCGGGGTCGGTGACATCGACGCCGCCCCGGCAACGAAGTACCTCGGCTGCAGAGACACAGGGCAACCCGAGTTGCTCGAAGTAGTCGAGTGCTAGGAGGCAGACGCCAAAATCAACCGGGAGCTTCGGGGGAGGCGGGTTGTGGACCATGCCGGTCATCATCGCCGATCGGTCTGACAGCCGAGGAAAGCATCCTCCCAAAGCCCGCCGAAGAGCCGGCTCGGCGAGGGGCCATCGCCTGGGGTGACTCGGTGCGCTGGCCTACTCAGGGTACAGCCTGCGCCGAAGCAGACGGATCGCGGAGCGTCAGCTGCTCATCGGCCAGAGGCGCTGGCCCAGCAGCCACACTTCAGGCTGTCCCCCACGGGAGAGCACGCGGAACAGCTCCAGCGTGCGAGCGTCGGGCGACAGCGGCCCCGGGACGTCTACGGGCTCGCCCCGCTCGAGCTGAGCCAGCACCTCCTCGGCGCGTCCCAGAAACCGGTCGGCCGGGACGAGCAAGCCGCCCAGTCCCTCGTGCACGCGTTCGTTGTTGTAGCTATGCACCCATCGTGCAACCTTGATATAGGCGTCTGCCACGTCAGCGAACTCGTCCGAGAGTAGCTCCTTGCGCACGTTGCCGTTGAGCGCCTCCAGCTTCGAGTTGGAGCCGCGCTTCTTCGCCTTGATGAAGTCGATCCCGTAGTCTCCGCTGAGACGCTCGAGCTTGCTTTGCCCTCGCCAGGAGAAGAAGCCACTGCCGGCATCGACGACGATTTGCTCAGGTTTGCCGTGCCGTGCGATGGCTGCGTCGATCGCCTCGAGCACGGGCTGAGCCCGCTCGCCCTCGCAAAGCGCCCAACCCGCGATGTAGCGGCTGTAGTCGTCCTCAATGAGCAGGAGGTACATCTTCACTCTATGCAACCAGAAGTGCAGGAAGTCGAGGTGGTATTGTTGCCTGGGCCGCACCGCTTCGTAGCGGCGCGCCGGCCTCTCCTCGACCTTGATCTTGGGCGGCACGTACCCCTGATCCTCCATGACTCGCCGAGTGGTCGAGGTGCCTACGCGCACCGCGTGGTTGCGGCGCAGGAGATGCGCCACTTGCCGCGGCCCCAGAGCCTGGTTCCTGAGCCAGGTGTCGGCGATGAGCCGGTAGCGTTCCTCGGAGAGCTTACCGGAGACGTGCTTGGGCCGGCTTGAACGTGCAGTGAGCGCCACGTCGGGGTCCTTCTTCTCGGCTGCCGCACGGTCGCGGCGCCTCTGCCAGTCGTAGATCGACCATCGGGAGGCTGCAAACTTCTTCTTCGCAGCGCTCACGC
>DATJYY010000135.1:0-27423 GCA_035499395.1 Solirubrobacteraceae bacterium
GCGAGGGTGCGCAGCTCGTCCGGGGCGCCGGCGACACCGTGGTGATAGAGCGTCGCGCGGATCCGCTGGGTCCAGCTGGTGCGCTCGGCGACCAGCGTGTTCCGCAGCCGGGCGCGCGAGCGCCATTGTCGGACATGCTCCGGCGGTAGCCACGCCTCCGGCAGCCGGCCCTCGCACAACAACTGCCGCAGCCAGCGGGCGTCGGTGCGGTCGGTCTTGGCGCGCCGTTTGCGACCCCTGAGCGCGCTCGTCTCGACCGGCTCGGCCAGATGCGCGATCGCGCTGCAGCGCTCGAGCGCCCGGCACACGAACAGCCAGCCCGTGCACGCCTCCACCGCGACATGAACAACCCGGCCGGGGAACCCGGCAGCCCACTCCTCGACCGCCGCCGGGGTGGACTCGATCTGCCCGCGGGACACCTCCCCGGTCGCGGTATCCAGCGCGTCGAGGGTGATCTGCCGCCGATGCACGTCGAACCCAGCCACGATCGCCCCCGGCTCCTCGCCCAGCACAAACAGCGCGGCCGTGACCGCGCCGGCGTCACGCCCGCCCAATGCCATACCGTCACTCACGGTCGGTCCTCCTATTCGAATGACCGGCGGCGCGGCTGCAACCGCGCACGCCTTCAACCCAAGCCGTTCGACACGGAGGACCGACCACCTCCCGCCGGCTCAACCGCAACGCCACGAACCACGGGCCTGCTCATGTCATCTCTTTGACCACATGTCGACGTGGGGAGCGACGAGTGCTAAGGCGACAAAGCAGGCGTCCCCGGCGCGGAGAGTCTCGTTGCTGCTAAGCCACGGCGGCAGTCATGAGAGCGCGCTACTCCTTCAGCGCGGAGCAGTCGTGGGAAGGTTCCACTACCGCATCCGTGAGGAGCAGTCGCCCGCCGCCGTTGCTGCAGCCGTGGCAAAGGAGTGGGAAGCGGCTCCACGACGCCGGCTATTGCTCTTCGCACATTGCGATCACGCGGACGGCCGAGCGCGGGCGATCGCTCCGGGGGCCGAGGGACTGGCCGATGCCGTAGAGAAGAGCAGTAGCGCGGCGGTCCAGCTGGCACCAGCGACCCGGCTTGTGCATCCCCGGGCCGAAGCAGTCGTCCGCCAGTCGCGGCGAGACAACTGAGGCCGTGGCGAACCAATAGCGGCGCTAGGGGAGCCCAGAAGGCCGAAGCGATCGTGCCGGCGATCGAGCCCGACGATCGCTAGCCGGCCGGCGCCCGGCGGGTAACGACAAACGTCGCGGCATCGAGATGTCGCCGTAGGCCATCGCCGGCTCCGGCCCGCCCGGGATCGCTTTCCAGCTGTGCGATCGTCGCGCGGCGGGCGCGATTCGATGGAACCGCACCGCTGAATTCGGGCGAAACCAGAAGTCTGCTCTTCCCGATTCGCGGCGGCTGAGAGTTCTGCGCGTTCGCGGGAGGAGCGGGGGCTCGAGTTCCTGGTGGCCTGCCCGCTGGCGAACGCTCCCGCTCGACGGCACCCGTCGTAGTCGGGGCGGACGCCGGTGGTGTAGGTACAAGTAGGACGTCGACGAGTCGCTGACCACGCTCGAGGTGGTTGCCCGGAAGGATTCTTGCCGCCCTTGCGTCCCCAGGGATACCGTGATCGTCAGTCGTCCGCGGACTTGTATCGATCAATAGGGCTTGGTCCGAGCGGGAGAAGAGGCTGAGGAGATCGAGGATGACGCGATGAACAACCCCGACTATTGCCTGGCTGAGGCGCGCCTGACGGACCTGGTTCCGTCGGCGGCGCGGCCAAGCCTCGGGCGCGACGTTATGAGGACACGATCAGACAGCTTGGCGCGGGCGCCGTCGACGAGGCCCGGCTGTGCGATCGTTCGACCGCTCCCGGGACCCGCCGCGCACCCGGCGGCCGAGACGTGGCAACCGGAGCGATTTGTTCGGTTGCAGCGGAGGGTTGCTGTGGGGGATGCCCTGCCTGCGGCTCAAGGCGGCGCTGAGTGCAGGTGTTGCCGTCTCGGTCAGTCGACCGATGGCGCGAGCCTCCTGCCGAGATGCCATCGGACGAGGCGCGTTCCCGGATTCTCCCGGCCTGCGTGTGCGAGCGCAGCGAGGACATGAGAGCGCGGGACTCCGAAGGGCTGCCGGCGGCGTCGCACGGTGACCGGCGAACGCCGGCACCGGCTGGCACGAGCGCGTCCGCCGCAGCCGGGGGTCACCCGCTTCTCGGGTTGCAGCAGACGATCGGCAACCAGGCCGTCCAGCGATTGCTGGGAGCGCGGCCAGCTCAGCCGCGGGTGCCTGGTGAGGCAGGTGACCGGCAGATTCCAACGCCGGAACGCGTAGCCAGGCGAGCTGGGCTCCGGCGGAGCATAGCTGCGACGCCGGGTCCAACTGAGGCACTCACGCGGTTCGGGCAGCCGAGCGGGAGCCGGTTGTTGCAGCGCGACTTCAGGTCCGATTTCGCAGGGAAGGTCTCGACCCCGGCGGCACCGAATGCCCCGGCTGCGCCCGGCACGGTGCGTGTCCAGACGTACGCACCGCAAGGAGGGACAGCTACGTGGGTGGACGCGCCGTACGGGATCTACTCCCCGGGCGAGATCCCCAAGGAATACCGCGACCGGATCATGGAGTCCGGGAAGGCGTTCCAGTGGCGCAACGAAGGCCAAATCAACAACGCGGGTTTTGAACGTGAGGCCGCGCGTCTGGAAAACAGAGGCGAGTTGACTGTCGGCGATATGTTGACGCTTTCACGAGCGGGCGGCTCCGAGATGAACATCCGTATCGCTATGGCCAAAGTAGGCAGCGATTTCCGGTTCGTTGGTTACGACATGTCACGAGGTGGTCCGGGAGAGGCCGTGTACAAGGGCTTCGTGGAGTCCGAACGGGGGACCACACGCGGTGTCGGTCGAGCGTTGTTTGCAGATCGGGTCACGCGCGCGCTGCTGAATCAGGCGAGCGGAATGTACCTGGAGGTCTATACCACGCAGAGAACCGCGGACTTCCACGCCCAGATCTTTGCCGAGGCGGGCCGTCAGGGCGCACCGACCGAAGGTCAAAAGTACCGGCTCAGCACCGGGGAAATGGTCAAGCTGGCCGTCGCATGGAACGACAGGCTGACCGAAACGCAGCGCTCCAATCTGAATGAACTCCTGGCGCGGGGCGAGAACGTAAGCGCGGCCGATGCCGAAGCAGCGCTCCTTCACGGCGCGGTTCAGGATCGGCCTCCTCGTGGGTCAGGAGGCGGTGGGCCGTCCGGCGAAGTCCCTGTCACGGAAACCATCTCGAGCCGGGCGGAGGCGAAGGGCGCACTTCTGGAGTTTGGAGCACAGGCGCTCCTGGCCGAACAGATTTCGAACATTCAGTCCGACGAGAAGGGCAAAGCGTTAGCGAGGTACGCGGAGCTGACTCCGGAGATTAGTCGGCTTCTGGACGCAAACTACTCCGTGACGATCACGGTCGAAGTGGAAGTCCCTAAGACGGTGAATCTTACGGGTGTCGCTACTCAGACGGATCCCTCGATGATCGTGTACTACCGAAATATGTACATCGAGCACGCGGACCCAGTGCTGCCCAAGATGACTCCTGGCAAGCGGGAAGCGCCGAAAATGTACGCAGGTGCCGAGATACCCGACAAGTACGCCAACCCCCACCGTTGGGACGATCCGCACGAGTACACGCTCGATCAACAAATCCGCCTGCAGATGGGCGATCCGGATCCCACGGGCAAGGACAAGCCGCTGCACCCCACGCATAGAGTCGTGAGGCGCAGCCAAACGGTTTCGCCGGCGATGGTCGACGCTGTTGAGACGGCCAAGAAGAATCCGCAAGCTCCACCGCCGAAACCCAAGCCCAAGATGGATGAGGCGACCGCCAGGAAGCTGGCGGCCGCGCCTACCCGTGTCTATCTCCTCCCCGAAAACATCGTCCAGTCCAAGGCGGCGGCCGAGATCAGGGAGAAGCTGAAAGCGAACCCGATATTCCAGGTCACCGGCGAGGCAATGGGCGGTGGCGGCAGGACGCTGACGCGCGTCATCTATTGGAGCGAATACGATAAACCACGAGCTGAAAAGCTCGCGGAGCTGCTGCGCGCCGAGGGCCTGCCGGCGGCCAGGGCTGATTCGGGCGGTGACTCGGGCGACGCTCCCGGCTACGTGCAGATCAACTTCGGTCGTGACGCGGAGAAGTGAGCTCCGGGCCAGCACCTATCACGCCGGACGCGTCGTTCGCTGGCTGCAGGATAGACCTTCCGTACCACTACCGGGAACGCCCGAATTCAGCGGTGCGGTTCCATCGAATCGCGCCCGCCGCGCGACGATCGCACAGCTGGAAAGCGATCCCGGGCGCGCCGGAGCCGGCGATGCCTACGGCGACATCTCGATGCCGCGACGTTTGTCGTTACCCGCCGGGCGCCGGCCGGCTAGCGATCGTCGGGCTCGATCGCCGGCACGATCGCTTCGGCCTTCTGGGCACCACTAGCGCCGCCATTGGTTCGCCACGGCCGCAGCAACGGCGGCGGGCGATTCCTCCCACCGGATGCGGTAGCGGACGCTTCCCACCGCCGCTCCCCGTTGAAGGAGTCGCCCGCGCTCACGATGCGTGCCGTGGCATAGGAATAGCGAGCCGCCGGCGCCGGCGTGATCGAGGTGTCGCCAAAGACTCGTCAGACCGGGCAACGCTGAGAACGCAAAGCAGTCACCCGCAGATGTGCCGTTTCACGGAGCTCCCCGCCGGCACGTGCCATCGAGACGACGAGGTCTTCAGCTTCACAGACAAGCAGCAATGTGGCGTCAATGCCGCCGCTCATCCTTTGCGCATGGCCGAAGCGTCGTACGCCCAACCCCTTGTAAAGCCAGAGCACGCGTGGGAGCATCAGCGTCATGCCGAGCGGTGTTTCGGCGGTGGTGTTATCTGCCGTTGCGATCGGGTTCACCGGGTGTGGCGGAGTCGGGAACGGACCGTCAGGTCCGACGTCGATGACCGGCTACGTGATCGTCATGGGCAACGTTGCCACCATCGGCGAAACGTCAGGGACGACAGTAAGTGCGTCGTGCCCGAGTGGGAAGGTGGCCACCGGCGGCGGCTACACGACTTTGAACGAGGCTGCGAATGTGTTCGACAATGTCCCGGCTTCAGGCGGGACGGGTTGGACGGTGTCGGCGAAGAACGAGAACGTCGTCTCGACCGGCCCGGCAATAGTCGTAACGCCATTCGCGGTCTGCGTGGATCGCCCCGCGGGCTACGAACTGCGGACCGGCAGCATGAACCTCGGCCACCAGCGGGCCGCTGACGGGGAGGCGCGATGCTTGGACGCGACATACGCGCTGCTCGGCGGCGGAGTTTCGACCGGCGATCCTCAAGTGCATCCCTTCACGACGGCGGCGAGCTTTCAGGCGTCTCAGCCGACGTGGGCCAGTGCCTTCAAGAGCAACTACCCTGTCGCGCTCCCGTCCAGCTCGTCGACAACGACGACAGCGATCTGCACCAGCCTGTCGGCGGCACCCGGCCGCGCGGAGGTCACGAGCGCTTCCACGGCGCTCGGGCCGAAGTCGAAGGCGATGCTGAGCGTGAGCTGCCCGGATGGGAAGAAAGCGCTGAGCGGTGGGGTGACGTCAGCGGAAAGCCCCGCGATCTGGTTCGACTCGGCTCCGGCAAGCGGCGGAACGGGCTGGACGGCGTCGCTCCACAACCCCCAGAGCCCGCTCGAGCCCGTGACGCTGCACGCGACCATTTCGGTCATCTGCGCAGCCGCAACCTAGGGAAGAGGCGCGGCTTCGAGCTTCCTACGATCTGTCGTAGCCATGGAGCCGCTTGCGGTGCCGATGATCGGCAGTTGCCGGTGACGATGGCGGATGCGAGCATTCGCCTCGTGTGCGTCCGACTCGAAATGACCCGGTCGCACATCCACGCTTACCAGCCGGATGACGCAGAGCCTGGACCGCGGTAATGAGCGAGCCCGGCTGCGAAGCGCAAGCAACGATCCGGCGACCGCCCGAAGCCGTCCTCTGGGACTTCCTGCGCGGCGCGCTGATGACGCGGGCGCTCGCGGTTGTCGCCGACGCGGGCATTGCGGACGCGCTGGCCGGCGGGCCGAAGGACATCGCCCAGCTCGCGAGCGAGGTCGGAGCCGACAGCGATGTGCTCGAGCGCCTCATGAATGCCCTCGCAAGCGACGGTCTGTTCGAGAGGTTCGACGACGGCGTCTTCGCGAACACCGACGCCTCGGAGCTCCTGCGTGATCCGGCGCAGCGCGCGTTGGCGCATTTGTTCGGCGCCGTCTACTACCGCGCAGTCGCAGAGCTCGACGCGACCGGCGCGCCGCCGGCGTTCGCCCGCGCGCACGGGACCGACTTGTGGCACTGGCTGGCCGAGAATCCCACCGAGCGCGAGGTGTTCGACCGGGCAATGTTGAACGGCGTCCATGCCCGGGCAGAGCGGCTTGGACGCCTGCAGTGGCGGGGAGACGAGGTCATCGTCGACATCGGAGGTGGCGACGGCTCGTTGCTGATCGAGTTCCTTCGCGATCGTCTCGACATGCGCGGGATCGTGTTCGACTTGCCGGAGGCGATGCACGACGACGCGCGACTCGGCGACCGGATCGACTTTGTCGCGGGCAGCTTCTTCGATCGTGTCCCCGAAGGCGACGCCTACATCCTCTCGGCCGTCCTCCATGATTGGGACGATGAGCCGGCGCGGGCGATCCTGGACACGATCCGGCGGGCCGCGCGTGAGCGTGCCCGGGTCGTGATTGTCGACGGTGTGCTCGAACCGCGTAGTCCCCCCGTCTGGAGATGGGCCGACCTGCACATACTCGCCACGTTGGGCGGCCGAGAGCGCGACGAGACCAGCTGGCGCCGGCTGCTCGCGTCCGGCGGCTTCGAGCCCTTGAGCGTCGGGGACGGCCTGATCGAGGCTCGAGCGATCAGCCCGGCACCGTGACGGCAAGGCGGCGCACCGTCGGCGGCTCCGATTGCGCCTCGGATCTCTGCTCACGCATTGCGGTCCGTGGCGTGCTGGGCAGCGCCAAGGCGAGATAGCGCCCGTCGACCCGACACGCAAGCCGCGCGTCGACGAGCCGCTTGAGGAAACGCTCGACGTCGTCGGCAGACTCAGTCGAGCCGGTGACGCGCAACGCGCGCAGGGCCTCGGGCGTGGTTGCGCCGTCCTCGCAGGCGAGGTAGATGCAGGCCTCGGCTTCCCCGAGGTGATACTCGGCCGGCTCGAGGGTAGGCCGCCGGTCGACAACCGTGAGGAAGCCGGGGCCGCGCCGGTACCTGAGCGTGCCTATCGCTCCACGCCCGGTGGCCTGCCACTCGCGGACAGCGCGCTGCAGCTCGGCCGTGTACACGTCGGGGTCACGCCCATCCTCGTGATGGAATTCGAACGAGTACGCGATCTGTTCAAGGTCGGCATCGTCGACGTGGGCACGCGGATACACGAAACGGAAATCGCGCCGGGGGCCGTGAGGGACGATTCCGAAGCTTGCCGCGTCCTCGAAGTACGGGCTGAAGCGGTCGAGCTGAAGTGGAACGAGTCGCGGCGGTTCGAGGTGCGCGAGCGACGGGACGAGGTCCGTCATCGCCTCGTACTCCTCCGGCGGCTCCCCGGGTATCCCAAAAAGAAGGTTCCAGTACAGCCGAACGCCGTACTCTGCGCAGGACTTCAGAAGGCGAAGGTTCTGCAGCGCCGTCACGCCCTTGTGCATCAATTTCAGCACCGGCGTCGACAGGCTCTCCACGCCGGCCTGGATCGCCGTGAACCCGGCTTCGCGCAGGAGCCGGACTTCAGCCCTCCGAAGGTTCGCCTTCGTCTCGCAGAAGATACGCAGGTCGTGACCGGCGTCGCGCAGCTGTGGGAGGAGATCGTCGAAGTACGCACGGTTGAGGATGTAATCGACGAAGAAGAAGTCGAGCCGTCCATGGCGTCGCGCCAGCTGGGCGAGCTCGGTGAGCACGCGCTCCGGGCTCTTCGCGCGGAACGACAGCGCATGATCGGAAATCCCGCAGAACGAGCAGTGCGACCGTTCGCCCCACCAGCAGCCTCGGGCGCTCTCGTAGAGAATCGTCACATCACGTGAGATTCGGGGGGCGAAGCTCGTGCGTCCGAGTCGCTGGAAATATTCGTCGTATCGCGGCGTCGGCACCTCGTCGAGCGACACGACGTCCGGCGCTTCGGGAACGACGATCTGGTCTCCGTCCCGTTCGCGGTAACACAGCCCAGGATGTGAGCGTAGGGGGCGGCCGGCAAGCAGGTCCACGGCAAGATCGGGTAGCACGCGCTCGCCCTCCCCGCGGACGACCACGTCGATGATCGGGAAGACTCGGTGGAGCGCCGCGCCCATCGGCCCTTCGCAGTTCGCACCCCCGAAGACGATCCGCACGGCGTCTCCGAGGCGGGCGCGGATCGCGGTCGCGAGGGCAAGCGAAGGAAGCGTTTGGTTGAAGGCGGTCGTGAATCCGACGATCGCCGGCGCGGCGTCGGCAACCTCCTCCGCGATCCGCTCGAGAAACGATGGAACGGCGGAGCGGAAGCGGAGCGCCACGCCGATCACGTCCTCCGGCACTCCAGATCGCCGCAGGAATTCGAGGTAAAGATCGTCCTCATCAGCAGGCGCGGGCGATCTAAGCGCCGTCGAGAAGATCCAGTCCCCGAGGCTCACATCTCGTGACCACATGACGACGGCGTGGTACGAGCTGATCGAGAGCCTGTCGTCGTCGGCGTGTGCGGCCGTTGCCTGCAGGCAGTGCTCCATGAAGTCGAGATTGAGCGAACGCACCTCCGCCGGGACGCCGGCGCGCTCGAGGACGGCCAGGAGGATGCCGAGCTGGATCGAGGGGTACTCGAGCTGGTCCCACGGCATCGAGAGCAGGAGCACGCGGGGAGCTCGCATCGCGTTTGCCTTGGGCTCCGTCGCGGCGATCAATTGTCCAGATTCGGCCCGACCGGTACGTATGGCGGCGCGAACCCTCGCTGGATCAGCGCTGCCTCCGCCGAGTCGGCCGGAAGATCGCGATCGAGGCCTTCGGACGGCACGCGGGTGAAGTTTGAAATGCGAGGTCCCGTGGGCGCCGCCGCCTGGTCCTGGATGAGCACTCGAGAAAGCGGAGGAGGGCTGGTCGCGCCGGGCTGGCTGGTGGACGATGGCTGCCCGACAATGCCGGGAGAGAGTTGGAGCCGTCCGCAATACATCCTGGCACGGACACGCTGTCCCACCTGTGCTGAGGCGTCGTAGGAGCGGGTCAGCTTGTAGATGCCCAGTTGATCGAAGGTGACGCTGAACAGGGTGTCGTGCGGTGTCGGAGCGAGATAGTCGAGCTGACCATGTTTCTCGTGAGTTCCCGCGGACGGATGGATGACGAAGTCTTCGTGCCATTGGACGAAGTCGGACGCCGGAGGAGGCAGCGCTACGCTGAGGTCCGGGATCCCGACATGCGCCGGAACGACGGCAGGGGTAGGTTGCGGTCCCGCCCGCTGCGGCACAACGGCCACGCTGATCGGCAGGGCGTCGACTTGGGCGACCTTGGTGCAATCCAGCCCGGCGATCGTGAGGCGGAAGTTCGACACCGCCCAGTTGCCCCCCGGCCACGACACCCCTTGGTAGCTCCCTGCCGGACTGGACGACACGAGTTCGGTTCGCTCGGGACTGAGCTCAATCACGAACCAGCCGGCCTCACGTGAGCCCGCGTCAAGCGCGGGCAGGGTGAGGCCGGTGATCAGCGCATTGGTGAAGTTGAGCCGGTCGATCACCGAGCCCGCGTAGTCGACCGCGATCAGGGCCCCATTCTTCGCCTGCTGGGTGCCGGACAGCATCTCGTGCATCCAGCCAAAAAGGCTTGAGGCAATTCGGGGCCCGCAGGTCAGCCGAATGGGCTCATAGCCAACGCCGCCGATGCGCTTGAGCATGAATGTGCCGCCGGCAACCGCCTGCTCGACCACCTCGGCGGTGGCAGGTCCAGCCTCCATGCTCGTCGCCCAACACACCTGCTCGCCCTCGATCTCGACGGCGAGGCGCCCCGCGTGAATCTGGGATGCCACCACCACGGACCGTTCAACCTCCGAACTTCAGCGAGAGCACCGTGCCCACCGAACCTATTCGACCGTGCGAGCAGCTGTCAACCAGGGCTCGAGCAGGCCTTGGGCGAGTGCTTGACGGACACCGGCTATGAAGATCGCGTCGGTTGCAGCGCCCTGCGGCAATCCGCGCTGCTCGGCGAAGGCCTTCGCCGCCACCGCTACGGTCGGATGCTCGTCGATCAGCGAAACGAGCAGGACCGCGTCGGGGCTCAGCTCGAGCTCGGGCACGAGCGCTGACGGCGACAGGCGGAGCCGAGCCGACGAGGCCGCTTTGCCGAGCGGCCGCTCGACGGTCGCCGACGTACCCGCGACGCGAAGCCGCACGTCGCCCAGCGCGTGCTCTCCGCGCGCCAGTAGGTCGTGGGTTGCGAGCAGTGCGTCGATCCTCTCGGCCGTGACGTCGGCCGCTCGGCTCGTCGAGGCATCCAGGTGCGCGGTGAAGCCGTCTCGGCCGACAGCGCGTCCGATAACGGTGACTGTGGGCTGCAGCGCACGGACGCCGAGTCGCTCCAGATGCTCCCGGAGGCCGACGGCGGCCTTGCTGAACGCGGGGCCGTACGTCGGATGCTGGGCGCTGGCGTACCTAGCGCAGTAGTCATCGAGGTCGGGCCGCGGCAGCTCGATGAGGAGGACGTCGAGTCGCTCGCTCTCGAGAGCGGCGCGAACGCGCCGCTCGAGCGGCTCATCGTCGACCAGCGGCCAGTCGACGAGCAGGCACGCGCGGCCGTCCGGTGCCAGCCGATCCGGGAGTGCCGCCAGCAGGCGGAGCGCGAGCTCGTCACCACGCTCGCCGCCGTGCAGGAAGGTGGCCGTGCCGACACCGGATGGGCGCGCCACGAACGGCGGCTGCGAAGCGATGACGTCGAATGCCTCGCTCTGTACGGGTTCGAAGAGATCGCCTTCGCGTATGTCGAGGTTGGCGATGCCGTTAATCGCGCCGTTGACTTGTGTTAGTACGAGTGCCCGGGAATTGACGTCGGTGCAGACGCAGCGCTCGGCCTGCTCTGCGAACAGCAGGCCGATCGTCCCGGCGCCGCAACCGAGGTCGAGAACGCGATCTGCGCGCTGGCGCGGATACGCCGCTTGGGCCAGTACCGAGGTGGTGTGGCCCGCGCCCATGACCGCCTCACCGCCATGCGTGAGGTCGTCGCACAGGACGTAGAGGTCGTTGACCAGGTTGATGTTGAAGGGCGAGGACAGCTGGCCGTCGCGGCGCGTCCCCACGAGACCGATCCGCTCGAGTTCCGTCACCAGGTCACGGCCGAGCGCGCGCGAGGCGTCCTGCCGGGATACGGCATCGTTGAAGACGAGCAGCCGCATCGCGGTGGCGGCGGGTGCCCCCGACCTGCGCAGGTGCCAGTGGCGCAACGCGGCGCGAGCCGCGTCGGGAAGCGCCACTGCCACCGCCTCGATCTCGGCCACGGCGTCGGGGGTTACGCCGATTTGGCGCAGGCGTCCGCCCAGGGCAAGCCAGCGCTTCTCTGGCATCGATAGTAGGCGCGAGGCGTCTGGGAGCGGCAAGACGCGCATTGTCGCCGTCGTCACTGTGCCCTTGCATCTTGTGTGTTCGCGGGCTTAGGATCGCCTCAATGTCCGTGAACGTCGGACGGGCGGCCCTTGATTGGCCGCAGGAGCAATGGGACCGACTTGACCGAGCGGTCCACGACGAGGCGACACGCTCGGGGGTTGCTGCGACGCTGATCCCCCTTGTCGGGCCGTTCCCCGACGTGCTCACCGTGCCGGCCGACGTGATCTCACCCGGCCGCCTCGCGATCGACGAGGGCCAAATCACACCGCTGGTCGAGTTGCAGGCCGCCTTCACGCTGACGCAGCAGCAGGCCGACGGTGATCCCGGCTCGCTCACAGCGATCACGCTCGCCGTGCGCGCCACCAGCCTCATCGTGCTCGCCGAGGATCTGCTCATCTTCCGAGGCGATGCCGCCGCCCTTCCGGAGCTTGTCGGCAGGCGCGGTTCGATCGGGATCGGCCTCGTCGACAGCGCGCCGGACCCCGTGATCCCGGTCGCTCCGGCCGAAGACGGGCACTTCGGGGAGCGCACGTTCGCCGCCGTCGTCGAGGCGATCGCGGAGCTCGGCACGCGCGGGCATGTGGGACCGTACGCGGTGGCGCTTCACTCGGAGTTATACGCGGACAGCTTCGCGCCGCTGCCGGGAACTCTCATCGCTCCTGCCGATCGAATCCGTCCGCTGGCCACGCAGGGTTTTGCCGGAACCGGGGCTCTGCCAGCCGGGACTGGGGTCGTGTTCTCCGTCGGCGGCAACGTCATCGATCTCGTCATCGGGGTCGATCCCCTCACCTCCTTTACCCAGGTCGGTGCCGATGGAATGCTCCAGTTGCGCGTCTTCGAGCGCTTCGCCCTGCGGATCAAGGACGCCACGGCAATCGTGCGCCTGCGTTTCGGTGATGGATAGCGGCGGGCGTCAGGATGGCCAACCGCTTTTACGTGACGATCCGAGGCAGCAAGCAGGGACAGTTCAAGGGCCCGGATGTGCACGGGCCCCAGGGGAACAAGATCGCAGGGCTGGCGTTCCGGTATGAGATCGCGTCTCCGCATGACGCGCAAGGATTGACGCTCGGCCCGCCGAAGCACGAGTCCGTGCTGCTCGTCAAGGAGTGGGACGCAGCCTCCCCCCAGATCTATCAGGCGATCGTCGAAAACGAGTCAATCCCCGAGGTCAACTTCGAGTTCCTGAAGACGACACCAGCGGGCGTGGAGAGCATCTATTACACGATCAAGCTCACGAACGCCAGCATCGTGAACGTCTTGATGCACGTCGATGCGCCTACGCCGGGGGCGCCGGGCGACACGCGCGAGCTCGAAGAGGTCTCGTTCGCTTTCCAGAGGATCGAGATGCAGAGTCTCGATGGTCACACGGCCGCCGCCGCTGACGCGGGGAGTCCGAACGGTGGGTCGACGGTGGCTGCCGGGCAGTCATACTCGAGGATCGCCGTGGGCGGACCGTCGCTCGCGGAGGACAAGGGACGTGTCGCAGTGTCCGCCCCGTTACTGCCCGCCGGCGCTATCCCCCCGCGACCGACAACGGACTGACCACTCCAGCCTCCGTCCGATGGCGCCGACGGATGCACCGCCTAACTGCCTTTGAGATCGGCCTCAGACACCAGGACCAGTCCCAAAGAGATCAGCTCGCGAAACGTGCGCAGTAGGTTCGCGATTGTCGCGCCGTCGTGGCTTGAGGCAAGGTCAAGATCAGCAACCACATCCACCAGTGCACGGTCCGCCCGCAGACTCAACACCACCGGGACATGGTCGGGATCGATAAGTGTGCTGACGCCCAATCCAGGCTCTAGAGACACGGTCGCCGCGGGAACGGCGAACTGCGCTCCGTCGTAAGTCGCGTATTGCTGCTCGATCCTCAGACCGGGTCCTGCCATCAGGCGACTCTCAAGCACATCTGAGTCGCTCATCATGGCGACGTCCATCGCTTCGAATATGGCTTTGGTGTGCTCACTGGCGCTCTCTCCGAACTCCGGCATTCTTCTTCCTTCGCGAAGCAGCATCCGTGGCCGGCGTCCGTGCGTCCGCCTCAGTACCACGATGCCTTGTCCAATCTCGCGGACCTGAAGCCGGTCATAGTAGGCGAGCCAGCGGCGAAGAACGTGCTCATGAGCATCACGGTCTTCCTTCAGCGTTCTGTTCCAAACGCTCGCGTAGCGAAGCGGATCACTCCCTCCGTATCGAATGACGCACGCATCGCAAGGTAAATCCTCGAGGCGTCGCCTGACAGCCGCTGGCCAACGGTCGTCTGCCCGTTCGATCCAGTTGCAGACCATGTGACAGTAGCCGCCGTCGTTGAGCCTGGCTACCGCTTCCTCGAGAAGTGACCAGCAAAGATCGTCGCCGTCCCAGCCGTTGTCACGGTACAGATATGTTGAGTCGGGCGAAATGACATAGGGCGGATTACACACGATGAGATCGAACCTTTCACCATCGACCGGACCGAACCAGTCTCCTGTAACGGTCGTTATGTTCTGCACGTCGTTCAGTGCAGCGTTTGCTTGAACGAACCATGCTGAGCGCGGATTAGCATCGATTGCTGTTACCTGGCCAGCGTGCCGCGCAGCCAGCAGCGCTTGTACGCCTCCACCTGCGCCAAGATCGAGCACGCGATCTGCGTGATCTCTGACGGTGACAGAGGCCAAGAGGTCCGCTGGCACCGTGGGCCCCTGAACGAGATCAGCCGCCGCCACGGACAATGGATCGCTCGCGAGGATCAGATCCCTGTATGGCGACAGGCGAATAGTCGCGTGAGCCGTTCTGCCGTCATGAACCAGCGCTTCGGCGTCGAGCAACTCAGCGACTAACGGATCATCGAGATCGAGAAGCGCAAGCGGAGTTTCGAGGTTCAGATAGAAGAGCCTGACGAACGTCGCAAGCGCGTCCACGTCCTCGCCCAGGCGTAGCGTCGCTGTGGGGAGATCAAGTGGACGAACGAGGTCTTGCGCGTCGATTGCCAGACGCTCCTGCAGCCCACGATCCGTAAACCCAGCACTCCGCAGCGCGCTTCCGAGGTGTCGAAAGCGGCTTGCATAAGGAAACTCGGGTATCACATTAGAGTGGAGACACCGGTCAGGGTGCCTGTCCGGGCCGGGTGACTGCGTGACCGGCTTCCGCCGGGCGTGCCGCGAGAAGGCCTTGCAGCGCTTGCTGGGCTACTCGCGACAGAGGTTGGGGACGAGTAGCTCCGCTCGTGAGCGGCGGTCCCGCGCCGAACTCCCCGGCAACGAGCGCGAGCTGTTCGCAGTACATCTCGGCCTGTACGCGACGCAGATTCTGCGAGTTCGCCTCGGCGTTCTCGGGGAAGAACTTGAAGATCCCAAGGCCGCGAAAACCCACGCTGAAGAGAACATTGCGCATGCTTGGGTCCAGGTAGTCAAGCGTGCCGCTCTTCTCCTTGTCTGCACCGTTGTTGCCGTTGATCACGAAGTCCTCGTACCACTGCTCCCACGTCGTTGCGCCAGTTTCGGCAAGGGCGACGACAAGGTCCGGAATCTCGAGATGGGCGAGATCATTCGCGTAGTCCCGGATCTCGCCCCCGGCGGACTGCGGCACTTTCAGCCCGACCGGCATCCCCTCGATCTTGCTGACCTTGGTGCAATCCAGGCCGCCGATACTCAACCGGAAATTGGACGGCAGCCACTTCTTCTGAACCGCTGCGGTAGCGGCCGCGCCCACCACTGTGTTGGCACTGGGCCGCTTTCGGGTGTACTCAGGTTGGCACCTGACCGTCATGCGGACCGTGTCTTTCGACGCCGCGTCGAGCGCCGGCAAGTCGATCTCGCCAAGCAGGGCGTTCGTGAATTCGAGCCGCTCGACCTCCTTGCCGTCGTAGTCGTACGTGACGACCGCTCCGTTCTTCCGCCGCCACTCCCGGGCAACCGCCGAACGCATCCAGTCGAATAGGCCCGGCCCCATCCCCTCGCCGAAAGTGAGACTTAAGTCCTCATACCGAACACTCGCAAGATGTTTGTGAGCGATCAGGTCCGCGCCGATCTTCTCCACGACCACGTCGCTCGTCGCGTACCCGCCCTCAGCGTTCACCAGCCAGCAATCGTGCACGCCATCGAGTTCGAGCGCATACCTTGGGGCTGCGAAGCCAGGGTTTGCCGAACTGACGGGCAGTGCTACCTCACCCTCTCGAACCTGACCGCGAGTACGCGGCAGCGTCGCGACTACTCGGTTCACGCTGCAGCAACGCCGCCGCCGTGGAACGCATGTACATCGTGTGCTTGCGACGAGGTTCCCTGAGGTGCGCTTCACCTGCGGATACCCGAGGATCTCCGATGTGGTGGTGCGTGAGATGAGAAGACGCCGATAGCGCGACCGCGCCCGGGCGTTCCCCTCCGGCGCCCGTTCCGACGCCTCTGCCTGTCGCGACACTACGGAGGTTCTCTTGCACGGCGATCCGACCCTACCCAATCGTGCTGTACGGATCTAGAGCGTGGAATTGGCCGATCCCAGTCTCCGCGGTCGTTTTCGCCTGCTATTCAGAGCGTTTCCGGCGTCGCCGGGCGCGCGATCTTCGTCGCAATTTGCAGGGATCCGTGCGGCGAGATCAGCGGAATTTGCGGCTGTTTGCGCGTGGTAGGCGCGACAAGCGGGCCTAGTCAACGACCAGAACGGGGATAGACCGATGATCGGGCTTGGCAACGAGACGTCGTTTTTGGTCTCGAACTCGACGTTCTCCCGGACCTCGACGATCCCGCCCGTCGGCTTGTACATGAGCGTGGTCTGAACCCTTCCTCGTCACGCTGTTCGCTCGTGTTCGCTCCAGCCGCGGCGGCCCGGAGTGCTCGCCCGTCTGACGCAGCTCGACCCCTTCGATCGCCAGCTCGCCCCCGAGCCATGACGTCGCCGCTGGCGACCCAAAGAAGACCCAAGGATTCCGCGGCGAGCGCTGGAAGCGGCCGGAACGCGCTGACGAGGCATGAACCGGCAGATCATGCCGCCCTGCCGGATTTGCAGGCAAATTCCGAGCGTTGCCGACCCTCTCCTGAAGCGGACGACGGGTCTCGAACCCGCGACCTTCGGCTTGGGAAGCCGACGCTCTACCAACTGAGCTACGTCCGCAAGTGCCCGGCAATGCTAGCGATTGCAGGGTTGGCGAATCCGGATCAGCCGGACGCGGCGTCCCGCGGCGGACGCGAGCTCTCGACCCACGGATCGTCGACCCCGATCGGGACGAACGGCAGCAGGCCGACGATCTCCATGAGGCGCCGGGCGTGGGCCGGCAAGTCGGCGCTCAGCCTGAGCTCGCGGCCGGTGGCCTTGGCGGTCCGGACGAGCGCGGTCATCGCGCGGAGGCCGGCCGAGTCGATGAAGTCGATCCTCGAGAGGTCGAGGAGCACGTGGCTGTTCGCCACTAACTCGGCCTCGACGGCCCGCTCGAGGGTCGCTGAGCTGTTCAGCGCGAGCTCGCCCTCGACGCGGACGCGCACCCAGCCATCGCGCATCGGCTCCAGGTGGACGGCAAACGGGGTCTCGGACCCGACCTCGCCGCTATGGCGGGGCTCGTGAGGGTCGATCCAATCGGTGCGGGCGGGCAACTTGACCTAGAAGGTTCGTGTCTGATCGCCCCCGGGTCCGATCGCAACCATCTCACGTGCGGACGCGGCCGCGCAACCGACTGCGCCCGGATGTTGGAAACGAACTGCGCGTCTTCGGTCGAAATCCCGCACCGTGCGGGCGCGATCCGGAACTGAAACCCGCGTATTACTCTCCGCTCATGCGCCGCTACGCGATTCCCGCCGCCGCCGTGTTCGTCGCCGCGGGGCTGCTGGCGCTGCTCGCCTTCGGCGTCGCCCATCAAGGAACGAACACGTCGATCGACGCCGCGGTCGCACGCGGGGACTATCCGATGGCACCGGGCGCCCGCACTCAGCTCCCGATCCTCGGCTCTTCGGGCCGTGAGAGCCTCGCCGATTTCCGCGGCAAGTTCGTCGTGCTCAACGTGTTCGCGTCCTGGTGCCAGCCGTGCGAAGCCGAGGCTCCGATCCTCGAGCAGGAGGAGCGCCAGCTGGTCAAGCACGGCGGAACCGTGCTCGGGGTCACCTTCCTCGACAACTCGAGCGACTCCGAGCAGTTCGTCCGCGCGCACAGCATCACCTACCCGGTGGTCCGCGACGTGAGCGGGAACTTCGTCAAGGGGTTCGGGACGAACGGCGTTCCCGAGACCTTCTTGATCAACCGCCAGGGGCGAGTCGTCGCCCTGCGTCGCTACCAACTCGCCGGGAATTGGCTCGAGCAGACGGTGGCGCAAGTCCTCGCCCGGTCGGCATGACCCGCACAATCCTCCGAACCGCGACGCTCGCCCTCCTGCTCGCGACCGGACTGCTCACACTCGCAGGCGGGCCGCCGGCGGCCGCCTCCACGGCGGCGACCCAGCGTCCGTCGCTGACCGACATCGAAAACGACCTCATGTGCACCGAGTGCCACGAGCCGCTGCCGGTCGCGCAGTCGCTCGAGGCCGACTCCGAGCGCGCCTACATCCGGATGCTGATCGCTCAGGGCGAGACCAAGCCGCAGATTCTCAAGAGCATGGTTGCGCAGTACGGGGCCGCCGTCCTGGCCAAGCCGCCGGCGCACGGGTTCAACCTCACGGTCTACATCATCCCGCTGGTGATCCTGGCCATCGGGGCGGCGATCCTCGCGTTCACGCTGCCGCGCTGGAGGCGCCGCACTCGCGCGAGCGCCCGGGCGCGTGCGCCTGCCGCGCCGGCGTTCGACCCCGCCGACGAGCAGCGGCTCGACCAAGAGCTCAGCCAGTTCCGCGGCTAGCGGGTCTCACTACATCGCGTCCGGGGCGCTGACCCCGAGCAGCGACAACGACAGCCCGATCGTCGTCCGCGCCGCGACCGACAGGGCAACCCGCTGTGACTCCACCGTCTCGGGCGTCGCGCCGACAACCCGGCACGCCTCGTAGAACGCGGTGAAGTCCTGGGCGAGCTCGAGCGCGTAGCCGGCGATCCGGTGGGGCGCGCGGCGCTCGACCGCCTCGGCGATCTCACCCGGGAACGCGACGAGCTTCTTGATCAGGTCGCGCTCTGGACCTTCGAGCGGGACCGAATCCCAGTCCGCCTCCAACGCATCCGAGACCCGCTCCGGAGGCAACCGGCGCAGCATCGAGGCGATGCGAGCGTGGGCGTACTGGATGTAGTAGACGGGGTTCTCGCGCGACTGCTTGCGCGCGAGCTCGACGTCGAGCTCGATCGTTCGGTCGTGCGACCGCTGCAGCATGAAGTACCGGGTCGCGTCGACGCCGATCTCGTCGAGCAGGTCGTCGAGCGTCACGAAGTCCCCGCGACGCTTGGACATCGCGAACACCTCGCCGCCGGCGACCAGGTGGACGAACTGCAACAGCGGGAGCTCGACCGTGTCGGGGTCGCCGCCGAGGGCCGCCATCGCCGCCTTCATCGAGCGGACATACCCGGCGTGATCTGACCCCACCGGCACCAGCAGCCGCTCGAAGCCGCGCTCGCGCTTGTTCTCGAGGTAGGCGATGTCGGCCGCGAGGTAGGTCGGCTCGCCGTTTGAACGGACGACCACCCGGTCCTTGTCGTCGCCGAAGCTCGTCGTCCGCAGCCACATCGCGCCGTCGGCGTGGTAGACGTGCCCGACCTGCTCGAGCAGCGCCAGCGCGCGCTGCAACTGGCTCGGCGAGCCCTCGTGCAGGGTCCGCTCGCTGAAGTAGGCGTCGAACACGACGCCGTAGCGATCGAGCGTGGCCTTGATCTGCGCAAGCAAGATGTCGACCGCAGCCCGGGACACCTCCTCGACGCCGGCATCGGAAGCCCCTGGGATGGCCGCCGCCAGATCGGACACATACGACCCGTGGTAGCCGCCCTCGGGCACCTCCTCGCCCCGAGCCCGGGCCTGCACGGACGCCCCCAGCAACCGGATCTGGTTGCCGGCGTCGTTGAAGTAGTACTCGCGCACGACCGAGTGCCCGAAGTGCTCGAGGATCCGCGCCAGCGCGTCACCGTAGGCCGCGTGGCGTCCGCTCGCCGCGACCAGCGGGCCGGTCGGGTTCGCCGAGACGAACTCGACCGAGATCCGCTCGGCCGGGTCCGCCCCGCCCGCTCCGTACCGCTCGCCGGCGCCGAGCACCGAACGCAAAGCACGGCGGTGCCAGTCATCCGACAGCCACAGGTTCACGAACCCGGGCCCGGCCACCTCGGCCCGCTCGAGCTGATCGCCGAGCGTCGTCGACAGCTCCGCGCCGATCCGCTCGGCGATCGCCCGCGGCGGCGAGGACAGCACCGGCGCGAGCAGCATCGCGGCGTTCGTCGAGTAGTCGCCCTGGCCCTTGTGTCGCGGCCGGTCAAGCGTGGGCTGCGCGGACGGTTCGCCCGCGGAGCCGCGGACAGCCGCCGCGGCAGAACGCACGGCAGCGGCGAGCTGCTGCAACGGGGCGTTCGCCAACCTGTCGTTCACAGGCCCGGAATGGCTGGGCGGATTCCCGAGTGGACCCGCGGTGGCTGGAACGTCCGCTCGAGCCGCTCGATCGCGGTCGGCGCACCCATCGCGATGATCAGGTCGCCGGAGTTAAGCACCGTCTGGGGCGGCGGCTGGGTCTCGAGCTCGCCGTCCGGGTGCCGTACGGCGATGATCAGCGCACGTCCTGTCACGTCGGCGATCTTCTTGCCGACCCCTTCGCAGACCGGTGAGACCTCGATCTCCTCCATCCGGTAGTCGGCCACATCGAGGGCGCCGCCGACCTGGGGACGGAGCGCCACCCGCGCCATCGCCGCTCCCGAGGTCTTGTAGGGCGAGATCACCCGGTCCGCCCCGGCGCGCAGCAGCTTCTTCTCGGAGTCCTCGGCCGAGGCCCGCGCGACTATGAACACGTCCGAGCGCAGCTCCCGCGCGGTGAGCGCGATGAAGATGTTCTCGGCGTCCGAGTCGACGCACGCGATCACCCCGAGGGCACGCTCGATCCCCGCCTGCTTGAGGATCTCGTCGTCCGACGGCTGGCTCTCGATCAGAGGGGCGCCGGTCGCGAGCGCGGACTCGCGATTAACGGGATTTGGGTCGATCACGACGAACCTGGCGCCCGCGGCCCGCAGGTCGCGCGCAACCTGGCGTCCCACACGGCCGAAGCCGCAGACGATGTAATGGTCGGTGAACGAATTGATCATCTTCTCGATCCGGCGCTCCTCAAGAACGCCACTCAGCTGCCCCGAGACGAAGAACTCCGCAACGGTCGCGAGGGCGTAGAAGAGCGTACCTATGCCGAGCAATTCGAGGCCGACCTTGAGCGCGCGGCCGGCTGCGTCCGAGGGATCTGGGATCGAGCCGAGCGTGGTGACCGTGTCGATCGTCCATTCGAACCCGTAAGCCGGCGAGACGTGCTCGATCACCGCGAACCCGATCGTGCCCGCGATCACCATCAGACCCAAAGCGCCGAGCAGGATCCCCAGCCGCCGGATGAACAGGCGCACCTCGCGGCGGGCGTGCTCTCGCTGCGCGAGCGCACTCGCGCGCTCTTTGCCATCGTCCGAGCCCGGGAACATCCAGGCGCCGCTCTGACTCCAATCAGCCATCAGTAGTGATAGGGCTCGCCGGCCAGGATCTTGTGACCGCGGTAGAGCTGCTCGAGCAGCACCACTCGCGCTAGCTGGTGAGGCAGCGTGATCCGCCCGAGCGACAGCCGGTGGTCAACCGCGTCGAGATCGAGGCCGAACGGGCCACCGACCACGAAGCACACGTCCATCCCACTCTGGCGCCGCTCCTCCAGCCAACGACTGAACGACACCGAATCCAACTCTTCGCCCCCGCGATCGAGCAGCGAGACAAACGTTCGATCAGGAATCCGCCGACCCACCTGCTCATCCTCGCGCACCTCGATCAGCTCGAGCTTGACGTGCCGGGCGAGCAGCTTCTGGTAGTGCTGGACATCGTCGGAGAACGGTGGGCGCAGCCTGCCGACAGCGACGACGAGGATCCTCACGATGGGATACTACGTTCCCATGGACGATCCCGGCCGCCAGGAGCGGCACATCAACATCCACTTCTCGCCGGACATCATGGCCGGTGTATACGCGAACTTCGCGAACGTCAGCCACTCCGACTACGAGTTCACGATCACGTTCGCGCGTGTGGACCACGAGGTGGAGGACGACGAGATCCCCGGCGTCGTCGTCTCGCGCATCAACCTGAGCGCCAAGTTCATGCGCGAGCTCATCGACGCCATGCAGGACAACTACTCGAAGTGGCAGACCCGTGAGGGCATCAAGAACCTGCCCGAATACGGCGGCGGTCAGAGACTCGAAGAGTCCGACGACGACGACGACGAAGACGACGAATAACCCCCGTCGGCCATTGCACCGGCGGCGTTGCCATTCCGGCGAGCGAAGCTGACCGCCGCGCCGATACGCTCGGCCGTTGGCGGGTGCGTGGCCGTCAGCGAGGTCAGCCAGCGCGGAGGCTCGAGATCGGCGACGTTCTGGACCGCGATCGCGCGCTCGAACGAGATGAATGCCTCAGGCGCCTCGGTCAAGACCAGCGAGTAGGCGTCAGACCGGCGCTCGACCGCCCGGGACAGGCGGTTCCCGATCACTCCCGTCGGCGCGCCCACCGCGGCCCCGGCCAGCGCGAGCGCGGGGAGCGCACCGGCGGATGCACGCTCGGGCGACAGCTCCCAGCTCAGACGCTGGATCGCGAGCGCGGCGGCCGGCGCGACGATCGCCGCATACAGAACGCCGCGCGGCACATCGCGATTACGCACGTGGGCCAGCTCGTGCGCCACCACGACGCGGATCTCGTCGCGGCTGTAGCGGTCGAGCAGCGTGTCGAACAGCACGACCCGCTTGGTCGGGCCCAGCCCGGCCACGTACGCGTTGGCAGCCGTGGTACGGCGACTGGCGTCGACGGAGTACACCTCCCCCACCTTGACGCCCGCCGCACGCGCGAGATCGAGCACGTCGGATCGCGTCTCCCCCTCCGGCAACGGTGTGAAATCGTTGAACAGGGGTTCGAGCACCACGGGCGCGAGCGCCGTCAGGACGCCCGCGAACAGCACCGATCCCGCTGACGCAGGCAGCCACCACCGGCGCGGATAGCGCCTGGTCAGGGTGACGGCCGCCCCGCCCGCGGCGCCCGCCAGCACCGACTCGATCGCCGCGCCCTTGAGCAGGTCGCCGGCCCAGCCACGCCACGACTGCGTGACGAGCCCGACCTTCATGCCACGGCGGCGCGAGATCGCCGACACCGGCAGCGCCGGCAACGACAGGCCGACGGCGAGTCCGGCCCCCGTCAGCGCACCCGCGAGAGCCGGGCGATCCGACCCACGAGAGAGCCACCGGGGCGGCCGGCGCACCACGAACGCGAGCGCGCCGAGCTCGATCGCCGCGCGCGCCATTCCGAGCGCCAGCTGAGGCCGGGCGAACCGGGCGCCACGTTCAATCTCCGCGTCGCTGAAAAAACTGTGAAGATCTATGTCTGCAGGCTCGATTGGCCGCTCTCGCGGAGACAGCAGACGGACGCCACCCTCCGCAGCGGCGAGCGCAAGCAGCACTGATGCAAACAACTGGTGGCGCGAGGGGTGTCTCACCCGCAAGACTGTAGCCCCGCTCGCCACCGGGCCGCCACGCAAATGAGAGTCGCAATCGTTTCTGACATCCATGGGAATCGGCATGCCTTCGAGGCCGTGCTGGACGCAATCGAGACCTCCGAGTGCCAGGAGATGTGGTGCCTGGGCGACCTGGTGGGCTACGGCGCCGAGCCGGACGCGTGCGTCGAGCTGGCCCGGCGTTACGCGGCGATCTGCCTCGCCGGGAACCACGACCTCGGTGTTCGGGGCGCGCTCCCGCTCGAGGAGTTCTCGCGCGGGGCGGCGCTCGCGGCGCGGTGGACTCAGAGCGTCATCACCCCCGAGACCCGCGAGTACCTCGACAAGCTCGAGCCCGCGCGGCTCGACGAGCCCGTCGGACTGTTCCACGCGAGCCCCCGAGATCCCGTCTGGGAGTACGTGCTGTCGCCGCTGCAGGCCGAGTTGTGCCTCGACGCCCAGTCGCACCGGGTGTGCCTGATCGGCCACTCCCACGTGGCGCTGTCGTTCTCCCGGAACGAAGGCGAGTCGGCCGGCGGCCAAACCCGGGGACCCGATGAGCAGCTCGACCTCGCCGCGGGCGAGTGGCTGATCAACCCGGGCAGCGTCGGCCAGCCGCGCGACGGCGACCCTCGCGCCGCCTGGCTCGAGCTGGACCTCAGCGGCTGGGAAGCGGTGTACCGGCGCACCGAGTACGACATCGCGGGGGCCGCCGCGGCCATCCGCGCCGCCCGGCTTCCCGACTCGCTCGCCGAACGCCTCGCGTACGGCCAGTAAGAGAGCTCTAACCGTAAGTACGCGGTAGGACGGTTCCGACCGTCTAACGGAATGCCAACGGGGCGACCCTCTAAAGTCAGGCCGCGGATGCGCTACGCGCCTCGCGCCATCCTCGCCGGCGGCCTTGGCTTCGCCGTTTCGTGCCTCGCCGCCTGCGGTGGCGGCGCCGGCCTGCTCTCGGGCGACCAGTCGATCGCTCTGAGCGGCCAGGGCAACGAGATCAACTCGGCCGTGCAGTCGGGCAACTGCGGCGCCGCGATCAACGCGAGCGCGGCACTCAACAAGGACGTCCAGACTCTCCCGGCCACGATCAACCCCACGCTGCGGAGCAACCTGACCCAGGGCGCGGCCACGATCCAGCAGCTCGCCGCCAGGGACTGCCGCCAGCACCAGTCCACCACGACGGTGAGCCCGCCGACGACGTCGACCCCGACGACGACCAGCTCCACTTCTTCGACCACAACGCCGACGACGACGAGCACCACGAGCACGACCACGACCTCGACGACGACCAGCACCGCAACCACGCCGACCAACCCGGGTACTTCTCTTACAACAACGACTAGCGGCGGCGTGGGACTCGGCGGTCCAACCACCAACACGAGTGGACCTGCTGGCAGCGGCGGAACCGGTGCGGGGAATGGCAACAGTGATGGAAACGGCGGTGGTGGGTGACTAACGGAACGGCGATCGTCGGGCGGTACCGCATCGAAGGCCGCCTGGGCGTCGGCGGGATGTCCACGGTGCAGCTGGCGTTCGACGAGCGTCTCGAGCGCTATGTCGCGATCAAGCTGCTCGCCGAGCATCTCGCGGACGATCCAACCTTCGTGTCCCGCTTCCGTCGGGAGGCGCTGTCCGCGGCCCGCCTTGTCCATCCGAACATCGTCCAGGTGTTCGATTTCGGGTTCGACGAGCGCGCGCGCCAGCACTTCATCGTGATGGAGCACGTGCCGGGCCACTCGTGCGCGGAGCTGCTCCGCGACCACGGCCCGATGCCGGTCGAGCAGGCGGTCGATGTGGTGACCCAGTCGTGCCGCGGGCTCGACTACGCCCACCGTAACGGGGTCGTGCACCGCGACGTCAAGCCGGGCAACCTGCTCGTATCGGATTCCGACGTGGTCAAGCTGGCCGACTTCGGGATCGCCCGTGCCACCGACCAGTCGAGCATCACCCAGGTCGGGTCCGTGCTCGGGACAGCCGCGTATCTCGCGCCCGAGCAGGCGCGCGGCGAGGAGGCCGGCCCCCAGGCCGACCTCTACTCGCTCGGCGTCGTCGCATATCAGCTGCTGACCGGCCGCCTGCCGTACGAGGCGAGCTCGCTGTCGGAGCTGGCGCTCAAGCAGCAGCGCGAGCCGCCGGCTTCGGTCGACGAGCTCAACCCGCGGGTGCCGCCGGAGCTGGCCGACGCGATTTCGTCGGCCCTGTCGCTCGACAAGGACGACCGCCCGGAGACCGCGATGCTGCTCGCCGAGGCCATCTCGAGCGGCGCTCGTGGCGTCGAGGCGAATCGGAACGGTGCGCGGACGAGGAACATGGGCAACACCGCCGCCACGCGGGTGCTCTCTGGGCGCGGCGCGCCCACCGCCGAGACCCGCGCCGCCACCAGGACGAACGCTCAGCCTCGTCCACGGCAGCTGGAGCCGCGCCGGCCGGCCTACCCCCCGCCGATGTCCGCCCACGGTCCCGACCAGGCGTATCGCGCGGCGCCCCAGCGCTCGCGTGGTTCACGGGCCGCGCGCCGATTCTTCGCATTGCTGGCGATCGTGGTGCTGTTCGTCGCGGCAGTCGCGGTCGCGGTCACCCTCGCCGCCAGCACGTCGAATAACGCCGTGCACTTCCGCAAGGTGGTCGCCCACGACACCAGCGACGCGGTCCAGCAGCTTCAGAACATCATCAACAAGTACACGAAGTAGCTTCGGCGGCGTCCCCCTCGGGTGTCCGCGCGCGCACGTCCGAGTTGCTTGGCCGCTGGGTCGCTCGCGAGTCACCTGAAGGGGGACATCCACCTACGCAGCTATTGCCCGCGTGGACGTTCCTCTTGGGCCGCCTTCGGCGGCGTCCGTAGGGCCGTTTCGCCGGGCGTCCGTGCCCGGCGACAACCACCTGGTTAAGGCCCGGAACCTCGCGCGCGGCGCGCGCGCCCGGGACTCAATGGGGGTGGCGGCGCTTCGGGGCGAAATTACATGCCGCGCGGCGCTGCGCCGGCCCGGAGCGCGGCGGACACCTCAGCAAGACGACCCGAATCGATCGCGGCCCGCAGCTCCGCCATGAGCCGAGCGATGAACGAGAGGTTGTGGAGCGTCACAAGCCGGAGCGCGGTCAGCTCGCCGGCACGCAGTAGGTAATGGAGGTAGCCGCGGGTGAAGCCGCCCGAGCAAGCGGGACACGGGCAACCGTCGAGGATGGGCTCGTGCGAGTCCCGCCACCGGCCTTTGACCAGGTCGACACGCCACCGCCCCTCCGGGTCGGGTACGAGCGCGACGCCGTGGCGCCCAAGCCGGGTCGGAAGCGCGCAGTCGAACGTGTCGATCCCCATCTCGACGCCGGCGATCAGGTCGTCCACATCGCCGATCCCGAGCAGGTGCCGGGGCCGAGCGGGCGCGAGCCGCTCGAGCTCGGCCGTCGTCCAGCCCACGACCGAGTGCATCTGCGCCTTGTCCTGTCCGAGCGAGCCGCCGATCGCCACGCCATCACAAGCACTGGCCGCGACAGCCCGGACCGATACCAGTCGCAAGTCGCGATCCACCCCACCCTGAACGATCCCGTATACGACCTGCCCGCCGGGCCCGTGCGACTCGTGCCAGCGCAGGCAGCGATCGAGCCAGCGATGGGTCCGCTCCATCGAGCGCTCGGTGTACTCGCGCGTCACGTGGAACGGCGTGCACTCGTCGAACACCAGCGCGATGTCGGAGCCGAGCGCGGCCTGGACCGACATCGAGGTCTCGGGCGACAGGAAGCGCTCGCGGCCGTCGACGTACGAGCGGAAGCGGACCCCTTCCTCATCGATTGAGAGGATGGCCCCGGTCGTGCCGTCATGGGCGCCACCGCCCCGGCCCCGGCCCTTGATCTCGTCGGCCACGCCACCATGCCCCATCGAGAACACCTGAAAGCCGCCCGAGTCGGTGATGATCGGGCGATCCCAGCGCATGAAGGAGTGGAGCCCGCCGAACTCGCGGACGAGCTCCGGACCGGGCGCCAGAAGCAGGTGGAAGGTGTTGCCGAGAATCAGCTCGTACCCGAGCGCGGCGACGTCGCGCGGCTCGAGTGCCTTCACCGCCCCCTTGGTCGCGAGCGGCACGAACGCCGGAGTGCTCACGTCGCCGTGAGCCAGGTGAAGCGTCCCGGTGCGGGCAAGCCCGCCCGGGACCCGGGTCCGGACCGTGAACACGGCCCGGACCCTACTTGGGTGCGGAACTAAGCCGCGTGAGAGTTAGGCCGCCTGCGGGGACTCTGTGTCCTCGCCACCCTCGATCGTCTTGGCCTCGCGGCCGACCGAGATCTCGACCTTCTGCGGCTTGC
>DATJYY010000136.1:0-2797 GCA_035499395.1 Solirubrobacteraceae bacterium
CTACGGCGTTAATCCAGGGTTGCGGTGCCTTGATCCGCTGGTACCACGTATTGTTTCGTCAGTGGTGTAGTCCGCAAGTTGCCACCCCGATCGGTACCGTTACGCAGAATTGCTGAAAAACCTGGTTGTGAAAGTGGTGAATGTGCGCTCCGAGTGGCACAATAAGGACTATACAGTCCTCACTATGCCACAAGGAGAATCGCGTGCCCGAGCCGACCAGCCCCGACCTCCGCAGTCTTTTCCGGAGAACGCCCGTGATGTCGATGCCGCAGCTCCTGCAGGCAGTCGCGCCGCGGTCGCGGCGCAGCTTGTTCCGTGATCTCGGCTCGCTCGGTTACTTGTCGAGCTACTCGCACACGGGCCGCTACTACACCCTCAGCTCCATCGCCGAGTTCGACGCCGATGGGCTGTGGCGGTACCAGGGCATCGGCTTCTCGCGCGACGGGACGCTGAAGTCCACGGTGCGCCGACTCGTCGAAGTCTCCAACGCGGGCCGGACGCAGCGCGAGCTGGCGCTGCGACTCGAAGTTCGCGTTCACAACCCGTTGCTCGAGCTGCTGGTGAGCAAGCAGGTGGGTCGCGAGTCGATTGAAAGCGAGTACGTCTACGTGTCCGCCAAACGCGCGCATGCGGCGGCGCAGCTCGCGCGCCGCCGTGTCGAGCTGGCCGCGAGAGCGAACGTCCCGCAGCCGTCGCTCGAGGTCGAGGTTCTGCTCGAGGTCATCCGCGGAGCACGGCTGGCCGAGCCCGACGCAGCTCGACTGGCGGCTCAGCTCGAGATGCGCGGCATTCGGGCCAACGTGATCGACGTCGCCGCGGTGCTTGAGCGACACGGTCTAAAAAAAACTCCACCCTCTCGCTCGCGGCGCTCGCGACGCTAAGATGCACCGTTCGTCAGCTGTCCGCAAACTGGTCGGCGCGGCTGCGGGTGACTGCCGGCGTGCTCGTGACAAGCGAGTCGCACGCCGACACGGAAACGTGTTCCGCATGCGGCGGCCCCACCCGCGTGCAGAAGACACGTGTACGGGCCGGCGTCACGCTCGCACACGGTCGCGTGCGCATCGGTCTTACCGTGCGCCGCTGCCGGGCGAAGTGTCGCGGCGGTGCACGCGCCGCGCGACCCTCGAGCGAGCTGAGCGCCCTGTTCCCCGCCCGCGCCACCTTCGGCTACGACGTCATCGTTCGTGTTGGCCTCGATCGCTTCCTGCGCTACCGGCAGCGAGACGAAATCCGCGCCGCGCTCGCCACCGAGGGCGTCGATCTCTCGGAGGCCCAGGTAAGCCTCCTCGGCCGGCGTTTCCTCGTGTACCTCGAGGCGCTTCATCGCGAGCGGGCGCCGAAGCTACGCGCCGCATTAGCCGCAGATGGCGGCTGGCCCATGCACGTAGACGCGACCGGCGAGGACGGTCGCGGCACGCTCCTGGTCGTCTATGCTGGTTGGCGCGGCTGGGTTCTCGGAGCCTGGAAGGTGCCCACAGAACGCGCCGACATCATTCTACCCAGGCTGCGCCAGGTGGCGGAACGCTTCGGACCGCCGTGCGCGATCATGCGCGACCTGGGCCGCGCGGTGACCGAGGCGTCCGCGACGTTCGTCGCCGAGCGCAGGCTCAGCATCCCGATCCTCGCCTGCCACATGCACTTCCTGCGCGACGTTGGGAGCGACCTGATGCGCTCGAAGCATGACGAGCTACGCGGCCACTTTCGCCACTTCAAGCTCCTGCCGAAACTGCGCTGTCTGGCCCGAGACCTCGGACGGCGCCTGGGACCGGCGCTGCCGCAGGCGCGCAAGGATCTCGAGCGCTGGCTTCGAGCGGAAGATCGGCGCCATCGTTTCCCGGCCGGCGATCAGGGACTTGCCGTCGTACGAGCCCTCGCCCAGTGGGTTCTCGACTTCCCCAGCGACGGATTTGACCAGGGATTCCCCTTCGACGTCCCCATGCTCGACCTGTACGACCGCAGCATAGAGGTGCTCGCCGCACTCGACGCCTTCTTGCGCACCGCGCCGAGCGATGCGACGGTGCGTGGCGCGGCCGAACACCTGCACCGAATTCTCCGACCCATCGATAGCGAGGTACCCTTCGAGCGCATCGCTCACGTTCTTGGCTCCCGCCGAACCCTGTTCAATGAGCTCCGCGATGCGCTGCGCTTGGGCCCAAGGCCTGCACATCTGACCCGCCGCCGCGCCGCGGCCGCTGGAACGAAGGTCGAACTCGACGAGGTGCGCGCCGCCGTCAAGCAGCTCACCCGCGCGCTACGACGACGCCGCCCCACCCGCGGACCCGCGCAGGACACGCGTCGCGGCATCGACCTCGTCCTCGATCATCTCGACCGTCACGCTTCCAACCTGTGGGGACACGCGGTCCGTCTTCGCAAGGGCGGCACCCGGACGGTCGCACGCACGAACAACGACCTGGAGGGCTTCTTCCGCGATTTCAAGCATGACGAGCGCCGACGGAGCGGTCGTCGAATCCTCACACAGGATCTCGAGCACCTCCCGCCGGCCGCGGCCCTCGCGCGCAACCTGGCTCGCACCGACTACGTCGAGATCCTGTCCGGCTCCCTTACCCAGCTACCCGCCGCCTTCGCCCAGCTCGACGCCGACGGACAGGTACGCACTGACACCGATACCAGCGCCGAGATGGTGAGCCGCTCACTTCCAACCATTGACCGCGACCTCGTGCGCAACGACGAGCTCTTTCAGCGAATCAACGCCGCCGCCAACAGCCGTGCCCCACGTCGTTGACGAAGCGTCACCACGGCCCCCGCGGGTCGTCGCAACCCTCGTTTGACGCCGTAG
>DATJYY010000137.1:0-48500 GCA_035499395.1 Solirubrobacteraceae bacterium
CCGGATCCGCGACCTCGACGATCCGCCCGACGCCGTCGCGGTAGACGGACCGATTCGTCTCGGGGTCGACGAGCATCTCGAGAATCTCATGCGAGAGGTCCCGGGACCAGGACTCGACGGTGCCGCCGCCGGTCCAGACGATCGCGTACGGATTGCCGTACCAGAGGTGGACGCCGTGTGGCTGGCCGCCGATCTTCAGATACAGGCGCCACCCGCCGGGACCGAACTGGACGCACGGTGTTCCCCACGCGGCCCGCACCTGCAACGACTGAGCCACGATGGCGTTCTCCATCTTGGCCAGCGCTATCGGGCGCACGCCCGCATGGTTGACGACCGTAACCGTCTGCGTCGGGCAGGGGGACTGCGTGAGAGCCCTCATAGCAGCGTCCGCAGCCGTTCCGAGGGATTGCCCCAGTAGCAACCGGGCGTGGCCTGCAGCGGGCGCGGAGAGCGCGAGGCATGCCACGATGACGGTAAGCCCGGCGGCGGCCATCCGTGACCACCACCGGGGGGTTGGGGGCAGATTCGACATGACACAGTCCTTGGTCACACAGACTTCTGTTAGTCAGCCGGCGTTATCCGCGGTGAAGCTGACGGTGATCGGCTGACTCGCGCAGGCGGTATCGTCGACGCCGTCCTCCCACCACCCGATGACCGCGGGGTCGGTGTCGGTGCCGCCGAGCTGCAGTAGGTTGGTGCCGGTGCTGTTCGCCGGAACGCTGAGCGTGAACCCCGAGGGCTTGTAGACACCCGAAGGGTTCTGGAATTGGGCCGGGGCGTACTGCGCGCCTGGGCCGCTCACCGTGCCGTCAGGCCACGTGACCGCGATCCCGTCCGCACTGTTCTGCAGCACGGTGTTGCATCCCGGGTCGGTCGACGAAACGCCGGTGAACTTGATCTCAGTCACCGGCGCGGCGAACCCGGTCGAGTTGTCCGCCTTCAGCGTCAACGGCAGCCACGTCGGGCTGCTGCCGGTCGCGCCGCCCGGCGGTGCGAGCTGCGCATCGGGCCAGCTCGCCGTCAGCGTCAGATTGACCGATTGCGCGGTGTTGGGCCCGGCGGCCTGGGTGCCGGACCCGGAACCGGTCGTGTTCACGACCAGCACGTAGTAGGCGAACGCGGACGCGGCTACGAGCGCGAGGCTCGTGATCGCCGCGATGATCTTGCGACGCTTGTTCGCTGTGGCTGAATGCCAGAGCTTCTTCATCGTTGTCTCCTTGAAGTGGTTTCTGCGCGCCCCGATCTGGAGCGCGTAGTTGGTGGGCTTCCGGCGGTGGTGGTGGCGGCGCGCGCGCATGATTCACCCGGCCTCCTCAGTTCCGGCACGCGGACTCGATCGCGAGACGTCGCGCGTCCGCGAGGCGCAGCACCGCTTCGATCGCCTGGTCGCCGAGCAGCGCCAGCATCTCCTCGAGCACCGGGTCGTGATCGGGTATCTGGCAGAGCGGGACGACGAGCGCCCCGCACGCCATCCAAGGGCTGTCGGGCCGCGCGCGGCGACGTCGGCGATCGCGTTTCATGCCGCCGTCTCCCACGACGGAGCCGGGACGCGGAGAAGCCGCCAGGAGCCGTCAGGCTCGATCGCGATGACGTAGTCGCCGGCGGTCCGGACGACGACGTCACCGCCGATCAGCCGGCCGACGACCCGGCAGTCGGGGCGGAGACGGTCGAGCAGCTCGTCCTGCTCGCGCGTGAGCGCAGCGAAACGTGGCGCTGCGGTAGCCGCAGGCATCGTGGTCTCCTCTCGGTTGATGGCGCGGGCCGGTCGCTATCCCCGTCCGGCCGCGGCGAGTGTCTGACCCGCGTATTCCTACCGCCTCAAACGTCGTGTGTCAAAGCTACACTTGTCGTATGGGAGTATCGCCCATCTCCCCGCGGCCCTTGACCGACGCTGAGCGTGGCCGAATCCGACGCGCTCACGACCGCATTCCCGAAGCGGAGGCCATGGCCCGCGAGCTGGTGCGACGCGCTGTTGCGGAGCGCGACGCTGAGATCGCCGTCGCGGTTCGAGCGGGCGCGAAACAGACCGACATCGCCGCCGAGCTCGGGATCAGCCGGCAGGCGGTGTATGACGCCGTGCAGCGGGTGAAGGAGACCGAAGGGCGCTGACCGCTTCGTCGGACGCGGCCGTGACGGCTTCTTTTCCCCGCAACTACCGAGAGGTCGTCGAGACGTTCGGCGAAGCGCGGCCTACAACGTAGAAGAAAGCCCCGGGCTGAGCGGACCGGGGGCGTTGACACGAGAGGAGCCCGTCTCTCATGCCAGACAGCGAAGGTACCAACCAGCACGGCGATCACGAAGCACGGATCCTGATGTACGACGACCACTACGACCTTGAGGCGGATCCGGCGCAGACGGCCGCCGTCGGCGACACGCTCCCGGTGTTTCGGGGAAACGGACCAGGGGAGGGCGATGTGATCGGGACGGCGACGGTCACGGCGATCGGCGAGGACGGCGGCCTTGAGTTCCGGCTCGACCGGGCGTGATGGTGAGCTACCCGACCTCATGCAAGCAACTACCATCATGTCGTAGCGTGTGCTAGCATGTGCTCATGGTCAAAAACTCACCCACACCACCGAAGGCCGTCCCGGTGCGAATCCCGCCCGAGATGGTCGCGCGGATCGACGCCGTCAAGGGCGATCTCGTTCCCCGAGAGGCGTACGTCCGCTACCTGATCGTCCAGGCTCTCGAGGCCGAGGAACGGAAAGCGGGGAAGCGCTGATGGCACGGCAAAGCCACAGGCCAAGTGATCTTCGACGAGCGTCGGAAGAACCCCGCGTTCGCGCTCCGGTTCCGCGCGTTCGGCCAACGCCAGTACGTGACGCTCGGGACCGCCGAGGACGGCTGGACGCTCGAGCGGGCGAACGAGGAGCTACAGAACGTCCTCGCGGACGTCCGCCGCGGCCGCTGGCAGCTCCCAAAGCCGAAGCCGGTCGTCGAGGCGCCGGACGAGGATCGGGACCCAACGTTCCACGTGTTCGCGTCGGAGTGGTTCGAGGAGAACACGGGCTCCTGGTCGGAGAACACGCGCGTCGACTACGGCTGGCAGCTGTCGTCGCACCTGCTGCCGTTCTTCGAGAACCACCGCCTGTCGCAGATCACCGTCCGCGAGATCGAGCGCTACCGGGCAGCGAAGGTCCGGGAGGGGATCCTGGCGCCCGTGTCGATCAACAAGACGATCACCCGGCTAGGGCAGATCCTCGAGCGCGCGGTGCGGTGGGAGATGATCGACCGCAACCCCGCGAAGCTGGCCGAGAAGGTGAAGGCGCCGAAGCCGAAGCCGGTATGGCTCGACCGCGCCGAGCACATCGCCGCGCTGCTGGACGCCGCGGGCGAGCTCGACCGGGGCGCGCGCAAGGACCGGCAGCACGTGGCGCGCAGGGCGATGCTCGCAACGCTCGTTTTCGGCGGCCTTCGGATCGGGGAGATGACCGCGCTGACGTGGCGGCATGTCGACCTGACCGCCGGCCGGATCCATGTCCGCGAGTCCAAGACTGACGCTGGCGTCCGGCAGGTCGACATGCTCCCGGCGCTCCGCGACGAACTACTCGCGTGGAAGGCGACAGCGCGGTCGACCGGCCCGAACGATCTCGTGTTCCCGACCAGCACCGGGCAGGAGTTCGGCGCCACGAACCTTCGCAAGCGGGTACTCGCCCCGGCTGTCGAGCGGGCCAACGAGCTGCTTGCGGAGGCTGGGGAAGTTCCACTACCCGAGCGGCTGACACCCCACAAGCTGCGCCACACGTTCGCGTCGCTCCTTGTCGCGCTCGGTGTCGATCCAGGCGCGGTGATGGACCAGCTCGGCCACACCGACCCCACGTTCACGCTGAGGGTCTACCGGCATGGGATGAGGCGCGACCAGCAGTCGAAGGCGGCGCTGCGTGAGATGGTCGGCCTTGATGACCCGCAGCTCGCAGGTCCGCCGAGCGAGCCACGTTCAGTTACTAGGGCATTCTCGGCAGACTCTCGAAGATTGAGCCTTCGGTGATGAAGGCCCAGGTGCGTCCGTCAGCGAACGCGCGCCAGGCCCAGTCTCGAGTCCAGTACCGCATGATGGCCGCCTGGGAGCGAGCCATCTGGTCGTATAGGCGCAGCGCTTCCCGCAGACCGCTGTCGTCGCGGGGGAAGACGTGCTGACGCAGTGCGGTGCTGGACTCGCGAAGCTGACCGATCACGATGGGCTCGACCAGCTCCTCGCTGAACTCAGCGGCATTCGGATAGAACCTGGCCGGCGGGGTCTCCATGATGATCAGACCAGACAGGAGGTCGAACCGTGCGACCGCTTCCAAGGACTCCTCAGGGCTCATCGGTCCATATTGAGTGCGGAGACGCGCCGCCGGGAGACTGAGGAAGGACATCTCCACTTCTGCGGCACGCCCGCTCGCAACTTGCCCCTGACGGAGCCAGGTCTCCTTGCCCGTCGTCTCAGGCTGCTGGACCGTCAGGGCGCGTAGTTCCGCCCACTTTTCGTATCGGACCGCTAGGCCGCCGAGCGTGTAGAGCTCGACACCCATGCCCTCCCAGAGCGAAGCCTCGAACGAAGGGGTTCGGGTCGAATACATTGCTGCCCGATCACCGAGGTCCCAGATCGCAACCGCGGCTTGGATGCCGCCGTCGAACAGTTGCCGGTCGGAGAGGAGGATCGCCCGGCCGATGATCCCCATCAGGTTCCGGATGACGATCTGCGCGTCAATCTGATCGTCGATGTCGCCAGCGAGCTGATCCCGAGCAACTGGGAAGCTGTCCGCCACCAGACCCGGCAGGCGCGACGCGAGGCTATCCAGACTCGACGCGGTGTCTGGATTAAGCAACAGATCCTTGTTCGAGCTCACGGAGCGTGCTGGTGCTTTGGGCAGCAATGGGCAGCGCTGGCTGGTCGAAGCGAGTCGTTGCGTTCTAGCGCGCGGTGGCCAGGTATCGTGAAGGCCGTCATTTGCAGGCACTTTCGGGGACGCGCCCGGCAGGATTTGAACCTGCGACCTCTCGCTCCGGAGGCGAGCGCTCTATCCCCTGAGCTACGGGCGCCTGGGGTTCCGGGACCATCTCGGAACAGGAGGAGCTTACCTTGCGGATCGCCGTCATCTCGGATACCCACCTGCCGCGCGGAGCCCGGCGTCTCCCCGAGGCATGCGTGGATCGGCTCCGAGCGGCCGACTTGATCCTCCACGCCGGCGACCTGGTGCGCCTGCCCGTGCTGCGTGAGCTCGAGTCCTACGGGCCGGTGATCGCCGTGTGTGGCAACGTCGATGACGCGGAGGTGTGCGCTGCGTTGCCGGCGGTCGCGTCGGTCGACGCGGGTGGGCTCACGATCGCGATGGTGCACGACGCCGGGCCGGCGAAGGGGCGGCTGGCGCGGCTCCGCCGGCGGTTCCCGGATGCCGACGCCGTCGTGTTCGGCCATTCGCACATCCCGCTGCACGAGCAGGCGCCCGACGGCTTTCAGATCTTCAACCCGGGAAGCCCGACCGAGCGCCGGCGTGCGCCCCGGCATACGATGGGCGTGGCCACGGTGGCCGGCGGCCGGCTCGCGTTCGAGCTGATCGGCGTCGGCTGACAGACTGGGGGCGATGGACCTCTCGGTTTTCTTCGCCGGCACCGCCGGATCGATCCCGACCGCGCGCCGCGGCCTGCCGGCCGTGCTCGTCCGCCGAGGCGGCGACCGGATTCTGTTCGACTGCGGCGAGGGAACGCAGCGCCAGCTCGTGATGTCGGTCGGACTGACCGAGCTAACCGAGGTGTTCCTCACCCATTTCCACGCCGACCACTGGCTCGGCCTTCCGGGCCTGCTGAAGACGTTCGACCTGCGCGCGCGCGAGCGGCCACTCGCGATTCACGGACCGCCGGGCCTGCGCGAGCTCCTCACGCTCGCTCTGCGGGCCGCCGGCCGTGTTCGATACGAGCTCGAGCTGATCGAGCTCGCACCCGGCGACCTGCTCGAGCGCGACGGCTACAAGATCGCGCCGGTCCCCGTCAATCACCGGGTCAGCAACGCGTTCGGGTACGTGATCTACGAGGACGCGCGCCCGGGGGAATTCGACCCGGGCGCCGCCACCGCGCTCGGGATCCTGCCCGGCCCGGAGTTCGGGCGCCTCCAGCACGGCGAGACGATTCGGGGCGTACGACCGGAGCAGGTGCTCGGGCCGGCTCGCGCGGGACGCAAGATCGTGATCTCCGGCGACACCTCGCCGAGCGAGACCCTCGCCGTCGCCAGCCACGAGGCCGACCTGCTACTCCACGAGGCCACGTTCGCCGAGGACGAGCACGACCGCGCCGCGGAGACGGGCCACTCGACCGCCGCGCAGGCGGCCACGCTCGCGCGGGATGCCGGGGTGACGATGCTCGCGCTGACGCACTTCTCGACCCGGTATCCGGTAGGGGTGCTCCGCGACGAAGCGCGCGCGATCTTCCCCCGGACCGTGCTCCCGCGCGACTTCGACACGATCGAGATCCCGTTCCCCGAGCGAGGCGAGCCAGAGCTGGTCAGGTGGGACGACCGCGAAGCGACCGACCGCGAGGAAGCCGAGGCGATTGCGGACGCGGCCGGATGAGCGCCGGCACGATCGAGCGGGTGGAGACGGCCCGGATGGTGCTCGAGCGGCTTCGGCCCGAGCACGTCGCCGAAGAGCGCGGGTTGTTTCTCGATCCCCGGATCGGCGCCACGCTGTGGACCAGGTCGGGTGCGCCGAGCGAGGCCGAGATTGTCGACGGCCTGCACGCGAAGGACGATCACTGGAATCGCCACGGCTTCGGCATGTGGCTGTTGCGCGACCGCGAGACGGGCGTGGCTGTCGGGCGCGGCGGCCTTCAGTACACCTACACCGCCGGCCTCCACGACGTCGAGGCCGCGTGGGTGATCTTCCCCGAGCGGTGGAGGCAGGGGCTCGCCACCGAGCTCGCGTACACGTGTGTCGAGGTCGGCTTCTCGCAGGTCGGGCTGGGGCGGATCGTGGCGTTCACACGTCCGGACAACATCGCCTCACGCCGGGTGATGGAGAAGTCGGGATTCGAGTACGAACGGGACATCGTGCACGCTCAGATGCCGCACGTGCTGTACGTGCGGCTACCTCCGGCCTAGGTTGGTGGGGCCGCGGCGGCGGCGGTCCGGGTCGTGCTCACGGCCCGAACGGCGGGCATCTGGGGAAGGGTTGGAGGGGTCTCGACGAGCCAGGTTGACCGGGGCGCCTGCATAGCAGGACAATCGCCGGGCTTGGCCGAGCCTTGCCGTGTTGCGCATGATTATCGTGCGTAGTCCGGCAAGGCCGCGGGCGCCGGCGCCCGTTGTCGAGCTGTTCATGTCGCCGGGCCGTTACGCCGAGCCGGGCCACGCATAAGCTGCCATTCGAGCCTCGCTCGGCGGACCCTGGCATCTCAGGCACGTGGGGGCGTGCGCGATCTGCCACAGTCCCGGGCCGGCGCGTCCAGTGGCAGGTCTTGCAGGTGGTCCGCGCCGCGGTCGCGCTCCCGGTGGTCCGCCTCCACCAAGGCGCGCCGGCCACCCCCTCCAGATGCACGCCGTTCGTAGCCCTACCACCGCCACCGTCCGCCGCACCCCCTGTTACGCTGATTCGAGTCGGCCCCTTTAACCCGGTCCAGTGAGGCCAGGAAGGAGCGCGTTTAGATGGCAACGGTCGTGCTCGACCGCGATGACATGCGTCGCACGCTGGTGCGGATCGCACACGAGATTGTTGAGAAGAACCCGGACGGCGCGGTGGCGCTCGTCGGGATCCATCGGCGGGGCGCGGTGCTCGCGAAACGCCTCCAGGCACTGACGAGCGAACTGCTCGCACCGAAGGTGCCGCTGGGCGATGTGGACATCGCCTTCTACCGCGACGACATCGCGACGCGTCCCGGCGCCCCGATCGTCCACGCCACGCACCTGGACTTCCCCGTCGACCACCGGACGATCGTGATCGTCGACGACGTGCTCTACACCGGCCGGACGGTGCGCGCCGCGATCGACGTGATCTTCGACTACGGCCGGCCGGCGCGCGTCCAGTTGGCGGTGCTGATCGACCGCGGCCACCGCGAGCTGCCGATCCGGCCGGACTACGTGGGCAAGAACATCCCGACCTCGCAGGACGAGCGGGTGTACGTGTGCGTCGAAGAGATCGACGGAGAGGACGAAGTGAAGATCGGACCAGCACCTGAACCGGCAAAGGCGGCGGCATGAATCGAATCGGACGGCACCTGCTCTCGATCGACGACCTCGATCGCGCCTCGATCGAGCGGATCCTCGACCGCGCCGAGTCCTTCGACGAGGTCTCCGGCCGCGAGATCAAGAAGGTTCCGGCGCTCCGCGGCCGCACGATCGTGAACCTGTTCTACGAGTCGAGCACCCGCACCAGCTCGAGCTTCGAGCTCGCCGCCAAGCGCCTCAGCGCCGATGTGGTCTCGATCCGCTCGCAGGGGTCGGCCGTCGACAAGGGCGAGTCGCTCAAGGACACCGTCCAGACGCTGTCGGCATACGACCCCGCGGCGATCGTGATCCGCTCGCCCCACGCCGGCGCGGCCGGGCTCGTGGCGCGGTGGACGCCCGCAGCGGTGATCAACGCCGGCGACGGCAAGCGCGAGCACCCTACCCAGGCACTGCTCGACGTGTTCACGCTCCGCCGGCGGCTCGGCTCGCTCGACGGCACCAACATCTGGATCGTGGGAGATGTCCTTCACTCGCGGGTGGCGCGCTCGAACATCCTCGCGTTCACGCAGATGGGCGCGAACGTGACCGTGTGCGGGCCGCCGACGCTGATCCCAAGAGAAATCGAGGCGCTCGGCTGCGAGGCGGCCACCACGCTGGACCAACTCGACGAGGCCGACGTCGTGTACGTCCTGCGGATGCAGCAGGAGCGTATGCGCGACTCGTTCGTCCCCTCGCTGCGCGAGTACGCCGAGCGCTATCAGATCACCACGGCGCGCCTGCGCCCGGACCAGGTGCTGATGCATCCCGGACCGGTGAACCGGGGCGTCGAGCTGTCCGGCGAGGCGATCGACTCGCCGCAGGCGCTGATCGGTGCGCAGGTCAGAGCCGGGGTGGCGGTGAGGATGGCGGTCCTGTACGAGTTACTCGTCGGAGCGCCGAGCCTGGCGGCGGTGGCGGCATGACCGAGAACACCGACCGCCTCTTCCATCGCCCCGCCGAGCCGGCCGAGCTACTGATCACGGGCGCGCACGTCCTCGACCCGCGCGCCGGGCTCGACGAACCGCACGACATCCTGATCAGGAACGGGCAGATCGCCGAGCTGGGCGAGCCGGGATCGCTCGAAGCCCCCGAGAACGGCGACACGCTCGACGCCGACGGCATCCACGCGTTTCCCGGGTTCGTCGACCCGCACGTCCATCTGCGCACGCCCGGCCAGGAGTACAAGGAGAACCTCGAGACCGGCACCGCGGCCGCGGCCGCCGGCGGGTTCTGCGCGGTGATCGCGATGCCGAACACCGACCCGGTCGTCGACGAGGCGTCGGTTCTCAGAGCCCTGACCGACACGGCGACGAGACGGGCGAGCGTCCCGGTCGGGTTCCTGGCCGCGATCACCAGAAACCTCCAGGGCACCGAGCTGACCGAAATGGCCGAGCTCCGGGATGCCGGCGCGCTCGGATTCACCGACGACGGCAAGCCGGTCGTCCACGCCGGGACGCTGCGAAAGGCGCTCCAGTACCAGCGGCTGTGCGGCGGGGTGATAGCGCTACACGAGGAAGATCCGGGGCTGTCGGGCGACGGCGCGATGCACGAGGGTGCGGTTTCGGCACGGCTCGGGATCGCCGGGATCCCGTCGCTCGCGGAGTCCACGATGATCGCCCGCGACGCCGCGCTCGCCGGGTACGAGGACGCCCGCGTCCACTTCCAGCACCTGTCGTGCGTCGAGTCCGTCGAGGCCCTCGAGCAGGCCAAGGCCAAGGGCATTCGGGTCAGCGCCGAGGTCTGCCCGCACCACCTGACGCTCACCGACGACATGGTCCGCACGCTCGACAGCCGGTTCAAGATGAACCCGCCGTTGCGCGCCGAGCGCGACCGCCGCGCGCTCGTGGCTGCGCTCCGCACAGGCCTGATCGACTGCGTCGCCACCGATCATGCCCCGCATGCGAGCCACGAGAAGGAGGTTCCGTTCGAGGAGGCCCCGATGGGGACGACCGGCCTCGAGACGGCGTTCGCCGCCCTGTTCACCGAGCTCGTCCTCCCAGGTGAGCTCGAGCTCGACGTGATCGTGCAGCGCATGACCGAGGGCGCGGCGCTGTATGGGCTGCCGATCCCGCGGATCGAGCCCGGCCAGCCGGCCAACCTGTGCCTGGTCGACCTTGACGCCCGGTTCGACGTCGGTGCCGACGGTTATGTCAGCCGCTCGGAGAACTGCTGCTTCCACGGGCGGATGCTCCAGGGCAAGGTGCTGCTGACGCTCGCGGCGGGCACGGTGGCGTTCAGGACGCCGGTGGCGGCCGGGATCCCGGCGGTCCATTGACCACCGACGCCACCGCCTACGTCCTGCTCGAGGACGGGACCCGGTTCGACGGGCTGGCCTGTGCCGCCGACGGCCACGCGGTCGGCGAGATCGTGTTCACGACCTCGATGTCCGGCTACCAGGAGGCGATGACCGACCCGAGCTATGCCGGCCAGCTGATTACGTTCACGTACCCGCAGATCGGCAACTACGGCACCTCGGCCGAGGCGATGGAGTCAGATCGCGCGCACGCGCGCGCGGCGATCATGCGCGCCGCGGTCGACCACACCGATCGGTCGACTGCGACGCAGGGCTGGCTCAGCTGGCTCACCAGCCAGGCAATTCCCGCGATCACCGACGTCGACACGCGGGCGCTCGTCCGGCACATCCGCGACCGGGGAGCGATGCGCGGCGGCGTGTTCCCGGTCCGCCTCTCCGAGCAACGGGCGCGCGAGCTGATCGAGCAAGAGCCGGACATGGCCGGCCGAGACCTCGCCCGTGACGTGACGCCGGAGAGGTTGATTGTCGTGCGGCCCGCCCCGGGTTCGCCGTTAGCCGAACTCGCAAGCGATTCTGGGGCGAGCGGAGCGGGTCTCAGAATCGCCATGATCGACACCGGGGTCAAACGCTCGATCATCCGCAACCTCATCGAGCGCGGCGCCGCCGTCGAGCTCCATCCGTGCACGGCGACCGCCGACGAACTCCTCAAACACGACCCCGACGCGATCTTCCTCGCCAACGGGCCCGGCGACCCGGCGTCGCTCGACTACATCGTTCAGACCGTGCGCGAGCTGATCGGCAAGCGCCCGGTGTACGGCATCTGCCTCGGCCATCAGTTGCTGTGCCGCGCCGTTGGCCTCGAGACGTACAAGCTGCCGTTCGGCCACCACGGCGCGAACCACCCGGTCAAGGACCTGACGACCGGCATCGTCGAGATCACGAGCCAGAACCACGGCTTCGCGGTCCTCGGCCCGAACGGGGCGAAGACCATCGACAACGACGAGGCGGTCCGCTGGGAGACCGACTTCGGTGCCGCCGAGCTGACCCACATCAACCTGTACGACCGCACCGTCGAAGGTCTCGCCCTCAAGGAGGTACCGGGCGCGACCGTCCAGTATCACCCGGAGGCCGGACCCGGGCCGAACGACGCGCTCCACCTGTTCGACCGCTTCGTCGCCGAGATCCGCGCCGCCGCCTGATGCCGCGCCGCGACGACATCCAGAAGATCCTCCTGATCGGCTCGGGGCCGATCGTGATCGGTCAGGCCGCCGAGTTCGACTACTCGGGGACGCAGGCCTGCCGCGTGCTGATGGACGAGGGCTACGAGGTCGTGCTCGTCAACTCCAATCCGGCGACGATCATGACGGACCCCGAGGTCGCGACCACCACGTACATCGAGCCGCTGCTGGTCGGCCCGGTTCGCCAGGTGATCGAGCGCGAAAAACCCGACGCGCTGCTGCCGACGCTTGGTGGACAGACCGCGCTCAACCTGGCCAAGACGCTGCACGAGGACGGCACGCTCGAGCGAAACGGCGTCGAGTTGATCGGCGCCGACTACGACGCGATCGAGCGCGCCGAGGACCGCGAGATCTTCCGCGAGACGATGCGGGAGGCCGGCCTGCGTGTCCCCCGGAGCGCGATCGCCCACACGATCGACGACGCGCGACGGGCGGTCGACGAGGTCGGGCTGCCGTTCATCGTCCGTCCGGCGTTCACGCTCGGCGGCAAGGGCGGCGGCGTCGTCCGCACCGAGGAAGAGCTCGAGAAGGTCGTCGGCCGGGGGCTGAAGGCCTCTCCGATCTCGCAGGTCCTGCTCGAGGAATCGGTGCTCGGGTGGGGAGAGTTCGAGCTTGAGGTGATGCGCGACCGGGCCGACAACGTCGTGATCGTGTGTTCGATCGAAAACCTGGACCCGATGGGCGTTCACACCGGCGACAGCGTCTGTGTCGCCCCCCAGCAGACGCTCACCGACAAGCAGTACCAGAAGCTCAGAGACCAGGCGATGGCCGCGATCCGTGCCGTCGGCGTCGAGACCGGCGGGTCCAACGTGCAGTTCGCGGTCAACCGCGCGACCGACGAGATCGTCGTGATCGAGATGAACCCGCGGGTATCGCGCTCGAGCGCGCTCGCCAGCAAGGCCACCGGGTTCCCGATCGCAAAGATCGCGGCGCGGCTCGCGGTCGGCTACACGCTCCAGGAGATCCCGAACGACATCACTAGGGCCACTCCCGCGAGCTTCGAGCCGGCGATCGACTACTGCGTGGTCAAGTGGCCGCGGTTCGCGTTCGAGAAGTTCCCGGGCGCCGAGGCCGGGCTGACCACCCACATGAAGTCGGTGGGCGAGGCGATGGCGATCGGGCGGACGTTCAAACAGGCGTTCGCGAAGGCGCTCCGCTCGCGCGAGCTCGACTCGAAACCCCGCCACCCGGATGACGAACACGCCCTTCTCGACGCCCTGGGGGAGCCGGGCGCCGAGCGCTTCGACCATCTGCTCGAGGCGCTCCGCCGCGGTGTCCCCAGCGAGGAAATCCACCGGCGCACGAGCATCGACCCGTGGTTCCTGCGCGAGCTTGGGGAGTTGGCGGGCGCCAACTCCCTTGCGAGTTCGCCTGACGGCGAACTCGGAAAGGTCCGGACGTACAAGTCGGTCGACACGTGCGCGGCCGAGTTCGCGGCCAGCACCCCCTACTACTACTCGGCCTGGGAGCGGGTGGGCGGCGGTGGGGACCAAATCACCGAGGTCGACCGCGGCGAGCGCCCGAGCGTCATCATCCTCGGCTCGGGACCGAACCGGATCGGCCAGGGGATCGAGTTCGACTACTGCTGCGTGCACGCGGCCGAGACCGTCCGCGAGCAGGGCCGCGACGCGGTCATGATCAACTGCAACCCCGAGACGGTCTCGACCGACTACGACACGTCCGATCGCCTGTACTTCGAGCCGCTGACGCTCGACGATGTGCTCGCTGTGTGCGAGCAGGAGGAGCCCGCCGGCGTGATCGTGCAGTTCGGGGGGCAGACGCCGTTGAAGCTCGCCGCCGGGCTCAAGCGCGCCGGCGTTCCCATCCTCGGCACCACGGTCGACGCGATCGACCTGGCCGAGGACCGCTCGCGGTTCGGCCCGCTGCTCGACGGGCTCGGCTACAAGGCACCCCCGTACGCGACAGCGACCTCTCCGCAGGACGCCCTCGCTCAGGCCGAAAACGTCGGGTTCCCGCTGCTGGTCCGGCCGAGCTACGTCCTCGGGGGGCGCGCGATGGAGATCGTCTACAGCACGGACGGCCTGGCCGACTACCTGAACCGCGTCGCGCCAGAGGCGGGCACGACGATCTACCTCGACCGGTTCCTCGAGGACTCGATCGAGGTCGACGTCGATGCGCTCTGCGACGGCACCGACGTTTGGATCGCCGGGGTGATGCAGCACGTCGAGGAGGCCGGGATCCATTCGGGCGACTCCGCGTGCGTGCTCCCTCCGCACACGCTCGGCTCCGAGATGCTTACTCAGATTCGCGAGCAGACCGAGGGGATCGCCCGGGCCCTGAACGTGGTCGGACTGCTCAACGTGCAGTTCGCGATCCGGGAGGACATCCTGTACGTGATCGAGGCGAACCCGCGCGCGTCGCGGACGGTCCCGTTCGTGTCCAAGGCGATCGGGCTCCCCGTGGCCAAGCTCGCCTGCCGCGTCCTGCTCGGCGAACGGCTGGCCGACCTCGACCTGCCGCCGGACACCACCAACGGCCACGTGTGCGTGAAGGAGGTCGTACTCCCGTTTGACCGGTTCGCCGGCGCCGACTCACTCCTCGGCCCGGAGATGCGCTCGACCGGCGAGGTGATGGGGATCGCCCGCGACTTCCCGACCGCGTTCGCGAAAGCTCAGGCGGCCGCGGGAGCGCGGCTCCCAAGCGCCGGAACAGCCTTCATCACGGTGGCCGACGGCGACAAGCCGGCAGCCACAGGCGTCGCGACGATCCTCCACGATCTCGGCTTCGACATCGTCGCCACTCGCGGCACGGCGCAGGCGATCCGCAAGATGGGAATCCCGGCCGAGACCATCAACAAGATCGGCGAGGGCTCGCCGCACGTGGTCGACTGGATCGAGCGCGGCGAGGTCGATCTCGTGATCAACACCCCGGTCGGCACCGGCGCGCGCGCCGACGGATGGGAGATCCGGTCGGCCGCGATCGCCCGCGGGATCCCGTGCATCACGACGATGACCGGCGGGATGGCGGCCGCGCGCGCGATCGCCGCCGCCCGGCGCGGCGAGCCGGAGGTGCTGTCGCTGCAGGAGATCCACCACGAGCGCACGAGCGAGGTCAAGTGACCCGGCGACCGGCACCGTTCGGCCGGCGCAGAGCGCTCGTCACCGAGAGCGAGCGGCACGGCGCCTACTTCGTGATTCGCTGCCGCGATGCCGACGGCCCGCCTCCGGGCCCCGGACAGTTCTACATGCTGAGCGCAGCCGAGCGGTGGGGCGGTGGCCAGGCCGAGCGACCGTTCCTTCCCCGCGCGTTCAGCGTGCTGCGCGCCGATGGCGGCGAGCTCCAGTTTCTGATCGAGGACGTGGGTCCTGGCACCAACCGGCTGTCCGAGCTCGGACCGGGCGATGAGCTCGCGATCGTCGGCCCGCTCGGCAACGGCTTCACTCCGCCGAGCGAAGGCCGGGCGGCGCTGCTGGTCGGTGGCGGCGTCGGGATTGCGCCGCTCGCAATCTGGCAGGACGCGCTCGGCGACCGGGCGACCACGCTACTCGGGTTCCGCGACGCCGCCCATGCCGCCGGCGCCGCGCTGCTGGCGAACCCGACCGTCGCCACCGATGACGGGAGCGTCGGGCATCACGGACTCGTCACCGAGCTGCTAGAGGACGAGCTCGACGAACGCGCCGACGAGATCGAGGTTTACGCTTGCGGGCCGCCGGCGATGCTCGAGGCGGTGCGGGCGGTCAGCGTGGCCAGAAGCGTGCCGGCCCAGCTCGCGCTCGAGTCCGGCATGGCCTGCGGATTCGGGGCGTGCTTCGGGTGCGTCGTGCCGACGACCGACGGCTACATCAGGCTCTGCGTCGACGGCCCAGTGCTGCAAGCGTCGCAGCTCGAGTCAACCCTGGTAGCTGGGGCGGGACATTGACCGTCGACTTCTGCGGCATCGAGCTTGCCCACCCGGTCGTCAACGCGTCGGGCACGTTCGACGCGATCGCGGCCCACCGGGCGTTCGGCGACGAGTTGCTCGAGCGTTTCCCGTTCGCGGCATTCGTCTCCAAGACCGTGACGCTCGAGCCTCGGCAGGGCAATCCGCCGCCGCGGCTGTGGGAGGTCGCCGGCGGCCTGATCAACTCGATCGGGCTCCCCAACAAGGGCCTGACCGGCTACCTCGAGCACGATCTGCCGTTCCTGGCCGAACTCCCCGTGCCGTTGATCGTCAACGTGATGGGCTTCAGCCGCGACGAGGTTGCCGACCTCGTCGACGCCTTTGCCGAGCGCCCGGAGGTGAGCGCGCTCGAGCTGAACGTCTCGTGCCCGAATGTCGAGACCGGGCTGATCATGGGGGCGGACCCGGACGAGACGGCGAGGCTCGTAAACCGGGTCAGACCGCTGACCGCCAAGCCACTGATCGTCAAGCTGACTCCCAACGCAACCGACGTCCCGGCGGTCGCCCAGGCCGCCCAACACGCCGGCGCCGATGCGATCTCGCTGATCAACACGATCCGCGGGATGGCCCTCGAGCCCAAATCCGGCGAGCCCTGGCTCGGCGGCGTCACCGGCGGCGTCTCCGGGCCGGCGGTCCGAGCGATCGCTCTGGCCCAGGTCCACGCGGTCGCGCAGACCGTCGAGATCCCGATCGTCGGCATGGGCGGCGTCCAGAGCGGCGCGGACGCGCGCGACCTGATGCGCGCCGGCGCAACTCTCGTGGCCGTCGGAACCGAGAGCTTCCGCGACCCGGCCGCCGGTCAGCGGGTCGCGTCAGAGCTCTCGGAACTTCTCGCACATACCGCCGTGTAGGAGCCGCCCAGAAGGCCTGTCGGCCGCCTGCGGGGCGCGATGCGAACCGTCCGTTGTTCGCACTGTGAACATTTTGAGTCCCTCGAAAAACCCCCTGCAAACTCAGGGTATTGCCGAAACCATCCTCGACAATGCTCTAGCTCAGCTTGAGGTCTAGTCGAATATGGGCGATTTGTCTTGATCGGCCTGCGCCAAGATGTATAGTCGCCGCCCATGCCGCCGGTCAGCGAATCGCCAACCAAGCCCACGGCGGCGCCCGAGCGGTCTCTCGTGCAACGCATGGAGGCGCTCCAGCGCGCCAACGACATCCGTACCCGCCGGGCACAGCTCAAGCGTGACCTGAAGGCCGGCCGCCAGCCGATCGACAGGCTGCTGCTCGAGCCGCCAGAATACCTGGCCACTGCCAAGGTGTTCGACCTGCTGCTGGCCGTCCCCAAATACGGCCGCGTCAAGGTGAACAAGATCCTGGGCCAGTGCAAGATCTCGCCGAGCAAGACGGTCGGCGGGCTGTCCGAGCGCCAGCGAGGCGAACTGGTCGCGCTCATGCGGCGGCGCTAGGCCGGCCACGCGTCGCCGCTTGACCGACCGCGATTGGTGGCAAACAGTCCGAAGGTCTTCGTGGTCACAGGGCCGTCCGGCGTCGGCAAGGGCACGCTGATCCGGGGCCTCCTCGAGCGGATGCCCGAGCTCGGGCTGTCGGTGTCGGCGACCACCCGAGGCCCGAGGCCGGGGGAACAGGACGGCGTCGACTATCACTTCCTCACGCCTGAGCAATTCCAGGTCCGGGTCGAAGCCGGCGACTTCGTCGAGCACGCCGACTACTCCGGCAACAGGTACGGGACGCTGCGCTCAGAGCTCGAGCGCCGGCTGGCCGATGGCAACGGCGTGGTGCTCGAGATCGAGGTCCAGGGCGCCCGTCAAGTGCGCGGCGCGATGCCCGAGGCGATCGCGGTGTTCATCGCGCCGCCTTCCCGCGATGCGTTGAGAGCTCGACTCGTCGGCCGCGGGACCGACAGCTCCGAGCAGGTGGACGCGCGCCTCAAGACCGCTGAGCAGGAGCTCGAGGCCCAGCCCGAGTTCGCGCATGTGGTCGTGAACGACCGCCTCGAGGACGCCACCGACGAGCTCGTCGAGATCGTCCGCGCGGAGATGGACCGCCCGCGCGGAGATGGACCAATAGCCGCGCGCGAGGCGTGAAGCAGCAGAAGGTGCGGCCGGGGGAGTGCCCCCTCGCTAACCTGTTCCCAACACACTTCTGGGAAGGACGGACCAGCCTTGATCTCACCCCGCATCGACAAGCTGCTCGAGCATGTCGACTCCGATTACGCAAGCGTGATCGTCGCCGCCAAGCGCGCACGCCAGATCAACTCCTACTACCACAACCTGGGCGAGGGCACGTTCGATGAGTTCCCGCCGCCGATGGTCGAGACGCGGTCGAAGAACTACCTGACGATTGCACTCGAAGAGGTCGCCCAGGGCAAGCTCAAGTACCACTACCGGTAGGCACTCGCCGTGGCGCGCTTGCTCCTCGGCGTGACCGGCGGGATCGCGGCCTACAAAGCGCTCGAGGCGGCGCGGCTCGCGGTCAAACGTGGCCACGCCGTGCGCGTGATCCAGACGGACGCGAGCGAGCGCTTCGTAGGCAGGGCCTCGTTCGAGGGGATCACCGGAGCGCCGGTGCTCACCAGCGAGTTCGAACCCGACCCGGCACGCGGCTCGTACCCGGGTGAGGCACTGCCCGAGCGGGCGCCGATCAGCCACCTCGCCCTGGTCGAGCGCGCAGACCTCTACCTGATCGCCCCGGCGACCGCGAACACGATCGCCAAGCTCGCCCACGGCCACGCCGACAATCTCGTGAGCACAGCGGCGCTCGCCGCCGCCTGCCCGGTCGCGGTCGCCCCGGCGATGAACAACCGCATGTACCTGAACCCGGCCACCCAGGCCAACCTCGAGGTGCTCTGCGCCCGCGGCATGACCGTGATCGGACCAGGCGACGGAGCGCTCGCGTCGCAAGGCGAGCAGGGGATCGGACGGCTGGCCGAGCCGGCCGAGCTGATCGAGGCGTGCGAGTCACTGCTGACAAGACCATCGCTGAACGGTCTCCGCATACTGGTGACCGCCGGGGGTACGCGCGAGCCGATCGACAGCGTCCGCTACGTCGGCAACCGCTCGAGCGGGCGCATGGGGTTCGCGCTCGCGCGCGAGGCCGCCCGCCGCGGCGCCGAGGTGACCGTGATTGCCGCGAACGTCGGGCTCGAGCCGCCGCCCGTGGCGCGTCTGATCTCGGTCCAGACAGCCGCAGAGCTCGCCGAAGCATGTCGGCGCGAGCTTCCCGCCGCCGATGTGCTCCTGATGAGTGCCGCCGTCGCCGACTTCCGCCCCGCCGGACCGGTTGCGGCCAAATTGAAGAAGGAGGACGGCGTTCCGAAGCTCGAGCTCGAGCCGACCGAGGACGTGCTGAGCGCGCTGGCCGACCTTACGCGAGCGGATCAGACGATCGTCGGGTTCGCCGCCGAGCACGGGGCGGGCGCGGTCGAGCGCGGGCGCGGCAAGCTGGAGCGCAAGCGACTCGACGCGGTCGTGGTCAACGACATCTCCGCGGCGGGCATCGGGTTCGAGGCCGACGACAACGAGGTTACGATCGTGACCGCCGATGCCGAACGGCACGTGCCAAGGGCCAGGAAGGAACGGATCGCTAAAGCGGTCCTTGACGAAGTGGAGCGACTACGTACGACCGGGGGTGGGACGGATGGAGCCCGAGCAGACACCCGTAGCCCAGCACGAGTGTGAGGTTCACGCCGCGCTGGCGCGGCGCCTCGCGGACAACATCGCCAACGCAGTACAGGTTCGCCCGGAGACGCTGACGCACCTGATGGTGGCCCTGTTCGGCGAGGGGCATGTGCTGATCGAGGACTATCCCGGCGTCGGCAAGACCGCGCTGGCGCGAGCTCTGGCGAGGTCGATCGACTGCCAATTTGCGCGCGTGCAGTGCACGTCGGACCTGCTTCCCGCGGACGTGGTCGGGACGAACGTCTACGACCAGCGCGAGTCGCGGTTCGAGTTCCGTCCCGGTCCGGTGTTCGCGAATGTCGTGCTCGTCGACGAGATCAACCGGGCGTCGCCCAAAACCCAATCGGGACTGCTCGAGTGCATGCAGGAGCGGCGGGTGACCGTCGACGTCCACACCCACGAGCTGGCGCGCCCCTTTCTCGTGCTCGCCACCCAGAACCCGATCGAGTACGAGGGCACGTACCCGTTGCCCGAGGCCCAGGTCGACCGGTTCATGATTCGGATCTCACTGGGCTACCCCTCCCGCAGCGCGGAGGCCGGGATGCTCGCCGACCATGAGGCCGGAGACCGAGTGCTGACGCTCGCGCCCGTGGCGACCGCGGCCGAGGTGCTGGCGGCCCAGGATGCAGCCAAGCGCGTGCGGGCGTCCGAGCCGCTTCGGGACTACATCGTGCGCCTGCTGTGGCGCACCCGCGAGGATCCGCGTGTCGACCTCGGCGCGAGCCCGCGCGCCGGGTTGCTGCTTCTGCGCGCGGCCAAGGCATACGCGATGATGCAGGGCCGCGACCACGCCCTGCCCGATGACGTCCAGGCTCTGTCGGGAACCGTGCTCTCCCACCGGCTTGTGCTGGCACCGGAGTCGGCGAGGCGGGCGGCCGTGGACGTCGTCAGCGACGCCGTCTCGTCGGTGAAAGCGTTGTGATCGCCCAGCCCGTGTCCGTCGACGTCCGATCCGAGGAGGAGCGCCGGCGGTGAGACGGGCGGCGGCGGTGGTGGTCGCCGGGCTTGCGCTGATCCTGGTCGCGCTGCTGTTCGACGCCGCTCCGCTGTTCGTCCCGGGAATCGCGATCACGCTGCTCGGGGCGGTCGCCCCCCTCTGGGTTGCGCTCGCCGCCCAGGGCGCGACGATCGAGCGCATGCTCGATTCCGAGCGGGTCATCGAGGACGAGCCGATCGAGGCGACGATCGAGGTCAGGCGTGGTCCGTGGGGCCTGCCGGGAGCGACGGTCGTCGATCCGCTCGCAGGCGAGCCCGTGTCGATCCGCTCGCCGATGTCGCTCGTGTCGGGCGCGAGCAGCGCCAGCGTGAGGATCATCGTCTCGTTCCCGCGGCGCGGGATCAGGCGAATCGACCCGCCGGCGCTGGTGATCTCCGACGCGCTCGAGCTCGCGCGCGTGGTGCGCCAGAGCCCGTCGCCGCCACTGGAATTGCTGGTCCTCCCGAGGACCGAGCGGGTCAAGTGGGTTGCCGGCGCGGGGGAGAAGTGGCGCCGCGCCACCGGCGCGGCCCCGCTCGAGCCGTTCGGCGCCACCGAGGTCGATGGGCTGCGGCCTTACCGTCAGGGCACGCCGGCATCCCGGATCCACTGGCCGGCACTCGCCCGCGGGGCCGGGTTGCTCGAACGGCGCCTGCGTGCCGACACCGAGACGCGCCCGCTCGTCGTCCTCGACGCGCGGTGTGACGGACCGCTCGAACATCTCGATGCGGCGGTCAGAGCCGCGGCGTCGCTGGTCCTCGAACTGGGGACCCGGACCGGCTGCGGCCTGTTGCTTCCGGGCGAGTTCCGCCCGCTCGAGGTCGAACGGGATCTGATCGCGTGGCCGGTCGCACACGCCAGGCTCGCGCTGATCGAGGGCGGCCCCGACACGAGGGCTCCCGGACTCGCTCCCGGAGCCCGGTCCGCCCAGGTCCTCTACGTGGCGGCGACGCCGCAGGCGCGGCTGCCGGCAGGGCTGGCTGGCGCCGGCGTCCGGGCCGCGATTCTGGTGGTCCCGAAAGCGCTGGCCACGCATTCGCGTCAGAAGGCCAGCTTCGAGGTGGCGGGGTGCCTCGGTTTCGTGGTCGGGGCCGGGCGCCGGCCGAGGGAGCGCGCCGCGTGAGCACCAACACGCAGGTCGCGGTAATGCCGCCGGTCGGCAGAGAAGCCGGACCGCGTCACCGCGGGGCAGAGGCGGCGAGCGATCGTCCGCTGATCAGGCTCGCGGCGTTCGGCGCGCTCGGCCTGTACGGAGTGCTTCGCTGGGGGACGATGATGACCCCAGCGCCGACGTGGCGGCTGCTGGGGCTGCTCGCGGTGGCGCTCGTCCTGGCCGCCGTCGCTCCGGTTCTGCTCGAGCGGGAACGCACGGTGGCTGCGCTCCAGGGCCGAGGCGAGCCGCTGACGGTCGTCGGCGGTCCGCTGGTGCTGATCGCGATCCTGGTCACGATCCCGATCGCGGGGGTGCCGCTGCTGTGGACGGTACATCTACGCGTCGCCGCCACGGCGAACGGGATCGGGGAGGGGCTATCAGCGCTGCCGGGCATCCTCGTGCCCTACAACGGGACCGACCAGTGGGTCATGACCGTGATCCTGCTCGGGGCGGCGGTGCTTCTGCTCGACGCCGCGTTGCTGCTCGCGTTCGCGCCGCCGGCGCTCGGCGACGTCCGCCGGGCGGGGGCCGCGCTCCCGCTGATCGCGCTCGTGGTCGTGCCGGCGACGCTCGTGCATCCGAGCTTCCCCTACCTCCAGGGTCTGCTGCTGTTCGGTTTGATCGTGCTCTTCATGTGGGGCGAGCGGGTGCCGCCGGGCCGTCGCGGCGGGGTGCTCGCCGCGTGCGCGGCGACGGGCGTGATCGGGTTGATCGTCGCCCCCGGGCTCGACCAGCACTCTCCGTGGATCGACTACGAGGCGCTCACCCGGGGTGTCTCGCCCGCCCACGCCGAGCGGTTCGACTGGGCGCAACGGTACGGCCCATTGGTCTGGCCGCGGACGGGCAACACAGTGCTCGAGGTACATAGCGCTCCCAAAGCATTCACCGGGGAGTACTGGAAGACCGAGAACCTCGACACGTTCGACGGCGTCGGCTGGGCCGACGGCGGCGGCGTCGACGGCGCGCCTCTGCCGGGCGTCGAGGCGAACACGATCAGGCGCTACACGCAGAACCTGACGGTGACGATCCGCGCAATGACGACCACGCAGGTCATCGCCGCCGGCGATGCGCAGCCGCCCCAGCACCTGTCGGGCACGGCCATGCCGGGCGACAGTGCCGGAACGTGGAGGAGTACGGCCAAGCTCGGTCCTGGAGCCAGCTACACCGTGCGGGTGTACACCCCGCATCCGAGTGCCGCCAAGCTCGGGCGGACCGGCACCAACTATCCGGCCGAGATCGCTGAGTCGGACCTGGCGTTGACGATGCCGCAGAATCCGCCCGCGGACGGTGTCGCCGCGCAGAAGGTCGTGTTCCCGAGCTTCGGCCGCCACGCGACCCCGGTGGACCAAACCGACCCGACGAGCTTCACGGGCGCCGCGGCGGTCCGCAGCTCGCCGTACTCGCAGGTGTACACGCTGGCTGAGTCGCTCGCGCACAAATCGAAGACGCCGTACGCGTTCGCCGAGCGGGTGTTGAACTACCTCACGCCGGCGAACGGGTTCACCTACGACGAATTCCCGCCCCTGACCGCCGATCCGCTGGCCACCTTCCTGCTTGTCAACAGGCTCGGCTACTGCCAACAGTTCGCCGGGGCGATGGCGCTGATGTTGCGAATGGGCGGGGTTCCGGCCCGGGTTTCGACCGGCTTCACCACCGGCACCTATGACTCGGGCACCAAGCAATGGCTCGTGTCTGACGTCGATGCGCACGCGTGGGTCGAGGCGTGGTTCCCGCACTACGGCTGGGTCACGTTCGATCCGACGCCGGCGGCCGCGCCCGCTCGTGGAGGCCGCGCCCCGATCTCGTCGTCGGGCAACGTGCTCGGGTCGGGCCAGTTCCCGACTTCTGTCCGGCGCTCCGCCTCGGCCGCGAGAACATCGAGCGGTGCGTCTGCTACTCACGCCACAAGCTCGGGCAGCCTGTTCCTGCCCGTCGCCCTCGCCGTGATCGCCGCGGTGCTCCTGGCCTCGTTCGTCGGCTGGCGCCGGACGGCGCCGCTCGGCCCCGACGGGTTGCTGCGTGAGTTCGAGCGCGCGCTCGCCCGGAGCGGACGGCCGATCTCCGACGGGGTCACGCTCGCGACCGTCGAGCGCCGCCTCCGCACCTCGCCCGAGGCCGCGGCGTACGTGCGCAGATTGAGCGCGGCGCGGTTCGGCGGCGCGACCGAGCTGCCGACCCTAGCCCAACGCCGTGCACTGCGCGCCCAGCTGCGGGCCGGGCTCGGGATCGTGGGGGCGGTACGGGCCCTGTGGGCGCTGCCGCCCCGTCCGCACCGGGCCCTGAAGGGCCGCCGACGGGGCCGGGGGAGTCCGCCGGGCGCGGACTAAGATAAGACGTCATGGACGACGTGTACGAGCTGTTCATTCGGGGCACGGAGCTCCTCGAAGCAGGGCACAACCACCAGGCGACGGTCCCGCTCGAGCGGGCCCGCGACCTCGCGCCCGATAAGACCTCGATCCGCGAGGCACTCGGACGCGCGCTGTTCGGGGCCCAGCGCTACGAGGAGGCCGCCGACGAGTTCCAGGCGGTGATCGACCGCGCGCCGACGAACGATTACGCACTGTTCTGCCTCGGCCGCTCGCTGCAGATGCTCGGGCGCCACGCCGAGGCACGCCAGCCGCTGGCGCAGGCCGCCGGCATGCAGCCCGGGCGTCACGACTACCGCATCTACCGCGACCGCGCCCGAGCCCGCGCCGCCGGCGACTCCGCCGAGGAGTAACACCGGCCCTGACCGGACGGGCCCGCGGGGAATTCGGCTCCATCCCGGTCGCGGGCCCGGAGTTATCGGGGGCCCGAATTCCCTTGGGGGAATCCGGTCGGTGGGTTTTTGCGGACCGTGTCGGGTCGGGCCGGATTCCCTGGGCGGGGAATTCGGCTCGATCCCGGTCGGGGGCCCGGAGTTATCGGGGCCGGATTCCCCAGCCCCGGGCTCCCGACTAAGCGTCTTAACAGCCTGTGCGCATCGGACGATGCGGCGGCGCGCGGCCTGTCCAGCCTGGCGTAGCGGTGCTATCTTGAGATGTGAAGTTGAGCGCCGGGCACCTGCTCGGCGGCAGTACCCAAAGTGGGCGCTGGCCCGCTTTTTTTATGTGACGGAGGAGATCCGTAGTGCAGCCGAGCGACAAGCAGATCCAAGCCGAGATCGAGAGCCGACTTGCCACGAGCGAGCCGGACGTCGAGGTGCTGCTCGCCGAGATCGCCTCTCCCGCCACATTGCGGCTGTTCATCGATCACCCCGAGGGCGTAACGCTCGACCTATGCGAGCGCGTCTCGGGGCTCCTGAACGATTACCGCGACCGGTACTCGCTCGAAGTGTCCTCCCCCGGGCAGGACCGGCCACTGACCAAGCCGCAGCACTACACGCGGTTTCTCGGCCGGCACGCGCGCGTGCGCCTGCGGGAGGCCCGGGATGGCCACAAGAGCCTGACAGGGGAGTTGGTTGGCGCATCGGACAGCGATGTGACGATCGCGGCACCGGAGGGCGTGGTCACGATTCCCTACGAGCAAATTGCACGCTCCAACCTCGTACCTGGAGACTGAAGCCATGTCGAGAGAGATCGTCGAGGCCGTTCGCGGCCTCGCCGCCGAGAAGAACATCTCCTCCGAGAAGTTGATGGAGGCGCTTGAGGATGCGCTCTTGTCGGCGTACAAGAAGACGCCCGGAGCGGCGCGCTACGCGAAGGTCGAAATGGACCGCGACAGTGGCGATTTCAAGGTCTGGGAGCTGAAGATCCCGCCCGAGCTTGAGGAGCAGCTCCTCGTCGAGGCGACGCCAGACCAGCAGCCGACCGTCGACCCCGAGACCGGCGAGATGCGCGAGCCGCCCGAGCCCGAGATCGATCTCGAGAAGCTCCGGGAGTACGAAGACCAGATCGAAACCGAGGATGTCACCCCGCACGACTTCGGCCGGATCGCGGCGCAGACCGCCAAGCAGGTGATCCTCCAGCGAATCCGCGAGGCCGAGCGCGACATGATGTTCGAGGAGTACCGCGACCGCGTCGGCGAGCTGATCACCGGGATCGTGCAGCAGTCCGACTCGCGCTACACGCTCGTGCAGCTGCGCGAGCGAGTTGAGGCGCTCCTGCCCAAGTCCGAGCAGGTCGACGGCGAGCGCTACGACCACTCCCAGCGGATCAAGGCGGTCATCAAGGACGTCTCGAACTCGACCAAAGGACCGAGCATCATCGTCTCGCGGCGCGACCCTGAACTGATCAAGCAACTGTTCGAGCTCGAGGTGCCGGAGATCGCCGACGGTCTGGTCGAGATCACGAACGTCGCGCGTGAGCCCGGCTACCGCTCGAAGATCGCGGTGGTCTCGCACGTCGACGGCGTCGACCCGGTCGGCGCGTGCGTCGGCCCGCGCGGGTCGCGCGTGCGCATGGTCGTGTCCGAGTTGCGCGGCGAGAAGATCGACATCATCCCCTATAACGACGAGCCCGCCCGGTTCGTGGCCAAGGCGCTGTCTCCCGCGCGCGTGCGCGAGGTACTCGTCGACGACGCCGGCAAGCAGGCGACCGTGATCGTCCCCGACGACCAGCTGTCGCTGGCGATTGGCCGCGAGGGCCAGAACGCCAGGCTCGCCGCACGGCTCACCGGGTGGCGGATCGATATCCGCTCCGAGACCGAGTTCGCCGCCGAGGAGGCCGAGCACGGCTACGAGCAGGAAGAGGCGCAGGGGCGCTGCGCGGCGATCCTGTCCAATGGCCGCCGGTGCCCGAACGCGGCGCTGCCTGGTTCTCGCTATTGCGGGATCGAGGCTCACCAGGCGCTCGAGGGCAAGAACACCAATCAGGTGCAGGCCGCCGCGAACGGTGGGGAATAGCGCCCTACACTCCTCGTAGATGAACAAACGTGTCCATCAGATCGCCAAGGAGCACGGCCTCGCCGCCAAGGAGGTCCTCGAGCGGCTGAACGCGGCCGGCATCGAGGTCAAGGCGGCCTCCTCGTCGGTTGACGAGGCCGCGGCGCGGCGCGTGCTCGGCGACGGCGAGGCCCAGACGTCCGGCCCGGCGCCGGCGAAGACGGCCCCGCGAGACGGCGATGGCGCGCGCGCCCGCACGGGCGATGGTCCGCCGCGCGGACGGACCGACGCGCCCGCTCGTGGTCGAAGCGACGCGCCCCAGCGCGGTCGCAGCGATGCGCCCGGGCGCGGCCGCGGCGACGGCCCCCGCGCGCGTGCCGATGCGCCCGCTCGTGCGCGCCCTGATGCGCCGGTTCGCGACGGCACGGACCAGTCTCCGGCGAACGGTGGCGACGCGCCCGCTCGCGGCGGCGAGAACGGGCCCACCGGCGGCGAGAACGGGCCGTCCGGCGGCGAGGCCTCGCACAAGCGCCCGACCCGCGATTCGCTCCAGGGCGAGCGCGCCCCCGGCAACGCCGGCGGTCGGCGGCGCGTGGTCATCGACTCGCAAGCTTCACGCCGCAACACCGGCGGGCCCCCGGCTCAGACCAATCAGCCCCCGCGCCGTCAACGGCGCGGCCGGCGGCGCCGGGGCGTGTACGACGACGAGGCGGAGTCGCGCCCCTCGACGTCGCAGGCCGCACTGGCCGAGCCCGACGCGGTCCGCATCAACTCCGGGTCGACGGTCAAGGACGTCGCCGAGTATCTCGACGTCCCGGTCCCGGAGATCATGAAGCAGCTGATGGCGCTCGGCGAGATGAAGACTTTGACCCAGACGCTGTCCGACGACGCAATCCAGGTCCTCGCCGCCGAGCTCGGCAAGACGGTCGAGGTCGTGCACTCCGAGGACGAAACGATCGCCGAGCCTGTGTTCGACGACGCCGAGGAGACGCTCGTCGAGCGAGCCCCGGTGGTCACGATCATGGGCCACGTCGACCACGGCAAGACCTCGCTGCTGGACGCGATCCGCCAAACCCAGGTCGCGGCCGGCGAGGCCGGCGGGATCACGCAGCACATCGGCGCGTACCAGGTCCAGCAGGACGGCCGCGAGATCACCTTCCTCGACACCCCGGGCCACGAGGCGTTCACCGCGATGCGCGCCCGCGGAGCGAAGGTGACGGACATAGCAGTGATCGTGGTGGCCGCCGACGACGGAGTGAAGCCCCAGACCCAGGAGGCGGTCGACCACGCCAAGGAGGCCGGGGTGCCGATGCTGGTCGCGGTCAACAAGATCGACAAGGAGGGCGCGCAGCCCGACCGCGTCCGCGCCGAGATGGCCCAGCTCGGCCTGCAGCCCGTCGAGTGGGGCGGCGACACCGAGTTTGTCAACGTGTCGGCGAAGACCAGAGAGGGCCTCGGCGACCTGCTGGACACGATCCTGGTGATGGCCGAGGTCGAGGAGCTTCGGGCCAACCCGGACGCCCCCGCCTCGGGCAGCGTGATCGAGTCAAAGCTCGACCCGGGACGTGGCCCCGTGGTGACGATCCTGATCGGGCGCGGCACGCTCGAGGTCGGCGACTCGCTGGTCGCCGGCGCGCACTGGGGCCGGGTGCGGGCGATGAACGACTTCATGGGCCACCGCGTGGGCCAGGCGCTGCCCGGAGAGCCGGTCGAGGTGCTCGGGTTCGACGGAGTGCCCGAGGCCGGCGAGCACGTCCGCGCGGTCGAGAACGAGCGGCGAGCCCGCCAGCTCGCGGGCGAGCGCGCCACGCGGCTGAAGGCCGAGGCGCTGGCCCGGCGCTCGGGCAAGAAGGTCTCGCTCGAGGACATCTTCAAGAGCGGCATCCAGGAGCTGAACCTCGTGCTGAAGTCCGACGTTGCCGGCTCGCTCGAGGCCATCGAGGACGAGATAGCCAAGCTGCCGCAGGACGAGGTCTCGGTCAACGTGATCCGCGGCGCGGTCGGCGCCGTGTCGGAGTCCGATGTGATGCTCGCGTCCGCGTCGGACGCGGTGATCCTCGCCTTCAACGTCCGCCCGGTTGGGGATGCGCGCGCGGTCGCCGAACGTGAAGGCGTCGAGATCCGCCACTACTCGGTCATCTACCGCGCGATCGAGGAGCTCCGCGACGCCATGCAGGGCATGCTCGCGCCGGAGGAGGTCGAGGAGGCGCTCGGCTCGGTCGAGGTGCGCCAGATCTTCCGCGCTTCACGCGTGGGTACGATCGCCGGCTGCCATGTCACCGAGGGAACGATCACGCGCGGGTCGAAGGTCCGCCTGGTACGCGACGGCACCGTCGTCTACGACGGGCAGATCCAGAGCCTTCGCCGCTTCAACGAGGACGTGCGCGAGGTCGCGGCCGGCTACGACTGCGGGATCGTGCTGAGAGACTTCGCCGACATCAAGGAAGGCGATGTGCTCGAGACGTACACGACGCGCCAGGTCGAGCGCGAGCTCGTCTAGCAGTTAGGTGGACTAAGGTGGACCGCGATGTCGGACAGCGGCTTCGTCGCGGTGCTCGTGATCGATCTGCACTTTCCCGACGCCGGCAGCCTCAAAGGCAAGCGCAAGGAGTTGTCGTCGATCAAGGCGCAGCTCCACGGCCGCCTGGGGGCCGCGGTGGCCGAGGTCGATCACCAGGACCTGTGGCAGCGCGCTCGGCTGACCGCGGCGCTGACCGGCGGCTCGCTCGCGGTGCTGGCGGCGGCGGCGGACAACGTCGAGCGGTGGCTCGAGGCTCGCTGGCCCGAGCACGTTCGAATCGAACGCATCCTGACCTCTGTGGAAGATTTGTGCGAGTGAGCGCTAACAGCCTCGTTACCCGGCTACCAGGGAGCGGGTAGGATGCCCGACGGCCGGATGCGTCGCGTCGACGAGGCCGTGAGAGCGGTTCTCAGCGATGCGATCGCCAAGGATCTCCAGGATCCACGCGTTGGGTTCGTGACCGTGACCGCAGTTAAGACCAGCCCCGATTTGCGCCATGCGCGCGTCTACGTCAGCGTCCTCGGGGACGACCGGGCGCGGTCCGACACGCTCGACGGGCTGCGGTCGGCGCACGGCTTCCTGCAGGGACGGGTCGCGGCCGAGCTGTCGCTCAAAAACACGCCCACGATCACGTTCGAATACGACGAGTCGATCGATCGGGGAATGCGGATCACGCAGCTCATCGACCAGGGACCGGAGTCGGATGGGTGACAACGGCGCTCGGGCAAACCGCGACGAAGTGCTGGCGGAGCTCCGCTCCGCCGAAAAGCTGATCGTCGTAACCCACGAGAATCCCGACGGCGACGCGCTCGGTTCGTTGATCGCGATGCAGGACATCCTGACCCGTAAGGGCAGCGACTGCCTGATGTTCATCGACGCGGCCGATCTGCCGCTGCCGCACGAGTACCAGTTCTTCGTGCTCTCGGGGCTGGTCAGCGCGCCGCCCGACGACCTGGACGAGCGCACGATCGTCTTCCTCGACTGCGGCAACCTCGAGCGCAACCCGGCGGAGGCGTTCCGCCGTCCGGGAAGCCACATCGTCAACATCGACCACCACCACGACAACACGCTGTTCGGCACGGTCAACTACGTGCACCCCGAGGCGTCTTGCACGGCCGAGATCGTGTGGGACCTGATGAGCGGACTCGGGGTGAAGCCGACGCTCAACATCGCCGAGGCGCTGTACGTGGGACTGATCACCGACACCGGGCGGTTCATGTACGAGAACACCGGTCCGCGAGCGCACGAGATGGCGGCCGACCTGATCGAGGCGGGCGTCGACGTCCACGAGATCTATAGGCGCGTCTACGAGGGCGTCCCGTACGGCAAGCTTGCGCTGCTCGCCCGCGGGCTCGCGAAGATCCACCGCTACGACGGCGGGCGGCTGACCGTCACCGAACTCGACGCGCGGGATTTCGCCGAGTCCGGCGCCGAGGAGAGCTACTCCGAAGGGGTGATCGATCACCTGCGAGCCGTCGAGGGCACGGCGGTCGCGGCGCTGATCCGCGAGCGGGCCGGGAACCACAACGACGACGGACGTGCTCGCAAGGTCTCGCTCCGCGCGAGCGACGAGCGCGTCGACGTGTCGGCGATCGCGCGCGTCCAGGGCGGCGGCGGCCATCGTCAGGCGGCGGGGTTCTCGACATCGCTGGAGTGGGACGAGCTCGTCGCCTTCCTACGCGAGGAAGTCGCCCAGCAGCTGTCGAAGTGAGCGACGCCCCGGCTCTGGACGGCGTCGTGCTGTACGACAAGCCGGCCGGCATCACCTCCCACGACGTGGTCGCCCGGATGCGGCGCTCGCTGGAGCGCCGCAAGATCGGTCACGCAGGCACGCTCGACCCGTTCGCGACCGGCCTGCTGCTCATTCTCGTCGGCCGCGCGACCCGCGTGCAGCGGTTCCTGATGGCGCTGACCAAGCGCTATGAGGCGACGGCGCGGTTTGGCGCCGTGTCGACCACTGGCGACCCAGAAGGCGATATCACCGTGACCGGCGTTGTGCCCGACGCCGATCTGGCCTTGCCAACGGGTTCGATCCGCCAGCGGCCGCCGGCGTATTCGGCGGTCAAGGTTGGCGGCCGGCGCGCGTACGCGCTCGCCCGCGCCGGGGAACAGGTCGAACTCGCCGAGCGCGTCATCGAGGTGTACCGGTTCGAGGAGCGGTGGCGTTCGGGCGATCGGCGGGGGTTCCTGATCGAGTGCTCGTCGGGGACGTACGTCCGCAGCCTGATCGCGGAGCTCGGCGACGCCTATTGCGAGGAGCTCCGCCGCACCGCGATCGGGCCGTTCGAGGTGGGCGATGCCGACCCCGAGCGGATCATCGGCCTCAACGATGCTCTGTCGTTCATGCGGGAGGTCCGGCTAGACCCAGAGGCGTCTCAGCGGGCCGCGCACGGGGCGACCGTGACCGGAGAGGCGAGCGGAGCCGAGCTGGTCCGCCTCACCGACGAGGACGGCCTGATCGCGATCGCGGCGCCGCGCGGTGAGGGCCTGCTCGGACCCGTCGTCGGCCTCCGCGGCTAGGCCGCGTTAGCCTTTCGCCGGCATGAAAGTGACGATGCTCTCCGAGGTCCGGGAGCGGCCGCGGCGAGTGGCGGTCGGCGAGTTCGACGGCGTTCACCTGGGACACCGGGAGGTGATCCGCGGCAGCGACACCGTGCTCACGTTCGAGCCCCATCCATTGCGCGTCGTCCGACCGGAGGCCGCGCCGAAGCTGCTGACGAGCCTCGAGGCGAAAGCCGAGCTGATCGAGTCGCTCGGTGTCGACGAACTCGTCGTGATTCCGTTTGACGACGGATTCGCGCACCAGACGGCCGCGGAGTTCATCGACCATGTCCTGGTCGAGCGGCTGTGCGCGACGCGCGTATCGGTGGGGGAGAACTTCCGCTTCGGCCACCTCGCGGCCGGCGACCCGGCGATGTTGGCGGCGGAGGGGCGGTTCGAGACCCGGGTTGTGCCGCTCGTCGAGGTCGACGGCGAGATCGTCTCCTCGAGCCACATCCGCGGGCTGGTGCTGGCGGGCGAAGTCGATACCGCCATGCGCTTCCTCGGCGCGCCGTTCCAGCTTCGCGGCCAGGTCGTCAAGGGCGATCAGCGCGGCCGCACGCTGGGCTTTCCGACCGCGAACATCGTCCCCGACGAGGCGCTCGTGTGTCCTGGCCACGGGATCTACGCCGCTCGCGCCGCCGAGGCGTGCGCCGCGGTCAGCATCGGTGTCCGGCCGACGTTCGGAACCGGCCGGGCGCCGCTCGTGGAGGCGTACCTGCTTGACTTCGACGGGGATCTGTACGCGCGGACGCTTCGGATCGATTTCCTCGCTCGACTGCGCGGCGAGCGCCGGTTCGACTCGCCCGAAGCGCTCGTCGAGCAGATGCTGATCGACGTGCAGCGGACTCGCGAGCTCTGCCAACGAGCGGCCTGCTAGCCTCATCGAGCCGATGGCCATTACCCAGGAACGCAAGCAGGAGCTCACCGCCAGGTACGGCGACAACCCTGCCGACACCGGAAAGACCGAGGTCCAGATCGCGCTGATGACGGAGCGGATCAACGACCTCAACGTGCACCTTCGCGAGCACCGCAAGGATCACCATTCGCGTCGAGGCCTGCTGATGCTCGTCGGCCGCCGCCGCAGGCTGCTGAACTACCTGCGGCACGAGGACCTCGAGCGCTACCGCACGATCCTGCGCGAGCTCGGCCTCCGACGGTGAGCGAGGCCTCCGCCGACGGGCCGATCGCGGCGGGGTCCCCGGCCCCGGACTTCACCCTCATGCGCGAGGACGGCACTGATTTCACCCGGGCCGACCTCGAGGGCAAGACGACGGTGCTGGTGTTCTATCCGTTTGCGTTCAGCCCGGTGTGCACCGATCAGATCGCGCTTTACGAGGACGTGCTCAGCGACTACCTGGCCAAGCGCGACGTGACGATGTATGGCGTCTCGTGTGACGCCCGCTGGTCCCAGACGGCGTTCCGGGAGAAGCTAAGCGTGAGCATTCCGCAGCTGTCGGATTTTGAGCCCAAGGGTGCGGCCTGCCGCGCGTTCGGCGTGTACCACCCCGGGGGGTTCCCGCAACGGGCGCTCGTGATCGTCGGACCCGATGCCGTTGTCGCGTGGAGTTACCAGGCCCCGTCGCCGGCCGACCTGCCCGGGGCCAACCTGATCTTCGACGGCCTCGACGCGGTCGCCGCCGGATCCGGCAAGGCCTGACCACCGGATCCGGGATTCAGGGGAACCCCACCAGCTTGAGCGACCTCAGCTCGGCTCCGGTCCCCGGACTGCGCGCGGAGGACCACGTCAGGGGGCCGGTGGACGCCCCGCTCGTGATCGTCTACGCCGACTTCGAGTGCCCATTCTGCGCGGCCGCCGAGGTCAGGCTGAGACGCGCCCGGTTGCGAACCGCGTTCCGGCACTTTCCCGTCCGCTCGAGCCATCCCCGCGCGTGGCCCGCGGCGTGCGCGGCCGAGGCCGCCGCGGTCCAGGGCCGCTTCTGGGAGATGCACGATCTTCTATTCGCCGATCAGGGACGGCTCGAGGACCCTCACCTATGGGCGCGCGCGCGGACGCTCGGACTCGACCTCGAGCGGTTCGACGCCGACCGGCGGAGCGACTCCGTCCACGCGCGCGTCCGCGCCGACTTCGAATCAGGGGTGAGGGGCGGCGTCGTGACGACGCCGACGCTGGTCGCGAACGGTTCCCTGCATACCGGCGAGATCGACGTCCACTTGCTGGAAGAGCCCGCCGGCGGCGAACCCCGGTAGTGCGAGCGCGAAGATCGCGCCGCGCCCGGTGTTCCTGACCGTGCAGCGTCCGCCGTGCGCCTTCGCGATCGCATCCGCGATCGCAAGTCCCAGCCCGACCCCGCCGGCCGATCGCGTGCGCGCCGCGTCGGCCCGAGCAAACCGGTCGAAGATCCGCGCGAGCGCCTCGTCTGGCACCCCGCACCCCTCGTCCTCCACCTCGATCACCAGTTGGCCCCGCTCCTCGTCGACCGCCCGGAGCTCGATCGCGTCGTTGCTTCGCGTGTACTTGATCGCGTTCTCGACGAGCACGTCGAGCGCAGCGCGCAGCCGGTCCGGGTCCACGCGGAGTCTTCCGGGCGCGAGCGGTCCGAGTCGCCACGCGCGCGGGGCCACCTCGGACCACCGCATGAACACGTCCTCGAGGAACGGCTCGACCTGGACCTCCTCGAGCTGGAGGAAGTCGGGCTGATCGGCGGTCGCGAGCAGCAGCAGCCGGGCGATGATCGCGTCCATCCGCGCGAGCTCGTCGAGCGCGATCTCGAGCTCGGCGTCCGAGCCGTCTCCGAGCAGCAGCTCGAGGTGGCCGCGGGCGATCGTCACCGGCGTGCGCAACTCGTGCGAGGCGTCGTGCATGAACCGCTCCTGTCGCTCGAGCATCGAGCGGCGCTCGGCGGCACGAGCCTGGGCGATCGCGAGCTCGTCATCGCGGCGGCGGGCGTGCCACACCATCAGGACGACGACGAGCACCACCAGCGGGCCCGCGCACAGGGCCGTCTGCCAGTCCGGCCAGGCCACGATCGCGGCATAGCTGGCGACGGCGAACGCCGCCCACATCAGCTCTACTCGGTAGCGTCGAACTGACCGGCGAAGCTCAAGCGGCGGCACGATAGCCCGCATTGCGCACGGTCTCGATCGGGGCGCCCGGGCCCAGCCGCCGGCGCAGGCGCCTGATGCAGACGTCGACAACGTTCGACCTCGGATCGAAGTCGTACCCCCATATCTCCGAGAGCAGCCGCTCGCGGCTGACCACCTCGCCGACGTGGGCCAGCAGGAAGTGCAACAGCCGGAACTCGCGGTCGGACAGGTCGGCCACGACATCTCCGACGCGGGCCTGGCGCCGCGCGAGGTCGAGCACGAGGCTCCCGACGCGGATCTGCGTGCTGCCGTCCGCCACCCGCGCCCGTCGCAGCTGCACGCGTGCCCGCGCGAGCAGCTCGTCTAGCGAGAACGGTTTGGCCACGTAGTCCACCGCCCCCAGCTCGAAGCTGCGCAGCTTGATCGGGAGGTCGCTGCGCGCGGACAGGATCAGCACCGGGAGCTCGGACCGCTCGCGGTGCAATTCGCGTAGTGCGTCCAGGCCGCTACAGCCCGGCAGCAGCAGGTCGAGGATGACCAGGTCGTAGGTGCCCGAGAGCGCCCGCGCGAGACCCTGCTCGCCGTCCGTCACCACGTCCACGCCGAAGCCCTCGGCCTCGAAGGCGCGGGCGACGAAGGCGCGAATCCGTGCCTCGTCCTCAACGATCAATATCCGCATTTGCTCTTTCGAGCCCCCACGGCTCGCGAACGATATGTCCGGGCAGATGACCTGTAGATGACGGCCCGATGACATCGCCGTCATTTAGGTGTCTGCCGTCGGCGGGAAATGTATAACACCGCGTCGAGGGAGAGAAGGCTTTGGAATGAGCTCATACGGCAGACGGTTGCTGTTGGTGACGTCCGCGACCGCAATCGTTTGCGTCGCGATCGGCCTTTACATCGGGCTCTACCTCACGAATGTGCCCGGGTCGGTGGCCGCCACTCGCGTCGGTCCGGTGACGAACCTCTATCTCGGGACGGTCCCGGCCGCGGAGACGACCGACCCCCACCCAACCTGGGTCTCGTACTACATCGTCAGCCCAACGAGCACCAACTGGCAGCACAAGACCACGTTCGAGCTCCCGGCGCATTCGCTCGTTCACGTCACGGTCTACCAGTTCGATGGGCAATCGGGCCTGCGCAACCCGTTCATCTCGCAGGCCACCGGCACCGTCGGCGGCACGTTCCAGCTGAACGGCAAGACGACGAAGGCGATCGACCCCGACACCGCGTCGCACGTATTCGCGATCCCGCAGATCGGCCTGTCGGTACCGCTCGAGGGCGTCGCCGACAACGCGCCGAACCAGTGCGGCAACGCGCCCTGCTCGCTCAGCATGGCCCACTACACGATCTCGTTCACGTTCCGCACGCCGGGCAAGGGGCTGTATCGCTGGCAGTGCTTCGTGCCGTGCGCGGCGGGCTACATGTTGGGCTTCGGCGGGCCGATGCAGACGGTCGGCTACATGGACGGGTTCATCAAGGTGGTCTGAGTCGGTCCGATGAGCGAGGTCAACCACTTCCGGCGCGTCTTGCTGATCTGGCTCGTCGCGAGCGTCATCGCGACACCGCTGGTGATCTTCGTGCTCGCGCCGATCGTGCCACCGGGGAACGGCACCGTCGAATCCTCAGGACAGGTGACCGACAACACCGTCCTGTTCGGCCTGTCGACGCCGATCGCGCTGGCGGTGATCGTCTGGTTCCTCTACGCGGTGATCGCGTTCCGTGAGCGCGATACAGGTGGCGCCGTGCTCGACGGCCCGCCGTTGCGAGGCGACGCGCGGATCCAGATGTGGTGGGTCGTGATCACGACGACGATCGTGCTGTTCCTCGCCGGCTATGGCAGCGTCCGCCTCCTGTCAGACGGCGCCGGCGGCGGCCAGGGGCCGAACCCGATCGCGGCACCGTCACAGGCGAAGGATCCCGCGCTCCAGGTTCAGGTGATCGCCCAGCAGTGGCAGTTCACGTACCGGTTCCCGGGCTACGGCGGAGTCGAGACCCAGCATCTCTATATCCCGGCCCACACGACGATCGAGTTCAACGTGACCTCGCTCGACGTGATCCATTCGTTCTGGGCCTTCCAGCTCGGCGTCAAGGCCGACGCGAACCCGGGGGAGAACAACATCGCGTACGTCACCACGAAGCAGCCGCTGACGTTCAACATCCGCTGCGCCGAGCTGTGTGGCGTGTGGCACGGCTACATGTTCGACACCGGACATGTCGTCACCAAGGCGCAGTTCGCCGCGTGGATCGCGGTGCAGCGAGCCCAGTTCGCGCCGGCGACGAGGTCGCTGCCGCCGTACTCGAAGTCCTATTTCCCCGACCCCCAGAGGCTAGGCGGATGAGCGCAATCGCAGTGACAACCGAAAAGCCCCCGGTGTGGCGGCGCCTGATCGGCTTCAACCTGTTGACCGCGGTCGTGCTCGGGGTCGTCGGTTACCTGATCGGATACTGGATCGGCGGCCGGATCAATACGCCGAGCACCGCGTTCTTCTCGAGCGATGCGGGGGAGAACGACATCTCTGTGTTCCTCGGCTACGGGCTCGGGGTGGTTGGCTTCCTGATCGGGCTCGGGTTCGCGAACTACCCTGTCCGCCGGATGCTCGGCTACCCGCCGACCCTGGCCGAGCACGAGAGCGCGGACGAGGGCCTCGGGCGCTACTTCCGGCTGTGCACCGACCACAAGGTCGTGGCCCTGCAATACATGGTCGGGATCGGCTTCTTCTTCGCGATTGGCGGCCTGAACGCGATGCTGATCCGGACGGAGCTGCTCAACCCCAACACGCACGTGTTCGGCGCCAACCAGTACCTGACGCTGGTCGGCATGCACGGCTCGATGATGATGGGGATGATGACCTCGTCGATCCTCGGCCCTTTCGCGAACTGGCTGGTGCCGCTCATGATCGGCTCGCGGCGGATGGCGTTTCCGCGCGTCGAGGCGTTCACGTTCTGGCTCTTGATGGCCGCCGGAGTGGTTCTGATCACAACGATCTTCTTCGGGGGCTTCCAGACCGGGTGGACCGGCTACCAGCCGCTGGGCGCCGAGGGCACCGCCGGCTATGACGCGTACATCGGCTTCTTCGCGCTCGTCGGTATCTCGATGACGCTGCTCGGGTTCAATCTGCTGGCGACGATCATCACGATGCGCGCGCCGGGCATGACGTGGACGCGGCTGCCGATCTTCGTGTGGGGCGTGGTGTCGACGGCGATCCTGATGCTGTTGGCCTCGCCGATGTTGGCCGCGGCGCTGTTCATGGGTGCGTTCGATCGCACCGTGCAGACCGGGTTCTACGTCCCGGGCGTTGGCGGCAGCAGCTTCCTGTGGCAGAACCTGTTCTGGGTGTTCGGACACCCGGAGGTATACATCGTCGCGCTGCCCGGCTTCGGGATCGCGCTCGAGTTACTGCCGGTGTTCTGCCGGAAGCCTCTGTGGGGGTACAGGGTCGCCGTCGCCGGCATGCTCGGGGTGACCTTGCTCAGCTTCTTTGTGTGGCAACACCACCTGTTTGTCAGTGGCATCAACGCCGACCTGCGGCCGTTCTACATGCTGTCGACCGAGCTGATCTCGATCCCGACCGGGTTCATCTTCCTGTCGGCGATGGGCACGCTCTGGCGCGGGCGAATACGGCTGACGGTTCCGATGCTGTTCGTGCTCGGGTGGGCGTTCAACTTCCTGTTCGGCGGCATCTCCGGTGTGTTCCTGTCCGACGCGCCGAGTGACGTCACCACCCACGGCAGCTTCTTCTCGATGGCCCACTTCCACTACACGATCATGGGCGGCTTGGTGTTCACGTTCTTCGCCGCGATCTACTACTGGATCCCGAAGATGACCGGGTACAAGCTCTCCGAGCGGCTCGGGAGGATCCATTTCTGGTCGCTGTTCATCCTGTTCAACGCGACGTTCGGCCCGCTATTCGCGCTCGGGTTCATGGGTATGCCGCGGCGCGTGGTCACCTACGCGAGCAACTTGCAGCCACTCAACGACTGGGTGTCCGTATGCGCGTACGGGATCGGGCTTTCGATGCTCGTGTTCCTGTGGAACGTGGTGTCGTCGCTGATACTCAAGCGCGAGCCCGAGGTGGCGAACGCCTGGAACTCGAAGTCGCCCGAGTTCCAGCTGCCCACGCCCGTGCCCGTCTACGACTTCGAGCGGATCCCGGTCTTCGACGCCGACCCGTATCCGTACGGCGTCGAGCCGGCTCCGGTGCCGACGATCGCGCCCGCAGGCGGGACCGCGTAGACGATGGAAGCGTCCGCCCCCGTCGCTCCGCACATCGAGCCCGAGCCGCGCGAGTGGCAGCTCCGGGCCTTGTGGGTGGGCGCCCGGATGCTCTGCGGCGCCGCGTCGTTCTTCTTCATGGCGTTCCTGTTCGCGTACTTCTACCTGCGCTCGCTCGACGTCAACAAGAGCTGGAAGATCGGCCACGTCACTGCCCCGACGGGATGGGGCGTGGCGATCGTCGTGGTGCTGGTGGCGAGCGCGGTGCTGTTGAGGCTGGCGTCGCGGCGGCCGACGAGCGCGCTCCCGCTCGGGTCGGCGGCGCTCGGGCTCGCGCTGTTGTCGATAGTGCTCCAGGTGATCACCTGGACGACGCTCGGGTTCGGCCCGGCCAGCGGCGGCTATGCGAGCGTGTACGTCGGCTGGACCGCGTGGTACGCGGTGTTCACCGTCGCGTGCGCGTACTGGATCGAGACCCAGATGGCGAGCCTCTGGCGCATGGGGCGCGAGGGCGTCAAGCGGCCGCGCGCCGAGGGCGTGCCTGCCGATGATGTCGAGTTGCTCGGGGCCGGCCTCGAGGCGTGCTCGTTCCTATGGGCGTTCTACGTGGCTCTCGGCGTGATCGCGTGGGTCGTCCTGTACCTGGTGTGACGTGAGCTGGAAGGGGTGGTCGATCGAGCCCCCGGTTGCCTACGTGGCGATCGCCGGGTTCCTGTACTGGCTGGGCGGGCGGCCCCCGACCGTGGGCGGGCGGTCCCGGACCGTGCGGCACGAGCCGTGGCGGACCGCGTCGTTCGTCGCCGGGCTGGTGACGATCGTGCTCGCGCTCGATTCGCCGATCGACGGGTACGCCGACCAGCTGTTCTGGATGCACATGGTCCAGCACATCATCCTGCTGACGGTCGCGCCGCCGCTGATCCTGTTCGGTCGTCCATGGCCGCGGATGTGGCGCGCGTTCCCGCTTCGCACCCGGGCCACCGTCGGGCGGGCGATCGCGCGTTCTCGCTGGACGGCCCCCGTCCGAGCGCTCTCGCGCCCGTTGCCCGCATTCATTCTGTTCAACGCGACGATCATCTTCTGGCACATCCCGTTCGCCTACAACGCGACGCTCCAGTCCGAGGCCATCCATCAGCTCGAGCACGCGATGTTCTTCTTCACGGGGCTCCTGTTCTGGGCCCGCGTGATCGACCCGGGTCCGCTGCGACCCCAGCTGATCTGGCCGATGCGGGTCGCGTACGTCGTCGGCGCGATGGTCGTCGGATGGGTGTTGGCGATCGCGCTGGTGCTCGCGCCGCACCCGCTGATTCCCTGGTACGCGCATCTAACCCACCGGCCGGGCGGCATCTCGGCATTGACCGACCAGCAGCTCGCCGGCGGGATGATGTGGGTGCCCGGGTCGATCGCGTACACGATCGCGATGATGCTCGGCTTCTACCGCTGGCTCGAGCCGGAGTCGGGAACCGCCAAGCGCCGCGCAGCGCTCACGACCTGAGAGGAGCACCAAGACATGCCAACGATCGCCAGTTTCCTCGCCGGTTCGCTCGAGACGCTGCTGTTTCCGGCCCTGCTGCTGATCGCACTCGCGGTCTGGTACGTGGTAGTGGTCAGACGCCGGTTCGCAGGCGAGCCGCGCGACCCGTCCGAGACGGACCGCCCGGTCACCGAGGCCCCGCGGCAGACCGCCGCGGCGCTCGGAGACGTCCCCGAGCAGAAGCCCTGATGGAGGCGGGGGCGGGCATCCGTTCGGACGTCTCGAGGGAGCGCCCTCGCCCTGCGCACATTGCCGCCGTGCTCGCCGTGGCGGTGCTGCTCGGCGTTGCCGCCGCTGCCGCCGCGCACTTCATCTTCGCCAAGACCGCGCCGGCGCCGGCGACAGTTAGCTCGCGTTTCGGGCTCGATGGCCAGGCGACGTGGGCGGCCGGCGCCCGGCCGGCGCCCCCGATCGCCGGCCTGCACGACCAGACGGGTCAGGTGTTCTCGCTCGCCTCCTTGCGCGGCCGGACGATCGCGATGACGTTCTTCGACTCGCACTGCACGCAGGAGTGCCCGCTCGAAGGTCGCGCTCTCGCCGCCGCCGAGCGCGCGCTCCCCGCGGCCGAGCGCCCGGTGCTCGTCGCGGTCAGCGTGAACCTCGCGGACACGCCCGCCAGCGACGCCGCCGCGGCTCGGGCATGGGGACTCAGCGAGGCGGCCGGCTGGCACTGGCTGATGGGAACGCCGGCCGCGCTCCGCAGGGTCTGGAACGAGTACCACATCTACGTCGGCAAGCCGGTTGGCGGCGACATCCCGCATACCGAGGCGCTGTACCTGGTCGACGCGCGGGGCGACGAGCGTTCGGGCTACCTGTATCCGTTTGCGGGCCGGTTCGTGACGCACGACCTGCGCGCGCTCGCCCCCACGCGAAAGGACTAGTCAGTGGTGGTGGTGAGCGACAGCGCGCACGCCGTTCCGACCGCTCCGGCCGGGCGGGTTCGGACGCTGGCCGCCCCTTGGCGCGACTACGTGACCCTGACCAAGCCGCGGATCATGTCGCTGCTCGTGCTGACCGCCGTGTGCGCGATGGTCGCCGCGGCTGGTGGCGAGCCGGCGGTGCCGGGGTTGATCGCGTTGGTCATCGGCGGCGGGCTCGCGTGCGGGGGCGCGAGCGCGCTGAACCACGTGATCGATCGCGACATCGATCGGCTGATGGGGCCGCGGACCGCGTCGCGGCCGGTCGCCGCCGGACGCATCACCCCTGGTCACGCGGTGGCGTTCGCGCTGGTGCTGCTGGGGTTGTCGTTCGGGGTGATGGTGGAGTTCGACAACCTGCTCGCCGCGGTGCTGGCCCTGAGTGGAGGCGCGTACTACGTGGTCGTGTACACGCTGTGGCTGAAGCGAACGACGCCACACAACATCGTGATCGGCGGGGCCGCCGGCGCGATCCCGGTGCTGTCCGGCTGGGCCGCGGCGGAGGGGCATCTGGGTCTCGGTGCGGTGTTCCTGTTCTCGATCGTGCTTCTGTGGACGCCGCCGCACTTCTGGGCGCTCGCGCTGCTGCTCGAGCGCCAGTACGCGGCGGCCCGGATACCGATGCTGCCGGTCGTCCGTGGGGCGCATGCAACCGCCTGCCAGGTCCTCGTGTACTCGATCGTGCTGGTGGCGTTGACGCTCGCGCCCGGCGTGGTGGGGACGTTCGGGGTCGTCTATCTGGTCGCCGCCGGGGCGCTCGGGGCCGCCTTCGTCGTGCTCGCCTGGCGCCTGTGGCGCGAACGGACCCCCGCCCGCGCCGGTGTCTTATTCCACTTCTCGCTGCTCTACCTCGCGCTGCTGTTTGTAGCGGTCGCGCTCGATGCGGCGTTGCGCTGATCCGGGCCCGCAGCCAGATGACGGCGTAGAGGGCCGGCCGCGGCGACGCGGTCCGGCCGGAATGAAGGCTTCGAGGTAGGCGATGAGCCTCCCGGGCGCCCGCGCACTGGTCGTCGAGCACGACCGCGCCACCAGTCAGGCGATCACCGCCCACCTCCGCCGACAAGGGTCCAGGTGCTCGAGACCGGGAGCGGCCTCGAAGCCCTCTCGCTCCTGCGTCGCGGCGCGGTCGACATCGCGCTGGTCGATGCCGTGCTCCCCGAGATCGATGGAATCGAGCTAGTCCGTCGCGTCCGCCGGGAGTCGATCGTGCCGATCATCATGCTGACCGCCCGTGGCCGCGAGGCCTCTCGCATCGCCGGGCTCGACGCGGGCGCCGACGACTACCTGGCGCGGCCGGTCTCGCTGGCCGACCGCCAGGGTGCGGGCTCAGCCCGGTCGCGCGCGTGGGTTCGTGACCGAGGAGACAGTGCTGCGGACCGGCGACGTCGAGCTCGATCTGGGGGCGCGGCGCTGCACGATCGAGGGGCGCGAGGTGGGCCTGACCCGCCGCGAGTTCGACCTGCTCGGCGCGCTGCTGCGCTACCCCGGCCGGATCCACACGCGTGAGCAGCTCCTGGGACTCGTGTGGGCCGCCGACCACATCACGCCGAAGACCGTCGACGTCCACGTGGCGGCGCTTCGGCGAAAGCTGGGCCCGGCAGTCAGCATCGCGACGCTTCGGGGCATCGGCTACCGGCTCGACCCGGCGGCGGCTACCGGGCTGCGGGCAGGGGCGTGACCGCCGGGGTGGCGGCCGGTTCTTTGACCGCAACGCGCTCGACGTCGTCGAGCGTCGGTGCGCGGCCGCGCAGAGGCTGTGCCGCGGGGTTCGCCGTGACGGCGGCGCGAAGCAGGTCCAGATGACGCGGGACGACCTGCGGGTCGATGTGCGCGAACGCGGTCGCGGTCTCGCAGACCCCCTTGAGCAGCATCAGCACGTCCATCGCGCCGATGTCCGGGCGCACCGCGCCCGCGTCCTGGGCCCGCGCCAGCAGGTCCCCGAGCGCCCCGACGACGCCCGCGTGGGCCGCTCGAATCTCGTCGTTGGCGAGCCACGCATCCGCGACCGCCTCGAACAGCGCGCGGTCGAGCTGCTGGCGGCCGGCGATCTCGGCGAGGAACTCGAATAGCGCCTCGCCGGGATCTGGAGCGTCGAGCAGCGCCCGTCCCCGGTCGACCGCCTCGCCCATCCGCTCGACCACGATCGCCGCGATCAGGTCCTCCTTGGACGGGAAGTTCCGGAACAGCGTGCCACGGCCGACCCCGGCCCGCTCGGCGATCTCGGCGACGCCGACGTCGAGCCCTCGTTCACGGAACAGTTCCTGCGCGGCGTCGAGCAAACTGCGCCGATTGCGCTCGGCGTCGGCACGAAGGGTCCGCTCCCCTGGAAGCATCGCCATAGATTGTCCTATGCCGCGGTGGCGGAAGGCGCCAGCTCGAGGTTGATGCTCTCGAGGTCGCGACGTCTCACGGTGACCGCGAGGATCACCGCGCCGGCGGCGAGCATCGCAGCGGCCGCGATGAACGCGACATGGTAGCCCGACACCTTCGCGGCGTTGGTCGCGGCCGTCGACACGCTGCCGTTTACGTCGCCCAGGATGCTCGAGGTCTTGCTCGCGGCGAGCGTCGACAGGATCGCCAGGCCGAGTGAACCGCCGACCTGCTGCGCGGTGTTGAACAGGCCCGATGCCAGGCCTGCGTCGTTCTCGCTGACGCCACCGGTTGCCATCAGCGTGATCGGCACGAACACGAGCCCCATGCCGATGCTCATCGGCAGCAGGCCGGGGAGCAGATTCCCGGCGTACGTGCCGTGCACCGGCACCTGCGAGAGCACGACCAGGCCGATCGTCGCCAGCACGATCCCGAACAAGGCGAGGTTGCGAACGCCGGCGCGCTTTACCAGCGGCTGCGCGATTCCGGCGCCCACCACGATCCCGCCCGTCACCGGCAGGAACGCCAGGCCGGCATGGAGCGGGCTGTAGCCGAGGATCTGCTGCACGTACAGCGAGGCGAAGAAGAACATTCCGAACAGGCCCGACGCGACGAGCAGCAGCACGATGTCCGCAACGGCCAGCGTCTTGACGCGGAAGATGCTGAGGCGGATCAGCGGGGCGACGCTCCGTCCCTCGATCGCGACGAACGACGCGAGCAGCACCAGGGCGGCGGCGATGAGCCCGATCGTGCGCGCCGAGCCCCAGCCGAACGACTGGGCCTTGACGATCGCGTACACGAGCACGACCAGGCCGGCCGTGACGGTGACCGCACCGGCGAGGTCGAACGTGCGGTGCTGGAGGTCCGCCCGCGACTCCGGGACGTAGCGCAGCGTGGCGAGCAGGGTGACGATCCCCACCGGGACGTTCACGATGAAGATCCACTCCCACGACGCGAGCTGCGTGAGCGCGCCACCGAGCACCAGTCCGACCGCGCCCCCGCCCGCGGCGATAGCGCTCCACACTCCGAGCGCCTTCGTGCGTTCGCTCGAGTCGGTGAACGTGGTGGTGATGATCGAAAGTGCGGCGGGGGAGAGGAGCGCGCCACCGAGGCCCTGGAGCCCGCGGCCGACGATCAGCATCTCCGACGATTGCGCGAGCCCGTTGAGCAACGACGCGGCCGAGAACAGCGCGGTGCCGACGATGAACAGGCGTTTGCGGCCGAGGAGGTCGCCAGCGCGCCCACCGAGCAGCAGGAACCCGCCGAAGACCAGCGTGTAGGCGTTGACGACCCACTGCAGGCTCGAAGGCGAGAAGTGCAGGCCCTTCTGGATCGAGGGCAGTGCCACGTTGACGACGGTGGCGTCGAGCACGACCATGAACTGCGCGAGGCAGGCGATCACGAGGACCAGCCAGCGGTTCGAGACCCGGCTGGCGTGCTCTTGAACCTGCGGGGTCGGCGCCTCGTTCTGGGTGAGGCTCTGGGTCTGGCTCTCAGCGCGGTCAGAGCTCGCTGCGCGGTCCGAAGGCGGAGGCGAGGTCAGGTCCGGGCGCCCGTTCGAGCGGCCGGCGGACGCGGTCTCGGTCATCAATGGACTCCCTGTCGGCGTGGTAATCTGGACTGCACGGTCCGCTTAGGCTACCACAAGCGGACCGACCGGTCCGTTTTCGTGGCTTTGGGCCCTGTTTGCCGGGGGTTTTGTGGAGGTTCTGGGGCCGGGGCGGTCTCTTACACAGGTCCTACGCTCGGCTGACGCTTCTCTTTCGCGCGGTGGGAAGCATGAACTCACGCCCTACGAAAGAGAGAGACCCAAATGACCACCGCCCTCATCGTCTTCCTGAATGTGTTCTTCATCGCGTTCGTCCTCGTGACGGTCCTCGGGACCCTGGCCTGGGGGATCGCCTCCGACAGGACGGTCACGGCCTCGATCGCCGAGCAGCGCGCACGCCTGCGGGCCGCGTTGCACCGTCGCGCGCCGCGCGAGGCCGCGCCGGCGCGCCGCCAGCCGCGCCGCGCTCTCGATCTCGGCGCATAAGCAGCTGCTGTAGGTGGTTGTTTCGGTCGGGCCGCCGCGCCTTCGGGTGTGGCGGCCCTTTTTTGTGGTGGGGAGCGGGCAGCACGACGAACGACGGGCATCTGGGGAGAGGTGGAGGCGGTCGCCGGCGCGGGACGGGGATCCGGCCCGCGCACCGTGCCCAACCTGCCATTCGAGCCTGATTCGGTGAACCGTGGCATTCCGCGCCGCGGAACCTGTACAGCACGACAATCGCCCGGCTCCAGCCGAGCCTTGCCGGGTTACGCGCGACTATCGTGCCCAACCCGCAAGGTCGCGCTCGTCCGGCCCGGTGTCGCGTTGTGGCGGTCGCGGGCGCACCCGCCACCCTCTCCAGATGCCCGCCGTTCGCGACGCCACCGCTGGCGCCACCGAGCCGTAACAGCGCTGCGCTGGACCGCCGTCTCCCCGCTACCATCAGTGCCGTTCGGAACAAGAAATGAGAACGAGAAGGACTCCGCCGACCGAAGGGCGGGGTGGAAGGGAATTGAATATGAGTGACGCCGTGACGCGCGTGTCCGTGGAGATCGAAGGTAGGGAGATCTCGTTCGAGACCGGCAAACTGGCCAAGCAGGCCTCCGGCGCCGTAGTCGTCCGTGCGGGCGACACCATGGTCCTATGTACCGCCACCGCCGGCAATCTGCGCGACGTGGACTTTCTGCCGCTGACGGTCGACGTCGAGGAGCGGATGTATGCCGCCGGCAAGATCCCCGGCAGCTTCTTCAAGCGTGAAGGCCGCGCCGGCGAGAAGGCGACGCTGACGGCGCGTCTGATCGACCGTCCGATTCGGCCGCTGTTCCCCAAGGGGTGGCGGTATGAGACCCAGCTGGTCGCGCTGCCGATCAGCGTCGACCATGTGAACCCTTACGACATCCTCGCGATGAACGGTGCGTCCGCCGCGCTGATGGTCTCCGACATCCCGTTCCCGACGCCGGTCGGCGCGGTGCGGATCGGCAAGATCGACGGCAACTTCGTCGTGAACCCCAACGAGGAGGACCTGGTCGACAACACCGACCTCGACCTGATCGTGGCCGGGACCGACGAGGCCATCCTGATGGTCGAGGCCGGCGCCAACGAGATCCCCGAGGCGGAGATCCTCGACGCGCTCGATATCGCCCACGGCGAGATCAAGAAGCTCTGCGCGCTCCAGCGCGAGCTCGCTGAGAAGGCCGGCAAGGAGAAGACGGTCGTCGAGATCCCCGAGGTCAGCGCCGACCTCTACGAGCAGATCAAGGCCTCGCACGGCGAGGCGCTCGACTCCGCCACCCAGGTCGTCGACAAGCTCGAGCGCCAGGACGCGTGCAAGGTAGTGGAGGAGCAGGTGATCGCGCAGTACTCGGGCGATCCCGAGGCCGAGACCTACGCCGAGTACCGTGCAAACGCTCAGCGGGCGTTCGACAAGCTCGAGAAGACGCTGATCCGGGAGCGGATCGCGGTCCAGAAGAAGCGTCCCGACGGCCGCACATCGGACGAGATCCGCCCGATCTCGATCGAGGTGGGCGTGAGTCCCCGGGCCCACGGCTCCGCGCTGTTCACGCGCGGTCAGACCCAGGCCCTCAGCGTGGTCGCCCTCGGCACCACCCGCGAGGAGATGCGCCTCGACACGCTCGGCCTCGAGACGGCCAAGAGGTACTTCCACCACTACAACTTCCCCGGCTTCTCGGTCGGGGAGGCGGGCCCGATGCGCGGACCCAAGCGTCGTGACATCGGCCACGGCGCGCTCGCCGAGCGCGCGCTGGTCCCGATGATCCCGAGCCAGGAGGAGTTCCCGTACACGATTCGCGTCGTGTCGGACATCCTCGAGTCCAACGGCTCGAGCTCGATGGCCTCCGTCTGCGGCTCGTCGCTGAGTCTCATGGACGCCGGCGTGCCGCTGCCAAGGCCCGTTGCCGGCATCGCGATGGGCCTGATCAAGGAGGGTGACGACTACATCATCCTCACCGACATCGCCGGAGTCGAGGACCACCTCGGCGACATGGACTTCAAGGTCGCCGGTACCGACAACGGCATCACCGCGCTCCAGATGGACATCAAGATCACGGGCGTCACGTTCGAGATCATGCGCGACGCGCTGACGCAGGCGAAGTCCGCCCGGACGTTCATCCTCGGCGAGATGGCCAAGGTCATCGACGCTCCCCGCGCGGAGCTCTCCAAGTACGCGCCGGGCATCGCCTCGGTCCAGATCGACCCGGAGAAGATCGGCCTGCTCATCGGCAAGGGCGGCGAGACGATCCGGGCGCTCCAGGAGGAGTACGAGTCCCAGATCGACGTCAACGACGAGGGCATGGTGCTGGTGTACGCCGCCGACCGCGAGCGGGGCGACGCGCTGGTCGACCGGATCCGGTCGATGACCAAGGAGGTCGAGGTCGGCGACGAGTTCACCGGCAAGGTCGTCAAGACGACCGCGTTCGGCGCCTTCGTCGAGCTCTCCAAGGGTACCGACGGGCTGCTCCACATCTCGAACGTCGCGCCCGGCCGCCGGATCGCCTCGGTCGAGGAGGTCCTCAACAAGGGCGACGAGCTCAACGTCCGTGTGGTCGAGGTCGACCGCGAGCGCGGCCGCATCGGCCTGCGGCTGGCGGACGATCCGGACATCGCGGGCAAGAGCGTCGAGGAGCTGGCGGCGGTTGGGACCGGCGACAACGGCCCGCCGCGCCGCGAGCGCAGCGACCGTGGCGGACGCGACGGTCGCGATCGCGACCGGCGCGGGCCGCGTGACCGCGACCGGCCGCGCGACGGTGCCCGGGAAGGCGGAGATCGCGGAGGCCGCGTGCGCGACCGCGATCCCGAGCGCCGCTGAGCAGCCACACGTGCTCCAGCAGCACAAGCTGACCACGCTCGATTCGGGCGTACGGGTCGTGACCGAGGCGATGCCCTCGGTCCGATCCGTGTCAGTCGGATTCTGGATCGGCACGGGCTCGCGTAGCGAGGACGACCAGCACGCCGGCCTGTCGCACCTGCTCGAGCACCTGCTGTTCAAGGGCACCAAGAAGTACGGCTCGCTCGAGATCGATCAGATCTTCGACGCGATGGGGGCCGAGCTCAACGCCGGCACCGGCAAGGAGACGACCTCGGTGTACGCCCGCGTGATCGACGAGCATGTCCCCGAGGCCTTCGACGTGATGGCGGACATGGTGTTTCGCCCGGCGCTCAAGGACATCGA
>DATJYY010000138.1:0-3550 GCA_035499395.1 Solirubrobacteraceae bacterium
GGCGAATAGGAGGTGCACGCCACCGGACGGCCCGAGACGCGCTTTCACCGCCGCAAGGGCATGACGAGCGCGGTGCCGTGGCTGGTTGTGTCCGTCAGCGGTCGCGGTTGCCAGGTGCGATAGAGCCGTGATCATGACCGCCCCGCCCCGAAGCGGGTCACGCGGCTGGCGCGGTACTCGTGGCCGCATTCCCGCGCCGAGCAGCGACCTCTGCGCAGCGTCCCGGGGTCTTATTGCGGTTTGGCAGCTTGGGTGGTGTTTGGCGTGGCTGGCGGCCATGCGCGAGGGAATGGCATCTTGAGAGATTCGGCCGTGACGTTGGTGTGCTGGGCGGAGGCGTGGAGTCGTTTGTCGCGAAGGGTGATGGCGCCGGTGCGGAGCATCGTGTCGATCAGTTCGGCGGCGAGTGCTTCGGGGGTCGTGTCGAGCAGGCGCGCTGCGTCGGTCAGCCACGCTTGGGTGTGCAGGTAGCGCTCGACCTCGTTGGTGGGGATCCCGTCGCGGATCATGAGCGCGAAGGCGAAGATCCGGCGTGCGCCGTGCCAGAGGAGCCCGGCCGGGTCGTCGACGAGGCGCTGGGCGCGGGCTAGTGCGTTGGCGAACGCGGCGTCGGGGTTGATGGGGATCGGGCCGTGGGAGGGGAGCAGCACCCGCGGGGCGAGGTGGGCCAGTCGCTGTAGGGAGGCGAGCGCGGTGGTGGCCGCGTCGGGTCCGTCGAGCGCGCGGTTGACCCAACCGACGTCGTAGTCCGAGAGCGCGTCCCCGGCTACCAGGATCCGCTCGTCGGGCTGCCATAGCGATAGGTGGCCGGCGGCGTGACCGGGAGTGGAGAGGACTTCCCAGTCGGCGTCGCCGAGCCGCAGGACCTGCCCGTCGTGGAGCGGCTCATCGACGGTGTAGGGGGCGACGGGCTGGTCGAGGTATTCCGCGACGCAGCAGCCGGGGTCTCGCCGGTTGATCGCCTGCGCGTCCGGAGCACTGGCCGCGATCCCGGCGCCCATCGCCTGCAGCAGCGCGTTACCGCCGACGTGGTCGGAATGCCAGTGCGTGTTCACGACCAGCATCGCGCGCGCGGTGTGTCGGCGGACCCACGCGACGGTCTGCTGCGCGTGGCCGACGAAGCCACTGTCGACGAGAACGGGCTGCCGGCCCTGGAGGAGGAGCAGGTTGGCATCCGGGAACGGCCGGGGCTGGAACGTCACCCACGCGGGCAGCAGCTCGGGCTCGACCGTCATCGATCGCCGGTCGGCGCGGTCCGGCCGATCCGCCGGACCGTGGGTCTCACCATGTGGCCGGGGTGCCTTTGAGCTGCTGCCAGTAGCGCCGGTGCGCGAGCCGAGACTGCTCGTGGGTCATCCCGTCGGGGAGCTCCTGATCGAGCCGATCAGCCAGCTCGACGATGTCCCGCAGCGCGCTTGCCTGACACGCACGCTTGGTGAACGCGTACGTCTGCAGGCAGTCCTCCGGCGTCATCGCGGCGACCGCGACCGCCCGGTCAAGAACCTCGCCGGCCGGCACCAGCTCGTTGACCATCCCCAGCGCGTGCGCCTGTTCGGGCGAGAAGATCTCACCGAACAGACACGCGCGCGCCGCGACCGGGTCCCCCCACGCGTAGGCCAACATCCGCACGTACACCGCCGGCATCGGGATCCCGATCGGGACCTCGTTGAGCCCGAACCTCGCGCCGTCGTCGACGCACACCCGGTAGTCACACACCGCGGCTGTGATTAGCCCACCGGCGAACGCGTGCCCGTTGACCGCCGCGACGACTGGCCGCGGGTACGTGAACAGCCTCATATTCGTCTCGCGGTAGTCCGCGAACCACGACGCCACCGGATCACGGTCCCCGGCGAACAACCGGAAGTGCTCGTCGAGGTCAAGCCCCGCCGAGAACCGGCCGTCATGACCGGTCAGCACCACCGGCGACTCAGCGTGATCACGCTCGAGCACATCGAACGCCTCATGCAAATCCGCGAAGAACGGACGGCCCTGCGCGTTGACCTTGTTGGTGTTCATCGTCATTACGGCAACGCGACCGCGCCGCTCGATCGTCCAGCTCATGCTCATCCCTCCGTTCGGACCGACCCGAATCTCGACCATAACCGGCGGTCGATCACGTCGCCACCGTACGCTCGATCACAAGCGCGACGGCGACCGCGACCATCGCGATTCCGGACGCATGCGCGACGATACGGGCTGCTCGCGGTCTCGACCGCAACAGCCGACGAGCGCCCATGGCAACACAGCAGTAGACGACAGCGCAGGCGACGATGTGAACAGCCCCGAGCACCGCGAGCTGCACTGTCACGGGCCAGGGAGCAGTTCGAGTCACGAACTGCGGCAGGACGGCGAAGAACAGCAGCACGCCCTTCGGGTTCAGACCGCTTGTCGCGGCTCCACGTAGAGCCGATACCGCGCCTAGGTGCTCGCCCGGGAGCGCAGCCGGCGCGCGAGCGACCCGGACGCCTAACCACAGCAGGTAGGCCGCGCCGAGGTAGGTCAAGAACTGCATCGCACTCTGGCTCTCGGCCAGCACCGCGCCGACGCCAGCCACGACGAGCGAGGCCTGCACCATGTAGCCGCCGGCCAGGCCCGCGACCGCGGGCAAGACCCTTCCGCCGCGCACGCCGGCAGTGATCGCGTACGCCCAGTCCGCGCCCGGGGTCATCACCAACATCAGGTCGACCAAGATGAACGCGGCGAAGCGAGTCGGATCCATAGCCGCAAGATATGTGCAACCGCCGGCAAAGTGGTTGCCTATTGGCCTCAGACCGTGATGATTTGCGCAAAGATATGTGCGATGGACGCTACCGATCGCAAGATCCTTGCCCTTCTCCAACATGAAGGGCGGCTGACCGTCACGGAGCTCGCCGCCCGGATCCCCCTCAGCGTCTCGCGCTGCCAGCGCCGCCTGCGCGAGCTCGAGACCACCCGCGTCATACGCGGCTACCACGCCGACATCGACCCAGCGATGGTAGACCTCGGGTTCCGCGCGATCGTCTTCGTGACGATGCACCAAGGGGACAGCAACACCGTCGCTGACTTCGAGAAAGCCACCGCCGCCGTGCCCGCCGTCGTGTCGGCACAGCGACTGTTCGGCAACCCCGACTACCTCCTCCACGTCGTCGCCACCGATCTCGCCGCCTACCAACAAATCTACGACGAACGCCTCGGTGCCCTGCCCGGCGTGCAACGCCTGACCTCCACGCTCGTCATGAAACAGGCCGTAGCCGACCGCGGCCTCCCACTCCCCGCACGATAAGTCCCGCCACGGGTTCGCTCGGAACACTCTCCTACTCAACCGCCGGCGATGGCGACAGCTCAATCCACACCGGCCAAAACACCGCAAGCGAGCCCGAGCCCGAGGAATGCAGCCACGCGACCCGCACCGGTCCCGCGACCCCTCTGGCGTGAAGCGGCCAGCAGGCCCGCGTGGCTCGAATAGGCGTGGAGCAGTCAGACCGGAGCCCCATGACCATGGCTAGGGGGACCTGCTCTTCATGGCGCACGGGCATCTCGGCGCCGTCGTCCGCAGACGTGCTTAGCGCGG
>DATJYY010000139.1:0-2087 GCA_035499395.1 Solirubrobacteraceae bacterium
GTTCCCCGAGGCGCGCTACTCAACCCATCACATGGGGATGGGGTTCGAGCTGGCCGAGGAAGGCGAGCTTTACATGATCTGCCAGGGCTCGGGCGGTGGCTACGGCGACCTGCTCGAGCGCGATCCCGAGGCCGTGATCGACGACCTCGAGGCCGACTACATCTCTGATCGCACGGCCCGCGAGATCTACTTCGTGGTCTACGACGAAGAGACCCTGGCGGTCGACGTCGAGGCGACCCAGGCCGCCCGCGAAGCCGAGCGCGCGGCACGCAGGCGGCGTGGCATCCCGTACGCCGAGTTCGTTAGGAAGTGGGTGACGGCCGAACCCCCTGAGCATCTGCCCTACTACGGCTCTTGGGGCGACGACAACGCGGTCATCTATGCGACCGCGTGGTCAACCCAGGGGCCGACGCGAGTGAGCGGCGCGATGGGGGAACTGCCGCCGATCTACCTGCCCGATCCCAAGGACGTTGCCTTGGCGGCGCAGGAGGCCAAGATCGCCGAGCTCGAGGGTCGCGTCACCGAGCTGGAGGGTCGCGACGCCGAGCGCCCGCAACCGGCGGTGACGTGATGCTCGCCCTCGCCACAAGCCTGGAGGACCCCCCTTCCGGGCGGACGACTCCGATCTGGATCGACTCGCTCGCTTACTCCCGAGAGAAGCTGCTGAACGGCGCTCCGGTGCCGTGGGCCTCGCCCGGCGAGCTTTCCGCGTTCTTCGCAAAGGCGCAAGGGATGTTCCGATCCGACGCGCTGCTGGTTGACGTTGCCGACCTCTACGCCGAGCACGTCAAGCAGGACGACGCGCTGGTTGCGGCGATGGCCGCCCGCTCGCGCCCCGGTTTCGCCTTGCGCACGCTGCTCGGCGACGACGGTGCCCGCGCGGTGGCGGCCGAGGCGATGATCGCGATCGCGGCCAGCGGCGGCTCGACGCCGGTCGTGTTGTCGGTGCCCTCCCCGGCTCGCTGGCTGGCGATCACCGCCCAGCAGGCGGGCGCTGCGCCCGACGGATCACCCGAGCCGCGCCACATCGACGCGGCGGCCATGTACCTGGCCGACTTCCTGCGAATCTTCGCCACGGAGCGCGTGGACGGCCTGCTGCTCGACGAGGGGTCCACTTCGGAGGCCGGCCTGGATCGCGTTGAGAGCTACCGCCCGGTGCTCAACGTGGCCGCGCACTACGAGTGGCCGGTGTGGATTCGCACCGACAACGCGCCGTGCTGGCCTCGGGGCGAAATCGACGGCGTCGCCGGTTGGCTCGGCGACCGCGAGCCCGCGGAGGCAGTGGGCCCGTGGGGGATCGTGTTGGCGGCGGATCCGGGGCATCCGGCCGAGCCCATGCCCCAGACGGGCGGCGGCGCCGTCCTGGCGATCGTCCCCGCGGCCGCAGACCCCGACGCGGCGATGCGCTGGGTGCGCGAGCTCAGCTGATTGCCACGCACGAGAGGAGCCAGGTGATGGAGACGGTCAGAGCGAATGATGCAGAGGCTGGTTCACCCGTCGACGAGGACTCGCTGGCCGGGCGAGTGGCGCTGGTCACCGGCGGCACACGCGGCATCGGCGCCGCGATCTCGCTGAGCCTGGCCCGCAGAGGCGCCACGGTGGCAGCCGGGTTCTCGGCTAACCGCGAGGCGGCGGAGGCATTCCGGCAGGCGCTGCTCCAGTCGGGTGCCGGCGCCAGCGTTCATCAGGGCAACGTCGGCGATCCCGAGCACTGCCGGCGGGTCGTGGGGGAGGTGATTGGGCGCCACGGTCGTCTCGACATCCTCGTCAACAACGCAGGCGTCACCGTCGATCGGCCGGTATGGACTATGACGGTGGACGACTGGCACAAGGTCCTGCGGGTCAACCTGTCGGGCGCGTTCTATATGTCGCAGCCGGCGCTGGTGCACATGGTCGAGCGTGGCTCCGGTCGGATCATCAACATCTCCTCCGTCGTCGGGGAGACCGGCAACGTCGGCCAGGCCAACTACGCGGCCTCGAAGGCCGGCCTTTTCGGGCTGACCAAGACGCTGGCCCGCGAGGCCGCGTTTGCCCTCGCGAAGGCGGGCAGGCTCGACGACGAGGGTGTTGGGCTGACGGTCAACGCG
>DATJYY010000140.1:0-13467 GCA_035499395.1 Solirubrobacteraceae bacterium
ACACCCGAGATACGTGCCATCTCAACCTTGCCTTTGCTTGTGGCGCGGATTCGAGCAGATCACGAGGACCCGGCCGTTCCGGCGGATGATCTTGCACTTCTCGCACATCGGTTTGACCGAGGGTCGTACTTTCACGCTCGTATCGCTCTCGTCGACTGTTTCCAGTAGTTCCCACAGCCCGGCTCTGGAGACCGTTGCGGCCGCCGCTACCGCGCCGTAGAGCGCCTCGGCGGCGCACACAATCGCGCTCCGAGGGCAACCCGTGATATTAGCAGGGGAGCCGCGGCAGGCCGCTGCCCGGTGCCAACGCTTCAGCGGAGCGCGCGGTGCCGTGCGGGAGGCACTCGCGCGGGGCGCCGAGCCTCACGCATCGCTGCCACGCTCCGCTGCGCGCAATCCATCTACGCGACGCGCGAGTGCCTCGCGGATGGCACGCGCGCTCCAGCCGCCGCCTCGTGCCACGGGGTCAGAATCCGCGGCCCCACGGCGGTGACCGCGATCGTGAATTCGAAATGCGCGGCGAGCGACCCGTCCTGGGAGTAGATCGCCCAGTGGTCGTCCCCGACGCGAACGGCGTGCCGGCCCGCGGTGACCATCGGCTCGACCGCCATCACCATGCCCTCCTCGAGCACGATGCCGGTCCCGGGACTGCCGTAATTGGGGATCTGCGGCTCCTCGTGCATCTCGCGCCCGATCCCGTGGCCGACCAGCGAGCGCACGATCGACAAGCCCGCGGCCTCGACGTGCTCCTGGATCGCGTGCGAGACGTCGCCGAGGCGGTTCCCGACCACGCACTGGTCGACCGCGAGGAAGAGCGACTCCTCGGTCACCCGCAACAGCTTGGTGGCGACCGGGCTGATCGGGCCGACCGGGAAGGTCCGGGCGGCGTCGGCCACCCAGCCGTCATAGACGACGCCGATGTCGACCGACAGGATGTCCCCGCGCGAGAGCTTGAACGGGCCCGGGATCCCATGCACGATCATCTCGTTCGGCGAGGCGCAGATCGACCCGGGGAAGCCGCGGTATCCCTTGAACGCAGGCGTGGCGCCCTGCGACCGGATGAACTTCTCGGCTGCCTCGTCGAGCTCGGCGGTAGTGACGCCCGGCCGGATCTTGCCGGCCAGCAGGTTCATCGTCTTGACCAGGATGGCGCCGGAGGCCGCCATCTTCTCGATCTGCTCTGGGGTCTTCTTGATGATCAAACGTCTTCCTCGAGTCGCAGCGTCGCGATCACGGCGCGGATGTGGTCATGCACCTCCGCCGGCGGCCTGGTCCCGTCGACGCGGCGCAGGATTCCCTTCTGATCGTAGTAGTCGATCACGGGCTCGGTCTGGTCGTGGTACACGTGCAGACGTTTCTTCACGACCTCGGGTTTGTCATCGTCCCGCTGCACGAGGCGAGAACCATCCTGATCGCAGACGTCGTCGTGCTTGGGAGGGTCGAAGTCGACGTGGTAGTTGTGCCCCGCCTTGACGCACACGCGCCGGCCCGACAGCCGCCGCACGAGCTCGTCGTCGGGCACTTCGATGAGCAGCACGGTGGTGATCCGCCGGCCCATTTGCGACAGCTGCTTGTCGAGCGCTTCGGCCTGCGGCTCGGTGCGGGGGAAGCCGTCGAGGATGAACCCGTCCCGCGCATCCTCTTCCGCAAGGCGCTCGGCGGCCATCGCGACGATCAGATCGTCGGGGACGAGCTCGCCGGCGTCCATGAACTCCTTGGCCTTCTTGCCGAGCTCCGTCCCGTCCTTGACGTTCCCGCGCAGCATGTCGCCCGTGGCGATGTAGGGCAGCTGGAAGTCAGAACGCAGGCGTTCCGCCTGCGTTCCCTTGCCCGCGCCCGGTGGCCCGAACAGGATCAGGTTGAGCTCTGACACGAGGGCATCACTGTATCGGGCCGACGCACCCAGAACACACCGAGCCTGAGTCGCGTGCGCGACTCAGGCCTGATGCGTTCGGTCGGTGCGGATCACAACCACTTGCCGGGCGGCCCGCGATCGTCGCGGACCCCCAGCGTTGCCCCCAAAGCATGCGCTCCTCGGCACCCCTGCCGCAGCGCTGCCAAGGTCGCGTCCGGCTTATCCCCTCCTACACCTGTCCCCACGATGGGTCCGCGCCCCCACGCGCCCCCGACCCATCGATCCTCTACTGCTGCCCCCACAACTACTGCCCCCCCAACCACCACGGATCCGCGCCCCCGCGCGCCCCCACGATCCGTCTGCGATGTTCGACGTCCGAGTCATTCGATGTCGGGAGCTAACTACAGCCCCAGGCCCTTCGCACCAGGGAACGACCCCAGGGTTTCGGCGGGGTCCTCCCCCAGGGCCTCGCCGTCGTGCGAGTCGGCGCTCCGGGCCGCCTCGATCACCGCGGCGAGCTCGATCCAGCCCTGGAACGGCGTCGAGATCTCGCTCCCGCCCCACACCAAACCGCTGATCGGATCGGAGTCGATGTCGATCGCAAGCATCAGATGCGCCCTCGCCACGGTCAGAACTATGCCCGCGTGACTCGGATTCCGCACCAGGCACGCACCCTAGGATTAGGCGCAAGAGCAATGTGGGTACAAAGCTCTAGATGCCGGTGCGGGAGGCGCCCGACAGACGTTGACGGTCCCTGCGCGGACGCGCAGGGCTCCTGGAGCGCGATGATCTGCTCCGGGCGATCACCGCTGTCCTCGATGCGGTGCAGCAGGGCACCGGCCAGGCGCTCCTGCTCGAGGGACACGCGGGGATGGGCAAGACCCGGCTTCACGAGGCGGCGCTCGACGATGCCAGGCACCGCGGCGTCCGCGTGCTGCGCGCGGCCGGCGCCGAGCTCGAGCAGAACCTCGCGTTCGGGGTGGCGGGCCAGCTCGTCCGCGCGCTGCTGACCGAGTTGCCACCGGCGGGGCGACGCGCGTTCTTGGCCGATGCGCCCGAGCGCGTGCGCTCGCTCGCGGGAGCCGGCCAGGACCCGCTCGAACCAGCCGACCCCGGCGATCTCACGATGTCGCACGGCCTGTTCTCGGTGATGGCCGGCGCCGCCGAGGTGCGGCCCACGCTGCTGGCCATCGATGACCTGCATTGGTGCGATGTCGCCTCGCTCGAGTTCGTCCTGTACGTCCTGCACCGGCTCGACGAGCTGCCCGTCTCGCTCGTGATGACACGCCGGCCGGCGGTGGCCGTCGAGGCCGCCGACGCGCTCGATCGCATCTCCAGTCATCCGCGTGTGCGGGTCGAGAGTCTGAGGCCGCTGGGAGTCGAGGCTGTCGAAGAGCTCACTCGCAGCGCGCTCGGCGCGCGGACGGATCCGGCTGTTGTCGAGGCGTGCATCGACGTCACGAACGGCAACCCGTTCTACGTGCATGAACTGCTGCTGGAGCTCGGCGACGAGGAAGACCTTCGCGGCGCCGCGCTCATGCGCCGGGCTCGCGGGCTCGCGCCGGACGCGGTCACGCGTTCACTGCGCGTCCGGGTCGGGCGGCTCGGTCCGGCCGCCGCGGCGCTGGCGCGCGCCATGGCGATTCTCGGAGACGACGTGCCGCTCCGCCGGGCCGCCGCGCTCGCGGGGCTTCCGACCGACGCGGCCACGGCCGCGGCGGACGCGCTCGCCGGCGTCGAGATCGTCCTCGCGCGCGAGCCGCTTCGGTTCGTCCACCCTCTCGTCCAGCACGCGATCGAACAGGACATCCCGCTGTTCGAACGCGCGAGCCGGCATCTCGACGCGGCGCGGCTGCTGCACGCCGACGGCGCCGACGTCGAGCGGGTGGCGGCGCATCTCCTGCTCGGCCACGCCGGCGGAGACCCGTGGGTCGTCGAACAGCTCCGTGCCGCCGCGCGCGAGGCCCGTGCCGCGCAGCCCGCGGTGCGCTACCTCGAGCGAGCGCTCGCGGAACCGCCGCCCGCCGCCCGCCGTCCGGACGTGCTCGCCGAGCTCGGCGCCACCGAGGCGGCGCTCGGCCGGCCGGCCGCGGCCGAGCGTCTGGCTCAGGCCGCCGCCGCCTCGTCCGACCCGCAGCGACGCGCCGAGCTGGGGCTGCAACTCGGTCGTGCGCTCGATGCCCAGGCGCGGCCCGAGGAGGCGGCGAGTGCCTACGATGCGGCTCTGCGCGAGCTTCCCGCCTCGTCCGAGGATCCCGACGAGCTCGAGCTCCACGACCAGCTCGAGGCCAGCTATATCTCCTCGGCGTCGACCGTCCCCGACCTGCAGCCGGTAGCGCTCGAGCGATCGGCGCGAGTGGTGGAGAACGCGGTCAAGGGTCCCCGCACGCAGGGCCAGCGGCTACTCCTCGCCCAGGCCGCACTGCACGCCACGACCACCGGCGAGTCCGCGCACAACGCGATCGAGCTGACCGAGCGGGCGTGGGACGGCGGCCGGATGTTGAACCAGGCCGAGCCGCATTCGATCGGCTGGAGGCTCGTGCAGGCGGCCTTTCTCCTGAACGGCGAGCTCGAGAGCGCGCTCGAGGTCGCCGATGCCGCGCTCGACGATGCTCGCCGGCACGCCTGGCCGCTCGCGTTCGCGACCGCCAGCTACGTCCGAGGCCTCCCGCTGCTGTGGCAGGGCCGGGTCACCGACGCGCTCGCCGATCTCGAGTCGGCCCGGGACGCCCGCCGCTACGGCTGGCAGCAGTTCGCCCGCTCCGCCGCCGCGCACTACGCGCTGTGCCTGATCGAACGGGGCGACCTCGAGCAGGCCCACGACGTACTCGGCGAGGACGGACCGATGGCGGAGCCTCAGGACCTCGAAGACGTGCTGCGACTGTACTCGCTGGCCGAGCTCCGCCTCGCGCAGAGCCGACCCGACGAGGCGCTCGACGCGGCGCTGTCCGTCGGTGACATCGGTGAGCGCACCGTCGGCTTCCTCGGCTATTGCCCGTGGCGCGGGACCGCGGCCCAGGCCGCCCTGATGCTCGGCGATCGCGCCCGCGCGATCGAACTCGCCGGCGAGGCGCTCGCCCGTGCCGAACGGACCGACATCCTTCATCTGCGGATCCGCGCCCGCCGCGTGCTCGGCCTGTGCGAGCAGGGGACGCGGGGCCTGCGCAGCCTCCGTGCCGCGGTGCGGCTCGGGTCCGACGCACCCCGGCGCCTCGAAACCGTTCGCGCGCTAGTCGATCTGGGCGCGGCTCTTCGGAGGGAAAACCGGCGCAGCGACGCGCGCGAGCAGCTCGAGCGAGCCGCCGACATGGCCCGTCAGGGCGGTGCGATCGCGCTCTCGGAGCGGGCCCGGATCGAGCTCGCCGCATCGGGCGCGCGGCCCCGGCGCGAGGCGCTCCTGAGCGGCCCCGGCTCGCTGACGCCGTCAGAACGCCGGATCGCCGAGCTGGCCGCGACCGGTCAGAGCAACCGCGAGATCGCGCAGGCTCTGTTCGTGACACCAAAGACCGTCGAGTACCACCTGCGCAACGCGTACCGCAAGCTCGATATCCAGACACGCGGCGAGCTCGCCGGAGCGCTCGCGTAGTCGCGGGCCAGGTGACCGCCTCCGGCTTCAGGCCGGCGTTCGCTCCGCTTCTGAGATTCCGGGAGACCGCTCCGCTCCGCCGGCAGTCACCACGGCCCGGCATCCGGCCGTGCCACCGCGTGGCCCGCCCGGGCGACGCCGCCCGGGCTACTTTAAGAATCCCTCGTAGTTGCGCATCATCAGCTGCGCCTCGAGCTGTTTCATCGTGTCGAGCGCGACGCCGATGACGATCAGGATCGAGGTCCCGCCGAAGAAGAAGTTCGCGGAGGTCTGGCTGATGAGGATCGTCGGCAGCGCGGCGATCGCGGCCAGGAACAAGGCGCCCGGGAACGTTAGGCGGGCGAGGATGCGGTCGAGAAACTCGGCCGTGGGCCTACCTGGTCGAACCCCTGGGATGAACCCGCCGTACTTGCGCAGATTCTCGGCCTGGTCGACGGGGTTGAACGTGACCGCCGTGTAGAAGTAGGTGAACACGATGATCAAGAGGCTCTCGCCGAGCACGTAGTGCCAGCTCTGTGGGCTGAAGAAGTTCTGGACGTCGGTCCAGAAGTTCGTGCCGTTCTTGCCGAGCAACTGGCCGAGCGTCGGCGGAATCGCCATCAGGCTAGCCGCGAAGATCACCGGGATCACGCCGGCCATGTTGACGCGCAGCGGCAGGTAGGTCTGGGTGCCCTGTGTCATTCGCCGGCCGATCACCCGCTTGGCGTACTGGATCGGGATCCGGCGCTGCCCCTCCTGCACGAACACGATCGCCGCGACCACGCCGATCACGATGAACGGCATGATCACGCGGAACACCTGGTCGGGGTTGGTCCACCACGAGTGGATCCCGTTCGGGATCCGAGCGACGATGCTCGCGAAGATCATGAGCGAGATGCCGTTGCCGATTCCGCGCTGCGTGATCAACTCGCCCATCCACATGAGCAGCACCGTGCCCGCCGTCAGCGAGATCACGATCAGGAACACCTTGGCCAGGTTGAAGTTCGGGATCACCGAAACACCGGCTTGCTGCTCGAAGCTCCGGAACAGGAATACGTACCCGATCGACTGGGCGAACGCGAGCCCGACGGTCAGGTACCGCGTGTACTGGGTGATCCGCGCCTGGCCGACCTCGCCCTCCTTGGAGAGCTTCTCGAGCGAGGGAACGACCACCTGCAGCAGCTGCAGGATGATCGACGCGGTGATGTAGGGCATGATCCCGAGCGCGAAGATCGCGATCCGCCCGAGCCCCCCGCCCGAGAACAGGTTGAGGAACCCGAGGATGCTCGACCCGCCGAAGTTGCTCTGGATGGCCTTGACCGCGTTGGCGTTGATGCCGGGCGCGGGGATGTGGGTGCCAAGCCGGTACAGGCCCAGCATCGCCGCCGTGAACAGGACCTTGTTGCGGATCTCGCCGACCCTGAACGCTCCCAGGATCGTCGAGACCACTAGCCCTTGGCCTCCTCGACCACCTGACAGGTCCCGCCGGCGGCCTCGATCTGCTCGCGCGCGGCCTTCGAGAACTGGTGGGCGTGCACGGTCAACGGCTTGGTCAGCTCGCCCTTGGCGAGGATCTTGACCGGGATCGCCTTGCGCGTCGCGAGGCCCTTGGCTCGCATCTCATCCAAAGTTACAGAGGCGCCTGACTCGAACCGGGCCTGCAGGTCGACCAGGTTGACCGGCTGCGTATGGGTGCGGAACGGTTCGAACGGCATCGACTTCTTCATGTGCGGACCGCGCAGCTTGCGCATCCGCATGTGAATCGGGTTCTGGCCGCCCTCGAACCGCGCCCGGCGCTTGGCGCCCGAACGCGAGCCCCAGCCCTTCTGTCCACGGCCCGAGGTCTTGCCGGTGCCCGATCCCTCGCCGCGGCCGACCCGCTTGCGCGGCTTGCGCGATCCGGGCGCGGGCCTCAGGTTGTGCAGCCCGATCCGCTCCTCGCGCTCTTCGGTCGGCTGAGTCTCTTCGTCGGCCATCACGACTCCTCAGAGACCTCGACGAGATGGGAGACCTTGGCGATCATTCCGCGGATCTGCGGCGTGTCCTCGTGCTCGACACTCTGGCCAATCCGGCGCAGCCCGAGCGAGCGCAGCGTGTCGCGCTGGCGCTGATCGGAGCCGTTCCGCGATCGCCGCTGGGTGACGACGAGCTTGCTCACGCCTCGGCCTCCCCGTCGGCCACCGCCTCCGAGGCGACCGCTGCCTCAGCGCTCTCGGACGAAGCGCCGCCTCCATTCGCGCTGGAAAGCGTCTCAGCGGCCAGGGTCTCGGCGTCCTCGGTCGTCAGCCCGAGTACCTGGTTCACGGACAGGCCGCGGATTTCAGCGACCTCGTCAGGGGTGCGAAGCGACTGCAGGCCGGCCATCGTCGCCTTTACCAGGTTGATCGGGTTCTGCGAACCAAGCGACTTGGACAGGATGTCGTGGATCCCGGCGAGTTCGAGCACCGCCCGGACGCCGCCGCCGGCGATCACGCCGGTTCCGGGCGCGGCGGGCTTCAGGAACACGCGACCGGACCCGAAGATACCCGTCGTCTGGTGGGTGATCGTCGAGCCGTGCTTGGGCACGCGGTAAAGATTCTTCTTGGCCCGCTCGACGCCCTTCTGGATCGCGACCGGGACCTCGTTGGCCTTGCCGTACCCGATCCCGACAATGTCGCGCTCGTCGCCGACGACGACCAGGGCGGTGAACGAGAATCGCCGCCCGCCCTTGACCACCTTGGCCACGCGGTTGATCTCCACGACGCGCTCCTGGAGGTCGAGGCCGGCGGAGGAAACTGTGCGATCGCGTGCCATCAGCTCACCCAGGGTAGCGAGGTCAGAACGCCAGCCCGCCCTCGCGGGCGCCGTCGGCGAGCGCCTTGACGCGCCCGTGGTACTGGTATCCGCCCCGGTCGAACACGACGGTGTCGACGCCGACCGCCTTGGCGCGGTCAGCCAGCAGCGCGCCGGCGCGCGCGGCCTGCTCCATTCGCTTGAGCCCACGCAGGTCGGCCTCGGTCCAGTTGACCGAGGCGACAGTGCGTCCGTTTTCGTCGTCGATCAGCTGAGCGAAGATCCCCCGGTTCGAGCGGAACACCGAGATCCGCGGGCGCTCGGCGGTACCGCGGACCTTCGCGCGGACGCGGCGCCGCCGCTTCAGCCGCTGGGCGGGCTTGGTCAGGACGGTCATGCGCGTTTACCAACCTTCCGGGCGACGTACTCGCCCTCGTAGCGGATCCCCTTGCCCTTGTACGGCTCGGGCTTGCGCTGCTTGCGAATCAGCGCGGCGATCTCGCCGACCTGCTGCTTGGAGGCGCCCTTGACGGCAATCCGGGTCGGCTGCGGAACCTCGAATTCGATCCCGTCGGGAGCCTTGATCGACACCGGGTGCGAATAGCCGAGCGCGAGCTCGAGGTCGCGCCCGCGGAGCTGCGCGCGATAGCCGACGCCCTGGATCTCGAGGCGCTTCTCGAACCCCGCGGTCACGCCCTGCACCATGTTCGCGATCAGCGTGCGAGTCAGGCCGTGGAGCGCGCGGTGCTCGCCGCGGTCGGTCGGTCGGGTGACGACGATCTGATCGTCGACCTGCTCGACCTTCATGTCGCGATTGACCCGCTCGGACAGCTCGCCCTTGGGGCCGTTGACCCGTACGAGCTCGGGCTCGATCGCGACCGTGACGCCGGCCGGAACGGGGATGGGTTGTCTGCCGATGCGGGACATCGCCGATACCGGTCTACCAGACCTTCGCCACGACCTCGCCGCCGACGCCGGCGATGCGAGCTTCGTGACCGGTCATGATGCCCTTGGAGGTCGAGATGATCGCGGTCCCCATCCCGCCGTCGATCCGCGGAATGTGGGCGTGGTCGACATAGGTGCGCTGGCCCGGGCGCGAGACGCGCTGCAGTCCCGAGATCACGGGCTTGCGCGCCTGCGTGTACTTGAGCGTGATCGTCAACTGCCGGCTCGGCTGTCCGGGCTCGGGATCGCGAACCTCGTAGGCCTCGATATACCCCTGCTCGCGCAGGATGCGCGCCATCTCTGCCCGCAACTTCGAGGAAGGCATCGTCACATCGTGGTGCTGGGCGTTGGCGGCGTTACGCAGCCTGGTCAGGAAGTCGGCGATTGGATCGGTCATCGACATCGCGTCACCAACTGGACTTGGTCATGCCGGGGATGTAGCCATTGTGCGCGAGCTCGCGCAGGCAGATCCGGCACACGCCGAACTTGCGATAGACGGCGCGCGCCCGGCCGCATCGGCGACAGCGGGTATAGCCACGCGTCTTGTACTTCGGCGTGCGGCGCTGACGGACAACTTGAGAAGTCTTGGCCATGTGATCCTTTAAGTCTGGGTACCGGCCGCCTGCGGGCGGCCTTCTCTTGCAAATGGCATCCCGAGAGCTTCGAGCAGCGCGAACGCCTCGTCGTCGCTCTGGGCGGTGGTGGTGATCGTGATGTCCAGGCCACGGACCTGGTCGACCTCGTCGTAGTCCACCTCCGGGAAGATGATCTGCTCGCGAACGCCCATCGAGTAGTTCCCGCGGCCGTCGAAGGAGCGCGGGTTCAACCCGCGGAAGTCGCGTATTCGCGGGATCGCGACCGACATCAACCGGTCCAGGAACTCGTACGAGCGCTCGCCGCGCAGCGTCACGGCGACGCCGACCGGCATCCCTTCGCGAACCTTGAACTGCGCGATCGACTTGCGCGCCCTGCGAACGTTCGGCCGCTGGCCGGTGATCGTGGCGAGCTGCTCGGAGGCGGCGTCGAGCATCTTCGAGTCCTGCTTGGCGTCGCCGACGCCCATGTTCACGGTGATCTTGGTGATCCGGGGTACCCGCATCGGGGTGGAGTAGCCGAAGCGCTCGGTCAGCGCCGGCAAGATCTCGTCCTTGTAACGCGTCTTCAGGCGTGCCTCGGGCATCAGTCGACCCTCGTTCCACTCCGGCGCGCGATCCGCAGCCGCTTGCCCTCGTGGAGCTCGACGCCGACACGTGTGGGCTTCCCTTCCTTAGGATCCACCAACATCACGTTCGAGACGTGAATCGGGCCCTCGCGCTCGATCACGCCGCCGACCTGCTCAGCCCGCTGAGCACCGGCCACCTGGCGCGGCTTCTGGTGGCGTTTGATCATGTTCAGACCCTCGATGTAGACGCGCTGCTGCTTGGGCTCGACGCGCAGGATCTTGCCGCGCTTGCCGCGGTCCTTGCCGCCGATCACGATCACCTCGTCGCCGCTCTTCAGTCGTGCGGGCATGGTTAGAGCACCTCCGGCGCGAGCGAAACGATCTTCATGAAGTTGCGCTCGCGCAGCTCGCGCGCGACCGGTCCGAAGATGCGCGTTCCGCGCGGGTTGTTCTGGTTGTCGATCAGCACGGCGGCGTTCTCGTCGAAGGCGATGTACGTGCCGTCCTCGCGCCCGTACGACTTCCGGGTGCGCACGACCACTGCGGTCACGACCTCGCCCTTCTTGACCGAGCCCTGCGGGCTGGCCTGCTTGACCGTCGCGGTGACGATGTCTCCGACGCCCGCGTACCGGCGTCGGTGACCGCCGCGCACGCGGATCACGAGGATCTCGCGGGCGCCGGTGTTGTCGGCGACGCGCAGTCGTGTCTCGTTCTGGATCATCGGTGCGCCGGTGCTCTCACTCGGCTCTCTCGACGACTTCGACCAGCCGCCAGCGCTTGAGCCTCGATAGCGGGCGGGACTCGCGCACGATCACCGTGTCGCCGATGTGCGCGTTGTTGGTCTCGTCATGCGCGTGCAGCGTGCTCGACGTGCGCACGATCTTCTCGTAGCGCCGATGGCGACGGGCGACGTCGATCCGAACCGTGATCGTCTTGTCGGCCTTGTCGGAGACGACCACACCCTGGCGCGTCTTCTGACGGCCGGGGCCGTGCTCGCGCGGGGGTGTCGTCTCCGCCACTGAGTCGCTCTCGCGAGCCTTCTCGCGCGCGCGGGAGCGCTCGACCCGCCGAAGCTGCGCCTTCTTGCGCCGCTCGGCGACGCGGTCGGCGTGACGCTCCTCGGGCGTGCGCGGCTTGCGAGTCGGCGTCTTGGCCGCCTTGCCGGCGCGGGCCCGGCGGCGTCGCTCCTTGGGCGCGACGACCTCCTGGGGCTCGCTCGGCACGGCTGCCGCTTCGGGCGCGGCCGCCTCGGGCTCTACGTCGGGCGTCTCTTCAGTCTCGTTGTTCTCGGTCTCTTCAGCCATTTCTCAGTTCTCGTTCGCGCTGGATCGTCAGTGCCCGCGCGATCTCGCGCTTGGCCCGCTTAAGGGCGGCGGTGTTCTCGAGCTCGGACGTCGCGTGCTGGAAGCGCAGCCCGAACAGCTCGCGGCGAGCGGTCTGGATGTGCTCGCGCAGCTCGGTGTCGGTGAGGTCTCGAACGTCGGAAGCCCTCATCTCACGCATCCTCTCGCGTCACGAACTTGGTCCGAACCGAAAGCTTGTGGCCGGCGAGCCGCATCGCCTCGCGCGCCAGCGGCTCGGGCACACCCGCTAGCTCGAACATCACGCGGCCGGGCTTGACCACGGCAACCCACCCCTCAGGCGAGCCCTTGCCGGAGCCCATCCGCGTCTCGGCGGGCTTCTTCGTGAAGGACTTGTCGGGAAACACGTTGATCCAAACCTTGCCGCCGCGCTTGATCTTGCGGGTCATCGCGATTCGAGCAGCCTCGATCTGGCGGTTCGTGAGCCACCCGGCGTCGAGCGCCTTGAGGCCGTACTCGCCGAACTGCACCTGGGTCTGGCCGCGGGACATGCCGCGCCGGCGGCCACGATGCACCTTGCGGTGCTTGACGCGCTTGGGGGCGAGCATCAGCTACCACCGCCTCCGGAGCTCTGGCGGTCGCCACCGCCACCGCCACCGGGACCGCGACCACCGCCGCCGCCGCCGGGACCGCGACCACCGCCGCCGCCACCGCCGCCACCGGGACCGCGACCACCGCCACCGGGCCCGCGTCCGCCGCCTGGGCCGCCCGGACCACGTCCGCCGCCGCCACCAGGCCCACGCCCGCCGCCGGGACCGCCGCCGCGACCGCCACCACGGCCACCACCGCCGCCGGGACCACCGCCGCCGGGACCGCCGCCGCGACCACCGCCACCGCGACCGCCGGAGCCACCGGGACCGCCGGTGCCGCCACCGCGACCACCAGGGCCGCCACCGCGACCACCGGGGCCGCCGCGACCACCAGGGCCGCCGCCACGGCCACCGCCGCCGCGGCCGTCGCGACCGCCGCGGCCTCCGCGACTATCGCGGTCGGGGGCCTGGGGCGCCGGCTCGTCCATGATCGTCAGATCGGCGCCCGTGTAGCCCTCGGGCATGATCTCGCCCTTGTTGATCCAGCATTTCACGCCTATCCGCCCGAACGTCGTGCGGGCCTCGTGGAAGCCGTAGTCGATGTCGGCGCGCAGCGTGTGGAGCGGCACGCGACCATCGGAGTAGCCCTCGGTACGGGCCATCTCGGCGCCGCCCAGACGGCCGGACACCTGGACCTTCACGCCCTTCGCGCCCGATCGCATCGCGCTCGTCAGCGCGCGCTTCATCGCGCGGCGGAAGGCGACACGGTTCTGGAGCTGCTCGGCGATCGACTGCGCCACCAGGCGCGCGTCGAGCTCGGGTCGCTTGATCTCGAGGATGTTGACCTTGACCTGCTTGCCGGTGATCCGGTGAAGGTCGCGGCGCAGCTGGTCGACCTCGGAACCTGATTTGCCGATCACGATCCCGGGACGCGCCGTGTGGATGTTGACCTCGACCTCGTTCTGGTTCTTGCGGATCGTGATGTCGGACAGGCCGGCGTGCGACAGCCGGCCGATGATGTGCTCGCGGATCTTGGTGTCCTCGTCGAGGAAGTCCGCGAACGCCCGCTCGTTGAACCAGTTCGACTTCCAGTCGTGGATGTAGCCCACGCGGAGCGACTCGGGATGAACTTTTTGACCCATATCTCTGACTTAGTCCTTCGGCGTGAGCAAGATCGTGAGATGGCTGGTGCGCTTGCGGATCCGCGTCGCCCGGCCCATCGCGCGGGGCCGGAAGCGCCTGATCGTCGGACCCTCGTCAGCGTGGACCGCCTTCAC
>DATJYY010000141.1:0-2229 GCA_035499395.1 Solirubrobacteraceae bacterium
AACCTTCGCACGACTGCTCCCCGCTGAAGGAGTAGCGGGCTCTCACCACTGCAGCCGTGGCAAAGGGATGACGCCGCCGCGAGCGTGGGGACGATCGCTTCGCCGGACGCCTGGGTTGGCGTTTGCAGGAACCGAGCTAGCCCTATATTCCGCAGTTGGGGAGCTCTACCTCTCCGGCTGAGGCCAGGGCGGCTGGATGGCTAGTAGCTCGAGGATCCGCTGCTGGGTGGGGGTGAGCGGGTCGAGTTCGATGCCGTGGTGGGTGTAGGTGAGGTCGAGGCCTTGGAAGGCGGCGAGGACGTTGGCGCCGGTGGGCTTGCTCATTCTGCTCTCGGGGAGCAGCGGGAGGCGCTTGTCTTGCTGGTCGTCGGCGTCAAGGGCTTGGCGGAGTTGTGTTTCGAGTAGGCCGAAGATCAGCAGGGCGATCCCGATGATCGAGATGAGCGCGTAGATTCGGTCGTCGTTGTGCAGGAAGATCGGGCGGACTTTGAGCGTCTGTTTGAGATCGCGGTGGCGCCGTTCAACGACCTCTTGTTGCTTGTAGAGGCGAAGTAGCTGACCGGGGGTGAGGCGGCCGGGGATGTTGGTCGCCAGTGCGTAGACGCCGTCGGTCCGCGCTGCCTGTGTGAGCGCGTCATCGTTGTGCTGCCAACTGATCGTCGGTCGGCCGGTCTCGTCCTGGCCGACGGTGACGGTGATCAGCCCCTGGATGTTCTTGGCGATGATCTGCCCGACGCGTCGCTGGACCTGCGTCTCGGTCTTGTAGTAGCGGCCACCGAGCCCGTTACGCACCCTGCTCAGCTCGTCCTCGGCCTTCACGAGTGCGCGCTCGCGAGCGTTTGCGACCTGCGCCTGCTCCTCGGATGAGTGGATGTACGCGACCCGGAAGTGGTGCCGCTCGCCGGTCTCGGGATCCTCCACGTCCCAGTCACGCAGCGCGCCGCGGTACTTCGTTCGCAGCTTCGCCGGGAGTCGCTTCTCGCGTTCTGCCACATGCCGGATCGGCCGCAGCGCCCCGGGGCCGACGTCGGTCAGGTAGCGCTCCCCGAAGGCGGTGGAGGTCTTCAACGGCACGATGAACCGCAGCCCGGCTCGGTGGATCTGACACAGCGGCTTGGGCTGTCCGAGCGCCGAGTCGCACACCATCAGCATCCCCGGCTTGGCGAACGCCGCCAGCCGCTGCAACGACTGTCCGACCAGCGCCAGTTCTGAGCAGTTCCCCGGATCCGGCCGCAGATACAGCGAGACCCCGTCACCGCTGGCGGCCTGCAAGGTCCGGACCTGGCGAGCGACGTGGCGGTCTGATCCCCAGCCCTTGGCCACCAGCGCCGAGTCCTCGTACGCGCCCGCGACCCGGACCGTGGTCAGATCAACATGCAGACGGCCGCTATCGGTGCCGAACCGGTCGATCGCACGGGCCGCAAGCAGCCCGCGCACGCTCTCCGCATACACCGCGAACGTCTCCAACGCGCGGCCGAGCCTGTCGTCGTTGAGCAGCGCCGGCGGGATCCCCAACAGTTCCCGCACGGCCGCGCCCGACGCCCACCCGGCGATGTCATACAACGGCGAGGGAGAGCACAACCGGCTCGCGACCAGCGCGCACACGACCTCTCCGACCGACAGCTCCGAGCGTTCCGAGCGCGGCAGCGCCCGGTCCACGACGCCGGCGACGTCCAGCTCCCGCAAGAAGTGCCAGGCCAAAAGTAGCGCCCCGACCTCCCGCCGCGTCCCCGCCAGCGGCGGGTCCAGCCTGGCGAACGCGCCCGCCAGCTTCTCCAGCTGCCCCGAGTCCTTCAGCTCGTCCTTACGCCCGAGGTTTGCCACAACACGATGCCGGACCTTGCCGTTCTCGTCGCGATAACCCTCAACGAGCTGAACGTACGCATATGCGCGCTCGCCGCGCCTGACCTTCGTTTCCTTGACAAACATGTTGCCACAACGATAGACCGCCCAGCGGACGAAACACCGCCAGCCTACAGCCAGAGTTGCCACAACACGAAACGCCAAACAAGGCCGCAGAACAGCCGCAGACCCCACAACCACGGGACAAACCCGCAGCCCTTCCCCGACTCAACCGCGGAAAACGGGGCTAGCAACCGCGCGTTTCCTACCGGAACCTCGACAGCCCGCCGAGACGACGAGGCCGGCGAGTTGCTCGAGGGCCCGGCCGGCGCTGCGGCGGCTGCTAGCCCGAGCCGAGGAGGGGGGAGGGGGAGGGGGGCTAGAGGA
>DATJYY010000142.1:0-2277 GCA_035499395.1 Solirubrobacteraceae bacterium
GGGACTGTCATTGCTGCTCGGCGCGGGTCGACTCCACGTCGGCAACGCCTCCATGGGTATCAGCGTCGTCGCGCTGTCGACTCGAGGAGCTGGCATCGTCGGTCGCATGGATATCTGACAGTCGTGCGGCCCGCGACCAGAGCCGGAAATAGCTGCCGGCAATCGACGAACGCGCCGCCGCAATCTCATGCATTAGCCGCTCTGGCAAGTTCGAACCCATTGTTTCTCAGTCTTCTCACTCAGCGTGCCTTGGCCGGCTTGCCCCGCGCGCCGGGCACACTCGGGAGGGAAAGTCAAGTCGGATTTAGTGGTGTAAGGGGGTTGAGCTCGTCGGCGAGGGTGGCGACTCAGACCGGGATGAGGACGCTCACCTCCTCGTTGCCTTGGCGCGGGGAGTGAATACGCGCGTGTTGGCGTGAGACCGAGACCGAAGGGCGAGCCCCTGGGCGAGCCCTGAGGGCGAGGGCGAGCGCCGACACGCGCGTGCGCGCCTCGATTTGGGGGGTGCTATCGGTCGCGGGCTCTCGTCCGAGGGCCGCAGAATGGCTCAGGACGCGCCGCGGTTTCCTGCCGCGGTCCTGGATCGGGGCCAGACGGCCCGTTCCCGGTTCAGGCGGCGGTGAGACTGGGCACCTCCGGCTCGGTTTGTGGTTCCGTGGAACCAGCATCCTGGGCGAGGATCAGTGCCATCGACTCGACCGACAGGTAGCGGCGCTGGACCAGCCATTCGTCGTTCTGTTCGGAGAGCAGCGCGCCGACCAGGCGGATCACGGCGGCGTCGTTGGGGAAGATCCCGACGACGTCTGAGCGGCGGCCGATCTCCTTGTTGACCCGCTCAAGCGGATTCGTTGAGCGCAGCTTGGTCCAGTGCTCGGAGGGCAGCCGGTAGAACGCGAGCAGGTCCTCCTCGGCCGGCTCGAGCAACGTGCATACCTTCGGCGCGACTAACGCCAGGCGCTCGAGCACGTTGGTGACGCGTTCCTTGGCCTGCTGGTAGCTCTCGGCGTTGAAGATCTCCCGCAGCGCGGCGGCGACGAGCCCGCGCTGATCGCGGCGGCAGTGCATCACCATGTCGCGAGTGAAGTGGACCGTGCACCTTTGCCACGGGCAGCCCAGCACGCGGGCGATCGCGCCCTTCAGCCCTTCATGCTGATCTGAGATCGCCAGCCGCACACCGTCCAGGCCGCGCTTCTTCAAGGACCGCAGGAACTCCACCCAGAACGCGCCCGACTCGACCTCGCCGACATCCAGGCCGATCACCTCGCGCACCCCGGACTCGTGCACCGCGTACGCCACGACGACGGCCTTGGAGACAACGCGGCCGTGATCTCTGACCTTCACCTGCTTGGCGTCCAACCACAGATACGGGTAGGCGCCCTCCAGCGGCCGGCACCGGAACGCCTCGACCCGCTCATCCAGCGCCCGGCAGATCGCGCTGACCCGATCCTTCGTCATCCCGTCGATCCCCAGCTGCTCCACCAGCCGGTCGACCTTGCGAGTCGAGACGCCGTTCACGTACGCCTCCAGCACAACCGACACAATCGCCTGCTCCGAGCACCGGCGCGGCTCCAGAAACGACGGGAAGTACGACGGCCCCGAGCGCTTCTTCGGGACCAGCAGCTCGATCTCCCCGACCCTGGTCTCCCACGCCCGCGGCCTGTACCCGTTCCGATGCGTCAACCTCGTCTCCGGCGCGACCTCCCCGAGCGCAGCGCCGACCTCAGCCGAGATCTCGCCCTCCATCAACTCGCGCGCGACCAGCGCGACCGCCTCCCTGACGAAATCCTCAAGCCGACCATCCATCGTCTTCGAAACGACATCGGCAACCGTCATGCTCTGACCTTCGGCCATCGTGGTGTCTCCTTCACGTCGACTGCAGGAACAGCCGACGAGTTCGGCGCCGCGATGGCCGACCCTCGCGGTCATCGACCTACACGGCGCTCGCTACACCACTTCTACCGACGCGACCGACAGCGACGTCGAGGAGTTGCTCCTCAGCGTCACCATCGCACGCTCTAAACGGGGACGCCGAGCGGGCTAAGACCCGTCAGGACGCCGCGCTGGACGCCCTTAACGTAAGCGCGGCTGCCGAACCGGAGGAAACCGCTCGGGATGTCCTCGGACCCGTCTGGGAGGCCCCTGAGCGGGCGACTGGCCGACGCCGAAGTGACGTGAGGAAGCTGAGCGCGGTCCTGGGGTGTCGATCGGACTGGACCGGGTCACGCTCGGCCGCCGGTGGTGCCTCGGGACGTACACGGCGCACGTGACCGAGATCGA
>DATJYY010000143.1:0-29501 GCA_035499395.1 Solirubrobacteraceae bacterium
ACAGGACTGCGATCGCCACGATCATCGGATTACCTCCCATTCCTCGGCTCGCCGGACACCCACCGTCAGGCCGTCAAGATGGTCAACCACGACCCGGTCTCCGGCGTGCAACGCGTCCGGCTCCTCCGGGTCGTCGAGTACCGACCGCCGCGCGGTCCACAGCGCGCCGTCGACCTGCACGCAGCCGGCCCCCTCGTCCCAGTTGCGGACGACTCCCACGTGGCCGATCAGACTCTCCGGACCGGCCCTGATCATCCGCCGGCGGACGGCGAGCCCCTTTCCGACGGTCAGGAACATGACCCCACCGGCCGTGCCGGCCAGCAGCAGCGCGGCCAGCACGCCGAGCGCGAGCCCGCCGCCGAGCCCCATCACCGCCAGCACCGCGCCTACCGCGATTGCGACCACTCCCGGTCCCCCGAGCGCCCCGAGCGTAGGCACGTGCGCCTCGATGAGCACCATGATTGCCCCGACTAACAGCAATGACACGCCTAATGCGGTCATGGCAATACTTTAGCCCCCGCTTACAGTCGTGAACCGCGGATCAGGCCAGGCCGTTCGCGAACGGGCCTTCGGCGGCCTGCGCCAGGCATCCGGCTGCCCGCGCGATGATCTCGACACACGCGTCGAACTCGATCGAAGTCGAGTCGAGCACAACGTGGTAGAGCGCGGGATCCTGGACCTGGACCCCGTAGAACTGGCGGCAACACGCCTCGTGCGTGCGATCGAACTGGGCGCAGGCGCGGTCCGCGGCTTCCGGCTCGAGGCTCTGGATCGCCGCTGCCTGTCGAGCGCGACGATCCGCGGGACCGTCGAGGCGTACGCGGAGCGCGCCCGGGTGCTCGCGTAGCAGCACCACCGCGCTCCGCCCCAGGATCACCCCTTCGCCGGTGGCCACCTGTTGGCGCAGGACGTCCTCGGTCGCCCGCCGGAAGTCGTCCGCGGAACAGGGCGTCGCCGGGGAGCGGCGTCGGGACGCCCGCGTCGCCTCCGGCGAACGCGGTCAGCACCCGTTCGAGCCACCCCGCGCCGACCTTCTCGTCGTGCGCCGCGGCGTCGTTGTAGGACACCTCGAGACGGTCGGCGACGGCAAGCGGGATGGCACGGTCGAGGAACGGCACCCCAAGCCGCTCGGCCAGGGCCGGACCGATGATGCTGCGCCCCGCGCCGTACGCCGCCGAGACCGCGATCAACCTCGTCACGAGGTGATCATGCCCCTATTGGCCCCGGTGAAAAGCGCCGGTCAGCGGACGCGCTGGACGTACTGCGTGTGCTCGCGGGTGCTCCGCTTGACGCTGAACATCGCGGCGTCCGCGCAGCGCAGAAGCCCGTCGTCGTCGTCGGCGTCGATCGGGAACACCGCGCGCCCGATGCTGATGCCGAGGTGGAGCTGATGTCCGTCGATCACGAACGGCTGCGTCACCGCAGCCGCCAGGCGGTCGGAGACCTCCTCCGCGTCGTCCGGCGCCGTCCTCGAATCGATCAGGACCGCGAACTCGTCGCCGCCGAGGCGGGCGACGGTGTCCTCGGCCCGCGTGCACGAGGCCAGGCGCTTGGCCACGGCCACGAGCAGCTGGTCGCCGACGTCGTGTCCGAACTCGTCGTTGACCGGCTTGAAGCCGTCGAGGTCCATGTACAGCAGCGTGACCGGGTGGATCTCCTCGCGCGCACGGCTGATCGCGTTCCGGAGTTGGCCCGTGAACTGCAGCCGGTTGGCGAGTCCGGTCAGCTGGTCGTGCATCGCCTGGTGGGTCATCTCGTCGACGAGGCGACCGTTCTGGAGTGCGGTCGTGGCCTGGGCAGCGACGCCGGACAGGCGGTCGAGCAGGTCAGGTCCGGGCCGCAGCCGGCCGGGCTCCTCGAACACCGACGCCGTCAGCAGGCCGAGAAACGAATCGGCGGTCGCCAGCGGAACCAGGATCGTGGCGACGAATCCCTCCGCGCTGAGGATCGCGCGCAACCGCGGGTCGCCAATGTGGTCGTCGACGAACAGCGGCTCGTGCCCGGGGTCCTCGAGCAGCCGGTGAAGCGGACCGCCCGGGGTGGGCGCCCACCCGGTGTCCTCGATCTCGAGCCCCTCGGGGGCTTCGCGGGTCGTCACCGCGCGGCGCACGAGCTCACCGCGTCCGGCGTCCCACAGATAGACGCCGACGCGATCGCAGTCGACCACGAGCGGCACGGAGGACGCCAGCCGCCGCGCGATCTCGCTACTCGTGCCGGCGGCCGCGAGCGCGCGCGCCAGCGACAGCAGCGCGCTCGACTGCTCCGAACGTCGCTTGGCCTCCATCAACGCCGACGCGCCGTCGAGCGCGGTCGCGGCGTAATGCGCGTATACCTCGAACAGCTCTCGCTCCTGGGCCAGGAACTTCTGGCCCGCCGGCCGGAGGGCGAGCAGCCGTCCGTACTCGCTGCGATTTGAGCGCACGGGGACGACCAGCCACGAGTCCGGCGCAGTCGCGGACCCGCGGTGAAGGAGCTCATCGACGTACTCGGCGACGCCCTCCTCCTCAAATCCCTTGTGGTGGCAGTGCAACTCACCGGCCGGCCCGACCTGCACGGCGAGCAGGTAACGGACCGCCCTCACCTCGAGCGCTGCGCGAGCGGTGATCCGGGCCAGCACGTCGTCGAGGTCGTCGGCGGCGATCAGGTCCGACGCCGCCGCGAACACGCTGTGCAGGCGCTCGGTCATCGCGTCGAGCTGGTGCTGGAGCGCGGCGACCTGCTCGGGCGCGCCGTCCGTCCCGACGTCCCATCTCACGCGATACACGCAGCGCGGCGCTCCCATCGCCTGGCATTCCTCGTGCTCGACGACCGCGGGGTCGAGCCCGAACAGAACCGTCCCGACGGTGAGCAGCCCACAGGTCCAGGCGCAGTGCTCGGGGCTTCGCGGGAATCCCTCGGCCGCCGCCGCGAGGACATCGGCGAAGCCCGAGCCGGCATCGATCACGTCGAGCTTCGACACCGTGCTGAACTCAGCCGTGCTCGTCGCGATCGCGCGGTATACGTCCTCGGGAGCGCCGAGCGAGCGAAGCATCGACGCGACCTGCGATGCGCTGAGGCGCCGGGCCGTGTCAGACCCGACCGCGCGGGCGAACTGGGGATGATGCGTGACGAGCGCCCCAGCGCGCCACAGGGCGACGGCCTCCTCGTAGGCGATCCAGTTGGTGATGTCGCATAGATACTCCGGGGTGCGTTTGCTGCCTGAGAGCCGCAGCACTTCGGCTACGGCATCGGCGCCGCCGAACGCGTGCACTCGTGCGAGCAGGACCGCGCTCATCGAGCACGAGAAGTGGTCGCCGTGAGCGGTCTGGGGTGCGTCATGAGCGTGGGCGCGCGTCATCAGCTACCTATCGGTGGCGAGGGTCTGATCGATGCCGTAGTCGGCACCATTTGGACGAACGGCCTCCTCGACGCGGTGCCGCACCGTTTCCATGCCGTTTCCGAGCGGCGTTGATAGCGTCCGGTCCCCGACCTTCGACCCTCTGGAGCGGCAGATGACGAGCGCGAACACCCAGGGCTTGGTGACCGACATCGCGGGGCTACGCGAGCGTGCGGGCTCCCACGTGGGCTACACCGATTGGCAGGAGATGACGCAAGAGCGCGTCAACCAATTCGCCGATGCCACCGACGATCACCAGTTCATCCACGTCGACGTCGAACGGGCCAAGCAGACGCCGTTCGGCAGAACGATCGCCCACGGCTTCCTCACCCTGTCGCTGGTGGCCCCGGTTTCACAACAGCTGATGAAGGTGACCGACGCGGCGATGGGCGTCAACTACGGGCTGGACCGGGTCCGTTTCCCGGCGCCGCTGCCGGTCGGCGCGCTCTGGCGGGGGGGAATGGAGATCGCCGAGGTGACAGACATCCCCGGTGGTGTGCAGATCAACGCACGGATCACGATCGAGGTCAAGGACACCGAGAAGCCGGCGTGCGTCGCCGACTCGCTTGTGCGCATATACGGCGCCCAGTGAGCATCGACGTCGAAAAGCTGGTCGCGATCGACGTGCACGTGCACGCCGAGCGCAACCACTCCGAGCCGCAGGATCCGGTGACGACGGAGATCCTCGACGCCGCCGCCCGCTATTTCGGTGGAAGCCCTCCGCAGCCGAGCGCGCGCGAGGTCGCCGACTACTACCGCGAGCGGAACCTGCTCGCGGTCATCTTCACCGTCGACGACGAGGCCGGCATGGGCCGCAAGCGCCTGGGCAACAGCGAGGTGCTCGAGGCCGCGCGAGCCAACCCCGACGTGGTGATCCCGTTCGGCTCGGTGGACCCCCACAAGGGCAAGCTAGCCGTCCGCGAGGCACACGAACTGATCGAGGCTGGCGTGCGCGGGTTCAAGTTCCACCCCAACACCCAAGCGTTCTGGCCCAACGACCGCACGTTCTACCCCCTGTACGACGTGATCGCCCAGGCCGGGCGGATCGCCCTGTTCCATTCCGGTACCACCGGCATCGGCGCCGGCATGCCCGGCGGCGGAGGGGTTCATCTCAAGTACTCGAACCCGATGTGCATCGACGATGTCGCGGCCGACTTTCCCGAGCTGCGGATCATCCTCGCCCACCCCTCGTTCCCCTGGCAGGACGAGGCCCTCGCGATTGCGGTCCACAAGCCCAACGTGTACATCGACCTGTCCGGCTGGTCCCCGAAGTACTTCCCGGACATCCTGGTTCAGTACATCAACACCCGTGCCCGTCACAAGATGCTGTTCGGCTCGGACTTCCCGTTGATCACCCCCGACCGGTGGCTTGCCGACTTCGAAAAGCTCCCGATCAAGGACGACGTCCGGCCTCTGGTACTCAAGCAGAACGCCGCCGAGTTGCTCGGCCTTTAGGCGCGCGCGCAGGCGAAAAACGGGCGCTGTAGTGCAGAAAAGTGGTTCTGTTCGGCCCACTCTTTGTGCAAGTACAGCGCACGGATGTTTACGAAGGCTCACGTCGGGTATTGCCCCGGCAGCCGGTGTGGCGCCGACTACTCGCAAGAAGCGAGCCTGGGCCGCACTTGCCTCTCCTCTCCTCCTCGCTCGGCGGCAGTCCTGAAATGGGCTGTCGCCGAGTTTTTGTGTCTACTAGCGCGACAGGATCACCTCGGCGTCGTGCCGAGGGGTCTCGGTGATCGCGCGCCGATAAACCCGTTCTGGTTTGGCGCGCGCCGGATCGATCGCGGCGCGGGCGGCGAGCTCGCGCAGCACGACCTCCATCTCGAACTGCGCGAAGGCTCCGCCGAGACAGCGACGGACCCCGCCGCCGAACGGTATCCACGTGTATGTCCCCGGCGGCTTTGACAGGAATCGCTCCGGGAGGAACCGTTCCGGCTCGGGGTAGACGTCCGGGCGGCGGTGCACGAGATAGATCGAGGGGACGACCTTGATACCGGCCGGGAGCCTGTATCCACCGATGCGCATCGGCGCCTTCAGCGTGCGGTTGACCAGCGAGATCACCGGCCGCAGTCGAAGCGTCTCGTACACGACCGCCCTCAGGTACTCGTGCCGGTCGGCGCGAATCTCGGAGGACAGGCGCTGGAGCTTCTCGGGATGGCGCGCGAGCCGCTCGACGGCCCACGCGAGCGCCGTCGCGGTCGTCTCGTGTCCGGCTACCAGGAGCGTGAGCAGCTCGTCGCGCAGCTCGCGGTCGGTCATCGCCGAGCCGTCCTCGTGCACCGCGGACAGGAGCATCGACAGGATGTCGTCGCGCTGCTCGGCATTCCGATCGGCCCGTCGTGCCGCGATCACGGCGTAGATCAGCCGATCGATTCGCGCCATCTCGCGCGCGAACGGCGGGAAGCGCGGGATGCGCTCGGGCCCGAGCGCAATCAGGAACGCCACCCAGCGGGGGTTGGTCAGCCGGTCGAGCACGCGCCGGAGCTCGATCCGGAGCTTCGAGAGCCGTTCCCCTTCATCGAGTCCGAACACGGCGCGGAGGATGATCTCGAGCGTGACCGCTTGCATCCGTGGCCGCACCCGGAACGGTGTGCCGCTCGGCCAGCGCTCGATCTCGGCGCGCGCGACGTCCGCCATCAGCGTGCCGTAGCGCTGCATCCGCGCGCCGTGGAACGGTGGAAGCATCAGCTTGCGCTGCGCTACGTGCTCGGCTCCGTCGAGCAGCAGTACCGAGTGCTCACCGAGGATCGGGAGCAGGATCCGGTTCGCCTCGCCCGCGTGAAGCAGCTGGGGATCGCCGGTGAACACAGCCTTGACATCCTCGGGGTTCGAGACCATCACCCAGGTGCCCTCGTGGGCGATGGTCAGCCGGAACGTCTCACCGAAGCGCTCGCGGCATTCCGCCATCATCCACTGGGCGCGGCGAAACCAGATCGCGGTTTGCAGCGCTCGCGGCATGCGCGGGCCCGGAGGCAGGGAGAGTTGGGTCATCTCGGACCCGGGTGAGACTAGTGCGCCGACGGCGTACCGGCGCCGGGTGATGGGTATAAGGAGCTGCTCATGGCCACGGAAACACGCATAACAGTGCTGGGCGCCGGCAGCACGATGGGGCTGCCGATGGCACGTAATCTCGCCCGCGCCGGACTGCAGGTGCGCGCGTGGAATCGGACCGGCGAGAAAGCCCGTCCGCTGGAAGAGCATGGTGTTCGGCTGCTCGAATCGCCCGCGCAGGCCACCAAGGGAGCCGATGTGATGGTGACGATGCTCTCGGATGCCGACGCGGTCATCGACGCGGTCCAGGACGCGCTCCCGAGCGTCCATCCGGGCATCGTCTGGCTACAGATGAGCACGATCGGCGAGGTCGGCATCGAGCGGTGCGCCGATCTCGCCGCCGCCCACAAAATGACGCTGTTCGACGCTCCCGTGCTTGGCACCAAGCAGCCCGCCGAGGACGCCAAGCTTGTGATCCTGGCCTCGGGCCCCAACGGAAGCGAAGGCGCGAGGGCCACGGGTCCTGATCACATCAGGGCCCGTGGTCTGAGTCGAGCAGCTCCTCGGGAGACTCGACGATCCTCACGAGCTCCCCGACGCCGGTCAGGTCGAGCAGCCGCTGCACCTGCTCACTCCCTTTCGTGAGGGCAAGGCGGTGCCCCGCTTGCTCGGCGCTCTGATGCGCCTTGACCAGGAGGTGCAGGCCGGTCGAGTCCATGAACTCCAGACCTCTGAGGTCGAGCAGGATCAGGTCGGTATCCAGACCGTTGGCGCGCTCGATTTCGCGCTCTAGCACGGGGCTCGACACCAAATCGAGCTCGCCGGTCACGGTCAGCGTGGTCAGCCGACCGCTCGTGTGCGTCTCAACCCCGAAATCGCCTTGCAATGCTGGTGGCCCCTTGCTCCGCCCAAGCCGTCTAGCGGCCGGCGAAAGCTACCACGGTGCGGCGCGGGTCAGGAGCGGCGATGGTCGCGCATCGCGACTCGCAGCAGCTCGTGCCCGTTGACGTCGCTCACGGTGAGCTCGTCTGTGAGCGAGGCTAGCGGCTCGGGCCCTGGCCCCGGTGTGCGGTCGTCTAGCCGCCGGCTCGTGCCGGCCCGCAGCGGAGACACCGCGAATTCGAGCAGCTGGTCGTAGGCCCCGAGGGCCACGCAGATCGACGTGCTCTCCGCGGCTCGCTCGGCGTGTGCGCCGAGGGCATCGGTGACCAGGTAGACGTCTGCGCACCGATCGAGCGAGAAGCCGGCGCTCGGCGCCAGCGCTCGGCCGATGCGTCCGAGTACCGGCGCCAGCAACTCGACCGGCGAGACCGTCAGGACGACGTCGCCCGAGACACCGGTGGGGACTCGAGCCTGCCACACCTGAGGTGGATCGCTTGCGCAGCCCGATGCCGGCTCGGCGGCTGGTTGAGCGCCGGCCGCGGCCCTGAAGCAGAGGCGCACCTCGGTTCCACCGTCGGTTGCGCGGATGAACTCCGCCCGATCGGCGAGTGCGCTCATCAGCGCAAGGCCGACCTTCAGCCCGTCGTGGTCGGGCGCGGCCTGCCGGATTCCGAGTCCGTAGTCGCGGACCTGGACCTCGAGCCCGGCCGCCGTGACCGCGAACTCGACCGAGAACGGGCCTGGCTGATCGCTGTAGGCGTGCTGGATGACGTTGTTGCACGCCTCGCTCACCGCGGTATTCACGTCGCTCAGCAGCTCGGGGTCGAACCCGAGCGCCTCGCCGGCACCCGACGACATGCCGCGGACGAGCCTCGCCGCCTCAGGCCGACTGGTCAGCTCGAGGCGAACCCTCGGTGAATCGATCTCTCCGCTCATAGTCCTCGCGCGTCAGCGCCGTCGTGTGCTTAAAGCAAGGGCTACCCAAAGCGACGGAGCGCAAGCGCCCGAATTTCCAACTGTGGTGCGGGCTTCCTCGGCGGCGGGCGTTCTCGATCAGCCGGCGACCGCCGCTGCGTCCAGCCGGAGCATCGACCGGCGCAACAGCCGCGAGACGTGCATCTGTGAACAGCCGATCCGCTCGCTGATCTCCCGCTGGGTGAGGTCGTGGAGCAGCCGCAGCCCCAGCACCTGGCGCTCGACGTCGGTGAGCGACGCCCAGCCGGCGGCGAGCATCTGGCGATCCTCGGCCAGCTCGAATCCCTCGTCCTCGCTGCCGAGCGTATCCCCCAGCGCGAACCGATCGTCATCTTCGTGCGCGATCGACGCGTCGAGCGATGCTGGGCGGTAGTTGTGGGCGGCATCGAGCGCCTCGATGACTTCCTCAGCGGGGCAGCTGAGCGCTTCGGAGAGCTCGTCGACGGTCGGCGATCGACCGAGCTTCGCCGAAATGCGCTCGGTGTGCCGGCTCACGGCCAAGGCTCGCTCCTGCAGATCACGGGGGACGTGCACGCTCCACCCCTTGTCGCGAAAGTGGCGCTTGAGCTCGCCCATGATGGTCGGGGCCGCGTAACTCGTGAACTTCTTGCCGAATCCCGGCTCGAACCGGTTGAGCGCGTTCAGGAGCCCGAGGCTGGCGACCTGGACGAGGTCGTCGAGGGGCTCGCGACTGTGCGCGTAGCGGAGCGCCAGCTTGCGAGCGAACGGGATGAAACGCCTGACGAGCTCTTCCTGAGCGTCGGGGTCCCGCTCCCGGTGATAGGCAACGAGCAGTTCCTCGTCGGGAAAGCGCGTGTAGTCCCGCGCCTGCGCGGTAACGGACATCGGACCTCCGTTTGGAATTTGCGAACGCGAGGTCCGCACGAGGGTCCGCGGTTGCGACCCGTCCGTCCGTCCCACTGCTTTTTCTCACCGCCGCGATGCGACTTGTGGCCGCACCACGCCGGCCTGTGAGGTGATTCTGTCCGGGGCGCCCGTTCGTAAAACCCCCGGCGGCCCGTTTCCGTCCCCGCCCGGACAAGTTTGGGCGCGCTCAGGACTCGGGTAGCGCGAACGAGCCTCCGCGCCGGTCCCCGGTGCCCCGCAGGTCTTCCTCGATCGCCGCGGCGGTGCGCAGCGCCTGCGGCAGGAAGTCACGCCGGAGCGACGCGATCGACGCACGGCTGGCGTGCACCGACAGGTTCAAAGCGGCCGTCACCGCGCCCGAGGACGTGTGAAGCGGGACCGCCAGCGAGCGGAGGCCCTCTTCGAGCTCCTGGTCGGTGGCCGCGTAGCCCTGGCGTCGCACGGCGGCCAGGATCTCGCGCAGCGCATCCTTGTCCTTGACGGTATGCGGGGTCAGCGGCACGATCTCGATCCGCTCGAGGCGTTCCTCCAGCTCGTCGTCCGGCAGGCCGGCCAGCAGCACGCGCCCCATCGAGGTGACGAACGCGGGCAGGCGAGTGCCGACCGCGAGCGTGATGCTCATGATCCGCCGCGTCGGGACGCGCGCGACGTACACGACGTCGAGCTCATCGAGCACCGAGATCGAGCACGATTCGTTGACGTGGGCGACGAGCGCCTCCATGTGCGGCAGCGCCACCTCGGGCAGGGTGAGGCTCGACAGATACGCGTATCCGAGCTCGAGCACGCGCGGGCGCAGCGAGAAACGGCCTTGCGAGAAGTTGACGTAGCCGAGCTTGACGAGCGTCAGCAGAAAGCGGCGGGCGGCGGCGCGGGTGAGCCCGGTCGAGCGGGCCACCTCGCTGAGCGCCAGCTCGCGGTGCTCGGAATCGAACGCGCGGATCACGGCCAAGCCGCGTTCGAGCGACTGCACGAAGTCTGAGCTCTGGGCAGGTTTGTCGGCCATGGTGATCGGACCCGGCAGGTCGTTCGGCATGCGAACACTAGCGGACCGGGCGCGCAGTAGGATCCGCGCGATGACATCGGTGCAAACCGCCGCGGCGCAGGGAAACGGCGACGTCCGGGTCACCGGCCGCACAGTGCGCGACGACGCGTTCGAGGTCATGCGCCGCCATGGGTTGACGACGATCTTCGGCAACCCGGGATCGACCGAGATCGCGTTTCTCACCGATCTCCCGTCGGACATCCGGTTCGTGCTCGGCCTCCACGAGGGGTCGGTGGTGGGGATGGCGACCGGGTACGCGCTGGCCCTGGGCGAGCCGGCCTTCGTCAACCTGCACACGGCCGCCGGTCTGGGCAACGCGGTCAACGCGATCGCCAACGCGCGCGATTGCCGCGCGCCGCTCGTGATCCTCGTGGGTCAGCAGGATCGCCGCCAGATCGCGTTCCAGCCGTTTCTCACCGGTCGCGAGCTGGAGCGCATCGCCGGGGAGTACCCGGTGTGGCGGCACGTCCCCAATCGGGCCCAGGACGTTCCGGGCGCGATCGCGCGCGCCTACCACGAGGCGCTGGCAGCGAAAGGCCCGGCGCTCCTCGTCGTGCCGATGGGCGACTGGCTCGAGCCCGCCGACGAGATCGCGGCCGGGGCGCCGGCAAAGGTGTTGCGCCCGCATTCGGTGGACGCCGAGCAGGTGGCCGAGCTCGCCGAGCTGCTCGCGGCCGCGAAATCGCCGGCGCTCGTCGTCGGCGCTCCCGACGAGGAGGACTGGGATGCGGTGATCGCACTCGCCGAGCGGCTGCGCTGCCCGGTGTGGCAGGAGCCGTTCACCCGGCGCGTTGGCTTTCCCCAGGATCACCCGCTGTTCGCCGGACACCTCCCCTGGCAGCGTCGACTGATGCACGACGCGCTCGCACCGTACGACGTGGTCTTCACCGTCGGCACGAACGCGTTCCGCGCGTATCTGTTCGACGAAGCCGTCGCCCTCGTCGAGCCCGAGGCCCGCGTTGCGGTGCTCACCGCCGATCCGGCCGAGGCCCACCGGAGCCCTTGCGAACTGGCCGTGGTCGCGCCGGTGGGCGCGGCGTGCCGTGCGCTCGTCGATCAGTTGCCCGCGCGCGCCGGCAACCCGCCGTCGCCTGCGCCGCGGCCGGCCCCACTGCCTCCGCCCGCTGTCGGAGAGCCGCTCCGCCCCGGTCATGTGCTCGACGCCGTCGCCGCGCGGCTCCCGGATGACGTGCTGTTGATCGAGGAGTGCCCGTCGAGCCAGCCCGAGCTCTACCAGCGGATTCCCGTGCGGATCCCGTTCGGCTTCCTGAGCACGGCCAACGGCTGCCTGGGCTTTGGCCTGGCCGGCTCGATCGGGCTGCGGATGGGACTGCCGGACCGGCCGGTCGTCGCCGTGCTCGGCGACGGCTCGACGATGTACGCGATTCAGGCTCTGTGGAGCGCTGCCCGCTACGAGGTCGGCGTGCTCCTGGTCGTGCTCGCCAACGGACGCTACGCGGTGATGGACGCCCTCGCGGCCCGTCGGGGTGGAGCCGGCGCGTGGCCGGGATTCGAGGCGGTCGACATCGGCGGCCTGGCGCGCTCGCTCGGCTGCCCGTCGGTGCGGGTCGAGACGCACGACGATCTGCTCCGGGTTCTCGACGAGGTCTTGCCGGGTCTTGCCCGCCGCCGCGAGCCGCTGCTGATCGAAGCGGTGGTGGGCGCGTAGCGATGGCCGCTACGGGCTCGTCGTCGAGGACCACGCCGGCGGACATCACGGCGGCGGCGGTCGGGAGCTTCGATGGCTGCGCCGATCCACGCTTGCGGGGCCTGATGCAGAGCCTCGTCCGGCACCTGCATGCGTTCGCCGTCGAGACGTCGCTGACCGAGGGCGAGTGGCGCGAGATGATCGGCGTGCTCACCGCGACCGGGCACATCACCGACGAGCGCCGGCAGGAGTTCATCCTGTGGTCGGACGCGCTCGGCTTGTCGATGCTGGTCGACGCGCTCGCGCACGAGCTTCCCGCGGGTGCCACCGAGTCGACCGTGCTCGGTCCGTTCTACGTCCCCGGCTCACCGCGGCGCGAGTACGGCGAGACCATGGTGGAGGAGAGCGGCGCCGGCACGCCGGCGTGGGTTTACGGCCGCGTGCTCGACGTCTCGGGGACCCCGATCGCCGGCGCCGAGCTCGACGTGTGGCAGAACGGCGCCGACATGCTGTACGCGGTCCAGCGCCCCGAGGCCGAGGAGGATCACCTGCGTGGTCGGTACCTGACCCGTGACGACGGCAGCTACGCGTTCGTCGCCGTCCGCCCGGTCCCGTACCCGATACCCCACGACGGCCCCGTCGGCCGGATGCTCGCCGCGACCGGCCGTCACCCGTGGCGCCCCGCCCACATACACATCATCGTGCGTGCTCCCGGCTACAAGACCGTCACCACGCACGTGTTCGACGCCGCCAGCGAGTACCTCGACTCCGACACGGTGTTCGCGGTGAAGCCGTCGCTGCTCAGGACGTTCGTCGAGCGAGCCCCGGACGATCCCGAGCGACCGGCGAGCGTCGACGGGGAGTGGGTCTCGCTCGAGAACGACATCGTGCTGGCGCCGGGCGACGACGGTGGCGCCGTGGTCGACACGGGTCGCACCGCTTAGCGCTTCTTAGGCCCGCGGGTGGGACTTGCGGAGGGAGGTAGGATTCCGCTCGTGGTGAACAAGATTGTTGACAATTCAGCCGACAGCCGCCCCGAGGACCGGCTGCGCGAGGCGATCGTCACCGGCCGGTTTCAGCCGAGTGAGCGTCTGGTCGAGACCGACCTGACACAAGTCCTCGGTGTCGGGCGCTCCGCGGTCCGCACCGCGCTCGCCCGGCTCGAGCACGAAGGGCTCGTCGTGCACGAGCGTCACCGTGGCGCCCGCGTGCGGCTCGTCGGCGCCCAGGAAGCGGTCGAGATCCTCGAAGCGCGAGCGGTGCTCGAAGGGCTGTCCGCACGGCACGCGGCGTCGCGCGCCACGACGGAAGACGTCGCAGGTCTGCGGCGGATCCTCGACGAGATGCGGGAGCGGCTCGACGCGGGCGACCTGCTCGGTGCTTCGGACGAGAACGCGGTGCTCCACCGCCGGTTGCTCGAGATCTCCGGTCACGGCACCGCCGCCAGGCTGATCGCGACGCTCAAGTACCAGCTCGTGCGCTTCCAGTACCGGACGATCATGCTGCCTGGGCGCAGCGAGCGCTCGTTCGGCGAGCACAAGGCGATCGTCGACGCGGTCGCTGCCGGCGATCCCGACGAGGCGCAGGCGGCGATGGAGACGCATCTCTCGCACGTGGCCGACGCACTCCGAGGAGCGGTGGGATGACCGAGACACCTTCCGATCGCGCCCGCGAGCTGCTGCGCGGCGCCTATGACACCCACATGCACATCTCCCCGGATGTGGTGGAGCGCATCGTCGATGACATCTCACTCGCGCGGACGTTCAAGGAGCTCGGGATGGCCGGGTTCGTGCTCAAGTCGCACTACGGCTCGACCGCGGAACGGGCGAGCGTGGTGCGCGCGGCCGTGCCCGGCGTGGACGTGCTCGGCGCGATCTCGCTGAACCGGGCCGTCGGCGGGATCAACCCGCTCGCGGTCGAGATCGCCGCGCGCGAGGGCGCCCGCACCGTGTGGTTGCCGACGGTCGACTCGGTCAACGAGTCGCGCGAGCGCGAGGCGCCCGCGGGCGCCAAGGTCCCCGTGTGGGTCAAGCTCCAGCTCGAGCTGCGCGAGCAGGGCATCGAGATTCCGCCGGTGCCGGTCGTCGACGAGCACGGTTCGCTCGTACCGGAGCTGTACGAGGTCCTCGGGATGATCGCGCGGCACAAGATGTGCCTGGCCACGGGTCATCTCAGCCGCGACGAGATCTTCGCGGTCGTGGACGCGGCCGTCGACGTGGGCGTCGAGACGATCGTGGTCACTCACCCCGAGTTCCCCTCGCAGGACCTGTCGGTCGAGGACCAGAACGCGCTGGCGGACAAGGGCGCGCTGCTCGAGCGGTGCTTCACGACCCCGCACACCGGCAAGGTCACCTGGGAGCGCTGGATCGCGAACATCCGCGCCACCGGACCTGAGCGCTCGGTCCTGTCGACCGATCTCGGCCAGTTGTTCAATCCGCCGGTGCAGGACGGCATGGCCCTGATGGTCGACCGGCTGCTCGACGCGGGCTTCAACGAGGAGGAGATGTACGTGATGGCCGTGGTCAACACGCGCTTGGTGGCGGGAGCGCAGGATCGGTGAGCGCCGCCAGGATGATGGTGATCGGCGCCCATTCCGCCGACTTCGTCTGGCGAGCGGGAGGAGCGATCGCCGTGACCACAGCCGGTGGGGGCGAGGCCTCGGTGATCGCGTTGTCCTATGGCGAGCGTGGCGAGTCCGGAGAGCTGTGGAAGGAGGAGGGGCAGACGATCGAGAACGTCAAGAAGATCCGCCACGGCGAGGCCGAGCGCGCTGCGGTGGCGCTCGGAGCCTCCTTCGACTGCCTCGACCTCGGCGACTATCCGCTCGAGGTCGACGGCGACGGCCTCCGTTTGATCTCTGATCGGATTCGCGAGTTCGGGCCGGACGTGCTGATCACGCACACCGATACCGACCCGTTCAACCCCGACCATCCGATCGCCCATTACGCGGTCGACCGTGCCCGGGGGCTCGCGGCGGGCGCCGGCGTGGCGAGCGCGTTCAAGACGATCAGCCCGCCGGCGCTGTTCCTGTTCGAGCCCCATCAGCCGGAGCTGTGCAACTTCACCCCGACCACGTTCGTCGACATCACCGGCGTGATCGACAAGAAGCTCGCCGCGATGTCGGAGATGAAGGCTCAGAAGTACCTCCAGACGTATTACGCCGAGCGCGCCGACCATCGCGGCAACCACGCGCGGCGGTCGTCGGGGAACGCCGATATCCGGCAGGCCGAGGCGTTTCAGCGGGTAACCCCGGACGTGGTGAGCGCACTGTGACTTCCGTTCTCGGTGAGCTTGCCGAGCTTGGGTCCGCCACCGTGTACGAGGCCGGCGGCCGGCGCGGCTACGTCGACGCCGACCTGCATCAGGTCGTGCCCGGTTCGCGCGTGGCAGGGCCGGCGCGCACGGTCCGCTGCGGCCAGGACGACAACCTGATGGTCCACGCCGCGATGGCGGCGGTCCAGGCCGGCGAGGTGCTCGTGCTGACGATGCCCGACCCGCGGCCGGTGGCGCTGGTCGGCGATCTGCTCGCGACCCAGGCCAAGGTCCAAGGCGCCGCCGCGATCCTCGTCGACGCCTCGGTGCGCGACGTGGAGGAGCTGGTCGAGCTCGGACTGCCGATCTGGGCGCGCTGGGTTCGGGTGCGGGGCGCGGCCAAGGAAGTTCCGGGCGTTATCGGCGAACCCGTCGTCGTCGGGGGTGCCACGATCCGGAATGGCGACGTGCTCGTGCTGGACGCGGACGGGGTCGCGGTCGTCGAGTCCGAGAGGGTCGACCAGGTGTTGGAGGCATCGCGCGAGCGCGCCGAGCGCGAGGTGGTCAAGCGCGCGAAGCTGAAGGAGGGAGCGCTGTCCTATGACCTCGACGGCCTGCGTGGAAAAGTGGAGGCATGAACGAGCCGACCCACGACCTCGCCCACATCGCCCACGCGGAGCTGCTGACCCCGTTCCCCGACGAGAGCCTGCGGTTCTTCGTCGATCTGTTCGGAATGGAGATCGAGCACCGCGAGGGCCGGTCCGTGTTCCTGCGCGGGTGGGGCGAGTACCAGCCATACGGACTGAAGCTGACCGAGTCCGAGCTGCCCGGTCTCGGGCACACCGCGCTCCGCTCGTGGAGCCCGTCCGCGTTGGAACGGCGGGTGGCCGCGATTGAGGCGACCGGTCTGGCGGACGGGTGGAACGAAGGGGACCACGGGCACGGCCCAGCGTTCCAGTTCCGCGATCCCGACGGTCACCGGTTCGAGATCTTCTTTGAGCAGGATCGGTACGTGCCGCCCGAGCATCTGCGCCCGCGCCTGAAGAACGTGCCCCAGCGCCACGTCGACCGCGGCGCCGCCGTCAAACGCATCGATCATGTCAACGTGTTGGCTTCTGATGTCGCGGCCAACCGGCGGTTCGCCGAGGAGCAGCTGGGGTACCGGGTGTACGAGCAGGTGATCAACGACGACGGCTCAGAACAGGGGGCGTGGATGAGCCTGTCGATCGCCGCGCATGAGCTGATCTACACGGCCGACCACGCCGGCGGGAGCGGGCGCCTGCACCACCTCGCGTGGTTCGTCGATACACGCGAGGAGCTTTTGCGCGCGGCCGACCTGTTCCTCGACGCCGACGTCCCGATCGAGGCTGCGCCGTCCAAGCACGCGGTTGCGCAGGGGATGTTCCTGTATGTGTACGAGCCCGGCGGCAACCGAGTCGAGGTCACGACCGGCACCCACTTCATCTTCGATCCGGCGTACGAGCCGATCGTCTGGACCCAGGCCGAACGCGCTCGCGGCCAGGCGTGGGGGGTCAAGACCATCGAGACCTTCCACACCTACGGAACGCCGGATGTGAGCGGCAAGCCGCCGGGGCCGCCGATTCCGCCCACGAGCCAGATCCCCGCGCTGCCCGGCGCCACCGTGGTATGAGCGACGACCGCCTGCTGATCCGCGAGCTGGTCGAGAACTGGGTCGTGTGGCGGGACGCCGGCGACTGGGAGCGGTTCGCCACCGTGTGGCACGACGACGGGTTCATGATGGCCACCTGGTTCCAGGGCCCCGCCGCCGACTTCATCCGCGTCAGCCGCGAGGGCTTCGAGCGCGGCGTGAACATTCTCCACTTCCTCGGCGGCCACACCGCCGACGTCGCCGGCGACCGCGCGATCTCGCAGACGAAGATGACGATCCTCCAGCGGGCGCCGGTCCACGGGGTCGAATGCGACATCGCCTGCATCGGCCGGTTCTATGACTTCATGGAGAAGCGCGAGGGCCGGTGGGGGATCGTGCTCCGCCAGCCGATCTACGAGAAGGACCGCCTCGACCCGGTGGATCCGGCGGCCACGCTCTCACTGGAAGTGGATCTGCTGGCCGGGTTTCCGGTCGGGTACCAACACCTCGCGTACGCGCAGACCCAGATCGGATACGACGTCAAGCGCGACATGCCCGGTCTGGTCGGTCCGGGCGTCGAGCGGCTGTACCGCCGTGGCGCCGAGTGGCTCGCCGGCGGGGACGGGGAATTCGGCGCCGGGCTGGGATCGTGACCGTACCGGGATGGAGCGGAATTCCCTTGAGGGAATCCGGTGGTGCGGAATCGACCGGCGTGCGGCATCGCCCCGGATTCCCCGTGGTCGATTGAACCGCCGCCGCTCGCCGTGGCCGCGGTCGTCCGTGCTGCTGGTCATCTTGATGCTTCTGGCCGCGGCGAACCTGCGTCCCGCCGCCGCCGGCATCGGCCCGCTCATCGACCGGATCAAGTCGGACACCGGCTTGTCGAACGCGGGCGCCGACCTGCTGGTGGCGCTGCCCGTGCTGTGCTTCGGCGCGCTCGCGCCGCTGGCGCCTGCGGTGGCGCGGAGGTTCGGCTCACGGCCGGCCGTCGCCGGCGCGCTTGCCCTGATCGTGCTCGGCCTGCTCGTCCGGCTGCTGCCCGGGCTCGGCTTCCTGTTCCTCGGCACCGCGATCGCCGGCACCGCGATCGCGGTCGTGAACGTGCTGCTGCCGGTTCTGGTCCGCGGCAACTTTCCCGAGCACATCGGCGTCGTCACGGGGATTTACAGCACGACCCTGATCGGCTTCGCCGCGCTCGCGGCGGGGGTGTCGGTCCCGATCGCCGACGCGTTCGGAGGGGGCTGGCGCCCGGGGCTCGCGATCTGGGCCGTACCCGCGGCGGTGGCGCTGGTCGCGTGGGCGCCGCAGCTCCGACGTCGCGCTTCAGTCGCCGGGTCTCCGGCTGGTGACCAGGTCGCAGGCGCGCGCTCGCTGCTCCACGATCGCGTCGCCTGGGCCGTGACGCTGTTCTTCGCGATCCAATCGGCCGGCTTCTACGCGACACTCGCCTGGCTGCCGAGCGTGTTCCACAGCCACGGCGCGAGCAGCGCGCACGCCGGCCTGCTGCTCAGCATCGCTCTCGTTGTCGGTCTGATCCCGGCGTTGACGGTGCCGACGTTCGCCGCTCGGGCGAGCGACCAGCGCCCGTTCGTCTGGGGGTTCGTGGCGTGCATCGCCACAGGCTGGATCGGCGTGATCGTGGCGCCGATGTCGGTGCCGTACCTATGGGCGGCGCTGCTCGGCTTCGGCCAGAACGCGGCGTTCCCGTTGGCGCTGACGCTCATCGTGCTCCGCGGCGGCACCGTCAGGAGCACCGCCGGCCTGTCGACCCTCGTCCAGACGGTCGGGTACCTGATTGCCGCGCTGGCGCCGTTCGCGATCGGCGCCGTCCACGACATCACCGGCTCGTGGACGCCGGCGCTGTTCGTCCTGCTGGCGCTCCTCGTCCCGCAGCTGATCGCCGGGCTCGCGGCGGCGCGCGACCGTGTCGTCGTGCCCGCCGGTGCCACCGCCTGATCAACCGGAAATTAGGGCCAACAACGTCGCACTCGACCCTTTCCTGAGGCCGAATGCGCATTCGTACGGCTCTGGCACGAGTTTCAGCGCACTCGAGCCAGGAAGGACGCCGAGTGCGCACTTCTTGGGGCTTTCCTCCGGGCGTCGCCGAGAGATCGTCCTGTGATATGGCTTTCGCGGTATCAGCCCTCTTGGTATAGTTCGGCATGTGACCCGTTGTTCTCATCGCGAACACGGCAAGGTGAGCCGTGGGGCGCGGTGGGACCGGCGTGGATGCGACTGCAGGCCGAATCGGGTCAACCGTGCGCCGCGGCTCGGCCGGCGTCGGCGAAGGGGCGGATCGTGGCTGAGCTGATGACCCTGTCCGACGCCGTCGACTCACTCGTCGGCGACGGCGACTCGGTGGCGCTCGAGGGGTTCACGCACCTGATCCCGTTCGAAGCCGGTCACGAGATCATGCGCCAGGGCCGTCGCGAGCTCGAGCTGATCCGGATGACGCCCGATCTGCTTTATGACCAGATGATCGGGATGGGCGTGGCGCGACGGCTGGTGTTCTCGTACGGCGGGAACCCCGGCGTGGGGGGGCTGCACCGCTTCCGGGACGCGATTGAGAACGGATGGCCCCGTCCGCTCGAGCTAGAGGAGCACAGCCACGCCGGCATGGCGAACCGGTACGCGGCCGGCGCCGCCGACATGCCGTGCGCGGTGATGCGCGGCTACGTGGGAACCGATCTGGTGGCGCACACCACGGTGGCGCCGGTCACCTGCCCGTTCACCGGTGAGCGGCTGGTGGCCGTGCCGGCGCTGCGTCCCGACGTGGCGATCGTCCACGCCCAGGAGGCGGACCGGGAAGGCAACGTTCAGCTCTGGGGGATCCCCGGGGTTCAGAAGGAAGCGATCCTCGCCTCGCGGCGATCGCTGGTCACGGTCGAGCGGATCGTCGACGAGCTCGAGCCTCGTCCGGGCGGCATCACGATCCCCGGTTGGGTGATCGGCGTGGTCGCCGAGGTCCCCGGCGGCTCCCGTCCGTCGTACAGCCTCGGCATCACCGACCGCGACAACGACTTCTACAAGTTCTGGGACAAGATGAGCCGTGACCGCGACGCGTTCATCGCGTGGATGAACGTGAACGTTCTCGGTACGGAGGTGCCGGCGCGATGACCGACCAACGGGCGAGCGCGGGCGAAGTCCAGACGATCGTCGCCGCGCGGCGGCTGCGCGACACCCGCACCGTCTTCATCGGCGTCGGCCGCCCGAGCACGGCCGCGATCCTGGCGCGGATGGTCCACAACCCCGACCTGGTTCTCGTGTACGAGTCGGGGACGATCGGCGCCAAGCCGTTCCACATCCCGCTCTCGATCGGCGATGGCGAGCTCGCCCAGACGGCTGACTCGGTCGTGACCGTGCCCGAGATGTTCAACTACTGGATCGGTCCGGGGCGGATCGACGTCGCGTTCCTCGGCGCGGCGCAGATCGACAAGCACGCGAACCTGAACTCGACCGTGATCGGCGACTACGACCACCCCAAGACGCGCCTGCCGGGCGCCGGCGGCGCCCCCGAGATCGCGGCCAGCTGCGGCGAGGTGATCGTGATCGCTCCCCACGCCAAGCGCACGTTCGTCGAGAAGCTCGACTTCTGCACGACCGTCGGCCACGGCGACGGTCCGGGCGCGCGCGAGCGCCTCGGCTTTCGCGGGAAGGGCCCGAGCGCGGTGATCACCGATCTCGGTGTGCTCGAGCCCGACCCCGAGACAAAGGAACTGGTGCTCACGCAGATCCATCCGGGCGTCGAGGTCACAGATGCCAAGGAACAGACGGGCTGGGCGCTGAGGGTGAGCGACCACATCCAGACCACTGAGCCCCCGACCGACGAAGAGCTCGCCAAGCTCCGGGAGCTGCTCGACCGATGAGCGCCGCCTACGTGCTCGACGCGGTGCGCGCCCCGTTCGGTCGCTACGGCGGTGGGCTGGCCAAGGTCCGCCCGGACGATCTCGCGGCGCACGTGGTCAAGGCGCTGCTCGACCGGAGCCCTGACCTCGACCCACAAAGTGTCGACGAGGTGATGTTCGGCGACGCCAACCAGGCCGGCGAGGACAACCGCAACGTCGCACGGATGGCGTGGCTGCTCAACGGCCTGCCGACGAGCATTCCCGGCTCCACGATCAACCGCCTGTGCGGCTCGAGCCTCGACGCGACCATGCAGGCAAGCCGGATGATCGAGACCGGCGAGGCGTCGATCGTGCTCGTAGGCGGGGTCGAGTCGATGAGCCGCGCACCATGGATCCTGCTGAAGCCCGAGCGCGCGTTTCCCTCGCAACAGCAGGACCTGTATTCGAGCACGCTCGGGTGGCGGATGGTCAACCCGAACATGCCCAAGCAGTGGACGATCTCGCTCGGCGAGAGCGCCGAGAAGCTCGCCGACATCTACAACGTGAGCCGCGAGGCCCAGGACGAGTTCGCGCTCCGCAGCCACCAGAACGCGCAAGCAGCGTGGGACAGCGGCTTCTACGCCGAGTGGGTCGTGCCCGTTCCGGACACCGACCTCGAGCGCGACGAGAACATCCGGGCCGACACGTCGCTTGAGAAGCTTGCGAAGCTGAAGCCCGCGTTCGTGAAGGACGGCACCGTCACCGCCGGCAACTCGTCCCCGCTCAACGACGGCGCCGGCGCGGCGCTGCTCGCGGACGAGAAGGGCGCCGAGGCGGCGGGCAGGGAGCCGATCGCACGGATCGTGTCGCGAGGCGCCGCGGCGGTCGATCCGGATGTGTTCGGGATCGCCCCCGTGAAGGCCGCAAACATCGCGCTCGAGCGCGCCGGCATCACCTGGGATGACGTCTCCGTAGTGGAGTTGAACGAGGCGTTCGCCTCGCAATGCCTCGCCGACATCGGCGAGTGGAAGGGACTCGATCCGAACAAGGTGAACCCGAACGGCGGAGCGATTGCGCTTGGTCATCCGCTGGGCGCATCCGGTGTTCGCATCCTGGGCGGTCTCGCCCACGAGCTCAAGCGCCGCGGCGGCGGCTATGGCGTCGCCGCGCTCTGCATCGGTGTCGGCCAGGGCCTGGCCGTCGTACTGGAGGCATAGGAAACAGATGACCGAAGAGCTGCAAGCCCAGCCCGAAGAGCGCCAGATCTACGACCCGATCGGCGAAACGCCGACGAGCTATCTGCGAGAGCCCGAGGGCGCCCACCCGCCGCTCGACTTCCCGCCGTACAAGTCGACCTCGCTGCGCCACCCGAAGCAGCCGCTGATGTATCTGCCGCAGACGATCACGGAGATCACCGGACCGCAGCTGGGCACGATCCTGGTCGGTGAGACCGACAACGACCTGACGGTCCAGCACGCCGGTGAGCCGATCGGCGAGCGGATCATCGTCTCGGGACGCGTGTTCGACACCGAGGGCAAGCCACTTCGCGGAACGCTCGTCGAAATCTGGCAGGCGAACGCCGCCGGGCGCTACAAGCACCGCTGGGATCGGTGGCCGGCGCCACTGGATCCGAACTTCAGCGGAGCCGGGCGGTGCATCACCGACGACGAGGGCCGCTACCGGTTCACGACGATCAGACCGGGCCCGTATCCCTGGGGCAACCACTACAACGCGTGGCGGCCGGCGCACATCCACTTCTCGCTGCTCGGCCGGGCGTTCACCCAACGGCTCGTGACGCAGATGTACTTCCCGGGCGATCAGTTCTTCCCATATGACCCGATCTTCAACTCGGTCCGCGATCCGAAGGCGCGCGAGCGCATGATCTCGAGCTTCTCGATCCACGACACCGTGCCGAACTGGGCGCAGGCGTTCGAGTGGGACATCTACCTCCGCGGCCCCGGGGCGACGCCGTTCGAGGAGGAGCATTGATCTTCGAGACCACACCCTCGCAGACGGTCGGCCCGTACTTCGCGATCGGGCTACCGTTCGACGTCGGGCCGTTCGCGGTGCCCGAGGGGACGCCGGGCGCGATCCACATCGCCGGGACGATCTTCGACGGCGCCGGCATGCCGATTCCCGACTTCCTACTCGAGACCTGGCAGTCCGACCCCGACGGAAAGTTCGCCGACATGTACGGCTACGGCGGAACCACGGAGATGGAGGGCTTCCGCGGCTTCGCCCGCTATGGCGTGGAGGACGGCGACGGAACGTTCGACATCCTCACCGTCAAGCCCGGCCCGCTGCCCGGCCTCGCCGGAGCGACGCAGGCGCCCCACCTCGACGTGTCGGTGTTCGCGCGCGGGATGCTGCATCGCTGCGTCACGCGGATCTACTTCGCCGACGAGGCCGAAGCCAATGCGTCCGATCCGGTGCTGGCGCGCGTGCCGGTCGAGCGGCGGTCGACCCTGCTGGCCGAGCCGGATCCCGCGGGCGGGGGCTACCGGTTCGACATCCGCTTCCAGGGACCCCACGAGACGGTCTTCTTCGCGGTCTGAGGATCACGGCGCGCGCCACCGGGCGGTGAGGTCGGTCTCATCCGCGGGAGGCCCTGGCAGCGGCTCGCTCCCAGGCGCGCGAAGCGCCTGCAGGGCGAGCGCGAGGTAGCGCTGGCGGAGGTCCCGTCCCCGTTCCGGGCCCGGGAGGTCGACCAAGCTGACCATCTCGAGGATCAGCACGACGTCGGCCGGGTTCACGTCCTCGCGTAGCGCACCGGCCGCCTGGGTACGGCGATGCAGTTCGATCGCGAGCTCGCTGGCCTCGCCGGCAAGGCGCGCGAGTGACTCCGTGGGCGTGAACGTGCCGGCGACCCGCTGGGCGAGCGCCTGGCTCTGGCCGTCGACGACGCGCCGCAGGCAATCCGCGTAGGCGACCCACGCGTGGCGGTCGTCGGCGAGCGCGGCACGCAGGTCCTCGATGAAGCGGCTCAGACCGTCGCGGGCGAGCTCGCGCAGCAGGTGCTCCTTACTCGGATAGCGGCGGTACAGCGCGCTGATCCCGACGCCGGCTTCTTTGGCCACGTCGGCGATCGGCGCCGACGGGTTGTCCAAGAAGACGTCGCGGGCGGCGTCGAGGATGAGCCCGTCGTTGCGGGCCGCCTCGGCGCGCCGTCCGCCCACTGCTGATCGAGACCGTGCTGATCGAGACCGCGCCATCCCGCGCACAATACCAATCAGAACGGACTATTCCGTTCTGATAAGATGTGGGAGATCCACGAACCAGGAGAGCACCGCCATGGACTACCGCCTCGAAGTCATCGGCATCCCGGTCAGCGACATCGACAACTCGATCGACTTCTACGTCAACCGCGTCGGGTTCCACCTGGATCACGACATCGAACCCGGCCCCGGGATGCGGGTCGCGCAGATGACGCCGACCGGCTCGCCCACATCGGTCGTGATCGGACGCGGGCTGCCGCTCGGCGATCCGGGTACGACCAAGGGGCTGCAGCTTGTCGTCGAGGACATCGACGCCGCCCGAGCGGAGCTCGCGGGCAACGGCGTCGAGATCACGGGCGTCCAGCAACTCGGCCCCGAAGGAAGCCCCGGCTCCCGGTTCGCGTTCTTCAGCGACCCGGACGGCAACGGGTGGTCGCTCCAGGAGATCAGGCGCGGCTGACGGCTACGGCACCCGCATCCCCATCAACCGCAGGTACCGCGTGACCGCCTCGGCACGGTTCGCCGCGCGCAGCTTTCGCAGGATGCTGTTGACGTGGAACTTGACGGTCCCGCTCGAGATCACGAGCGCGTCGGCGACCGCCCGGTTGGTCGCACCCTCCGCCAGTAGCCGCAGCACGTCGAGTTCCCGGCGCGTCAACAGGCCCTCGAATACGACCCGGTCATCGCGCCCGCGCCCCGTCGGCGAATACTCCGGCAACGTCGGTGGTGGCGGCGGCGCGGGAGCCGCCGCTCCTCCGGCGGACAGCGTGACCGGCGCGTCGGTGAGCTCGCTCGAGCGCGCCCCCAACCAATCGAGGAACTGGCGCATCTGATCACGCTCGTCGCGGAGGGTGCGGCGAAGCGTGGTGCTCTCGTACGCCTGGGCGAGCCCGGTGGCGAACTCCCACAGGACGTCCCGGTCGAGCACGTCCACTGGCTGGCCCGGGCCTCGGTCGGCATGAATCACGCCCGCGACCTGGGAGCCGACGACGAGCGGTGCGGCAGCGTATGACCGCCAGCCCATCAGACGCGCGGTCTCGCGATCAACGCGCGGATGCACGTCCGCGTCGACAACGATCGTGGCCCGGCGGCGGCGCAGCAGCTCGGTCTCGATCAGCGTGTGCTCGAGTCGCAGCGGGTTCGCCTGGAGCTGCGCCAGCATCGTCGCGGCGGCCCGTTCTTGACCCGCCACGAAAACGGCCTCGGCGACCATCCGCCCGCCCTTGACCAGGCTGAGGATCGCGCGATCGAACGCCGACCCCGCGCACAAGGCCGCCGGCGCGCGCAACAGCATCTCTCGCGGCGAGGTGACTTCGCGCACCTCGGCGATCGCGGCCGTGACCCGCTCGAGCGCCGTAAAGCGCGTCTCGAACCGGTGGCGCAACCGCTCGAGTGCGCCCTCGGCCTCCGCGATCTCGTGGAGCTCGGCTTCCGAGAGCCGCGAGCGCAGACCCGCGATCAGGGTCCGCAACGCGCGGAGGTCCGCGTCACCTGAACTCGGCAGCCCGAGCAACGAGCGTGCCTCGGCTGCGCTGTGCTCGAGCCGGCGAAGCAGCTCCTCGCCGAGCGGACCCGAGAACACCTCGCCGGTCGCACTCACGACGCGGCCGCCCCGCCGGCTCGCGCGTAACGCGACACGGCGTCCGCGCGGCTGGTCGCGCCGAGCTTCCGCAGGATGTTCTTGACGTGGTATTTGACCGTCCCCTCGCGGACCACGAGGGCGCGCGCGATCTCAAGGTTCGTCTGGCCGCGCGCGAGCAGCCGCAGGACCTCGACCTCGCGCGGAGTGAGCGCATCCGCGAGTGGCGGATCGACGCCGCCGGCGCCGAGTGCGGTCAGCTCGCCGGAATCGGTCGTCAGCTGGCCGAGCCGCGTGCTCATCCACTCGACCGCCGATCGCAGCTCGCGGTGGTGCAGCTGGAGCATCTCACGAAGGACGGCGCGCTCGAACACGCCCGCCAGCCCCTCCGCATACAGCGACGCGACCTCGGAGTCGAGCGCGTCGAGCCGGCGACCACTCACGCCACCGTCCGCGTGGATCATCCCCACGGTCACTCCCTGCACGACGAGCGCGGCCACGACGTAGCTGTCCCAACCGAAGACGTCGATCAAGCGCCGGGCTCCGCGCGAACGCGCCACCCGCTCCTGCACGATCTCGGTCCGTTGCCCCCGCGCGACCTCGTCCTCGACGATCGGATACTCGAGCCGGATCGGCCCGCGGCCGAGCTCCTCCAGAGCGGCCGTCGCCGCCCCGGACACATCCGAATTGCTCCAGACCGACCGCACGACGAGCCCGTCCCCGCGAACCTCGGAGACCATGACCCGATCGAATGCCGAGCTCGTCCCGAGCTCCTCGGCGGCGCGGTCGAGGATTCCCTGCGGCGATCCGATCTCGCCGAGGCGCCGGACCGCATCCGAGACTCGCTCGAGCGCATCGGAGCGCCGCACGTAGTCGGCCTCAACGATCTCGCGCTCGAGCGCGAGCAGCTCGGTCAGCACGCGCGCGAGGTCCGCCACGTCAGCGTCCCTCAGGGGTGAAGGCGCGACTCAGCCGAGAGGAGGCGCCGCCGGGCGCGAACGCTCCAGCAATGCGTACCGCGAAACCGCCTCGTGTCCGACGCAGCTGATTCCGGACGGCCGCCCCGCGCGCTCGATCGCGAGCCACGCTTCGCCGGCATGCTCGCGAGGCACCAGCGCCAGTGCCCGCCGGTCGGACTGGAGCAGCCACGAGACCGGGACGCCGGCGAGGAGACCATGCGCGAACGGCGCCACCGCCCGCGGATCCCCGGCCTCGCCGTATGCTCCGAGCGCCCTCAGCACCTCGGCCGCGCGCCGACCCAGCAGCCCGATCGCGGCCAGCTCGTCCGACGCGTCGCGCACCGCCATCGAGACGAACCGCCGGGCGTCCACGTGCAGCCGCTCCCGAAGCCGCGCACCGGTGTCCGGATCGGACAGCACGATCACACGACCCGAAGCGTCGCCGCACCACCATGCATTGCCTGCGGACAGCACACCGCCCGGGGCGACCGTGTCGCCCACGAGACGCGAGGTGAGCGCGGCCAGCTGCGCCGCCGGCGCCTCGAGCACGAGCTTCGAGAGCTCGGAGCGGTCGACCAGGCCCACGGCACGGACGCAAACCGCCAGCTCCGCTGCCGCAGATCCGAAATTCATCGCCACCGGTCGCCCACCGCGCATGGACAGGACGGCGCCCGCCCGCTGCAGGACCACATCGAGAGGGGCGGAGCCAGCGGATCCGGTCGTCGTCTGCACGGACACGGCGCAGAAGGTACATCGGGCACCTCTGCCTTGCCCTGCTCGTACTTCCTAAATTACCTATCCGATAGAGAGGCACGGGCTGGAACTCACCACCCCCCTCACATCCACCCTAGACTTCAGACCCTCTCTAAAGTCTAGGGTAATCCGGCGCTGTGAGAGTGGCGAAGTAGCGGACCTGGCGGCAAGCTGTGCCGGTTCGCGAGCCCTGAGCGGCACGGGAGGGAGATCCATAGTGAGTGCGCACATGACCACGACAGACGGATCGGTGGCGGCAGCCGGCGAGAGCCGCTACCACCGGTTGACCCAAATGATCGCCACCGACCAGCCGGTGATCATGGACGGCGCCACCGGCACCGAGCTCATCCGCGTCGTCGGCCAGCGACCCGAGCTCGAGGAGCACCTGTGGGGGCTGACCGCGATCCTCGAAAACCCCGCTCACGTCAAAGGCGTGCACCGCCGTTACGTCGAGGTCGGCTGCGACGTGATCTGCACCGACACTTGGGGTCTCGCCACGGCGCTTCGCAACGGCAACCACACCCCGTGGGAGGCCAGCGAGCCCGTCCACTGGATGGACCTGGCGCGCCGGGGCGTGCGGCTGGCCCGCGAAGCCACGTCCGAGGCGGGCCGGGCCGACGAGGTCGCGGTCGCGTTCAGCATCAACGGCGACGTCGACACACCGGACGGCCGCGAGACGATCCGTCTGCTCGCGCGGGCGTTCGAGCACGACCCGCCCGACCTGATCCTAATCGAGACGCTGACGCTGATCCGCAGCTCCACGTACGCGACGGTCGAGGCGCTGCTCGACACCGGCCTGCCCGTGTGGCTGAGCTTCCGCCGTTGTCGCCACGGCGTCTGCGGCGTCTACGGAGAGCACTGGGGCGGCCCCGAGGGCGACGCGTTTGGACGGGCCGCTCGCCGGTTCGAGGAGATGGGCGTTGGCGCGCTCGCGATCAACTGCCTTCCTCCCGATCACGTCACGGGCATGCTCGCGTGGCTGCGCGACTTCACCGACCTCCCGCTCGGGGTGTATCCCAACCTCGGCTATCTGTCGGCTGCCGGCTGGCGTCACGAGTCGGGCGTCGGCGCCGACGAGTACGCCGAGCTCGCGCTCCGCTGGCGCGAGGAGGGCGCGCAGATCGTCGGCGGTTGTTGCGGCGTCGGCCCCGAGCAGATCGCGGCGGCGAAGACGGCGCTCACCGATACCAAGCCCGGCCACGCCCGCCCCGACGTCCTCCCCGACGAAGGCGTGAGCCCGATCTCGGTGGAAACCAAGCATGCGGTACCCATCCGGTGGGCCGACGCCCGCGGCCGGGTCACGTATCCGCTGGACTTCCCGGATATCACCGTCGAGCCGGGCGTATTCACGCCCACCCAGGGCAGCTTCCTCGTGTGGAAGTACTTCTATCGCGAAGGAATCGGCGCCCATCAGCGTTGCTTGGACATCGGCTGCGGGACCGGGTTGCTGACCGTCCAGCTTGCGCGCAACGGCGCGGCGCACGTACACGGGCTCGATATCGACGCAGCCGCGGTCAAGAACACGATGGCAAACGCATTTCGCAATGGAGTGGCCGACCGCGTCAGCGCGGCCGTCCAGGATCTCTACCCGTGGGTCCCCGAAGAGCGCTACGACGTGATCGTGGCCAGCCTCTACCAGACTCCGGTGGATCCGTTTGAACCGGTCGTTTCGCACCGGCCGCTCGATTATTGGGGCCGTGGTCTCGTCGACCATCTGCTCCGTATGCTGCCCGAGGCGCTCGCTGACGACGGCACCGCATACGTGATGCAACTCTCTATCATCGGCGAGCGGCGAACCACTCAGCTGCTGGAACGTTTGGGCTATCAGGCTCGTGTCGTGGACTTTGGCGTATTCGAGTTCACGGACCTGTTCAACGACGCGCGCGACCAGATCGCACGCGTAGAAGAGCTTTCGGACGCCTACCACCTGAAGCTCGGCGCGACGGATGTCATGGCCGCCTATCTGCTCGAGATCACCCGCAAGGACAAGGACACCACAAGACAATGACCTACGCCGACAACGAGTTTCTGTTCACGTCCGAATCGGTGACCGAGGGTCACCCGGACAAGGTTGCCGATCAGATCTCCGACGGCGTGCTCGATGCCGTCCTGCGCGACGACCCGCTCGGCCGGGTGGCGTGCGAGACGCTCGTCAACACGGGACTGGTAGTCGTCTCCGGTGAGATCACGACCACCACCTATGTCGACATCCCCGAGGTCGCTCGCGAGACGATCAAGCGGATCGGCTACACGAACGCCGAGTTCGGATTCGACTTTCACACGTGCGCGGTGATCAATGCGATCGACAAGCAGTCGCCGGACATCGCGCAGGGGGTCGACCGGGCATACGAGACGCGGACGAACACCAAGGACGAGGACGAGCTCGATATCGCGGGCGCGGGCGATCAGGGGATGATGTTCGGGTACGCGTCGAGTGAGACCGAGGAGCTGATGCCGCTCCCGATCTCGCTCGCGCACAAGCTCGCCAAGCGCCTGGCGGATGTGCGCCGCGCCGAGATCCTGCCGTAT
>DATJYY010000144.1:0-31750 GCA_035499395.1 Solirubrobacteraceae bacterium
ACAAATCCCACTCGAAGCACGCATCATCACCTGCTGCGACACCTGGAACGCCATGCGCACCGACCGCCCCTACCGCAAAGCCCTCTCCCACGACATCGCCATCGCCGAACTCGTATCGAACGCCGGCGGCCAGTTCGACCCCCGGGTGGTCAACGTCCTGCTTGAGATCGTCGCGTCCGAGACGGCCGCCGTGCGTCAGGTCAATCCAGATGTAACCGGTGCGCCACAGCCGCGGCTTGAGTACGGCTACGCACGCCCAGCTTGCTGAGGATCCTCGACACGTGCACGCTGGCCGTCTTCTCGGCCATGAACAGCGCAGCGCCAATCTGGCGGTTGGTCGCGCCCTCGGCGACCAGCGCGAGCACCTGCCGCTCACGGTCGGTCAGCCCGAACGGATCCTCTCCATTTGCCTCCGTGCCGGCCCGCTCGCGGTCGGCGGGACCGGCGGCCTCGCCGAGGTCGAGCCGCGCCCGCTGGGCCAGCGCGCTCACCTCGTCCACCAGCCACCGCGCGCCCAGCCGCTGAGACACCTCGAGCGTTTCCCGGGCCGTGTCGCGCGCCTCGGTCCGGTCGCCCGCCTCGACCTGCGCCTCAGTGGCTCGCCACAACGCGAGCGCTTGCTGGAAGGGACGGGACATGGTTTCCCACTCCCGAGCGGCAACCGTCCACAGCTTCGGGTCGCTCTTGCCCCGGGCCCTGGCGAGCTCGGCGGTGCCCACGGCTCGCCACGCACGCTCGACCGGCCCGCCCTCCTGCGCCGCATCGCGCAGTCGCTGCATGTGGATCCGCGACCGCGCGATCGCGTCGCGCTCGTCGGCGCGCTCGCGAAGATCCCGCGCGCGCTGGGCCACGTCGGCCTCGACGCGCAGCCCCGCTGCGGTCACGCGCGCAATCCGCGCGACGTCGTCGGTGCAGACCTCCATCCGATCGAGCGCGTGGGCCACCGCGGCGCGCGCGCCGGGCAGATCTCGCTGGCGCCTGCGCAACTCGGCGAGCAGCGTCCCGAAGGCACCGATCCACTGCGGCTCCGATGACCTCGCCACGAGCGGCTCGGCCTCGTCGAGGCACAGCTCCGCCCGCTCGTCGTCGCCGATCCCGAGCGCGAACTCCGCCTCGCGCAAGTGGCGGAAGATCAGCTGCCGGCCGGTGATCTGGGCCGCCGCCGGTACGAGGTACTTGCGCGCGGTCTCCCAGTCCCCCGCCTCGAACGACAGGTTTGAGACCGTCAGCGACATCCAGTCGGACGGCCGCGTCACGCGGCGCGACACCGCGGCGAACCCCTCCTTGGCCGTCTCGAGGGCCTCGGTCGTGCGTCCCGCGAGGTTCAGCGTGTCGGCGAGGTTCGAGTACGCCGTCGACATCCCATCCAGGTCGTCGTCCTCGCGCGCGATCTCGATCGCCCGCCGCAAGGACGCGATGCCCTCATCGAGGGACCCAGTCACGATTCCGGCCATCCCGAGGGTGTTCAGGACCTCGCTCTCGGAGTGCCGGTCTCCCGCGGCGACCGCCGTGTCGAGTGCCTCTCGCCCCTCTCTCAGAGCCTCGCGATATCTCCCGCGCAGCCATCGAATGCGCGCGGCCCAGGCCAGGATCGACGCGCGCTCGCGGCTGATCTCGTCCGGGGGCAGCATCGACAGCGCCTGCTCGGCCGTCTCGATCGCCTCGCTTCCACGATTGAGCGACCACTGGCTCCGCGACAGGCGCGCGAGCAGCTCGGAATAGCGCCGTGGCTCGCTGTCGGGGTCGAGCTCCTTCAGCGCCCGGGTGAGCAGGACCTCCGCGCGGGCGCGATCGCCGGCGACGGCGTGTGCCGCCGCGGCGATCCCGAGCAGCTCGACGTGGTCGAGCGGGATCATCTGATCGGCGTCGGGGACGCGCGGCCACAGGTCGAGGGCGCGCTCCGCCAGGTCGGCGGCGTCGCCGTAGGCGTGCACCTCGCGGGCGGCGAGCGCGGCCTGCACGGTGGCGCGCAGTGCGGCCGGCTGGTCGCCGGCGGTCGCGTAGTGGCGGGCGATCGCCGATGCGAGCTCGACGCCGTGATCGTTCTCGTAGTCGGCGCGGTCCTCGAAGGCACGGGCCAGCGCCAGATGCAGCTCGCTGCGCTCGCCCGGCAGCAGATCGTCGTACAGCGCCTCGCGCAGGAGGGCATGACGGAAGCTCAAGCGGGTCGCTTCACAGGCCACGAGCACCTGCTCGGCGACGGCCTCGCGCAGCGCTCCGTGCAGCGCGTCGGGCTCGATGCCGCTGACCTCGGCGATCATCGGCTCGTCGAGCGACCGGCCGGCGGCGATCACGCGCGCCGCGGCCTGGGCATCGGGCGACAGCCGCTCGATCCGCAACATGAACGCGTCGCGCAGCGATTGCGGAGCGGCGCCCCGGCCATCCATCCCGGCCGCCAGCAGCTCCTCGGTGTACAGCGGGTTGCCCTCGCTGCGCTCGAACAGCCGCTCGACCAGCTTGTGGCTCGGCGGCTCCCCAAGGATGTCCGCGAGCGCCTCGGCCAGTTCGTCGCGGTCGAACGGCTCGAGCTCGATCCGGCGCGCGCGGTCGAGGCGGTCGAGCTCGGCCAGCAGGGTGCGCAATGGATGACGGCGGTGGAGCTCGTCGGTCCTGTAGCTCAGCACCAGCACTACACGCTCGGTCCGCAGGCTGCGGACGAGGAAGTCGACGAACGTGCGCGTCGAGCGGTCGGCCCAGTGCAGGTCCTCGAGCACAAGGACGACGGGCTGCTCCTCGCTGAGCAGGTCAAGGAGCTCGAGCAGGCCCTCGAACAGCCGCACCTGTGCCGACGGGTCGTTGCCGTCCGACGCGGGCGACTCCTCGTCGAGGCCCGGCAGGAGCGCGGCCACCTGCGCGCGGCTGCCCCGTCCGAGCGCTGCGAGCGCCGGATGCCTCGCGCGGACCAGCGGGCGCAGCGCGCCGATCACCGGCGCGTAGGGAAGCTCGCCGTCGGCTTCCTCGACGGCTTCTCCGCGGAGCACGAGCGCGTCGCCCTCATTGGCGCGCCGCTCGAACTCCCGGACCAGCCTGGTCTTGCCGACGCCTGACTCACCGCTCAGCAACACCGCGACCGGCGACCCGCCCGCGGCTTCACGCAGGGCGAGGTCCAGCTCCACGAGCTCCTCGGTGCGCCCGACGAAGTGACTTGAGGTGACCCTCGCGCGCATGTAGGAAGTATCGCCTGAAGCTTCGACGGCGATGCGACTCGGTGGTGAGCTCCGATGACCATCGACGTCGCCGGGCAACCCGGCGGACATCCTCGATGTGCTGCGAGGCAACGGCTTCTGAAATGGAGGGGTGCATTGCTCGTTCCTCTCGATCGAATCCTGCTTTTCCACTGCGGATGAGGATGAACTGAGAGGGCTGATACGACATCGGGAGAACGGAGCCGCTTGCGGCCCCACACCCCTTACCTGGTGCGCATGACCCCTTACTCCCCGCGCGCGAGCCAGGCGAGCCAGGCGAGGCCCCTGCCCTCGACCCGCTCGAGGTCGACGCCGGTGAGCTCCGAGATCCGGGCGATCCGGTCCCGCAGCGTGTTGCGGTGGACGTGCAGCACGCCGGCCACGCGGCCCTTCTCGAAGTTGTTCTTGATTAAGGCATCGAGGGTGGTCACGAGCTCGGGGTGATCGCCATCGAGCGAGCTGTAGACCCGGGCCCGGATCTGGCTGACGATGCGGGGTGAGCAAGCCAGCAGGAGCTCGGGCAGGTAGTCGCGCGGATCGATCTCGCCCGACTGACCGCGCCCGGCGGCGAGCGCCACGGCTCCTCGGAGCTCCTCGAGCGCGTGCCCCCGCTCGCTGCCGATCGCCGGTGGTCCCTGCGCGATCACTGCGCGCCGGTCGAGCTCGAGTCCGCGCCACGGCCGCGGGACGTTCGACAGGCCGATCACCCGGCGTCTCTCGGAAGCCGCCAGCGCACCACGGCGGCGAAGCCGAGCCGCCAGCTCGGCGTGCCCGCTCGGGATCGCGATCACGAACGGCCGCGCCGCGCGATCGATCCGGAACCCGATCCGCTCGGCCAGCTGCTGATCCTCGGTCAGCGTCTCTTCCTCGGCCGCGATCCTCCGCAGGAGTTCGCGTGCCGCCTCCTCCTCAGCGCTCGGCGCGCGCCGCGTGGCCGCCGACCCGTAGACCTCCGCGTAGATGCGCGACACGCGGTCCACGTATTCGAACAGCAGATCGGCGATCTCGACCAGCACCGGTCGCTCGGCGTCGGTGGCGGCCTCGAGCATCGCCCGCCATCCGAACCTGGCTCCGCGCCTGAAGCTCCCGGCGATCATGTCCACCGGGAACCCCTCGTCGGCTCGCGCACGGGCGTGCTCACGGAACACGGCGATCTCGTCGTCGCTGGGCGGTTCGCCCTCGGCGAGCCAGCGGATGACCAGATCCAGGTTCCAGCGCACCCAAGCCCGGACTTCTTCCCGTCGCTGGTGAAGCTCCTCGAACGCGGGCTGCGCCCAGAAGCTTTCCAGCACCCGGTCGGTGAACAGCTCGAGATCGGCCCGCTCGACGATCCGGCGGAGAACCTCGCCGCGCGTGGGCGCCTCCATCCCGAGAAGTATGGACCCTGACTGTGCATTTGCACAGTCCCTTCCCTCCAGAAACGTGCGTGCTGACGGTGTGGTGCATCCGCGCCGCGGGCACGATGGAAGGCGAGGCTTCCGATTCCAGGTTCGAAGGCTTCGCCGATCGCATGACAGGGAGATTTCTGGCAGGGCTGGTGGCCGGGGTTGGCGTGCTCTTCGCGGTGCACGCCACACCCTCGTCCGCAAAGCCGCCGACCACGTTCAACCCGGTGGTCGAGGCGCGGAACTTCTCGATCACGCAGCAGCGTCAGAGGGTCTACGACACGCCGCAGTACCAGACCAAGCTCGCGGCCGACAGCACCGCCAGCACAGCCCAGGCGCTCGCTACCGAGGCCGCCGACCCCGGACGGTTCTTTGCCGACGACCTCTGCTGGAACCTCTCGAACGGCTGCGCCGGCGACATCCGACTGAACGACTGGGCTTCTCATGGCTACGGCATCGTGCGCCCTGTCCTGTTCACCGCACGCGACGGGGCGACGATCTCGGGGCACGTATGGGCGACGGTCGCGGGGCCGGCCAAGCGGCCCGGGATCGTGATCACCGATGGGTCGGTCCAGGCCGACGAGAACATGTACTGGTACGCGGCCCAGGCGCTGGCGAAGGCCGGTTACGTGGTGCTCACCTTCGACCCCCAGGGGCAGGGCCAATCGGACACCTTCGGACAGTCGCCCGACCAGGACGAGGGAGTCCCGGCACAGACGACCGGCACGCCGTTCTACGACGGGACCGAGGACGCGATCGACTTCCTGCTCTCGACCCCATCGCACCCGTATGAACCGGTTCCGAGTTGCACGACGGGGACAAGCCATGCCGCCAAGCAGAACTCGCGGGTGGCCGCCGGACTGGATGCGGCCTACGACCCGTTCTGGTCGCTGCTTGACCGCTCCGAGATCGGTCTCGCGGGCCACTCCTACGGCGCCGCCGGCGTGTCCTACATCGGCCAGTGGGACCCACGCGTCAAGGCGCTCGTGGCGTGGGACAACCTTGGCGGCCCGGGCCCGAACGATTCGCCCGTCCCCGGCGCGGCGCCGGGAGCCACGTCTCAGACGATCGGCGAGTCCGCCTGCCCGGCCTACCCAGGCGATCGCACGACGGTTCCGATTACGAAGCCCGCCCTCGGGGTGTCCGCCGACTACGGCCTCCCGCCGGCGCCGAACACCTCGCTCCCAGACCCGAACTCGAAGTCGACCTGGTCTTTGAACTACTCAAAGTCCGGCGTGGACACAGGCGAGATCATCATCCGCGGCGGGTCGCATCTCGACTTCAGCTTCATCCCGAACCAGGCGTTCGGCGCATCGCTGCGAGGTCCGGACCTGATCGCGTGGTACACGACCGCGTGGTTCGACAAGTACCTCAAGCACGCGCCGGGCGCAGACGCCCAATTGTTGACGCAGCGGTGGCGAAACGATCCGATCGAGGCCGGGATCGACCCGAACCACGACGGCAACGCGTTCTCGCTCTATTACTACTCGAGGCTCGACGTCCACCTCGCCAACGGGCAGGTATGGGACTGCGAGGACATGCGCGACGGCTGCCCCGGGATGGTCCCCGAAAGCGCCGACGGGTTCCCAGGCACGTACTCATACCTGGCCGTCGACACCAGCGGTTAGTCGACGGTCAGGACCGCCTTGCCGTTGACGCGGCGATCGAGCAGCGCCTCGATCGCCTGACCCGCGTCGGTCCACCTCAGACTGAGATCAATTTGGGGATCGAGCTTGCCGGCGGCGATCAGCTCGGTGAGCCGCGTCAGATCCGAGCTGCACGTCCGCGTGTGCTGGAGCTCGCTGAATATGTACAGGCCGTAGAGCCGCGCGCCGGGCGCGCGCGCGAACAGCTCGCGCGCCGGGTATGACACCGGTTCCGTGATCGTCGACGCGAAGCTGACGACGATGCCCCGCGGCGCGACTCGCTGAATCGCAGCGCCGAGCACGCCGCCTCCGATTGCGTCGAGGATCACGTCGTAGACCGGCCCGTCGAGGTCGATCTCTTCGATCACCACGTCCGCTCCCAACTCACGCAGACCCCCGGACCGTCGTGCGAGCCCCGTCACGCGGGCGCCGGCGAGGCTGGCCAGCTGAATCGCGAACCGCCCGACGCCGCCGCTCGCGCCGGTCACGAGCACTGGTTTGTCGACGACGAAGCCCCCGAGCTCGAGTCCTCGCAGCGCGGTGACGCCCGCGACCGGGAGCGTCGCCGCCTGCTCGAACGACACCGCGTCGGGAAGCTCCGCCAGCCAGTCGATCCCGACCGCGGCGAGCTCGGCCCACGCGCCGCCTGGCATCAGTCCGACGATGCGGGCACCCGATGGCGGCCCGCTGCCGTTCGGGGCCGGCTCTCTCACAATCCCGGCGACATCCCAGCCCGTGACCGTCCCGGGCTCGAGCGACTCAAGCCGCCGCGTCTCGCCGCGGTTGAGGCTGAACGCCTTGACCTCGACCAGCACCTCGTCGTGTCGCGGCGTTGGGTCCGGGACGTCCGTGATCTCGGCGAACGGTGCGGACTGCTTGGAGACGAGCGCTCGCATCGACGCGACAGCCTACGCCTCGCTCGGTGGACTGGCTTCGGCGGCGGCTGACGACTACGATTGCCCACCGAATCCCGCAGGATCAGGGACATGATTACGGCGAAGGGGCTGTGTCTCACCGGAACTGCGCTGGCCGCGATGCTGGCACTCGCGTCGCCGGCATCTGCGCGCGCGGTGAACCCCACGCGGATTTCGCGCGTCAGCCTCACCTCCCTCCCACAACCCCTCGACGACGGCGTGCGCGAGAAGCTGACATTCACCGTTTGCGGCGGATCCGGCAGGCTCATCGTCCGCGTCAACAGGGTGGTCGGGCTGTCGCGTTTCCAGGTCCGCGGCTGTCGTGAGCGCGCGTTGAGCTGGGAGGCGCCGGCGAGCGCCGGCGTCGGCTATCGGGTGTCGGTTCGGGCCAAGATCGGCCGGCGCCCTTGGAGCCGGACCGTGTCGGTGAGCGTCGGTGCCGTTCCGGACGCCGGCCCCGGCAACGTGGCCGTGTGGCTGACCACAGCCGGCCTGCGGGAGGCGCTCTCGCCGATGTCTCCGGTCTCGTTCACACCGCTCGACCCGGCCATCCCGACGATCCAGGTCTCAGACGCCACCCGGTATCAGCGGATCATCGGGTTCGGTGCCGCCATGACCGACACCTCTGCGTGGCTGCTCTACGACGAGTCGCCACCGTCGGTACGAGCCCTGGCCATGGCCGCCCTGTTCGGCCCGAGCGGCATCGGGCTCAACTACGTTCGCGTTCCGATCGGCGCGTCCGACTTCACGGCCACCGGCGTTCCGTACACCTATGACGACGTGCCCGCCGGCGACGCTGACCCATCGCTCGGGCAGTTCTCGATCGCGCACGATGAGGCGTACATCCTGCCGGCGTTGCGGATGATGCTCGCGCTCGACCCGACCGTCGAGATCCTCGCGAGTCCCTGGAGCGCCCCGGCCTGGATGAAGGCCAACGACGCGCTCGACGACCTGGGCTACGCCGGCGTCCTCGAGCCGCAGAACTTCGACGCCTACGCCGATTACCTGATCGCGTTCATCCGGGCCTACGCACAGGCCGGGGTTCCGATCGCCGCGATCACGCCCGAGAACGAGGCTCACACCGCGGCGATGTACCCGAGCATGGACCTCGACGAGGATGGATTCCTCACCCAGAACCTCGTGCCTACGCTCCGGGCCGCCGGCCTGAGCACCAAGGTGTACGGGCTCGACGGCTCCGGCCTTCAGTACGCCGAGGGGATGCTGTCCGACCCGACCGTCAGCTCCGCGATCGCCGGGATCGCCTGGCACTGCTACGCCGGGCTCGAACAGATGTCAGAGCTCCAAGCGATCGACCCGTCGGCGAGCATGATCATGTCGGAGTGCTCGCCGGGCGCGACCGCGTATCCGACCGCCGAGACCGTCATCGCCAGCCTGCGCAACGATGCCCAGGCGGTCGATTTGTGGAACCTCGCGCTCGACCCGGCGGACGGGCCCAAGCAGCAGGCGCCCGGGTGCGACCACTGCACCGGGCTCGTGACGGTCGGCGAGAAGTCCGCCGGCGCCTCACTGAACCTCAACTACTTCCAGCTTGGACAGGTATCGAAGTTCGTGCAGCGCGGAGCCGTGCGGATCGGCTCCGACCGCTGGGTCTCCGACTTCGTGGGCGCTGACGGCAGCTACGGCGTCACCCCGGGCCTCGACGACGTCGCCCTGGAGAACCCGAATGGGTCAAAGGTCCTCGTCGCCTACGACAACAGCACCCAGCCGATCGAGTTCCAGGTGGCATGGAGCGGAGAGGCGTTCACGTACACACTCGCGCGCGGCGCCACGGTCACGTTCATGTGGCATTAGGTGGGGTAACCCCGTAGCGCGTGCCCGGCGGCAACACACGAACAGCCACCCGGTCTCGAACGGCGCCGCGGGCTTGCTGGTAACCGTCACCCAGGCCGGTTACGTGGTAGGCCTGGTGCCGGTGAAGCGCTCGGCTAGTTCGGGACAGTGACCCCCGGTCTGCTCATCGGTCCACTGACACGCGAGGTACACGGGCACGTGGATCTTGTGTACGAACGTATCGGGGTTCAGCGGGTTCGCGAACGATGGGGTGTAGTAGCGGTTGGCCGCGACCTCGTCGCGCTCGTTGACCGCCGCCGTGTGCAGCGCCTGGTTGGCCCGGCACGTGCGGTCCCCGGCGCGGATTCGCTGGAGCGCCCACCCCTTGCCGTGGCCGGGCGAGGCCGGCTCGGCGTCGGAGTCGCGCGCGTTCGCGTACGGAACTCCGAAGCCCGTATTGAGGATCCCGCCGCGATACAGCGTGGTCGCGGTGTTGTCGATCACCGACAGCGCCGCGATCGCCGCGAGGTCGGGCGGATCGGTCGCCGCTACGAACAGCTGGCCGATGCCGCCGTAGGAGATGCCGATCATCCCGACCTTGTGGTGAAGCGCCCACGGCTGGTGCGCGACGGTCTCGATCACGTCGTAGCCGTCGAGGTTCTGAAGCGGCTCTAAGAAGCTGAACGCTCCGCCCGAGCAACCCGTGCCGCGCATGTTCACGTCGACGACCGCGAACCCGAGCAACGTCGCGACCTGGCTGATCCCGCTCTGCGCCCCGCGGGGTCCGCGTAGCCGTAGCCTGAGTACTCGACGAGCGTCGGGTACGGCCCTGGTCCGCCGGGCAGGCGGACGTCGATCGCGAGCCTGGTGACGTCGCGCGTGGTCAGGTAGCCGTAGCCCGACCTCGGGATGCGCTGTTCGTAGATCTTCGTGCTCGGCGGCGCGGATCGATGCGGGAGCACCGTCACCGGCAACGACGCTGCGCCGCCCGCCGCGGGCCGGACCCGATAGCCCGAGCCGGGCGTGACACCCCGGAACACCTGACCACCGAGCGAGCCGGCGGCGAGTGCCCCGACCGTTCTCCCATTCCGGTCGACCAGCACGAGCTTCTGACCGGGCCGCGCGCCGGTGACGTACACCTGTCGCGCGCTGCCGCCGGCCACGAGCTGGGTCGCCGCCGTTGCCGCCCCCGGCACGGCCGCCGCCCATGCGATCGCCACCGCCGCCAACATGGCCGTCCTGAGCCGTTCGCGCGTTCCGAACACGTTGCAGACGCACCCTACACGCGCCTTGCCGGGCACACCCGTGCGCTAGCCTCGTACCGGACAAGGCCACGGCAAGAGACAGGATCTCGCGGGGTGGGGCCAACCGGAGAAAAGGACTTCGCTGAGCGGCTACGGCTACTCGTTGTCGGCGCGAGCGCACAGGAAGCGCACGAGCTCGCCGACAAGTTGCGAGCGCGGGTCGGCGGGGAGGCGGACGTGCTCGCGCGAGACTCGGTGCCTCGCGCGCGCCGCGCGCTTCGAGAGCAGTCGTTCGATTGCCTCCTGCTCCACCTCCCGGCCGAAGACACGCGCGCCCTCGAGGCGCTCGACGCCGTCCTCGCGAGCGCGTCGGAGATGCCGGTGGTGGTGGTCGCGGACTCGAGCGATGAGGCGACCGCCATGCGCGCCATTCACGCGGGGGCCCAGGACTATCTGGTCAGAGCGACGACCGACCCGGACGCCCTCGACACGTCGATTCGCTACGCGATCGTTCGCAAGCGCACCGCCGCCCGGCTCGCGCACCAGGCGCTGCACGATTCGCTGACCGGCCTGCCCAACCGCGTCCTCTTGCTCGATCGCCTAAACGTCGCGGTCGGGCGCGCGCGCCGGAGACCGACCTCGCTCGCGCTGCTGTTCCTCGATCTCGACGGGTTCAAGAGCGTCAACGACAGCCTCGGGCACGACGCCGGCGACGATCTGCTCGTCGAGGTCGCGCGGCGCCTGCAACGGACGCTCCGACCGGGCGACACGGTGGTCCGGTATGGAGGGGACGAGTTCGTGATCCTGTGCGAAGACCTGCACGGTCAGCGCGAGGCGCTGAGGGTGGCCGAACGCGCGCGAGCCGCGATCGCCGAGCCGTTCTTCGTGCGTGGCCAGGAGCTGGCCGTCCGGGCGAGCGTCGGCGTAGCTCGGGCACGCCGGGGCCAGACCTACGCCCAGGATCTGATCCGCGAGGCCGATCTCGCGATGTACCGGGCCAAGCAGCTCGGGAGCGGAGTTGAGTTGTTCGACACCGCGACGAGCGCCGAGGCTATGGACGAGCTCGAGACCGAGCATCAGCTCCGGGGCGCGCTCGAGCTCGGCGAGCTGCGCCTCCACTACCAGCCAATCCTCGCGCTCGACGCGGACCCCAAACCGGCCGCGATCGAGGCGCTGATCCGCTGGGAGCACCCAGAACGCGGGCTGCTCAAGCCGGTCGAGTTCCTGTCGCTCGCCGAGGAGACCGGGCTGATCGCCCAGATCGACCAGTGGGTCCTCTCCGAGGCGTGCCTCCAGCTGACGCGGTGGCGTGACGCGGGCCTGGTGGCGGACGAGGTGTGGGTGTCGGTCAACGTCTCGCCTCGCTCGCTCGGGTCGCCATCGCTGATCGACGCGGTCGACCGCGCGATCGCCGGCGCCCACCTGCCCCCGAGCTGCCTGGCGCTCGAGGTGACCGAGGCGAGCGTCGATGAGGAGCCGGTCCGCGCAGCGGCCGTGCTCGAGGGCCTCAAACGGCTGGGGGTCCGGCTGTCCCTCGATGATTTCGGCACCGGCTACTCGTCGCTGAGCGCACTCTCTGCCTACCCATTCGACGTGGTCAAATTCGACCGCTCGGTGACGCAGTCGGCGGACGCCGACGCCAAGGCCTCGCGGATTCTCGGAGCCGTTCTCGGCGTTGCCCGCGCCGCTGAGCTCAAGGCGGTCGCTGAGGGGATTGAGACCGGCTCGCAGCTCCAGGTCGTGCGCGATCTCGGGTGCGACGGCGGCCAGGGGTTCCTGTTCGCTCCGCCCGCGCCGGCGGACGAACTCGCAGCCTGGCTCGCTTCCAGAAATGGCTGACGGACCAGTAGCGTTCGCGCCATGACCGACACAGCCTCCGCCGGCGCCACTGTCTCGCAACACGCCGACCCCGCCGACCTCGGCGTGCTCGAGGCGGCGGAGCTGCTCCGCTCCTGGCGCCTCTCGGCGGTCGAACTGACGGAGGCCTGCCTGCGCCGGATCGACACCCGGAATGGTGGCGCGCCGACAGGCGACGGCGCGCCCGATGCAATCAACGCCTGGGCCCGCCTGTATCCCGAGATCGCGCGCGAGCAGGCGGCGCTGGCCGACGAGCGCCGTGCCTCCGAGCGCGAGGCGACGCCGCTTCTGTGCGGGATCCCGATCGGGCTGAAGGATCTGTACGCCGTCGCCGGCCTGCCGGTGACCGCGTCCAGCCGGGTGCTCGAAGGCAACATCGCCGACGCCGACAGCGCGGTGTGGGCCCGCCTGCGCGGGCACGGGATGGTCCTGCTCGGGCACACACACACGCACGAGTTCGCCGGCGGCGGGACGACCGATCAGGTCGGCAACCCGTACTCCCTGCACCTGATCGCCGGCGGCTCTAGCGGCGGGAGCGCGGCGGCGCTGGCGGCTCGGATGACACCCGCGGCGGTCGGGAGCGACACGCTGGGGTCGTTGCGTATCCCTTCGGCCTGCTGCGGCACGTCAACGATCAAGCCGACCCACGGCCGCCTCCCCATCGACGGGATCGTTCCGCTCGCGCCGTCACTCGACCACGCGGGGCCGATGGCGCGGACGGTCGCCGATTGCGCGGCACTGCTCGCGGGGATGGCCGCGGGCGGTGCCTCGGTGACGCCGCTGATGCCCCCGCCGGCGGTGATCGACGGACCGCCGCTCGGCGCCCGGTCGGGCGGGCGCCCGCTGACAGGGGTGACGATCGCGTTGACCGACCGAACGCAGGGGATCGAGATTGCGCCAGCCGTCGGCCGGGCCCTCGAGGAGGCCGCAAGCACGTGCGAGCGACTCGGAGCCCGCCTCGTTGAACTGCCGGCGCCGTGGGCGTTTGACTGGGACGACTTGAGCCGCGTGTTCATGACCGACGTCTGGGCGTTTCACCAGGACTTAGCCGACCGGCATGACCGGTACCGCCCGGCGATCGCCGAGTTCATCGAGGTCGCGCGCGACTTCACCGACGCCCAGGCGTATCTCGCCGCGCAGGCCCGGCGCGCCGAGGGCACGGCGATCTGGGAGCACTGGTTCGAGCAGAACGACATCGATCACGTGCTCGAGCCGACGCTGCCGATCCTGCCCTTCGAGCGCGGCCCCGGATACGACCGCGGGCACGCCGGTGGCCCCGGCGATCCGCTGATCGATCTGACGGCGCTGTGGGACATGACCGGGATGCCAGTCGCCGCTCTCCCGGTGAGCTGGAACGTCGGCGTGTCCCTGATCGGACCGCGCGGTCACGAAGCTCCGCTGATCCAGACCGCGATCGATCTCCAGGAGCATGCCCTCGGAATCCCGGGAGATCCGGTCGGACGGTCGGGTTCGTGAGCCTCGCGGTCACGGGCGCGATTCACAATGCCGAGCGGGTCGGGCTCCGGGCGGAGAACGGGCTGATCGCAGCGCTCGGACCGGACGTCACCCCTCAGCCCGGGGACGACGTGCTCGACGCCACCGGCACGATCCTGGTGGCACCACTGATCAACGGCCACACGCACGCGGCGATGACGCTGTTCCGCGGCTACGGCGACGACCTGCCGCTGATGCGCTGGCTCGAGGAGAAGATCTGGCCGATCGAGCGACGTCTCGAGCCCGAGGACGTCTACTGGGGGACGCGCCTCGCGTGCCTGGAGATGATCAAGAGCGGAACCGTCCGCTTCTGGGACATGTACTGGCACGCGCCGGCGGCCGCGCGCGCCGTTGGCGACGCCGGGATGCGCGCGACCGTGGCGGCGCCGCTGATCGATGTCGACGGCCGGAGCGAGGAGATGCGAATCGCTGCTCTGACCACCCTCGAAGAGCTGGACGACGCGGCCGACCGGATCGGGGCCGGGCTCGCCCCGCACGCGATCTACACCGTCAGCGAGGACAGCCTCCGCTGGATCGCCGAGCTCGCCTCAGAGCGCGACTTCCCGGTTCAGATTCACCTGTCCGAGACCGAGCAGGAGGTGATCGACTGTCTCGCCGCCCATGGTGAACGGCCCGCGCGCTACCTCGACCGGGTGGGGCTCCTGACGCGGGGCACGGTCCTCGCTCACGGCGTCTGGCTCGACGACGACGAGCTCGAGCTGATCGCCGAGCGGGGCTCGGTCGTCGTCACCAACCCGGTGGCTAATCTCAAGCTCGCGGTAGGCCGCGTGTTCCCCTACCCGCGGGCGCGCGCGGCCGGCGTAAGTGTCGGACTCGGCACCGACGGTCCCGGCTCGAACAACTCGCTCGACCTGTTCGCGGACATGAAGGTGCTCGCGCTGCTTCAGAAGCACGCAGCGAACGATGCCGCGGCGATGGACGCGATCGAGACCTGGGAGATCGCCACCGGACGGCGCGCGCCGCTGCTCGGTGCGCCCGCCGCTCTCGAGGTGGGGCAACCGGCCGACTTCCTGCTGCTCCGCGCCGGCGCTCCCGAGCTCAGCTTCGGCGAGCTGCCGGCCGCGCTCGTGTACGCCGCGTCAGGCGCGGTAGTGCATTCCACGGTCGTGGCCGGCAGGGCCCTGATGCGCGACGGCGAGATCGAAGGCGCCGACGAGGTTCTGGCCCGCGCGCTCGAGCGGGCTCGCGGGCTCGGGCTCGCGCCACCCGTCGCATCCGCGCACGCGGACGAGCTAGCCTGATCGCAGATACGGCCATGAACGCCCGCGTCTCAGAGACAGCCGCCGCTCGCCTGCGCGCCGCCTCGATTCCCGCCGGTGCCAGGCCGTGCGCCCTGCTGATGTTCGGCGAGCTCGCGCTCAAGGGCCGGCGCCGCTCGACCTTCGCTGCCGCGCTCGAGAGCAACCTGCGGCGCGCGATGCGCCGCGCCGGTGAGGTCGACGTCCACCGACGCGGTTCTTCTTTCCTGATCGTCCCGTCTCCGGAGCACCTCGCGGAGGCGCTCGAGGTCGCGTTGGAGCTCCCTGGCCTCAGCGTCGTCCAGCCGGCGCTGCGCATCGAGCCGGATGTGGGCCGCGCCGCGCAAGCCGCGGTCGAGCTGCTGCGCGAGCTCCCGGGTGGCTCGTTCGCGGTCCGCGCACGGCGCCGCGACAAGAGCTTCCCGGTCTGCTCGATGGACATCGCCCGAGATGTCGGCGCGACGGTCGGTGAGCAACTCGGGCGCGCGGTCGATCTGTCCAGCCCCGACGTCGAGCTGTATGTCGACGCCTACGCGCGCGAGCTATTCGTCTCGGTCGTCCGCCTGCGGGCGACGGGCGGTCTCCCGGTCGGCACGAGCGGACGGGCGATGGTGCTGCTCTCGGGCGGGATCGACTCCCCCGTCGCCGCTTACCGGATGATGAAGCGCGGCCTGCGCTGCGACTTCGTCCACTTCAGCGGGCAACCGCTCACCGGACCCGAATCGGCGTATAAGGCGTACGCGCTCGTCGCCCAGCTGAACCGCTTCCAGGGTCGCTCGCGCCTGTTCGTGGTGCCGTTCGGGATCACGCAGCGACTCCTCGCGAGTTCGGGCGCCGGTCGCCTGCAGGTGCTTGCCGGCCGCCGGCTGATGGTGCGCGTGGCCGACGCGCTCGCCCGGCGCGAGCAATGCGAGGCGCTCGTCACCGGCGACTCGCTCGGGCAGGTGGCGAGCCAGACCCTGCGAAACCTCGAGGTCGTCGAGGGCGCCGCCACGCTACCGCTGCTCCGTCCGCTCATCGACCGGGACAAGTCCGAGATCATCGAGGAGGCGCAGCGACTCGGCACGTTCGAGACCTCGATCCTCCCCGACGAGGACTGCTGCACGCTGCTTGCGCCCGGACGCGCGGTCACCTGGACCGATCCGGAGCCGCTCATCGAGCTCGAGCGCCGGGTCGACGTGGAGACCATCGTCGAGCAACTGGTCGATCGCGCGCTCGAGATGTGGCCGAGGTTGGAGGTACCCGGGGCCCCCGTCGACATGGCCCCGGCCCTCGCCTGACAGCGGTCAGGCCGCGAGCGAGTTCGAGCCCACGGACAGCTCGTGCTCGAGCGTCTCCCAGCCGGCGTCTGACCACCTGAGCGCGCGCTCGGGGTGGGCGACCACCACTGCGAAGCCACGCTCGCGCAGCTCGTCGGCGGCCTCGGTGTAGGTGCGATCGATCCCGGCCAGCGGCGCCTCGAGCAACAGCCACCGCCGAGCCGAAGGACCGTGGGCGATCGTGTCGAGTTCCCGCTGCGACAGTCGCGCGACCATCTGCTGGTCGAGCTCGCCACCGCACCGGACTCCGATCCCGATCCTCCTGGCGGCGAGCTTGGCATTGACCTCCCGTACGCGCTCGGGCAACGAGCTCACGTCGGTGACCCATTGCGGGTGCACATGCGGGGTGGTTACGATCGTGTCGGTGCCCTGCACCGCAGCCGCCGAAGCCAGGTCGATGCTCTCCTCGATCGACGACGGCCCATCGTCGATCCCGGGCAGCAGATGAAAGTGGAGTTCGGCGTAGCTCATCGACGTCGATGATCGGTGAGCCGAGCGCTGATCCTGTAGAAAATCAGTGAAGTGAGGCGCGGCGGGCAAGACGCTCGGTTATCTCCGCCCACAGCTCGCGGAACGCCTCAGCCGCACGCCCCCGGGGCGCGAACTCCTCCACCGGCTTGCGGGCGGCCCCCATGCGTTCGATGTCGGCGGCGAGGGGGATCACCGTGTGCAACATCTCGGGTCGCTCGGCCGTGAACGTCTCCATCACGTCACGGTGCATGCGCTTGCGCGCGTCGACCATCGAAAAGAACGCGAGCCGTTGTACATCGCTGCCGGCGACCTGGTCGATGTAGTCGAGCGTCCGCGCCGACAGCGTGGCCGGAAGGAGCGGGATCAGGAGCGCGTCGGCGGCCTCGAACACGCTCTCCGACACCAGCGAGATGCTCGGCGGGCAGTCGAGGAACACGTAGTCGTAATCCGGCACCAGCGGAGACAGCACCCGTCCGAGCGTGCGCGTCGGGCGCTTGGTGGAGTCGAGGTCGAGGTCCATGTGGCGGTAGGAGAAATCGGCCGGCAGCAGATCGAGCCGCTCGTAGTCGGTCCCTTTGATTCGAGTCGACGCGTCGCTCTTGCCGCGGATGAGCCTGCGCCCGCCGCCCTTCACCCTTGGCTTGACCCGCAGCAGATAGGTGCTTCCGCCCTGGGGGTCTAGGTCCCACAGCAACGTTGTCGCGCCGGCGCTCGCGGCGAGATAGGCGAGGTTGACCGCGGCCGAGGTCTTGCCCACCCCTCCCTTGATGTTGTAGGTGGCGAGGACCACGGCGGTGCAGAGTCTCCCATGCACCGTGGATGCGAAGGGCTTGGCACCTTCAAGCGCCGGGTCTGCCCGTACCACCAGTGGAGCTATCGACTCGATGGTCTCTGCTCGGCTGCGGAGGCATGGAGGAGCAGCTCGACCCGGGTGACTACGGTCTTCACCGAGCCGAGGTGGCGGAGGTCGGCGGGCCGTGTTCGTGTGGCTGGTGGTCTGGCACAACAACCGCGAGTGCCGGCATTGCCACGCCGACCACGCGGTGCTGACGCGGCTGGCGCCGGCCGGACCCGACCGCACGCGAGTACAACGTGGCCGCGTTCGACCGCTGGTACCTGTCGCGCATGGACCGCGTCGCTCGCGACTAAACTCCGCGTCGGGGTGACGACCGGAGGAGTGACTGTCTGTCCGCACTGTGGCACCGACCACCTGCCCGGTGCCAAGTTCTGCATCGAGTGCGGCGCCAGCCTGTCGATGTCGTGCCCTGCGTGCGGATACGCCACCGCTCCGGGTCAGAAATTCTGCTCGGAGTGCGGTAATGCGCTGGCGCCCGGCCTGAGCGCGGCGCGGGACACCGCGCCGTCCTTGGCAGTCGCCTCTCCGCGACGTGAGTCCGCCGAGCTGCGCAGGGTCTCGGTCCTGTTCGTCGATCTGGTCGGCTACACGTCGCTGACCGAGTCGTGGGACCCCTCGGACGTGCGCGACCTGCTCGGTCACTACTTCGATGCTGCGCGCGCAATCGTCGACCGCTTCGGGGGCACGATCGAGAAGTTCATCGGCGATGCGGTCATGGCGGTGTGGGGCACGCCGGTCGCCCGCGAGGACGACGCCGAGCGGACGGTCCGCGCCGCGCTGGAGATCGTCGACGCGGTGGCGGATCTCGGACAGCGGGTGGAAGCGCCCAACCTTCGCGCCCGGGGCGGGATCGTCACCGGCCAGGCCGCGCTGCTCGTCAACCGCGACGAGGGCGTCGTCGTCGGCGACCGCGTCAACACGGCAGCGCGGATCCAGGGCGCCGCGGATCCAGGGACCGTGCTGGTCGATGACGTCACGCGCCAGGTGACCTCGGGCGTGATCGGCTATGAGGACGCGGGTCGTCACGAGCTCAAGGGCAAGTCGGATCCACTCCAGCTGTGGCGCGCGGTCGAGGTGCTCGCGGTCGCCCCGGGCGTCGACCGCGACGGCTACGCGGCGCCGTTCGTCGGACGCGACTCCGAGCTGCGCCTGATCGAGGAACTGCTGCACGCCGCGGTCAGCGGCTCCTCGGCTCGGCTGGTAGCGGTCTCGGGCGCCGCCGGAGTCGGCAAGACCCGGCTGCGGTGGGAATTCCTCGACTATCTGTTGAATCAGCCCGACCGCTACCTGTGGCACCCCGGCCGCTGCCTCCCCTACGGCGACGGCGTTGCCTACTGGGCGCTCGCCGAGATGGTCCGGCATCGGCTCGGGATTCCGGAGGACGCCCGCGTCGCCGAGGCCGAGCAAAAGCTCCAGGCCGGTCTCGAGCGATGGGTGACCGATCCAGGCGAGCGCGACTTCATATCGGTCCGCATCGGTGTCCTGCTGGGCGTGTCCGACGCCGGGCCCGGACGCGAGGAGCTGTTCGCGGGCTGGCGGCTGTTCTTCGAGCGCATGGCCGAGATCGATCCGGTGGTGATGGTGTTCGAAGACATGCACTGCGCCGACGATGGGCTGCTCGACTTCGTCGAGTACCTGCTCGACTGGTCCGCGCAGCACCGGATCTTCATCCTGACGCTGGCGAGGCCCGAGCTGTCTGAGCAGCGCCCGGGTTGGGCGGCAGGGCATCGCGGCGCCACCGCGATGTCGCTCGAGCCGCTCCTGGACCGAGCGATGGAAGAGCTGATCGACGCGGTGGCGACGCTGCCGCAGGCCGCCAAGCGCAGGATCATCTCGCACGCCGAGGGCATTCCGCTGTACGCGATCGAGACGGTGCGAGCGTTGGCGGACCGGGGCGTGCTGGTCGAGCGCGACGGCGCGCTGGTCCTGACGGGCGAGCTCGGTGAGCTCGATGTCCCACCGAGCCTGATCTCGTTGCTCGGCGCGCGACTCGACGCGCTCGGATCCGAGGAGCGCGAGCTCGTCCGCTCGATGTCCGTGTTCGGGGGCAGCTTCCCGCTCGCGGCGGTCGAGCCTCTCTCGGCCATGCCGCAGCAGCGCGCCGAAGCCGCACTCGCGATGCTCGTGCGCAAACAGGTGCTGACCGTCCGCGCCGATCCGAACTCGCCCGACCGAGGGCAGTATCGGTTCGCCCAGACGCTGCTCCGAACGGTCGCCTACGAGACTCTGTCCAAGCGCGAGCGGAAATCCCGGCACCTCGCGGCGGCGCACTACCTGTCGCATGCGTTCGCCAACGAGGGCGAAGACGTGGCCGAGGTGCTGGCCGCGCACTACCTCGAGGCCTACCGTTCGGCCGCCGACGACTCCGACGCGGCTCAGCTTCGAAGCGAGGCGGTCGCCGCGCTGCGCCGCGGCGCCCAGCGCGCCGCGGCGGTCGGCGCGCCCCAGACCGCCGAGCGGGCATACCGAACCGCGATCGATTTGGCCGCGGTGGAGGACGAGCGCATCGATCTGGTCCAGGCGGCCGGAGAGATGGCGCTGGTCGACGGGCGCTACGAGGACTCGCTCGAGCTGTTCGAGGACGCGGCGGCTCGGCTACGCGAGCTCGGACGCGAACGCGACGCGGCCCGTCTCGGCTCGCAGATCGGGCAGGCCTTGCGCCGCGTCGGTCGTGCGGGGGACGCGATCGACCGCATGCGCCGAAACCTCGAGGTATTGAGAGACGACGCCACCCACCCCGACACCGCGCAGATGAATGTCGAGCTTGGCGTGGCCCTGCTGTCGTCCGGACGCGTGGGCGAGGCCGCAGAACCGCTCGAGCGCGCGCTCGAGCTGGCACAGGCGCTCGAGCTCCCGAGCGTCCTGGCGAGCGCGCTGACCTATAAGGCGCAACTGTGCGACGCGGTCGGCCGCGTCGAAGAGGCGCGCATCCTGTTCGACGGCGCAATCGCGCTCTGCAAGCTTCACGAGCTGATCGAGCGGCTGTTCGTCGCCGAACTCAACGGCGGTGACTTCCTGCGGAGGTTCGACTTGCCGGGCGGAGCCGAGCGCACCAGCGATGCGCTGACCACTGCCAGGCGGATCGGGAGCCGCTATTACGAGAGCGTCGCCGCGTCCAATCTGATGCGCGGATGGGAGTATGCGGGCGCCTGGGATGACGTGGAGCAACTGGGAGTCGAGCTGCTGGAGGGGGCGCGTGAGCGCCCAGGGGCTGCGGACCTTCATTTTGAGCTGGCGCTGGTGAACGCCGCTCGCGGAGAGATTCATTCCGCGCGCGAACACCTCGACGGGATGGCAGCGTGGCACCGGAGCGAGTCCAACCAGCCGCGCTGGACATACGCGGGGTGCGAGGCGACGATCGCGCTGGCGGCGGGCGACCCCGCCGGCGCGCTCGAGCTGCTGTCAGGCCGGATCGGCGAGATCATCGCGATCGAAGGACCGTCGAGCCAAGCCAGTCGGATCAGCTTTCCGTGTGCGCTCGAGGCCGCGCTCGAGCTTGGTCGTACCGACGAGGCGGGCGAGCTTCTCTCGCTGCTGGCACAGCGGCCGCCGGGTCACGTCCCCCCGTACCTGCGGGCACAGGTCGCCCGCGGCGCCGGTCTCCTCGCCGAGGCCGCCGGCGACCTCGCGACGGCGGAGGTACAGCTGCGCGCCGCGATCGAGCGCCTCGCGGCACTCGCCTATCCATACTGGCTCGCCCGGGCACAGACCGACCTGGCGAGCGTGCTGATTGACGATCATCGCGCCCCCGAGGCCCGCGTCCTGCTCGACGAGGCGATCACGGTTCTCAAAGACCTCCGCGCCGCGCCGGCGCTCGAGCGCGCCGAGAACCTGCTTGCCGGTCTGCCGATCGTGGCGCCGAGCTTTCCCTGAACTACAGCGAGGCGAGCAACGCGCTCCCGTTCGGCACGCCCCAGCCGCAGACTGCGTCGTAGCCCTTCCGTGCGTGGTATCCCGCACCGGGCTGGGGTGAGGCGTTGTTCCCTTTCGTGATGTCGACGAACGCACTGACGCCGCGAACCCGTTGATCGCGTCCCTTCCGGTAAAGGAGTGGCGTGAGGAAGACGTGGCCGTTTGCGGGTGCGTTGGCGGCGATTCGCGCGATCAGCGACGACCACAGCGGCGCCGCCGCACTCGTCCCGCCGTTGAGCGTCGCCTGACCGTCGAACACGACGCTGTAGCCGGGTGGCCCCGCGAGCGCCGCGACGTCGGGCACGACCCGACCGTCGATCGCGCCGGCGTTCAGCGACGGCACGTGCACATCCTGCCAGTCCGGTCGCTCGAACTTGACGCTCACCCCGCCGCCGGTCGACCCGCCTCTCGGCTGACTCCGGTCTCCGGGCTCGTTCCACCACACCACCTCATCGTCACCATCGAGCATCGTCCCGCCGACGGCGAGCACGAACGGACTCGACGCCGGAAAGTGCACGTGCGCGTGCTGATCGTGCATCTGGTCACCCGACCCGTCGTCTCCCGCGGCGACGCATACCGTCATACCCCGAAGCGACGCTGCCTCCAGACGCTGGTTGATCGCGTCGATCGCGGCCGGTGACCAGTCAGGCGAATCCTCGGCCAAGCCCCAGCTGAGGCAGAGCGTCACCGGGCAAGGATCGGAGGCGATCACCCGGTCGAGCAAATCGATCCAGCCCTTCTGGTCGAAAGGTGCGAAAAACACACTAATCCTTGCCCCCGCACACAGCCCAGCCACGATCTCCACGTCCATCATCACTTCGTGACTCTCGCCAAGTGCGGGTCCCTGCGCCTCGGCGGACAGCGCCGCGATCTCCGCGGGTGTCAGGGGCGTGGCGCCGACTGACACCGTCTCGATCCGCGGTAGTGCACGCCCGTGCATCTCGCAGAACCTCTTTACGTCGTCCGGAAAGTAACCACCGCCGAATTCGGCGATCGCGATCGTCTGGCCGTCACAGTCTCCGGCCGGAAAGCTGTATCGCTTCTCGAGGTCGGCGGGTCCAAGCGGCTCCGGAGCCGCGTTGGGGGCGGTTGCCAGCCGGTACGCGACTCGACGCTGATCGAGCCCGAACACCCCGCCGACGATCCCATCCAGTTCCGCCGGAATTTGTAATTGGCCTTCGCGGCCGCGAAGGATCCCGTCCCGGTCGTGGCTGTACATCCCGAGGGGCGTCTGGAAGGCGGCATCGATCTGAGCCGCGGTGCCGGTCATCACGATGCTGCCCGTCTGTGGAAACTCCCTCTCGACGACCAGGCCGAACCTCGCCAGCGCCCGCCTCACCGCCTTGGCCTCGTCCCCCCATCGCTCCGGCCGGCGGAGCGTGACGGTCACCTCGACCGGCGACGCGGGATCGACATCGCCAACCCGCAGGGCGTTTGGCTTGCGCCCCCGCTTGCTGCCCTCCAGAGGCACATGGGCTGGAGGCATCAGCGTTGACTAGCACGGTGGAAATCGCAAGGATGGGATTCCGCGATCTCGAAAGGGGAGCCCATGAGCCGGACTGTATTCGACTGCGCACGCGTTCCTGGCGACACCTGCTCGGTGCAGATGATCGGCGAACGGGACGATGTGCTGGCCGCGGCAAAGCAGCATCTCGTGTCGGCTCACGGTCACGAGGACAACTCGAATCTCCAGCAGAACGTCGCGAATGTAGTCGACACCCATCAGCAGGCGACGCCGTACTCGACCTGGATATAGCGCCACCGGCACATCCTCGGAGAACACCGTGGCGGCTAGACCGTAGTCGGTGTCGTTTGCGACCTCCATGGCTGCGTCGGTCCGTCGATGGCTACGACCGTGACCAGCGGTCCGAACGACTCCTCTGCGTACACCGCGCATCTCAGGCTCATCTCGCTCTCCTTCGTGGCTCGTTCGAACCCGCCAGAGAACGATACGTTCCGTGCGCGATGCGGCCTGCTGTGCGCTTAGCGATCCAGGCGCGGACCGTGCACTAGAAAGAGACCTCGTCGACATAGCACCACGACCACGATCCCCCGGGCATAGCCGAGCTCATGATCGGATGGCCGGTCTCCTGGTAGTGCTTCGTCGCGTGTGTGCCCGGCGATGAGTCACAGCACCCCACGTGCCCGCACACCCGGCACGCCCGCAGCTCAACCCACGTGCCGCCCGTCGCCAGGCACTCCTCGCATCCGTCGACGTTCTCGGGTACGTCGACTTTGATCTGGTCGACGTGGGCGCATTCGGCCATGAGTGTCTCCTCTCGGATGTGGTCCCTACTTCTCGATGCAGACCATCGCAGAGTCGACCCCGCCGGCGCCACCGACACCCGTCGCCACCCTCGACGACGGGCGCCACCGACCATCCCGGGACCGACCCACCCCCGGCGCCACCGACCACCCCGGCGCCACCGACCACCCCCGGCGCCACCGACCACCCCCGGCGCCACCGACCACCCCCGGGACCGACCACCCCCGGCCACCGACAACCACCTGCGCCGCGGGACCACCTACCCCTCGGCAACCTCGCGGCATCAGCTTGCATCCCCGCCGTCACCCCACCGGCCCCGATACACCGGAATTCAGGCCCGATAAGGGCACACTCGGCAAGTCGCGCCGCCCGAGTGCGCCGAAACCGGTGCTATAGCCCGTCTTCGGCGCACTCGAGCCCGGGCCGTCGTCGAGTGTGCACTTGTCGGGGCTGGGACTCACGAGTCTGACGCGAACACGCCGCCGCCCCCCAGGGTCTTCGACCGGCGACACGACCGTCCTCCCGACGACGGCGGCCGCCGCCTTCCCGGCCCAGCACTCAAGGCGCCGCCCGCACAGCCGATAATTAGTTTGACGCCAAAATATGTTCCTGCTAAACTTTCGGTACCGAATGAACTTGAGCACATCCTCCTCCTCAAATCTCCTTAAGCTCCGGTCTCCGCGGCGAACCCGCACGGCACAGCTGGCACCATCGTCCGAGCCCGAGCCCCAGGCGGCGCTTGGTACCGCGCCGCGGATCGAGCCGCATGTGATGCGCGTCGCGATCGTCGTGATCCTCGGCGCGATCATGTCCGTGCTCGACACGACGATTGTCAACGTCGCCCTGCACGACCTGTCGATCGACCTCCATGCCTCGCTCGGTCAGATCCAGTGGGTCATCACCGGCTACCTGCTCTCGCTGGCCGCCGTGATCCCGGTCACGGGCTGGGCGGTGCGCCGGTACAGCGCGCGTCGCCTCTACCTGATCGCGCTGGTCGTCTTCACCGTTGGCTCTGCACTCTGTGCGCTCGCCGTCAACAGCGGTGAGCTGATCGCGTTTCGCGTCCTCCAGGGCGTCGGTGGCGGCATGCTCACCCCGATCGGCCAGATGATCCTCGTCAAGGCCGCCGGCCCTCGCAATCTTCCCAAGGTGATGAGCCTGATCGGCGTGCCGATCGTGCTCGCGCCGGTGTTCGGTCCCACCCTCGGCGGGTTGCTGCTGCAATCGGTCGGCTGGGAGTGGATCTTCATGATCAACGTCCCCGTCGGCATCCTCGCCCTGACCATGGCGTGGCGGCTGCTGCCCCATGACCAGGCGGGCACGGAGCAGGCCGGACGGCTCGACGTGATTGGCCTCGGCCTCGCAGCCGCCGGCGTCGTCGGTCTCACCTATGGCCTGTCCGAGAGCGAGACAGCCGGCACGCTGACCTCCCCGTCGGTGCTCGTCCCGGCGCTCGCGGGCCTCGCCCTCCTTGGTCTGTTCGTGGCCCGGTCGCAGCGGATCGAGCGCCCGCTCCTAGACCTCAAGCTGTTTGCCAACCCGGCCTTCCGGGCGGCGTCCGTCGTGACCTTCTGCCTCGGGGCCGCGCTGTTCGGCGCGATGATCCTGATGCCGCTCTACTTCCAGACGGTCCGCGGCGAGGACGCGATCCAGACCGGCCTCCTGCTGATCCCGCAGGGCATCGGAGGCGGCCTCGGCATGTTCCTGTCCGGCCGACTCACCGAGCGGCTTGGCGCCGGGCGGACCTCGCTCCTGGGCGCGGTGATCCTCGGCGTGGCCACGATCCCGTTCGTCCTCGTGACAGCAACCACGCCTTACGCGACGATCGGCACCGCGATGCTGTTCCGCGGCATCGGCGTGGGCCTCTCGATCATGCCGGCCATGACCGCCGCCTTCTCGGTGCTCTCGCGCGAGCAGGTCAACGACGCCAGCCCGCAGCTGACGGTGCTGCAGCGCGTCGGCGGGTCGCTTGGAACCGCGATCATCGCCGTCGTCCTCCAGGGCCAGCTCCAGGACGCCCACACCGCTGCAGCCGCAGCCGCCGGGTTCGGGCACACCTATTGGTGGGTCATGGGCGTGACTTTGCTGGCGGTGATCCCGACGCTAGTGTTGGCGCGCATCGAGCGGCGGACCAGGGCGACCGCTACTGAGACGCCCGAGATTGCCGTCGCGATCCCCACCAAGGAGCCTCTGCTGGAGGCCGCGTGAGGGCAAGAGCTTCATCCGTCACCCAGCCAGCCAGCACGATCGAGGAGCTCCGCACGGCGCTCAACCAGCTGCTCGCGGCCGATCGCCGTCTCCGCGGCCGCGATCACAGCCGCCCCGGAGAGCTCACCTTCGCTCAGATCCGAACGATCGCGGCGCTCGGTCGCGGAAATGAGATGACCGCCGGCCAACTGGCCAAGAGCGCCGAGATGACCCCGGCGACGATCACCTCGATCCTCGATCAACTCGAGGCCGCGAACATCGTCGAACGCCGGCGAAGCACCGAGGATCGCCGCGTCTGCAACGTAGCGCTGACACCGGAAGGGTGGGAGCTGCTCGAGCGCAAGCTCTCGGTCTGGCACGGTCTCTGGTCCGAGCGGCTGGCGCGATTCAGCGACGAGGAGATCGCGACGGCCGCCGCGATCCTCCACGAGGTCACGGGCATCCTCGACACCGTCACGAGCTCGCTCGATGCGGCTCAGCCCCGGCCCGAATCTTGAGCCAGCTCAACACGCCGGGTCAGAGTTCTAACCGGATCGGCCTGAACGTCCACTAGCTCGTCGCCCACGTTCTCGGGTGCCGGAGTGAGCTGTTTCTCGAGCACCTGCGGAGCGAGGCACGGACCGACCCGCTCACCGACCTGCTCAATCGCCGCGGGTTCGATGAGCACGCGGCACGCGAGCTGGCCCACGCCGGGCGCGATGGACGACAGATCGCGCTTGCCACGTTCGACATCGACCACTTCAAGCAGATCAACGACGAGCACGGCCACGTGGTCGGCGACTGGGTCCTCGTCCACATCGCGCGGCTGTTGTCGAGCGAGTCCAGGGGAATCGACGTGGCCGCTCGGTTCGGCGGCGAGGAGTTCGCGGTGCTGATGCCCGGCAGCGATCATGCCGGCGCGGAGGCGTTCGCCGAGCGAGTTCGCCGGGCGCTCGCGAAGCACGCATGCCCGGATCTCCCGGACGTGCGCGTGAGCGCGGGCGTCACCGCCACGACCGTCCCGATCGCGCTCGAGTTGATGCTGGACCGAGTCGACCAGGCCCTCTACGCGGCCAAGCGCGGGGGTCGGGATCGAACGGTGGGGTTCGAAGCCCCCGCAGTGTGGATGGCAGCCTCACCGGTATTTGCTAGACGGTCGCGGCTTCCGTCGCGCTCGGCAACGCGAGGGAGGCGACAGCCGGCGCGCGGCTGAGGACGACCACCGCGAGGTCGTCGGTGCACAGATCGGAGTCCGACTCAACCCGCTCGACGAGCGCCTGCGCTCTCAGCCCCTGCTCGAAGAGCGATCTGAGGTGCGCGCGCCCGAGGTGCTCGCCGCGCCGGCGGGCCTCGACGAGGCCGTCGGTGAACAAGCACACGCGCTCACCGGGCGCCAGGAAGCGCGAGAACTGAGGCCACCGGTCGCCAAGCCCGAACCCGAGCGGGGTCGCCGCCTCCTCCTCGACGTCGGGCTCGCCCGCGACCATCGGCGGCTCGTGTCCCGCCTTCGCCCAGGTGAGCTCTCCGGTCGCGTGCTCATAACGGCACACGATCACCGTGGCGAATCCGTCGCCGAGCTCTCCCGTCAGATACCTGTCGGCGCGAGCCAGCACCTCCGGTAGCGGGTGCCCCTCGCCCATCAGAGTGCGCAGGGTGTAGCGGACGAGCGCGGCGTGGATCAGTGACTCACGCCCATGGCCCGACACGTCGCCGATGATGATCCCGGTCGTTTCCGCCGACATCGTGAACACGTCGAAGAAATCGCCTCCAGCGGCCAGCCCTTGGGCCGGCCGGTACGCCACGGAGACGTCGAGATCCCCGAGTTTCTCCGGTACCGCGGGGAGCAATGCGGCCTGGAGCACGCCGACATCCGAGAGAAGCGCGGCCCGCTGACCGGCCAACGATCTCGCGCGTCTGGTTTGCAGGTAGGCGTTCAATGCCATCGCGGCCGCGATGACCCCGAAGCCGAGCAGCGCAAACAGCACCGCGGCGGGCAATTCGTTGACCAACCGGCGGAGCGGTCCGCTGTGGTGAGAAGAGGACGCGGGTCGGGCCAACCCCACAGCGCGCGGGTGCGACGCCCGGTTGCCCCCGCCGCCCGACGGCGATCCGGCTACGAGCGCGACCGTCCCGGTGGCCGAATTTTCGGACTGCCCCGAATCTCCGCGTCGAGCGCCCGCGGCGACCGCGTTGCCGCTCTGACGCCGGGTCGAGTCGCTACCGGACCCGGCCCGTGGCTTTGATGACGAGCCTCGCGCCGGCGACGGAGCGCCAGACTGCGGCGTCCCCGGGCTTGACGCGGATGCGGTCGAAGCGGCGCCACCCCGCGACGGCTGGTCCGCATGCGCCCCCACCGGCACGCCGACGGTTGGCGTTCGGACCGGCGCGCTCGGGAGGGTTGGCGTGGTGACGGACGGAGTCGACAGAGTCGGCGTCGTTACCGGCGGCGTCGTTACTTGCGGCGTCGTGACGGGGCCGACGGTCACAGCCGGAACGCTCGCCGACGGCACGGTGACCGTTGGGACGGTCACGGTCGGCACGCTGATCGTGGGAACGCTCAACGTGGGAGCACCGGGCGACGGGATCGACAAGGTCGGCGCGGCCGCGACGCGCGCGGTGACTGCCAGCATCACGAGGACGGCAAGCACAAACGCCCCTGCCGTCCGAGTCGCCACCCGCGTCGAAGTTGCAAACCGACTGAGCACCGGTCCCTCCACACACAACCGGAAACCGCAACCCGAGATTACACCAGGGATGAACCCCGAGGGCCAAGGGCCGATCATCACCCGTTCGCGATGAGAGCCCGAGCGGCAGGCACCAGGCCATCGTTGGGTCTGGAACCGAGCAGTCGGTTTTCGGCCGGCCGTGTGGTAATCAGGGTAGAAGGAGCTCTCTCTCCTCCATGGGCCCGAGGGCGGACGGCCGAGGCGATGCGGGATGTCTGCCGGCCGTCCGTCTGCCCTATAGGCCAAGGCGTCGGCGTGGCAATGGGGCGGCCGCCGCACTCGAGACTCCGTGGTGGTGGTGATTGATGGCGAGACCCGGACTTGAACCGGGGACACCACGATTTTCAGTCGTGTGCTCTACCAACTGAGCTATCTCGCCGTGGCGGCGATGCTACCGAGTGAACGTCGGCCTGTAACGGGGTATCAGGATCCGACATCAAAGCTGACGCCGCCGCGCGCGGCAGAATGAGTAGGGATGTCTCAAACAAAGCGGCTGTTCATCCTGCGACACGCAAAGTCCAGCTGGGACGATCCCGGGCTCGACGACCACGAGCGCCCGCTCGCCCCCCGGGGCAGGCGCGCCTGCAAGGTCATGGCCGACCACCTGCGCACGAGCGCGATCGAGCCGCAGCTCGTGCTGTGCTCGAGCTCACGCCGAACGCGGGAGACCCTGGAGGGCATCGCGCCGGCGGGCGAGCACGTGATCGAGTCCGAGCTCTACTCGGCGTCAACAGCCGACCTCGTCGAACGCCTGCGCCGGGTGCCTGACGACGTCGGATCGGTGATGCTGATCGGCCACAACCCTGCCGTTCAGATGCTGGCGCTGCGCCTCGCCCGTCGCGACGGCGACGCCGGCGAGCGAGTAGCCCTGGCGCGGAAGTTTCCAACCGGTGCGCTGGCGACTCTCACGTTCGAATGCAGCTGGAGCGAGCTTGCGCCCGGAAGCGGCAGGCTGGCGGCGTTCCTCACCCCGAAGGAGCTCAACCCGAAGCCCGGAGCCGGCGCAGGAGCTCCAGGGCCCCCCGCTTAGACAGGGGCTCGTTGAGGTTGCCGCACTTCGGCGACTGCACGCACGAAGGACAGCCCGAGCGGCATGCGCATTCGCCGATCAGGCGATTTGCGTCATCGACGAGTCGCTCGAACTCGTCGTAGCCCCGACGCGTGATCCCGACTCCGCCCGGGTGGCCGTCGTAGATGAAGATCGTCGGCACGCCGGTCTGCGGGTGGGCGTTGGTCGACAGGCCTCCGATGTCCCATCGGTCGCACATCGCAATCAGCGGCAGGACCGCGATCTGGCCGTGCTCGAGCGCGTGGAGCGCACCCAGGAGCTGGGCAGGCGGGAACGGCTCGCCGGCGATCAGCTCGTCGAGCTCATACCACAACGCGCGTGTCGAGAATTCGACGGTTGGCATCTCGAGCATCTGGAAGTCGATTACCTCGTGGTCCTGCAAGCGCTTGCGCTGGTAGCCGAGGACCGTCTCCGCGTAGACGATCTCGCCGAAGGACAAGGTCACGCCGCACGGCTCGCGCTGAGCGTGCATCCGCGTGATGTAGATCATGCTCTCGCGTTTGGCCTGGGTGAAGTAGTCCCCGCTGAAGGGCTCGAGGAGCGCCCGGCGGGCAGCAAGATCCAGCTCGAGGACTTCGTACGAGCGGCCCATGTGGAGGTACACCGCCCCTTCGTGGATCGTCCCGTAGGCGCGCGCGAGCTCAACCGTTCCGAACAACTCGCCCGAGCTCCCGTCGATCAGGGCGAAGTTGTCGGGAGACGCCGAGCGCAGCGCCGTTCGCGCGGCGGGGTAATCGTCGGCGCGCCGGGGCACGAAGCCGGTGGCGCGCTCGCGCAGGAAACCCGCCTCGCTGAGCTCGGTTGCATACGAGCGCCATTCCGGACCGAGGATGTCGGCGTCCGTGTCGCTGAGCGGGGCCTCGTGCGCGGCGCAGAGCAGATGCTCGGCGAAGATCTCCGGACTTTGGGGATCGAGGATCGCGGCCTCCACGGCCCGGCCCAGGAACTCACCAGGATGCCGGCAGAAGAACTGATCGAGCGCGTCCTCGCCGGCGATGTACACGGCCAGCCCCCGTCCCCGGCGGCCGGCGCGGCCCCACATCTGCCTCAGGCTCGCGACGGTCCCCGGGAACGTCACGCAGATCGCGGCGTCGAGGTCACCGATATCGATCCCCAGCTCGAGCGCGTCGGTCGCGACGACTCCGAGCAGCTCGCCACTGCTCAGCCGGCGCTGGATGTCCTGTCGCTGCTGGGGCGTGTAGCCACCGCGGTACGGCGCGATTCGCTCGCCGAGCTCCGGCTCGAGCCGGTCAAGCGAGTGGCGCAGGATCAGCTCGATCCCCTTGCGCGATTTCATGAAACAGATCGTCCGCGCGCCGCTCGACACGAGCTCCGAAAACACCTCGGCCGCTTCGTACAGCGCCGATGCTCGGATGCCGAGATCCTCGTCGAGCAAGGGCGGATTCCACATCGCGACGCGGCGGCTGGCCTGTGGCGCCCCGTCTTTGTCGACGAGCTTGAAGCCGCTGAGGCCGGTCAGGCGCTCGGCGAGCTCGACGGGGTTGGCGATCGTCGCGCTGGCCAGCAGGAAGCGCGGCTCGGTGCCGTGGATCGCGGCCACGCGTCGCAGACGCCGAAGCACGTTGGCGACGTGCGAGCCGAACACGCCGCGGTAGACATGGGCCTCGTCGATGACGACGAACGCCAGGTTCGCGAACAGGTCGCCCCAGGCGGGATGGTGCGGGAGGATCCCGACGTGGAGCATGTCGGGGTTCGTGAGGATCAGGTTCGACCGCTTCCGGATCGCCGACCGCTCCCCTCGCGGTGTGTCGCCGTCGTAGATCGCCGGGCGGACTTGCTTGTGCAGACCGAACGCGTGCAGTGCGCGCGCCTGGTCCTGGGCGAGCGCCTTGGTCGGGTACAGGTACAGCGCGCGGGCTGCGCGGTCGGACGTCAGCACCTCGAGAGTCGGCAACTGGAAGCACAGCGATTTGCCCGACGCCGTCCCGGTGGTCACGATCGTCGGCGCCTCGAACGCGTCGAACAGCGCGTCGCTCTGGTGTGAGTACAGGTGATCGATCCCAGCGCCGGCCAGCGCGTCCCGCAGCGGCGCCCCGAGCTCGCCCGGAACGAGAGTTAGCCGTGGCGAGCGCGCCTCATAAAAACTGTCGTGAACAAGCCGTTGATCAGCGCGGCCCTGTTCGAGCAGGGCCGCCCAAGGTTCGGTCT
>DATJYY010000145.1:0-2827 GCA_035499395.1 Solirubrobacteraceae bacterium
GCCCCGGCGGCGATCACCCGTACCGCGTCCACGACCACCATCGGGACCCGATCGACCTCCGGGTCCTCGCAGAACGCCTGGGTCACGTGCGCGTACAGGAACAGGTCCGGCAGGCGCAGCGTCGCCAACGTCAACAGCCGCAACGTCCCATACCCGCGCTCCTGCGCGGCCGCGCACCACGTGCTCTCGACACCCTGCGAGACGGCCACCGCGTACGCCTCACGCAGCTCCCCGTCGCGCGCAGGCACGGCTTGGTCCGCGCCCGTGTCCGCTTGTGCCTTTGCCTGGTTGCCCACGAACGGGAAGTACCGGCGGGCGTCGAGCGGAGCCTCGCTCGGGGCGGCGAATCTCTACGCTGCCGATCGCCGCCGGTGGTCTCGGCCCGCGCTGCCGGTCGCGAGCGCACTCCTGGCTTTGTAACCGTGCCCAGCCTCGACTCCATCTATCGCCGCGTCGCTCGCCCGTGGACCGCCGAGGAGCTCGCGGCCCGTCACCAGGCCGCGTATCGCCGCGGATCGGGCGACCTGCCCGCCGGCGAGCAGCCGCCCGACCGTCCGATCACGCTCCTCGCCACCGCCGTGCCGCGGCTTATCACCCTCGCCGTCGCCGCGAACGTCCTGCACCTCCTCCCCGACGCGCGACAAGACACCGGCGCGGGGGTTACCGCCGGGTTGCTGGCCACGATCGACGCGACCGCCACCGGCAGCCTGCACCGCTGCCAGCTGGCATTGGAGGCCGATGGCCACTCCCGCGGATATCGTGCCGACGAATGGCTCCCGCTCACCTACGAGCAGGCAGTCCAGTGGCTCGAGGACTCCTCACCGGCGAGCGAGCCGCCGGCGCTGGTCGAGCACGCCCAGCAGGCCGGCAGGCTCGCGGCGCTCGCGATCGGCGCGCTTGACCGCGACACGCCCACCGTCCCCGAAGCGATCGCCGACTGCCTGGCGCACCTCCTGGCCGTCTGCATCTTCGCCGACGAGGGCGGCCAGGACCAAACCCGCTGACCACATCGCTCGACCCGGACGGTCGTCCCGGTGTCCCAACCCGACCCCGTGCCAATCAGCCTGGGACGCGACGGACGTGTGCCGGCGCGGCCGATCAGCGGTGCGAGGCGTCGGGCGCGATGAACGCGGGACGCGGCGCCGTCCCGGCGCGGTTCGAAGCGCCCACACCAGCCGCTCCAGCGACACGACCAGCACCCCATCAACGATCCGCTCAACCGCCCTTGCGCGCACCACGCACAGGACCGGGAGCGCGCCGCGACGGCACCACCGCCGCCGACGGCGGTAAAGCCAATGAGCCATCGCCCGCACCGCCGCGAGATGACGACGGTCAAACGACCTCGTCTTGACCTCGATCGCGAACCCGATCGCCGTCGGCGCGATCGCAATGCTGTCGATATCACCGCGGCCGTCGTACGGGAGCGAGTGACACACTCGCCACCCCTCCGCCTCCAGCGCAGCCAGAGCGTGGCGCACCTCATCCTCCGACCGCGCTCCGGTGCGGCTGCGGGCGGCCAGGCGCACCCAAACGCGAGCGTCGACGAGCAAGCGGGCCCCGACAAGCAGCAGCGCTCCCCCGACCGTCCACTCGCCGGCGCCCGCGGCGATCATCGCGAGCGTGCACGCCAGCAGCGCTGCCGCGCACCTCGCCGCCCCGCGGCGCAGGCGCCGGTACTGCTGGCGGCGGGGGAAGCTCGAACGGGGCATGATCAGAGGCTCGCATCCAGCACGGACAAACCTCCGCGGACCGACAGCCTTACGGCCAAGGACGCCGGCCCACGTCGACCTGCATGATGCCGCGGACCTCACGAAGGTCTGTGAGAGCAGCGCCGCGATCCTTCCGACCGTGTGCCCCTGGCCGCCACGTGGGCCGCGCCGGGCAGCGCTTCTTTGAGGGCACGCACCAGGCCAGCGTATTGCCGGCTGCTGGACAACGGCGCTCAGGACGATGGGGCCTTCGCGGCCGGAACTGCGTTCACCGAGAACATCAAGCGCGCCACCGCGAACGCGAAGGCATGCCAGTGGCCGGCGATCCGAATACGGCCGAGCGCGCCTCGAAGTCAAGCCGGAGTGCGCTCGCCCGCAGTTCATCGTCCTCGTGTTCAAGAGGAAGGCCCTTGGCCACCCAAGCCGGTACCTACGAGGCAGAAGCAGCCATGCAGCATGGAACCGAAGAGCGTCGAGTATGGACGCCGTCTCTCGCCTCATTCGGGCCCGTTGTGGGCGACGGCAACCGCCCTCCGTGCTCTCGCGTAATGCCGGAGCGTGCCGGCGCATGAGCCTCATGCCGCTGATGACCGTCGACCAGGTGGCCGATTACATCCGGGCCGAACATCGCACCGTCCGCCGCGCCATCCACGCCGGCGAGCTCGAGGCCGCGATGATCGGCGGTCGCTGGCTGATGCGAGAGGACGCGGTCGAAGCGTGGTTCAAGGCCTGCACCCGTAGTGGATCCCCGAGGCCGGAAACCCGGCCGGCGCGGCGCCAGATCACCGCCCGAGCCGGCGCGTCCCGATTAGGGTCGCTCGATCGGCTCAAGGCGATCGAAGGGAGCGGAGGATGAGCGTCACCAAGCGGGGCAAGCGGTACGTCGTCCGTTGGAACGAAGGGGGCCGAAAGCGTGCCCGCACATTCGAGCGCAAGGGCGACGCGGACGCCTTTGACGTCGACGTGAAGCGCCGCAAGCAGCTCGGTCCACTCGCCCCGACCGTCATCCAATCCCGGATGACCCTCGCCGAGTTCGTCGAGCAGGAATGGTGGCCCCGCTACGCCATCCCCACCCTCGCACCCGACACCCGTCGGCGCTACCTCGAGGTGTGGGGCAC
>DATJYY010000146.1:0-21328 GCA_035499395.1 Solirubrobacteraceae bacterium
GGGCGGCCGCTGGCATCGGCAGGGGGGCCGGTTCCGCGACCGCGGCCGCTGGCGTCACCACGGGCGCGCGCTCCGCCACCGCCTCCGCAAGCACAGTTTCGGCCGGCGCGAGCGTGGCGACGGATGCCAAGGCCGGACGACGCTCGCCCAGGCCCACCTCGGTCTTGATCGACACCGCCGCCGGGTCGATTTCCGCGGGCGCGCGGTCGAGGACCATCGGCTCGTGCTCGACGCCCGCCGGAGGTCCCTGGTCGACGACGCGCAGGCGGTGCTGGACGACCTCCAGGGCGGGATCCTCGTAGCCGCTGGCCCGTCGCATCCACTCCGTCCAGACGGTCGGATCGGAGATCCGGTACTCGTAGCCGAGCTCGTCCGGGCTGCGACGTCGACCATCGGCGACGGGCGTCCAGCGCAGCAGCGTCATCGCGATCTGTGACCCGAACCCCGCCGCGAGTCGCAGCGCAAACCGAACCGGGTACGCGCCCCCATTCGACAGGTTCAACGGCCCCAACGCGGGATCGGGGATCTTGAAGTTCGGCACGGCCGGGACCACGCCGGTCTCGAGCGACTTGACCGCCATCACGTCCTCCAGCCCGACGCCCATCGGATGCCCGGTCATCCCCTTCACGTTGGCGATCACGATCCGGTCGGCGTCTTCGCCGAAGACCTTACGCAGCGCGAAGATTTCGGCCGCGGCACTACCCCCGCGGGCCGGGGTATATGTCTCGTGCGAGACGAACACGGTCTCGGGCGCGATCTCTTCGCGGCGGATCCCCCGGCTCTCCGCCTGGCGGAGCAGCTTCTCCATCACGCCGCCGATGTAGTCGACGTCGAGCCGCGTCCCATGGAAGGCGGCGTTCGCGTGCACGGTGCCGAGCACCTCGCAGATCGGTGTGATGCCCCGCTCGCGGGCCGCGTCGGCACTCTCCACGACCAGGCCGGCGGCGCCCATCCCGACGATCATGCCGTGCCGCCGCTGGTCGAACGGGAGCGCCGCATCCTCGACGTTCTCGTCGGTAGCGGCCGCTCCAGCGGCGAGGAACCCAGCGCCGATCCACGGGAGCATCGTGTCCGAAGTGGCGTCGTCGGCGGCGACGATCACAACCCGGCGGCAGCGGCCGGTGCAGATCCAGTCCTCGGCGACGGCGATCGCCTGGGTGGTGCTGGCGCACGCGCTGTTGACCTGCGTGTTTGGGCCGCGCGCGCCGACCAGCTCGGCGAACTGCGAGTGGCCCATCGACAGCAGCCGGAACAGGAACCGGCGGTTGAATGCGTAGGGCTCCTCCTCGAGTTGCTGGCGCACGTCGTGGATACGCCGGTCGACCTCGGCCAGTACGACCTGATCGGTGCCGTCGTGGTCGAGCATCCTCGCGCGGAGCGACTCGAGCGCCCCAAGGCGCAGGCGGCGCATGCGGTCGGTCGTGTAGCGCTCCACCTCATCCGCCATCTCCTCGACCCCCGGGAACGCGGAGGCGAAGATCACCCCTGTGTCGTCGCGCATCTCGTCGGGCAACGACCAGCGGTCAGGAAGCTTCGTGCCCTTCGTGGTGGTCTTGTAGCGCATTACGAGCGGTATGCCGGCATCGCGAAGCGCGTCGATCCCGGCGGCGATCGCCATCTGCGTGTCTCGTCCCAGCGCCGCGACGCGGTCGGCGTCGACGCCGAACTCCTTCTCGAGATCGAACGCTCCGGACCGCGCCGCAAGCTTGACCACGTCCTCGAGACGATCGATCGTCTCGAACCGGGCGCCGCCGTCCTCGGACTTGACCAGCCGCGTGATGTGCTTATCCAGGATCTCGCGGCGGGCCGCGCTCGGGATCACGTCGATTTCCTGCTCACCGTCCAAGAGGCGTGCGATGTTGCGATCGTCGAATAGAAGCTCGGCCCCCGGCAGGCCGAGGGCAGCACCGGTGATGACCACCGGCTCGGCAATGGAGAAGCCCGCCCCGCCCGCGGCGTCGCCGCCGCGCGCGGCCATCAGCCGGCGACCGCGCTGGAGGAACTCCGCGAACAACTGCTCGAGGTCATCGCTCATCCGTTCGGGCGCACCGTCACCGGCGCTCGGGGACGTGTGCGGGGGTTCCGGGGCGGGCGGGCGAGGTCCCGGGATGGATGCCTGAGGCTCCGGGACGGATGCCCGAGCCGCCGGGGGGATGGCGCGAGGTTGCAGCACAGCGACCTCACGAACGGCCGGCTCGCGGCCTGCCCCGAGACCGGCGGCCCACAGGCCGCACAAGGCGTTGTTGAACGTGGCGACGTCGCCCTGCTTGGGGTGGTTCGTCGCCAGGCTGACCACCTTGTCGTCGCCAAGCACGTCGGAGGCGAAGCCTTGAAGCGCGTGCTTCGGGCCGGATTCGACGAATACGCGGGCGCCCGCGTCATACAGCGTGTGCAGCCCCTTCACGAACTGCACCGGCGAGGCTACCTGGCGCGCGAGCATGCCGAGCATCTCGTCAACCGCTCCTTCGCCGGTCGGGTAAAGCTCACCCGTCACGTTTGCGACGACCGGGATCCGTGGCGCCTGCAGGCCCAGTCGCTGGAGCATCGCACGGAGCGGCACACTGGCCGGCGCGACGATCTCGGTGTGGAAGGCGTGGCTGACGGGCAGCGGAATTACCGTGTGGCCGCGCTCCTGGAGAGCGGCGACAGCCCGACCGACCGCTTCGGTCGCGCCGCCGATGACGACCTGGTGGTTCGAGTTGACGTTGGCCAGCACGACATAGCCGTCGATCGAATCGACTAGCTCCTGAACCTCCTCGAGCGGTGCCAGCGCCGCCGCCATCGCGCCGGGATCCTCGACCGACAGGTGCGCCATCTCGCGGCCTCTAGCGCTCACGGCTTCGAGTGCGTCATGGAACGTGAGGGCGCCGGCGGCGACCAGCGCACCGTACTCGCCGACCGAGTGACCCATGGCCATGTCAGGTGCGACGCCGTACTCGCCCAGCAGACGCGTGAGCGCGGTGTCGACAGTGATCACTGCCGGCTGCTGAATCTCTGTCGGGCGCAGGCCCGCCTCGACGCGGGCCATCGCCTCCGGGTCGGACGGGTCCGCAAACATGATGTCCGACAGTCGACGGCCTTCGAGCAGCGGGAGCATAATCTCGTCGGCCTCGTCGAACAGGTTCGCCACGACCGGCTCGCGCTCGCGCAGGACACCGAGCATGTTCGCGTACTGCGAGCCCTGCCCGGTGTAGAGGAACGCGACCTTGCCGGGGGCGCCGCTCCCGCGGTGGACGCCGCGGGCCCGGAGTGCCGGCCAGGCGGCCTGGTTGCCGGATTGCAGCACCTTGAGCGCCATCTCCGCCTTGGTGACGAGTTCGGGTCCATCGGCGTAATCGATCGCGATCCGTTCAGGCGCGCGTAGGGTCTCCGAGCTCGGAGCGATCGGATCCAGGTGGCGGCCCAGTCGCGCGTCGGCGAGCGCAGTCCGCAGCTCGTTCGCAAGTGCCTCCTCGGTGTCCGCTCCAAGCACGAGCGCGCCGCGCAGCGGCGGCTTCACCGGCGCCGGCGCGGTTGTAGTCACTGACGGGACATCCGTCGGGACCGTGACCGAGAAACGATTGCCGTTGGTGGTCGGACGGTCGGGCACGTACTCCTCCATCACGACGTGGAAGTTCGTACCACCGAACCCGAACGCGCTCACGCCCGCGACGCGAGATTTGCCCGGGGCGACGTCCCAGGCGCGCAGCTCGGTGTTGACGGCAAACGGAGACACGCTCCAGTCGAGGTTCGGGTTGGGACGCTCGAAGTTGACGCTCGGCGGCAGCATCTTGTGGTGAAGGGCGAGCGTGGTCTTGAGCAGGCCTGCCGCGCCCGCCGCCGCCTTGAGGTGGCCGATGTTCGACTTGACCGATCCGAGCGCGATCGATCCAGGCTCGAGGTGCGCGCCGCTGAAGGCCTCCATCAGGGCGTTCAGCTCGACCGCGTCGCCGACGCGCGTGGACGTGCCGTGACCCTCGATGAGCGTGCACTCACCAGGCGACAGACCGGCGTTGCGCCACGCGCGCTCTACGGCAAAGCGTTGGCCGATCGGGTTGGGCGCGGTGATCCCCTTGCCCCTGCCGTCACTCGAGCCGCCCACACCGCGAACCACTGCGTAGATGCGGTGGCCGTCGCGAACCGCGTCCGCGAGCCGCTTGACCACGAACAGCGCCGCGCCCTCGCCCATGATGAACCCGTCCGCGCCGTCCGAGTACGGACGGGTGCCCGTGGGCGACAGCGCGCCGATCGCGCAGAACTTGACAAACGCGTTCGCCCCCATGTTCCTGTCGACCCCGCCCGTGATCGCGACGTCGAAGTCGCGCTCCAGCAGCCCTTCGATCGTGGCGTCCATCGCCGCCAGGGCCGACGCGCACGCCGCATCGGTGGTGAAGCTCGGACCGCGGGCGTTGAACAGGTTGGCGATCCGGCCGGCCGTGCAGTTCGCGAGCTCGCCGGGCATGGTGTCCTCGGTAACGATCGGGAGCCAGTTCTCGAACCGCTCGCGCAGCTCGCGCTCGACGGACGCGCGGACGTCCGCGGGCAGCGCGCTGAAGCTCTCGGTTCGCTCGAGCTCGCGGGTCAGCTCCGGGAACGCGATGCGCAGGCTGGTCAGGTAGTGCTTCTCGCCGCCGAGAGCGCTACCGACGATCACCGCGGTGCGGTCGAGGTCCAGCGGACGGTCGGGCCAGCCGGCGTCCATCAGCGCCATGCGCGTGCACGCCACCCCCCACTTCTGGCCGTCGTCCATCGCCTCGCCGACCTTGGGCGGGATCGGCAGCTTCCAGCCGAGCGGATTCCACTCCCATTCGCGCACCCATCCCCCGAGCTTGGAGTATGTCTTCTCGGGCGCGCGCGGGTCGGGGTCGTAATACAACTCCGGATCCCACCGGTCCGGATCGACCTCGCTGATCGAATACCGTCCGCCACTCACGTTCTGCCAAAAGGCGCCGGCGTCCGGTGCGTCCGGGAGGATCGCGCCCACGCCGACGATTGCGACTGCGTTGTCTTGTGGGTCACTCATGTCGGTGCGCTTTCGTTCTGGGGCTCAAAAGTTGGGTTTCACGGCCGCATGCGGCCGTAGACGGCCGTGGTGACCTCCCGCAGGTCGTCCATCAGCCCGGCCTGGGCGCGATGGATCGCTCCCAGCCGCTGCTCGAAGTCACCGAGATCACCGCCGTCGGCGCCGGCGACCCAGCGGACCCCCTCGGACGCGATCGCCATCGCGGCATTGCGGGCGTTGACCCTGCTGGCGGCGGCGAGCGCGTCGGGCTTCAATCGCCTGGAGGCCTTGGGCCCGAGCTCCCTGGCGGCGGCCAGCGCCGCGCGCCGCGCGAACGCCTCGGCACCCTCGACCTGGGCGATGAGCGCGCCGATGCGGAACAGAATGTGCTGCTCGCGGGTCAGCCGCTGCGTGCGGCAGCGCTCGAGCAGCTCGGCCAGCGCGCGGGCCGCCAGCGCGGCGACATCGGCGCCAACTGCAGGATGCTCGCCGTGAAGACCGTCGAGTTCCCGCGCGCGCGCGTGATAATAATCACCGCGCGTCTTCAGGTGCTCCTGCCAGCGGCCGCGGGCGATCGTCATCTCCATGATCTCCGAGGTGCCCTCGTAGATCCTGGTGATCCGGACGTCGCGCTTGATCTTCTCGACCATGTAGTCGTGCGTGTAGCCGTAGCCGCCGTGGGCCTGGATCGCGGCGTCGGCGGCAGCGTCGCCCGCTTCGGTGGCCAGAAGCTTTGCGATGGCTCCCTCGATCTGAAGACCGGGTTCGCCCGCATCGAGACGCAGCGCGGTCTCCTCAATCGCGGCGCGGGCCGCCTCGAGCGCGATCGCATGCGGCGTGATCAGCTTGTACGTGAACCCCTGCTTTTCGGACAGTGGGGCGCCCGCGGCGATCCGTTTCTTCGAATACGGGATCGCGCGGTCGAGCGCGGACCACCCCGCGCCGAGGCCGAACGCCGCCACCATCACGCGCGTGTAGCCGAACACCTGCTGGGCCTGAACCAGTCCGTCGCCCTCCGCGCCGCCGATCACGTGGTCGGCATCGACGAAGACCTTGTTCAGGAACAGTGCCGCCGTGTTGCTCAGGCGGATCCCATGCTTGTCCTCGTGCTCGCCGTGAGTGAAGCCATCGGCGCCGGCCTCGACGACGAACCAGGTCGGGCCACCCGGCGCCAGCGCGAGCACGGTGTACAGATCCGCCAGGCCGCCGTTTGAGATCCACTGCTTGGCGCCCGAGATCCTGTAGCCCGTAACTGTGCCGTTGTCGGTGACCGGCTCCGCCACGGTCTTGAGCGCGGTTAGGTCGCTGCCGGCCTCGGGCTCGGTGGCGCCGTAGGCGAACAACACCCCTTCCCTGGCGATCTTTCCCAGGTAGAGGGCCTTCTGCTCTTCTGTGCCGCCGACCCTCAGTGGGTCGCTGCCGAGGAACGTCGCCAACTCGGACGTGGCAAGTCCGAGGTCGATCGCAGCCATCCGCTCGCAGATGCGATACACGTCGAACGCCCCGCCACCCATGCCGCCGTACTGAAAGGGCACGAACAGCAGCTGGATGCCGAGGCCATCGGGAGCGGACATCATGCGCACGACGTCCTCCGGACACTCGTCGCGTTCGTCGAGTTCGATTAGCCTGGCGTCGGGAAGCTCACGTTCGGCGAAGTCGTTGATCGACTTCAAAGCAAGGTTCAGAGTCTCGACGTCGAGCCCTTGAGCGACGGTTGCCATGGGATTTACCTCCATGCTGGCTGGCGAGGCTTTCACCGTCTCGCAGCGCGCACGCGATGCCATCGGCACATGACCCGCTGACCCGGGGGAGAAACTACGTACTCGGATCTCGGAGGTGCCCGGAAGCCGCGCGGTCGAGCGCGACCTACCTTGCCCAGTATCTATGAGCGACGTGGGAGTGAGATGACCATGAACATCGCAGTCGCGCTACGGCTCATGCCGAACCCGGGCGACGAACTAGAGCTCGACGGCGCGGATATCGACCGCGAGTACGTCGAGATGGTCATGAACGAGTTCGACGACCAGGCGCTCGAGGAGGCCGTGCTGATCAAGGAGGCCACCGGCGCCACCGTCACCGCCGTCGGGCTCCGGGCCGAAGGCATCGAACAGGCGCTGCGCGTGGCCTACGCCCGTGGCGCCGATCGGATCGTGATCGTCGACGCAGGCGAGCTCGATCCGTACGATTCCCGGACCGCGGCACTGGCGTTCGCGCAGGCATTCCGCGAGCTGAAGCCCGACCTGGTGTTGACCGGCGTGCAGACTCCTACCGACGTGTTCGGTCAGGGGGCGCCGTATCTGGCTGCCGCGCTCGACTGGCCCCAGGTCAACGTGGTCGTCGGCGTCAAGCTCGTCGACGGCCGCGCGGAGGTGACTCAGGAGTACGCCGGCGGACGTCTCGCGGTCCTCGGCGTCGAGCTGCCCGCCGTCGTCGGCCTGCAGTCCGCCAGCGCGCCGCCTCGCTACGTGTCGATGGCGCGGCTGCGGCAGGCGATGACCGAGGCGAGCACCGAGACCCTCGCGGTCGATGTGCCGGCGCCGGCGCGAGCCTCGACGATCGAGTCACTCGACCGGCCCGAGCAGACGGCCGGGGCGAAGATGCTCGAGGGAGGTCCCGAGGAGCTAGCCACGCAAATCGCAGCGCTGCTGCGCGAACAGGGAGCTCTGGTGAGCTGATGGCTGACGTACTCGTGTATATCGACCCGTCGGGCGACGCCGAGCGACTGCTCGCCTTTGCCCGCCCGCTGGCGACCGGCGCCGGCGGGGAAGTGGTGGCGCTGGTCGCGGGCGGGGAATCCGGCGCCGACGGACTGACCGGGGCCGACGTGGTTCTCGAGATGTCCCACCCCGCGCTCTCGCCCTATCTCCCCGAAGCGCACCAGGCGGCGCTGGCAGCCGCGATCGAGGCCCGCAAGCCACAACTCGTTCTGTTCGAAAACACCACCGCCGGCTACGACCTGGCCGCGGCCGCCGCCGCGCGGGCGGACCTCCCGTTTGTCGGTTACTGCGTCGGTCTGTCGGTGCACGACGGGGAAGCCGAGTCGACTAGCACGGTGTATGGCGGGCAGCTGCTCGCCACCGTAAGGACCACGCTGCCCGCGGTGTTCGCGGTCAACTCGACCGCAATGCACGATGTATCGGGTGCGTCCGGGCGCGGCGAACGCGTCCAGCTGCCCGCGCCGGCCAAGCTCGACAGTCTGCGGACCACGTTCCTCGAAGGATTCGTGCCGGCCGACGAGGGCGTCGACCTGACCAAGGCCGAGCGGATCGTTTGCGTCGGCCGCGGGATCGGCGGCGCCGAGAACATCGAGATCGCACAGGAACTGGCCACGGCGCTCGGTGCCGAGCTCGCGGGCTCGCGTCCCGTGATCGACTCGGGATGGCTGCCGAAGGTCAGGCAGGTTGGGAAATCGGGCGCGAGGGTCAAGCCGAAGCTGTACCTCGCACTGGGCGTCTCAGGCGCGCCCGAGCATGTCGAGGGTATGCAGGGTGCCGAGCTGATCGTGGCCGTCAACAAGGACCCGAGCGCCGCGATCTTCAACGTCGCCCACTTCGGAGTGGTGGCCGACCTGTTCGACGTCGCGGACGAGCTGACCACGCTGGTCAGCTAACGCCATGTGCGACCGGCCAGCGCCGAGAACAAGACCGCGGCTCGCTGGGTGACCCGGCTGGTTATGAGTAACAGTGAGACCAACGTGACAGTGACCTGAGAGGATCAGAGCAAATGTCCCACCAAATCTCATACGTCCATGGCTCCCCGGCCACTCCTTTGATCGGAGAGACGATCGGTGCGAACTTCGATCGAGTGGCCCAGTCTCACCCCGAGCGGGACGCGCTCGTCGTTCCGCACCAGGGTGTGCACTGGAGCTACGCGGAGCTCGCTGGCCATGTTGAGCGGGTCGCACGCGGTCTGGTGGCGATGGGCCTCGAGCCCGGCGATCGACTTGGAATCTGGGCGCCAAACTGCGCCGAGTGGGTACTGGTTCAGTACGCCTCCGCCAAGGCAGGGGTGATCTTGGTCAACGTCAACCCCGCGTACCGCACGTCGGAACTTGAGTACGTGCTCAATCAGTCGAGTTGCCGTGCGTTGATCGCGGCCCGCGCGTTTAAGAGCTCGGACTACGTTGGGATGGTCGAAGATGTTGCTCCTCTATGTGAGGTGCTCGAGCGAACGTTGTTTCTTGACTCACCCGACTGGGATGAGTTGCTAGCCGCAGGCGAGGGCGAGTTCGAGCTGCCCGGCCGGCTCCAGTTCGACGACCCGATCAACATCCAGTATACGAGCGGCACGACCGGCTTCCCCAAGGGCGCGACCCTCACTCATCACAACATCCTCAACAACGGCTTCTTCATCGGCGAAATGTGCCGTTACACACCCGAGGATCGGGTCTGCATCCCTGTGCCGTTCTACCACTGCTTCGGAATGGTGCTCGGCAACCTCGCGTGCACGACACATGGAGCATGCATGGTTATACCGGCGCCATCATTTGAAGCGGTCGCGACGCTGCGTGCTGTGCAGGATGAGCGTTGCACATCGCTCTACGGCGTACCCACGATGTTTATCGCTGAGCTGGAACTGCCCGAGTTCGGCGACTTCGACCTCACTTCGCTGCGAACTGGGATCATGGCCGGCTCTCCATGTCCGGTTGAGGTGATGCGCAAAGTGATCGACCGGATGCACATGGCTGAGGTGACGATCTGCTACGGAATGACCGAGACCTCTCCCGTCTCAACCCAGACGAGCGCGGACGACGACATCGATCACCGCACCTCCACGGTGGGTCGGGTGCACCCGCACGTCGAGGTCAAGATCATCGATCCCCAGAGCGGCGTATGCGTACAGCGCGACGTGGCCGGTGAGCTATGCACGCGGGGCTACAGCGTGATGCTCGGCTATTGGAACGATCCCGAGCAGACCGGCGAAGCGATCGATCCAGCCGGTTGGATGCACACCGGCGATCTCGCGACGATGGACCGTGATGGCTACGTCAACATCGTTGGCCGCTCGAAGGAGATGATCATTCGCGGCGGGGAGAACATCTACCCGCGCGAGATCGAGGAGTTCCTCTACACACATCCTGAGATCAAGGACGTGCAGGTCGTCGGAGTTCCCGACGCGCGCTACGGGGAAGAGATCGCCGCGTTCGTGATCACACGGAGCGGCGACATGATCGATCCCGACGCATTGCGCGAGTTCTGCCGGGGCAAGATCGCCCACTACAAGATCCCTCGCTTTGTGATCTCCGTGGACGAGTTCCCGTCGACCGTGACCGGGAAGGTCCAGAAGTTCAAGTTGCGCGAGCAGGCGATCGAGTGGTTTGAGCTGCGCGGCGCGATCGTCGACACGGCCTAGTCTCCATGGTGTGCCACGGTCCGGCCAGCGCGCCACAATGGGCACGTCACGCATGCGCAGGGCACCGCGAAACGCCTGGAGAGCTGGCTACGCTGCCGGCTGGGCCGCATGCGAGACCTTCGCACCAATGGCCTCGGCCCCGGCGAGCGCCCGCTCGATGAGGGTCGTCATCTCGGCGACCTCGAACTCGGCGCCAACCGTCTTGGCGGCGTCGGAGTACATCGCCAGGTCCTTCGGGCAGCTGACCAGGAAATAGTCGAGCCGGCCAAGCGTCTGGGCCTCGCGGATCCGCTGCTCGCTCGGCCGCTCTCCCGCAGCGTCGGACTCGCCCATCCAGATTCGGCCCCCGCCCGCCCCGCAGCAGAACGTGTTGGTGCCGTGCCGGGGCATCTCGACGAGCTCGGCGCCGGTCGCCTCGATCAGCCGGCGCGGCGCCTCGGTGATCCGGTTGTAGCGGGCCAGATAGCACGGATCGTGGTACGTCACGCGCGTCCCGGTGAGCGGCGTGCGCAGCGAGATGACGCCGTGGGCTACCAGGTCGGCGAGAAGCTCGGTGTAGTGGTAGACGGGCTTGTCCAGGCCGTACTGCGGGTACTCGTTGCGGAGCGTGTTCAGCGAGTGCGGGTCGGTGGTGAAGATCGCCTGGTAGTGCGCCTGGCCGAGAGCATCCATGTTGTGCTCGACGAGTAGCTCGAACAGACCCTCCTCGCCGATCCTGCGCACGTCGTTGCCGGCGTTTCGCTCGCCCTCGTAGAGGAGGCCGAACGACACGCCCGCGCCATGGAGGATGCGCGCCACGCATTGGGAGGCGAGCTGCACGCGTTCGTCGTAGGAGGCAAAGTCACCGACGAACCACAGGTACTCGACCGGCTCGTCGCGCGCGTCCGGGATCTTGAAGTCGAGCCCCTTGGTCCAGCGTGCCCGCATGCGCGCTGACTTGCCATAGGAGTTGCCCTGACCCGCATAGTTCTGGAGAGTCTGCTGGAGCAGCGGATCCATCTCGCCCCGATCGACCAGGAGGCGGCGCATATCGACGATCGTCGGTACATGCTCGATTCCGACGGGGCACGCCTCGACGCACGCCATACAGGTGGTACACGACCACAGAACGTCGTCGTCGATCAAGGGCTCAGAGCAGTCACCGCCGTTAGTCACGTCGGCGCGGTGATAGAGGCGATCGCGGAGGTCGAGGACAAGCTGGCGCGGCGCGAGCGGCGTGCCGCTCGCGGCCGCCGGACACACCTCCGTACATCGCCCGCACTCGGTGCACGTAAACGCGTCGAGCACCTGCTTCCAGCTCAGGTCGGCGAGCGAGGCCACGCCCGCGCGACCGGTCGGCGGTGGATCGAGTGCCGCCACCGGGGCGGCCGGCGCGTGCGTGATCGCCAGCGGCCGCTCCACCGAGCGGGGCGGAAGCTTCCCGAAGAACACGTTCGGGATGGCTGTGATGATGTGAAAGTGCTTGGAGAGCGGCAGCAGGTTGAGGAAGATCAGGATGGTCACGCAGTGGATCCACCAGCCGACCTCGCTGACCGTGTTCGCCGATGAGCGGCTGAGACCGCCGAGCGCAGCGGCGACGGCCGCTGTGGCCGGCGCGAAGTCCTGCTCATTGCCGTGGATGTCGTAGGCCACGAGGCGCCCGGCGTCGTACAGCAGACCGCCGACCATGATCAGCAGGATGAACACCAGGATCAGGCTGCCTTCCCAGTGTGCGGCGTCGTGGTAGCGCCGCTCGGCCGGAAAATGGCCGAACAGTCGCGGGGTGTGGGCGACCACCCGTCGATAAAGCATGTACACGGCCGCGACGATCACGACCACCTCGAGCACGTCGCGCAGGACGAGGAACGGCGGCCCGAGGGGCTGATTCGGGCCGAACGCCGGGATGTTCCAGTTCGCGTCGAAGGCGCGGCCGAAGAGCGTGATCACCTGGAGCATCAGCACGACGAAGCCCCAGAAGATCAGCGCGTGCATGATCCCGGCGGGCTGCTCGCCGGACAGGAACTTCTTCTGGCCGAGCCCGTAGACGACCGCGCGACGGATCCGCGCCGCGGGATGGTCGAACCGGCCCGCCGGCCGCGCGGCGAGCAGCACCCGCGCGCGTACGCCGATCAACACCGCGAACACCAGCAGGCCGATGCCCCACACGATCGGGAACAGAACGTGGCTCATCGCTGGGAGCTCACGGCGGCAGCCGGAACGGCGGGTACGCGTCCGTCACCACGCTCCCCCTCGCGCGCCGAGAGCACCCGCTCGATCAACGCGAAGTGGCGTCCGAGGTGACGCGGCGCCAGGAATGCATCCCGGATCCGGGCGTGTGCCGCGGCGCCGATCAGCTGTGCCCGTTCGCGATCCTCCAACAGGTCGACGACGGCGTTGCCGAACGCTGCCAGGTCGCGCGGGTCTGGCAGCAGAACGCCCGATTCACCGTCGACGATTTGGTCCTGGATTCCTCCGACGGCGCTCGCGACGACCGCCCGATCCTTCCACATCGCTTCGGCCACGGTCAGGCCGAAGCCCTCGGCGACGCTCTTCTGGATCACGACGGCAGCTTGCCGCTGAAGCGCGTTGACGATCGCGGCGTTCTCCCCGATGTCGGTCGTTGGCAGCGACGCCACGTGGACTCGGCTCTGGATCGGCTGCGGGAGCTGGTGCCATGCATCCCTCACGAGGCCGATCACCGCAGCTCCCTCGGGGTCGTCGGCTACCGAGTCCGCCGCGGGCCCGGCGAGTACCAGGTGGGCGTCGGTTCGATCCGCGATGTGGCGGGCGAAGCCGGCCATCACCCCAAGCGGGTCTTTCAAGCGATCCCATCGTGAGACCTGGATGACGAACCGATCAGCCGAAGTCAACGGCCTGGCTTCGAGCAGCGCGGCGGCCCGGTCGATCCGTCCGGGCGTCTCGTCGCCGCGCGTGAACGTCGCAGGTTCGCCGGCGCCGTCGGCGAGAACGCCGGCTCGGACCAGGATCGCCAAGCTCTGGGCGCGCGTCTGATCCTGGTTCTTGGCCGAGAACGGATCGATCGACGGGTGGATCACGGCGATCTTGCGCGGCTCGAGCCCGTCCCAGGCGAACTGCGCGCGCGAGAACACGTATGCGTCGGCGTTACGCAGATACCGCCGCATGAAGCTCCAGGCTTCCCGGACGCGAGAGTTCGGATGGTCAACACCGACATGGCAACGCCAGATGACCGCAGCGCCTGTCCTCCTCACTGCGTCGACCAGCCCGGCGGTCTGCGGATCGTGGAGGATCACGATGTCCTCCGGATGGATGAGCGGCACAAGCGCAGCGGCGTTCTCGGCCAGCGTGCCCTCGTAGATCGCGCGCTCGCCCTCGCCCAGAGCGCGTCCATCTCCATCGAACCCGTGGAGGCGATTGTGGATGCGCTTGGTGACCTCGAAGAACGCCGGTCCTCCCGAGACCACGAGCCAGCGCGCGTCGACGCCGCTGCCGCGTGAGTATCCGAGCAAGGTACGTAGGAGCTCGGCCACTCCGCCACCACTGGCCGTGGAGTTGACGTTCCAGATCACCCGGCCGCGCAGCGCCATCGCGCCGCGGTCAACCAACGAGCGCAGGTTCTGGTACTCCTCGGCCGAGAGCACAGCCTCGAACCGATGGGAATCCATCGCCTCGATCTGAACGAGCTGAAGTCGTCGCATGTCTGTGCAGGTAGCGTTGCCAGCCGCGAGCAGGCTTGCAACGAGGCGCGCCCCGATTCCGGTCGCGGAGAACGCGTGCCCCGGCCGCGGATTTATGCGGATGCGGTCAGGACGACCGGGCTGCTCGGGTCGCATCGATGGCGATCGGGGCCCGACCCGACCATTGCGGCGCACGGCGAAACGGGCATCCTGATAGGCCTGTCGCACCGTAGTCTCGCGCAGTAAGACCACACGAAGGCACGGATGCCGATGTCACCGGCCAGGGTTACGTTCATCGCAGATATGCCGATCCGGCCTCGATGGAGGTGATCCACCATGAAAGTCGCACTTGGGGTAATTGTCGCGTTCCTCATGGCGATCCCGGCGCTGATTGTCGCGATCGCCCTGGGTCCGGTGATCGTCGGCGTGCTGTGCGCGGTCGGATTCGGGTTGATCGTGTTCGTGATCGCCAATTTCTTCATTGCCATTGGGACAGGCCTCGAGCGGACGGGTTCTCGGCTTGCGCGGCGCCGGTGAGGGCGGAGCGTGTCAAATGGCCACCCAAAATGACCCACACATACTGATCGTCGGTGGAGGAGGCACTGGCGGGGCGCTCGCACACGACCTGACACTGCGCGGCCTCAAGGTCACGCTGGTCGAGCGCGGCGAGCTCACGTCGGGCACTACCGGACGCCACCACGGCTTGCTGCACAGCGGCGCTCGATATGCGGTGGGCGACCGCGAGTCGGCGGTCGAGTGCATCGAGGAGAACATGATCCTCAGGCGTATATGCCCGGGCAGCTTCGAGCTCAACGACGGGCTGTTCGTCGCCATCGAGGACGAGGACATGGACTATCTCGAGCCGTTCATAGACGGGTGTGAGGCTTCGGGCATACCGACCGAGCGTCTGACGCCGAGCCAAGCGCTTGCGCTCGAGCCGAATCTCAACCCGCAGCTGAAGGCGGCGGTGCGAATCCCCGACGGCACGATGGACGCGATGCGGCTGCCGCTTCGCTTCTTCGCAACCGCGGCTCACAACGGCGCCGAGATCCATTCGTACACCGAGGTGGAGGAACTGCTCGTTCACGACCATCTGGTCAGCGGCGCACTGGTGCGCGACCGCGTCACTGGCAAGGATCGCGAGATCCACGCGGACGTCGTCATCAACGCAACCGGGCCGTGGTCCGAAAAGATCGCCGCGATGGCCGGCGTCGACGTCCCCATCCGCCCGTCCCCGGGAGTACTGCTGGCGCTGCACGGCCGCCTGTGCAACATGGTGATCAACCGGCTGCACAAGTCCGGCGACGGCGACATCGTTGTGCCTCAGCGCGGGCTGTCCGTGGTCGGCACCAGCTCGTGGACGGTCGAAGACCCCGATGATCTCCCCGTGCCCGCCGATCACGTCGAGCGGATGTACACCGAGGGGAGCAAGCTGATCCCGGCCGTCCGGTGCACCGAGTTCAGAGCGGCATGGTCGGCCGCGCGCCCACTGATCGGCTCGCGCGGCGAGGCGGACACCGGTCGCGAGCTTTCCCGGACGTTCAAGACTTTCGACCACAAGGAGACCGACGGGGTCGAAGGCTTCATCACCATCACCGGTGGCAAGGGGACCACGCTGCGCGGCATGGCCGAGCTGTGCGCCAACGTCGTGTGCGAAAAGCTCGACATCGACGAGCCGTGCCGGACCCGCGACACGGTGCTGCTCCCCCACACCGCGTACTACGCCGCGATGGCGGCTTGAGGAGGCGGCACTCATGGCTGTCACCGAGGAACTCACAGTTCAGAAGCACGAGACCACTACACGCCGGCTGCGCGTCTACCGCCAGGAGTCCGGCGAAAGCGAAGTCCGTTTCGACGAGTTCGACGTGCCCGTCGACGGTTGCAAGACCGTCCTCGATGCGCTTCGGTGGATCCAGCTGCACGGCGATCCGTCGCTTTCGCTGCGGCATTCGTGCTTCCACGCATCGTGCGGGACCTGCGGCTTGCGCGTCAACGGAGAGTCGGCGCTTGCGTGCGTCTGCGACCTGGCGGACTACGGGGATGACATCCAGGTCGAGCCGCTGGCGAACCTTCCTGTGCGCACGGACGTGGTCGTGGACATGGGCCCGTTCTACGAGCACCTGCCCGAGCCGCACCCGATCATCCGCGTCAGCGAGGTGCTACCCGAGGCGACCGTCCCCCAGCAGCTCGACTCGTACGTACGCTTGGAGGACTGCATCGAGTGCGGGGTGTGCGTGTCCGCCTGTCCGATCGCCAACCCCGAAACCGGGTTTGTCGGCCCCGCCGCCCTGGCCGCCGCCGGCCGGCTGCTCGAAGAGCCGCGCGGAAGCGACCCCGAGGACGTGCTCGGGTGGCTCGCCACCCCGCAGGGGGTGTGGCAGTGCACAACATGCATGGCATGCGTACAGGCCTGTCCAGCGGGCATCGAGCACGTGCCGATGATCATCGACATGCGCCGAGCCCTCGTCGAGCGAGGGGAAGTGGACCCCCTTCTCCAGCAGACGCTCCAGAACTTCGCCGCGCAGGGCAACTCCTACGGTCGGTCGGCACGATCGCGCGCCCGGTGGACGCGGGCGCTCGACTTCAGGATTCCCGACGCGCGCATCGAGCCGGTCGAGTACGTCTGGTTCGTGGGCGACTACGCCTCCTTCGACGAGCGCGTGCAGCTCGCCTCGCAACGTCTCGCCCGGATCTTGCACGATGCCGGCGTGTCGTTCGGTCTCCTCTTCGAGGGCGAGCGCTCGTCTGGCAACGACGTGCGTCGCGCCGGAGAGGAAGGCCTGTTCCAGCTGCTCGTCGAGCAGAACATGGCGGCGCTGAATCAGGCGCGGTTCGAGGCGATCTTCACAACCGATCCCCATTCGCTGAACACGCTTCGGAACGAGTATCCGGACTATGGCCTGGACAAGCCGGTCTACCACTACACCGAACTGCTCGTCGAGCTGACCTCGAAGGGCACCCTTGCCCTGCCACCGACCCTGACGGGCACCCGGGTCACGTATCACGACCCCTGTTATCTGGCGCGCTACAACGAGATCACCGACGCCCCGCGCCGGCTGATCGAAGCGACCGGGTGCGAGCTCGTCGAGATGCCGCGGCACGGCACGAACACGTTCTGCTGCGGTGCCGGCGGCGGGAGAATCTGGATGAGCGAGGCGAACGGCGCCGAGCGTCCCAGCGAGCAGCGCATCCGCGAGGCGCAAACCCTCGGGGCGATCGACTATTTCGTCGTCAGCTGCCCCAAGGACCTCACGATGTACTCCGATGCGGTCAAGACCGTCGGCGCCGAGTTCGAAGTCGTCGAACTGAGCGGGCTGATCGAGCGCGCACTGCTTGCGACACCGTGATGGTGCCGCCCGGGAGCTGAGGCAGAGATGAGCACTCGCCTCTCAACCGCTGACACAGCGTGGCTTCACATGGATCGGCCGACCAACCTGATGGTGATCAACTCCGTCGAGCTGTTCGACGAGCCGCCCGATTGGGAGCGAGTCAAGCAGATCATCCAGACCCGCCTCGTCGACCGCTACCCGCGTTTTCGCCAGCGGGTGGTGGAAAGTCGCCTCCCATTGCGTCCGGCGCGGTGGGAAGGCGATCCCGATTTCTCGCTCGAGCACCATGTGCACCGTCTCGCACTTCCGGCCCCGGGCGACCAAGCCGCGCTTCAGGAACTCGTCGGGGACCTGATGACCATGCCGCTCGACCGCAATCGCCCGCTATGGCACACGTATCTCGTCGAAGGCTTCGGCGAGGGCGCGGCGATCATCAACCGCATGCACCACTGCATCGCGGACGGGATCGCACTGGCCAGGGTCATGCTCTCGCTCACCGACGCGGACCCCGACGCCGGGATCGGCCCGCCGATTCCCGAGCGCCCGGGCGCGCAGTCGGCGCGGATCGTCCCGGGCCTCGCCGGGTCGACCGAGCGCCTCCTCGCGGGCGCCGGACACGCGGGCATGGCCGCAGTCCGACACGGCGTCGGCCTCGTGACCTCACCGTCGCACGCCGCGAGCCTGGCCGGCGCGATCGCCCGCGACAGCGCAACCGCCGCCCGGTTGCTGCTGACGCGGCCCGACGCGGCGAGCGCGATCAAGGGCGATCCCGGGATCAGCCGGCGCGTGGCCTGGGGCAAGCCGCTGTCGCTGGAACAGGTCAAGGAGGTCGCGCACTCGCACGACGCCACCGTCAACGACGTTCTCATGGCCGCTCTGAGCGGCGGATTGCGCCATTACTTACGGGACCGCGGGACCGCCGCAGGCGAGATCCAGGCGATGGTGCCGTTCAACCTGCGCCCGCTCGATCAGGAGGTACCGCGAGACCTCGGCAACAAGTTCGGGTTGGTGTTCCTGCCGCTCCCAGTTGGCGTCAGTGGGAGTTACCGTCGCCTTCTCGAGGTCCACAAGCGGATGACCGAGATCAAGGCGGGTCGCGACGGACCGATCTCTTACGCGCTCCTGAGCGCCACGGGCCTCACGCCCGAGCCCGTCGAGCGGCGGATCGTCGATCTGTTCACGGGAAAGGGAACCGCGATTGTGACCAACGTACCCGGGCCGTCGCAGCCGGTCTATCTCGCCGGGACACCGGTGCGGGCGGTTCTCGTCTGGGCTCCGACGTCGGGACACATCGGGATGAGCGTGAGCATCTTCAGCTACCGCGGCGAGGTGACCGTTGGCCTGATGGTCGATGCCACGCTGATTCCGGATCCCGAGCACGTCGTCGCGCAGCTCGAGCGCGAGCTCGAGGCCATGGCTCACCTGGCGCCGCGGCACCCCAGACGGCCGGCTGCTGTGGCTCACTGAGACGTCGCGCAGGGACGGTGTGTCGGTCCGTTCAGTGTCACAAGTTCACCGGTCGCTGCCGTTGACCGAAACGGACGACGCCCTCGCCGGGCGAACCCGGCGAGGGCGTCGTCTTGATGGGTCCTGTTGTCTTCGGATCGAGCGTCAGGAAGAGGCCGGAACCGCCTTCGGAGCCAGGACACTCGCCTCCTCGGACGTACGCCGGGCGTGCCAGAAGCCCAGACCGACGAGCACCGCCATGGCCGCGGCCCCGATGAACGAGGCGATCGCGCCCCACAGCATGATCGTGCCGAACATCGAGAACGCGTACGCATTGAGCAGCATGGCGCGGAGAGTCGTGCCGCGGAACACTGTCTGCGTCACCGTCTGCAGCTGGGTGTTCTTCGGATTGGCCAGCGACGCCGCGCTGACTTTCGAGTACACCCCGCCGTACGGCATCTCGGACAGATGCACGGCGATGAAATCATCCGCGTAGGTCTTGGCCTGTTCGCCGGTGAGCAGTTGCTGTCCGGCGTACTTGGAGACCGATGGAATCATCGACGGGGTGATCTTAGTGCCCGCCTTGGGATGATCGAACGCCGCCTTGGGCGGGAAGTAAATCTGCTGCTGGGCCAGCTGATTGTGGACGTTGCTGTTGACGAAGCTGTGACCCCAGGTCAACAGACCACCTGCAATCACCAGGACGACGACGACGATGACGCCGGCGCTGCTGGCGAGAATATCGAACACTTTGCGTGACATGGTGTTCCTCCTCTGACGGTTGGACCCAATTACTCGGGTTTGCTGCGGGTGATGATCGGTTTCGCAACATGCGTCACCATCCGTCCTCGTCCGATGAGTTGTGCGGAAAATCCGCAGCCCGTTGCCGGAAGCGCCGCAGGTCGCAGTGCCGGCTATCGGCCGCCGGGCGAGCGCGACGACGGCCAGTAGTTCTGTGCAGCCAAGCGCGGCTTTATGCGGCTGTTGGGATGGCCCGACCGCCCTACGGTGGGGCCATGACTTCCGACGCGTCCCATGAATCGACTCACCGTGAGCCATCGGCTGAGGTGGGCTCGCCGATTCCCGATGAGCCGAAGAGCGAAATGCTCGTCCTGCCGCGCGAGGAGTGCTTGGCGCTGCTCGGCTCCCACCGGTTCGGGCGGCTGGCGGTCTCGATGGACACACCGGTCATACGTCCCGTCAACTACGTGTTCGATGAACCATCGCAGTCGGTCGCCTTCCGAACTGCTGATGGATCGAAGTTCCACGCGATGCTGATGAACGGCAATGCCGCGTTCGAAATCGACGGGATCGATCCCGGCTCGCGCACGGGCTGGAGCGTGATCATCGTCGGGATGACCGAAGAAGTCACGAGCCCGACCGAGCTCCGGCGCCTAAAGCGCCTGGGCCTCGAGACGTGGACACCCGGACGTAAGGGCCACTGGATGCGGATCCGCGCGAGGACCGTGAGCGGGCGTCGGATCGTGCTGTCCGGCGATGCTGGGGCCGCTGCGTAGCGGCGGGGATGAGCCTCGGCACCCTGGCGCTGATCGGGATCTGATCGGCCACACGGGACTCGATGCGGTCGACACCTCCAACCCGACGTGGACCTTCCTCGCGGACATCGGCTAGGGGTGCGTAGTTTTCCGAAGCAGAGTTTCGGAGCTGCGCGGCTGGCGCCGGGACGTGCCGACCCGTAGTCTGGGCCTATGAATCTGAGTACTAACACCCCGTTCAGAGTGCTGATCGTCGGTGGCGGCGTCGCCGGCCTCGAAGCGGCTCTTGCACTGCGTGAGCTCGCGGGCGAGCGCGTCGCCACGACCCTGGTCGCTCCCGCGGCTGAGTTCGTCTACCGCCCGATGAGGGTTCGCGAGCCGTTCGGCTACAGCGAGGCGCGGCGCTACCAGCTCGATGACATCAGCCGCGATATCGGCATCGACCTAGTTCGCGACGCGTTCAAGTGGTTGGACCCGGAAGCGCGCATTGTGCACACCGAGGCGGGCGAGACGCTGGAGTACGACGCGTTGCTGCTCGCGCCCGGCGCGTCCCTGCGGCCGCGGTTCAAGCACGCTCTGACGCTGGATGACAGCCGGCTCGACGAGCAGCTCCACGGGCTGATCCAGGACGTCGAGGAAGGCTACGTTCACAAACTGGCGTTCATCAGCCCGACGCCGATGCCGTGGCCCCTGCCGCTGTACGAGCTCGCGCTAATGACCTCGCGTCGCGCTGATGACATGAACGTCGACCTCTCGGTCACGCTGGCCACCCCCGAGGATGCTCCGCTCGCCGTGTTCGGCGGGAAGGCGACCCAGGCGGTCGAGCGGCTACTCGAGGACAACGGCATCCTCTTCATTCCGTCCGCTCATTGCGAGACGCCTGCCGCGGGTCACGTATCGATTAACCCTGGGTCGCGGGACCTCGTCGTCGACCGGGTGGTCGGTCTACCGCAGCTGTTCGGCCCGTCCCTCCCCGGCGTCCCGCTTCAGGCCCACAACGGGTTCATCCCGATCGATGCCCACTGCAAGGTCACGGGCCTCGACCGCGTTTACGCCGCCGGCGACGCGACCGACTTCGCGGTCAAGTTC
>DATJYY010000147.1:0-3404 GCA_035499395.1 Solirubrobacteraceae bacterium
GGTCCTGAGACGCCACCGGCCCGACCCGGATCGAACGTGATGAACTCGCCCGCCACGGCGACGGGCCGCGGGGTCGGCGTGCTGATCGAGACCTGGCTCTCGAACGGCGCGGGCGTCAGCGGATCCGCCTCGACCGCGGTCGCGGGGTCGGCGAGCAGCCGTGCGTCACGGCGCCACAGCGGCCCGAGCAGCCGGACGATGATGTCCTCGAGCGACTCCCATGCGGTGAGGGCGTGCCGGACCCGTTCGTCCGGGCGCTTGACGAGCAGCGAGTCGATCCACTCAGACAGGCTCGCGTCGAGCGTCGGCTGCAACTCCCGCGCCGACGGAATCCGCTCGTTGACATGACGCATGAGGATCGCGAGCGGATTGTCCGAGTCGCTGAACGGCGGCCGGCCCACGACCAGCTCGTACGTAAGCACCCCGACCGAATAGAGGTCCGTCCAGGGACCGACCTCTCCCGCCATCGCCTGCTCCGGTGCCATGTATGTCGGCGTTCCGACTGTCATGCCGGTTGCGGTCACGTAATGCGTGCCGGCGCGCTGCGTGGCCCGCGCGATCCCGAAGTCCGTGATCTTCACGCGCCCGTCGGCAGTCACCATGACGTTCTCGGGCTTCAGGTCGCGATGGACGATCCCGGCCGTTTCCGCGTGCGCCAGCGCAGCGAGGATCCCCTCGAGCACGCCGCCGATCTGGGCGAGTGAGAGGCCCTTCAGGTACGGACGCAGAGAGCCGCGAGGGACGAGCTCCATCGCGATGTACGGGGTGCCGGCGTGCTCGAAGTATTCGTGCACGGTGACGATGTTCGGATGGTTCAGCGACCCGGCTAGTCGTGACTCGCGCAGGAACCGATGGGCGAACTCCGCCGAGTTCGCGTGGAAGCTGCTCAGCTCTTTGAGCGCGACTTGGCGGTCGAGATCGGGTTGCCGGGCGGCGTAAACGACCGCCATGCCGCCGCGACCGATCTCGCGCAAGATCTCATAGCGGCCAACGGTTCGCATCACACATCTGCCCGGACCGTAGATCGGTAACGCCACGGCGACAATCGGTGGTAAACCCCGGGCTTTTCACGAAACGACCCTGAGATTTCGCGCGGCAACGTCCCCATATTTGGGAATGTTCCGATAATCGTGAACGGCTTGATAGTCTGCCCGGCGTGGCAAGCGCGGATCTCCTTCTCCATCCGGTGCGGCTCCGGATCGTCAAGGCATTCCTCGGCGACCGCGCATTGACCACCGGCCAGCTCGCCGCCGAGCTCGACGATGTGCCCTCCGGCAGCCTCTACCGTCACGTCGCGCTGCTCACCAAGGCGGGGGTACTACAGGTGGTCGCCGAGCGGCGGGTGCGCGGCGCGGTCGAGCGCACTTACACCCTCCGGCTGTTCGCCGCTCGGATCGACCCGGCTGAGGCCAAGGCGATGACCGCCGAGGAGCATGGCCAGGCGTTCATGGCGTACGTCGCGGGGATGCTGGCCGACGCCGACCGCTATCTCGCCTCGGATCCGGTCGATCCGATCCGAGACGGCGCCGATTATCAGGTCGGCGCGATGTGGCTGACCGACGCCGAGTTCGCCGAGCTGCTCCGCGACCTCTCGATCGTGTTCCGTCAACGCCTCGCAAATCCGCCCGGGGAGGACCGGAGGCGGCGCCTGGTCTACACGGTGTTCCTGCCGTCGCCGGCGCAGGACGACGACGGGCCGCCAGATCAGAAGCAGCGACCACGCACGCGAAGGAAGAGGAGTTCCTGATGTCGACGACGCCGGTCCAGACCACCCTGAACGTGCTCGAGCTCGCGCAGGCGGGGCGGTTCGCCGAGATCCACGAGCTGCTCGCGCCGACGCTGCAGGCGATGGCGCCCCCACAGGCGCTGAAGGCCTCGTGGGACGCCGAGCTCGGCCGCCAAGGGGCGGTCACATCAATCGGCCAACCCGTCTGTGAACCGGCGAACGCCGGCGTCGTCGTGGTCAAGGTGCCGGTCGCGTCCGAGCGCGGCGGATTCGCGCTCGTCGCGGCGGTCACGGAGGAAGGTCGGCTCGCGGGATTGCAGATCGCGCCCCCGGGCGCCGCCGAGCCGATCGCACCATGGGAGCCGCCGGCGTACGCGGACGCGACCGCGTTCACCGAGAACGAGGTCACGCTGGGGTCCGCACCGCTCGCGGTGCCAGGGACCCTGGCGGTGCCGAACCAGCCAGGACGACATCCGGGCGTCGTCCTGCTCGCCGGCTCAGGATCGCTCGATCGCGACGAGACGATCGGCCGAAACAAGCCGTTCAAGGACATCGCCTGGGGGTTGGCGAGCCGTGGGGTGGCGACGCTCCGGTTCGACAAGGTCACCTACGCGCACGCGAGCGAGGTCAAGGACATGCGCGACTTCACCCTCGCCGACGAGTATCTGCCGAACGCGATCGCGGCAGCCAAGCTGCTGGAGGAACACCCCGCCGTCGACCCTGACCGCGTGTTCGTGCTCGGTCACAGCCTCGGCGGCACGGTGGCCCCGCGCGTCGCGGCCGCCGAGCCTTCGGTCGCCGGGATGATCGTCCTTGCCGGCGGGGCCGAGCCACTCCAGTGGGTGATCGTCAGGCAGACCCGCTACCTCGCTTCGTTGCGTCCGGACACCGAGGCGACGGCGCAGCCGGCGATCGACGCACTCACCGAAAAGGCAAGGATGGTCGACAGCCCGGATCTGTCGCCGTCGACGCCGCCGAGCGAGCTGCCGCTGGGCGCCCCGGCCTCCTACTGGCTTGATCTGCGCGACTACAACCCCGTCGAGGTGGCCGCCGCACTGCGCAAGCCGATGCTGATCCTCCAGGGCGGCCGGGACTATCAGGTCACGGTGGCGGATGATCTCGCGCGGTGGGAGGCCGGCCTCGGGGACCGCGCGAACGTGACGATTCGCGTTTATCCCGACCACAACCACCTGTTCACGCCTGGCTCCGGCCCGTCCACCCCCGACGAGTACGAACCGGCGCAGCACGTGGACGCAACCATCGTCGCTGACATCGCAGCCTGGCTCGAGCCCGTCCCGGGGAGCTAGGTGCGGCGTGCCGTGATCAGGATGCCGACCGTGCTCGAGCGGATCGGCCGGCCCAGCCGCTCGTAGAGCACGACATTTTCGTGATCGAGGGCCTGCCGCTGGGCCGAGGAAAGCTCCGAGTGGAACGACATTGACCGCAGCAGGCCGGTGAGCTCGTCGGCGGTGTGCTCGACGACGGTCGGCACCGTGGCGATCTGGACGTCACGGAACAGACGGCCGGCCGCAGCGCGCGCTAGGTCGTAGCTCCCGATCCATGCCCACGCTTCCGAGACGTTGTCGCGGCGCTGCTCGACGCCGGCGGCGATCGCGTCGAGATCCCGGTACGCGGGCCAGTCCGCGGCGAGCCCCGGCGCGATTCGCGCCACCGTCGA
>DATJYY010000148.1:0-3251 GCA_035499395.1 Solirubrobacteraceae bacterium
CGAGGGGCAACCGCTGCTTCTGATCATGGGCGTGGGGGGCAACATCGAGATGTGGCATCCACTCGATCGCGAACTCCTGAGTCGCGGCATCTCCACGATCAGCTTCGACGCACCCGGCACCGGCGAGTCGGGTGAGCTCGATCGCGTGCGCCGCATGCCCTGGCTGGCCCGGATGGTCGAGCACCTGCTCGACCGGCTCGGCTACGAGCGAGTGGACGTGCTTGGCATCTCGTGGGGCGGCGCGCTCGCGCAGCAACTGGCCCACCAAGCTCCCCAGCGGGTGCGTCGCCTGGTGCTCGCGGCCACGTCCGCCGGGATGCCCGGGCTCGGTGGCGTGCCGGGCAGCCCGAGCGCCTTGATCAAGCTGCTGGGTCCCCGGCGCTACCGCGACCCTGACTATCTGGCTTCGGTCGCCGGTCGGCTGTATGGGGGTGAAGCGTTCGGCCTGCCCGAAGAGCACCTCGCGGCACGGTTGGGCAAGCCCCCGTCATCCGCCGGGTATCGGCGCCAGATCTGGGCCGTGCAGGGCTGGACGGGGCTGCCGTGGCTGAGGGGGCTCGAGCAGTCGACTCTCGTCATGGCCGGCGATGACGACCCCTTGGTTCCCGTGGCCAACGGGCAGATCCTGGCCCGGTTGATACCGCGCGCGCGTCTCGTCGTCGTCCGGGGCGGCGGTCACCTGTTCCTGCTGCAGCTGGCACCGGCGATGGCCAGCCTCATCGCCGACTTCGTCACCGAGTAGTCCTCCGGCCGCACCGATTAGAGCCCGGACCCGGCGTTTGTCGTGTCCCGCTATCGGCGCCGGGATCGGTTGGTGTAGGCGTCCATGGATGCGAGATCTCGACCGCCGTACCTTGACGTACCCGCGATCGCAGGCGCTGGAGCACCCGCCCAGCGCCTGCGCCTCAAACCACCCGAATCTCGATCAGGAGAAATAGATGCAGTCAGACCAGCGCTTTGTCATGTGTTCGATCGTCATCACCGTCATCTTGGCGCTCGCCGTCGGGATCGGAACGCTGAGCTCAACGCTCGGCGCGCCACTGGGAGCCATCGTGCTCGGAGAGGCGGCCGGATTCGCGTGTCTAGTCGCGTTCACGCTGCTGATCTGGGCCGCAATCCAGGACGGCAAGCACCCCGACGCTACAGCCGCCAACTAACTGCGGCAATTGCGTGACCGCCGCCTGACCGAGGGGACCGCAGTCACCTACGGCAGGCGGCGGTTCTCTTCATGCCGAGACATGACTGACCATCTTGAGGATGCGACCACCAAAGCCACCGGATAGCTTCCACCTTAATCGTTTATGACAACTGAGAAGTCCCCTCCTCCGCCCGCGCGCTGGTGCGGGGTCGGGTCTGCTGACGCCTCCGAGGTCGATCCAGGAGCGAGCGCGGCGGACCAAGCGCTCCTCCACCACAACCCGAAGCTGGTGGCTGTCTTCTGCTCGGAGGCGCTCGACCTCGAAGCAGCGCTGCGAGCGATCCGCGCTCGCATCGACGCCCCGCTGATCGGATGCACAACCGCGGGCGAGATCGCCACGAGCGGCCCGCGCGACGCGAGCATCGTCGTGACCGTGTTCGGTGGCGACGGGTTTGCGATCGACACTGCCTGGGCCGAGGGCGCCTCTCACGACCTCCGCGCCGCGGGAGCGACTGCGGCGCGTTGCGTCCCCAGCAGCGACGCTCACCCTCATCGCGTTCTCCTGCTGCTGACCGACGGCCTGGCCGGCGATCAGCAGGAGATCCTCCGCGGGGCGTACGGGGTGCTCGGCGCCGCGGTGCCGCTGGTGGGCGGCTGTGCGGGCGATGACCTGAAGATGTCCAGGACGCTGCAACTCCACGGCGACCGGATCCTGAGCGACTCCGTGGTGGCGGCCGGAATCGCGTCGAACGCGCCGCTCGGAATCGGCGTCCGGCACGGATGGCGACGGGTCGGCGAGCCGATGCTGGTGACCGCGAGCGCTGGCAATCGGGTCTACACGCTCGATGACCGGCCGGCGCTGGACGTGTACCTGGAACGAATGGGCGCGCCCGCCGCTCTTGCGACAAGCGATGAGGGGCTCGCGCGCGTGGCGTTGACCCACCCGCTTGGGTTGAGCCGGCCAAACGGGGAGGAGCATGTTCGATTCATCGGCGGCGCCGACTTCGCCGACCGGTCGCTGTTGTGCGTCGCGGAGGTCCCACAGGGCGCGCTCGCGTGGCTGATGACCGGCGACGCCGAGTCGGTGCTGGCGGCAGCCGACGCCGCGTGCGATGACTCCCTCGCCGCCCTAGGCGGCGGCTCGCCGGTCGGAATGCTCGCGTTCGATTGCATCGCCCGGCGCGGCGTGCTTGGAGACGATGGCATTCGGACCGAGATCGACCGAATCGCAGCATGTGCTGGCGGAGCGCCCGTAGCCGGCTTCTACACCTACGGGGAGATCGCTCGAACGAAGGGAATCAGCGGCTTTCACAATCAGACGCTGGTCGTTCTGTCCGTCGCGTGAGGGGACGCACGGAGCGCTTCGCCCCAGCCGTCATCGCGACGTATCACGATGGCGACGACAATCCTTGCAGCCGGGTTCGCGATGATGGCTGGGCTTGCGCCAGCTGCTCTCGCCACCGAGCCAGCTGAGCGCACTGGCAACTGCTACAGGTGCCCACGTGGCGCTCATGGCCGCAGGGCTTGTCGCAGGCGAGAAGAGGTGTGGTATCGCGGATTGCTGACATCAATCCCACTCCTGTGGGTCGTGGGGGAAACTTGCGAGAGCAAATCGTCCTGCGTTGCCCACGGTTTGTCGTCATGCGTTTGGCCGATCTTTGAACTGCCGCCAGAGGCTTACCGGCTACCCCTACTATGTGGAGCGGTGGCTACGGGTGCTGACGAAACGCGACGCGCGGGCGAGACAGAGCCAGCGAAGCCGATAAGCATCGTGCTGGCCGAGGATGAGGTTCTACTTCGCGAGGGTCTCGCCAGCCTGCTGGAACGGAAAGGGTTCGACGTCGTCGCCCAGGCCGGCGACGGCGCCGAATTGATCGACCTCGCGCGCGAACATCACCCGGATCTCGTGTTAGTCGACATTCGCATGCCCCCCAGCCACTCCACCGAAGGCCTCGACGCTGCCCGCGTCATCCGAGCTGAGTCCCCTACCACCGGGATCGTAGTGCTCTCCCAATATGTGGACGTGGAGCATGCCATGGAGCTTCTGGCCGAAGGAGAGCGCACCGGCTATCTGCTCAAGAGCCGCGTGTCCGATGTCGAAGAGTTCGTCCAG
>DATJYY010000149.1:0-4021 GCA_035499395.1 Solirubrobacteraceae bacterium
TCCCCGGCGGAGCGGAAGACCACACGTCGCCACGGCCCTCCGTGTCGCTCACGAGGTACGAGCAGCCGGATTGCCCGAGGTCGCTAAGTGCTTGCAAGCATCCGAATCCCGACGCAGTCCGCAAGCGCTCACAGGCTCACCGGCCCGGCGCCGTCGACGCACACAGCGTCAGTCGGCGACCTGGCCGCCGCGCTGCGCCTTCCTCAAGAGGAATCGTCACGAGCGCGGCGACCGCGCGAACGCTTTGCCCCACGGTTGCAGCAGTTGCGTCGAGTGCGTGATCACCTGACCGCGGCGATGGCCGAATTGTGTGTTCCGCACAACAGGGGTGGGTGCTGACGCCCGTGGCCGCCGGCTCGCGGCGCCGCGCTCCCGCAACACCACCACCAGTAACACAAGCGCAGTGTCGCCGGAGCGCTGCTCTTAGAGGATCCAGAAGCGTTTCAACTGGTCGGCTGATCGATCGCGCCAACGCCGCCGAGATGCTCGATGCCACGACATGAGCGTGGCCGCAGCCGATGAGAAGGTGGACGCCATGACGCCGATCCCGCCCATGCGTCGGCCTCGTCTGTCCGGAAGCGAAGGCATCAGGTTGGGCGTGAGGACCTGCCGAAACTGCTGCAAGTTGGTGGAAGCAGAATCGAGCGGCGGCTTTGATGACACACGCCTGGAATCGTTCAGGACGAGGACGCGGCACGGTGCAGGCTCTCCTGCTCCGGGACGACCCGGTGTCGACGAATAAGCGCTGCTTGTCGTCGCCTGCAGCAGCGAGGTCCAGGTTGGGTCGGCGCCTCGGCAATGCCTGGTCGTGCAGAACTGGCGGTCGGCCTCGTCGGAATCGGCCCTTTGAACCCTGACGGGCGCCGCTCTGCAGATCGCCCCTCACCGAAACGAAGTGAACTAGTGGTAGCGGCTGATGATGTCGAGTCGTTCTGCGTCGGGGTGGTCGAGGTCGCGGCCTGCTGCGGGGGGGACGACGCCGGGTTTGGGCGTTACGGTCGTTGCCCTGTGCGGCCTCTGTGGCTGGAGGCCGATCGTGGGCCCGCGGGGAGCTGGGGCCAGAACTCTGCGAGTCGTGTGCGCGCGTGGTGTGCGATCGGCGTGAGAGCTGACGCCGGGGAGGAGGTAGCGTCGGGCGTGGGCCCGGTCGATAGGGCCTGAAGCGTCGCCGCTACCGAGCGTCCGAGCGCGCCCAGCGCGTATCCGCCTTCCAGGACGGCGCCGACTGGGGCGCTCAGTGACGCGCACACGCGCGCGATCGCGCAGGACATCGCCGCGAAGCCCTCCTCGGTAACCGCGCAGTCCGCCAGGGGATCGTCACGGTGGGCGTCATATCCAGCGGAGATCAGCACGAGCTGAGGCTCGAAGGCGCAGGCGAGCGGCACGACGACGTGCTCGATCAACGACACCCACACCTGATCGCCCGCTCCGGCCGGCACGGGAAGATTCACCGTGAAGCCGGTGCCCTCGCCCTCGCCCACGTCGGAGGCCTGGCCGGTGAACGGAAACAGCGGCGACTGATGGATCGAGACGAACAGCACCTGCCGGCTGGTATGGAAGATGTGGTTGGTGCCGTTGCCGTGGTGCACGTCCCAGTCAATGATCATCACCCGCTCAAGGCGCCGGACGTCGAGCGCGTACCGGGCGGCCACGGCGATGTTGTTGAACAGGCAGAAGCCCATGGCCCGCGACGGAAGGGCGTGGTGACCCGGCGGTCGATGTGAGCTGAACGCGGCCGCGGCGTCGCCGTCGAGCAGGAGGTCAACCATCCGTACCGCCCCGCCGACCGCGTGCAGCGCCGCCTCGAACGACCGCTCGCTCACGAGAGTCTCCTCGTCGAGGAACGTCCCTCCCGACTGGCACGCCCGCTCGATCGACGCGACATACGCCTCGGGATGGACCGCGCCGAGCACTAACCGATCGACCGTGGGCGCGCGCACGCGCTCAAAGCCGAGCCAGCCCATGGCCGAGAGTTCCCGCTCGATCACAGTGATCCGCCTAGCGTGCTCCGGGTGCAAGATAGTCGACGCGCCGGCGCCATACGCTCCGGTGTTGTGCTCGAGCGAGGAAGGGTGCTCGAGAAAGACGTAGGCCATCACCAACCTCCAGGCGATCGCCTCTCGGGAGAGATCGACGCCGGGGCGCTAATCCGCCCGTCTCGCGTCGGTGGTGTCGTTCCGGGTCCCGGCGGGTCGTTCGCGCGACCCCCTGGCATGTCGTACGGAGACCGGCCGACATACGCCAGGACACGACCATCGCATACCGGACAGCGATCCACTCCGGCAGCGGGCATCCACTCTGTAAGCCACAACTCGTGGCAGCTCGGACACCAGCTGTACCGATGGCCCGCGGAGTGGGGGAACGCTGCGATATGGGACATCACTCCACCTCCGTCCACCGGCTGAGAGGCCTCCGGCGCCACCGGCTTGGTGTCATCCCAGACCCCAGAGCGCGGACAGCCACCATGACCTCACACAAACGATGATGAACACCGGCTCGACGAGCCGCTACCGCGACAGCCCACACACTGCGCGCGGGATACCACTGAGTTCGACTCCAACAACTACCGTCGCGCGGCCGCGCGACGTCAAGGTCGCCAATCGCCCGTACGGCCCGTCCGGCATACTCCAGCCTGGCTCCGGCTCAAACCGCGGCATCGCCGCCGGGCCATGCGACGGTTCTGGCTACATCTCACCTACCTGGTTCGCGACGAGCCCTGCGGACGCGCGATACGCCTCGCTCGCTCATGGCTGAAAAACCTGGCGATCAAGACCGCTCGACGGACAGATACCGGCTCTCGCGCGGGATCAGTCTCGCGGCGGCCGCCACTGGAGCGGCCGCGTTCACGGTTGCGCACGACAAACAGCCATCGCAAGCAACGGCGCTGTCCCGACGTGGCAGACAGATAAGAGGAGCAGTCGGTACGTTCTGACCGAGACGGAGGGTCAGAGCCAACCGAGGGGACTGAGCATCTTCGTGAGGATCATCAACGAGACGGGGAACCGGATGACGCACCACAGCACCGCGGACGCCGGCACGAGCGATGGGGCCGGCCCTGATCATCGCCGGCGCCGATCGCCGCTCCGCGATCGGCGGTGTATTCGATCGCGCGGCGTATTAGGCGCCGCTGCGCGCCGTTCAGACGGCGCGCCGCGGGTGCTGGCTTCGCACATCGGCGGGCGATAGGAGTGCGATGAGCTTTTCCAGGACATCGAGACTGATCGGTCCCGCATTTGAGCATGCGACGGTCGCGGACGCGATGCGCGCCGGAATCATCAGCTGCCAGGCTGATACCAGCCTGCGCGCGATTGCGGAGCTGATGGCGAGCTATCACGTGCATGCCGTGGTGGTCGAGAGGGAAACGGAGCAACCGGGGGCGCTGGCCGGGCGGGGATGGGGGATCGTGTCTGACTTCGAGCTTGCGCGGGCCGCTGCGCGCGGCGAGCTGAACAGGACCGCCGGCGAGCTTGCCGGCTCGGAGGCGGCGTTCATCGGACCGGCAGAGCCGCTCAAGCGCGCGGCGGAACTGATGGTTGAGCATCGCGCCAGCCATTTGATCGTCTCCACGGCACCGACCGCGCGCCCGGTCGGGATCATCTCGACGCTCGATCTCGCCGTGGCGCTCGCCTGGGGCAGGGGCTAGCCGCCAGTCTGGCCGCGGAGCATCGTGGCTGGTCCTCGATCGCGGTCCGTCCGGTCTTGGAGCGACCAGTGGCTGGCAGCTGGCCATCCGCGACTGGGCGATCTCTGCGATCTACAGGATCGTCCAGGATCCCGCTCGCGACCTGCATCGGCCGCGCCGCTGCCCCCGCGACGTACCAACAACCCAGACGTGATCACTCAACTGAGAAGCGACTTCGCTGACCTCGACCGGTTTTGAGAACACGTCGCTGAGCTCGACGACCTCGAGCCCCAGCTACAACCGTCGCCAGACTGCGGCGGGTCGCCCGTGCGGTGCTGACGGATCCAGTCCCGCTTCCGGAACTCTCAGGATCGAAGCGGAAGCGTCGGACCGCCATAC
>DATJYY010000150.1:0-21846 GCA_035499395.1 Solirubrobacteraceae bacterium
TGGTATTGGCCGCGGAGGGACAGGCGCTGATGCTGTGCGACCGCACGACCGAGTCGAACTCGCGGTGCGCGCAGGCGCTCGCGATTGCCCGCTCGGTGGGGGCTGAGGCGGTCGAGGCGCACGTGCTCAACACGATGTGCGGGAATCTCAGCGCGATCGGCCAATTCGACCAAGCGGTGCGGGCGGCGAGTCAGGCCCGCGCGATCGCAGGCCGCCTGCGCCTCGCCGACGAGATACACCGTAGCTACACCAACGGCGGCGGCGCTCTGTACCAGGCGGGCCGCGTGGAGGAGTCGATCGCGATCGCGCGGGAAGGAATCGCGTCCGCGGGCGAGTTCGGGGTCGAGCGTCACTGGGGCGATTGCCTTCGTGGCGAACTGGCCGGTCGCTTGGTGCAACTGGGGCGATGGCGCGAAGCCGAGCGGCTACTCGAGGAGGTAATCGATCGCTCTCCAACCGGGGTGCACGCGGGGATGGCATACCGATCTCTTGGGTACCTGCAGGTCGGGTTGGGGGAATTCGACGCTGCGGCCCGCGCGCTCGACCGGGCCGAGCTGCGTACCCGCCGCTCACTTGGGTCGATGACGCTCGCGCCGCCGGCGGTGGCTCGGGCCTCGCTCGAGCTGTGGGCGGGCCGTCCGCAGGCGGCGGCCGCCGTCGTGTCCGATTGTCTTCAGCGGGTGGGTGACGGAGAGCACGTGTTCTTCACGGCGAGGCTGTACGAGCTCGGCGCGCGCGCCTGCGCCGACCTCGCCGCTCGCGCTCCTGGTGACGATCTAACCAAGAAGCGCCAGACGGTCACGGCGAAGAGGCTGCTCGAGCGGCTGGACGGGCTGATCGCGCGGATAACCGGCGTCATCCCACCCGTCGTCCTCGCAAGCCGGGCTGCCTGCGCAGCTGAGTATTCACGGATCGGGGGCGCCGGCGACGCTGCCCTGTGGGCCGATGCCCGGCGGCACCGCGAAGCTTGCACGAACCCCTACCAAGCCGCCTACGCCCGCTGGCGAGAAGCAGAGGCGCTACTCGCCTCCGCCGGTGATCGCGCGGAGGTTGAAGCGCTCGTCGGCGACGCCCATGCGGTAGCGGACGAACTGGACGCCCAGCCGCTACGCGTGGAGCTCGAAACGCTCGCCCGCCGTGCTCGCATCGAGCTTGCGCACGACGGTCCTCCCGAGCCGGCGCCGAATGCCGCCGTAGAGCGGCTCGAGCTCACGCCGCGCGAACTAGATGTTCTGGGCTTGCTCGCCGCCGGGATGACCAACCGTGAAATCGGCGCTGAGCTGTTCATCAGCGATAAGACCGCGAGCGTGCACGTTTCGCGCATCCTGACCAAGCTCTCGGTCCCCAACCGCGCGGCAGCCGCCGCGGCGGCGCACCACCTGGGCCTCACACCCGCCCGGGCCGCCTCCGCCGTCTAGCCAGGCCGCCTCTGGCCGCAAAGCGGCGGGATCCCGACCTGGTGCGGCGGCTGCTGCAGGCGTCACTCATGTCAGCGCCGCCGCGACGAGCCTACCTGACGCCGGGTGAACCGCACCGGTAAGCGGTTATCAACGCAGGCTAAGACCAAAGATAAGGCACCTGGCCGATGGCAGCGGGGCGGCTTACACCTAACTTGGACGCATCGACCAACGGATCCCAGGAGCCTCGATGAACGTCCAATTCAACCTCATACTCGCCCGCCGGCGCGCCGCCGAGTTACGACACGCCGGCGCACGAGCACGACTCGCGCGCGAGGTGCGCATGAGGGGGCGCAAACGCCCCTGTACACGCTCGGTAATGCTGCGTGGCACGACCGTGATCGACGGGGTCGCGAGCGCTGACGCGTTCACCTTCACGGGGAAGATCGACGGACGCGCGCTCGTCCCGGGGAGCTTTAGCCCGCTCGGGACCCCGGCAAGCGACGGGATCGCTGGCCAACAGCAGCAGACGACATTCGAGCTCAAGCGCTAAGCGGGGAGGTCTCGAAGATGTTGTCGCAAGCAACGGTCAAACGCCCGAGGGTTGATGTAAGTGCACTCAGGCGTCGTCGCAGTTTGTCTCGCGAGTGGAAGGTCCTGCTGCTCTCTTCACTCGCGGTGTTCATGGTGTTCCTCGACGTCACGATCGTGAACATCGCCTTCCCGGCGATCCGGCACACGTTCGCCGACACGTCGCTTTCCGATCTGAGTTGGGTATTGAACGGCTACAACGTGGTCGTCGCGGCGTTCCTGGTCCCCGCGGGGCGGATCGCGGATCGCCTCGGCCGGCGTCGTGTCTTCTTCGCCGGATTGGCGCTGTTCCTGCTCGGGTCGGTCGTCTGTGGCGCGGCGAGCAGCGCTGCGATGCTGATCGCGGCCCGCGTTGTCCAGGCCCTCGGCGGAGCGGCGCTGATCCCAGCATCGCTCGGACTCGTGCTCGCGGAGGTTCGGGCCGAGAAACGCGCCGTGGCGACGAGCGTGTGGGCGGCCACCGGCGCCGTTGCGGCGGCGACCGGTCCGTCGCTCGGCGGCGTGCTCGTCGAAACGACCAGTTGGCGCTGGGCATTCTTCGTCAACCTCGTGATCGCGATCGGGATGCTGCGCGCGCCACGTCTGCTGCGCGAGACCCGCGAGTCCGATTCGAGTGGCACGCCGGATCTGCTGGGTGCCGCGATGCTGGTCGTCGCCGTGGGAGCGCTTGCTCTCGGGATCGTGAAAGCACCCGACTGGGGCTGGACCAGCGACCGGGTGCTGGCGGCCTGGTCGATCGCGGCCGCGTTCGCGGTCGTGTTCGTTGCTCGATCGGCTCGCCATCCGGCCCCTGTGCTCGAGCCGGCGATTCTGCGGATCCGAACGTTCAGCACGGCGAACGCGGCGTTCTTCATGTTCTCGATCGGCTTCTACGCGCTGTTGCTCGGGAACATCCTGTTCCTGACCGAGGTATGGCGTTACTCGCTGCCCGAGGCGGGATTCGCCGTCACCCCGGCGGCGCTCATGGCCGCGATCGCGGCCGCGGCCGGGGGACGGCTGGTCGAGCGGTTCGGATCCCGCCAGGTGGCCGTGCCGGCGCTGATGCTGTTCTGCGGCGCGTGCCTCGCCTACCACGGCGCCGGGCCGCGACCGGACTACCTCGGTCACTGGCTGCCCGCGCAGCTCGTTTCGGGTAGCGCGGTCGGGTTGACGTTCGCTGGGCTGACCAGCGCCTCCGTCGCTGACCTGCCGCTGCGCAGGTTGGCCACCGGGACCGCGGTGTCCAGCTGCTTTCGCCAGATCGGCGCGGTGGTCGGCATCGCGGGTCTTGTCGCGGTGCTCGGCGCGCCGGGAACGCGGACGCCGCTACCAGCCTTCGAGCGCGCCTGGATGTTGATGGCCTGCACCGCTCTCGGCGCGGCGCTGCTCGCGTCCCGGCTCCCCGCACGACGGCGCACCGACGAATCCGAATCCGGCTTCGCGGAGCGCCGCCGAGCGCCACGAGCGGCCGAGGTTACGGGCGTCGCACGCAACGAGATGTGGTTGCACGGCCACCGGCTCGTGTACCGGATCGCCGGCAGCGGTCCACCCCTCCTTCTGGTGCACGGCCTGTTCGAGGACTCGCTCACCTGGCGCAAGGTAATTCCCCGTCTCGCCCGCACCCACACGGTGATCGCGCCGGACCTGTTCGGACATGGTGAGTCGGACGCTCCCCGACACGCCGATTACTCGCCTGGCGGCCACGCGGACGTCCTTCGCGACCTGCTGGAGGTCCTCGGACACCATCGCGTGACGATCGTCGGTCACTCACTTGGCGGCGGTATCGCCATGTCGTTCGCGTACTGCTACCCAGCGCGCGTGCATCGATTGGCGCTGATCTCGAGCGGCGGGTTCGGGCGCGAGGTCCATCCGCTGCTCCGTGCGCTCTCGCTTCCCGGAGCGGGCCCCGCGCTCCGGCTGGCAACGATGCGACCGACGCTCGCTCTGCTGGCGTGGCTTGCCCGGCTCTTGCGGAGTTTCGGCGCTCGCAGGCCTGCCCGGGGCGCGCGGCAGCTTCAACTCGTGCTCACAAGGGTGGGCTCTCGCGGGCGACGAGCGGCGATGATCAAGACCCTCCGATCGGTGATCGGATGCCGCGGGCAAACTGTCTCTGCGCTTGACCGGTCGTATGCGCTGCGACGCTTCCCGACGCTCGTGCTATGGGGCACGCGCGATCGCATGATCCCCGCGCATCACGCGTCGGCGGCCCTCGCTTCAAACCCCGGCGCCGAAGTCGCGCTGCTCGACGGCACCGGTCACCTGCCACACGTAACCCGAGCCGGTCTCGTCGCCGCGCGTGTGAGCTCCTTCATCAACGACACTGCGCCTGTCACACGCGTTGTGGCCGACAACCGCTTCACCGGTTCGACCCATGCTCCCCACCCGGCAGGGCCGCCCATGCGCGCCGCCGAGGCGTCAGTCTAACGGCCACACCAGCCTGAACTGTCACTCCCGATGGCTCCTCTCGTACTGCTCAACGCCACGGAAGACGGCGACGCCGTGGTGCCAAAGCGCGCGGGCTGGCGCGAGCGGATCACGGCGCGGCTGCGTGCGAACCCGCTCGACACCGAACTCGCGCGCGGCGCCGCCCCGACACGCGCGGCGCTGGCCCTGCGGGCCCAGGACCTCGGCGAGCGTCGCACCCGCGAGCGGCTCGGCCGCAGTGTCCGCCGAATCCTCGACGACGCCCGCACCGACCCCCCGCGTTCAATCGCACGCGTGCCGATCCAGCGGAGCGAGGTCCTCGCGGCCGCCTGGGAGCTCGACCGGATCGCCGAAACGCTGCTCACCCCCGGTCCGGTCGCCGCAAGCGGTGTCGCCCAGGTACGCCTGCTGCTGATCAATGGCGCCGGGCCACTCTACTCCCGAGACGCTCCCGGCGAGCTGCGCGCGGCAGCCACCCGCGCGCTCGATGCCCTCCAGCCCGCCTTCCACTGGTGACCCGGTCCCAACGACTCGGTCTAACGGTGTTGCATCGGGCGCCGGGGAGTGCGTGGTGGAGTGCCGCTAACTGCGCCCCAGCTGGCCCGGGTGCGCGGAGGCCGCGGCAGCGCGCCGCCATCACGGCTCGCCGTGGCCTGCCTGCTGTCCTCCGCTGGCTTGACGATCACCGGCTGCAGTACGCCGCGCTCACGAATCGAGTCTGCGAGCGCGACCCGGGTCGGACCACGTCATCCCTGGAAATGCGCCGCTGAAGCGTCGCTGGTTTTCCGTCCACATTCCGTCCACCAGTTTCACCTCGGCCGTATTCCGGCCGCCACGGCGGTTCACTCTGACTTCCGGCGGTTTGCAGGCATTTCGTGCCCGCGGGTGAGCGTCCGTGAACGCTCGAGACACCCTCGTCGTTCCATGGTAAGGAAGGGGTCGTCGGTTCGAGTCCGACAGAGGGCTCTGCCTGCAATTCGTTGGTTTTTTTGGCTCCGCGGCGATGGCTGATCGTGGGTGTGCGCGTCCACAGCCCGTCCGAAATGCGTCCACTCGGGAAGGGGTCGTCAACGCGATTCGCACATATCTGTGGGATGGCGCGGGTGGTTGACCACTTCCTGCCGGCTGTACGCTCGTGCCCGCTCGATGCGCGCGAATCCTCACGTGCGGGCGGGATCGCGGTTGAGGCGGCGGGTCGTGGGGCTAGAGACTCGGCCGCTCTGAGCCGGACGCGGAAGGGCGAGCAGCGGCTCGGCCGTCGTGCCGCCGATCTCGCCTACCAATGAAGGCGATATGGGTCCGTCTGCGGCTCGGCCCACATGGGCACGAGTGCGGCTCCCGGCAGCCGCGCCGAGCCCGACGGGCGAGCCTGAGCGCCGGAGGCCGCGTGCGCGATCTCGCGAGGGATGGCGTTCGCCGCGGGCGCAACGATGTCAGGCTGGCGAGAGGACTGGCAGGCCGAGGGTTTGGGCTTCGGTGATCATGCGCTGGTCGTAGGTGATCAGCGCGCCGAGTTCACGCGAGATGCTCGCGGCCGTGGCGAGATGAATCGCGTCGAGCGAGCGCAGCGTCGTCCCACCGATCTGCGCAGCAGCCCGCACTACCGGCTCGATCGCAAGCAACCGCAACCCAGCGAGTACCCCGACCGCGACGGGAGGAGCCTGTCCGCCGAGGCGGCGCGCGGTCCGGGTGACCTCGACCGTGGCCAGCAAGCTTGAGGCGCGGTCAGGCCAGCGGCGTAGCTCCTGGCGGAGTGGGGCGGTCTCCGCTTCGATCGCGATCAGCTTGACGAGGGCCGAGGAGTCCAGGTAAGCGACCGGCGAGCTACTCGCCACGCTGACGGACGTCGCGAGGCTCTGGGCCGCGTTCAACCTCGAGTGCCGCCGTCGCCGGCGCGTCCGGGCCGAGATCGAGCGGATCGACCTCGAGCAGATCGCTCTGTGCGCTGCGCACGGTCAACTCGGCCACCGAGAAACGGTCTGAGGATGAAGGTTGGGAGGCCATGCTCTGAGTATGCCGCATGCGTTCGGTCAGCGGATGCCCTCGCCGGGGATGTCCAGCGACACGACGCCGCCACCATTGCGACAGCAGCTCTCGGCAGAGTCGACAGGACCGCTTCGAATCCCCAACGCCGGCGGAGTCCGACTTGTGCCGTCCTCGTCCACCCGAGTCCTTGCCTTCTCGCGCGCTGACAACCTCACGGCTGCCTCTGTCCGTTCCAGCAGCGCGACGTGCTCGCTTCGGCGTCGCGTTCGCTGCCTCTCCGCTCCGAGAGCAGTAGCGTCGCTGGCGGCCTACCCCGGAGGGGAGAGTGTTCAATCTTCGTGGATCCGGCAGAGCGGCAGACTTCGCCGAGAGTTCTGCATCGACCCGACCGTTAGCAGCGAGTGTGCAAGCAGCGAGGCGCGGTTTTGGCGACGAGCAGCGCTGGGCGCCCGGGGATCGGGATCGGTGAGCCCCGCTTTGGCGACGACGCGCGTCCTGCGCGCCGTCGCGGGGTCGCGTTGTGCGTCCCGTGCCGGACTTAGGGCGTTGGGTTTGACGCGGTCTTTTGCCGGCCGACGAAGTTGCCGATGAGGAGGCCGATCACTGTGACGAGGTAGAGCTGTCCGGTTAGTTCCTCGATCACTGTTAGGGCGTGGCCGACTGGCGTTGCGGCGGAGAAGTCGCCGAAGCCGGTGGTCGTGAGGACGGTGAAGCTGAAGTAGAGGCGGTCTCCTTCTGTGCCGTTGGTGTGCTGGGCGAAGTACAGCGTGGAGTCGACGTGGGTGATGAAGCCGATGATCCACGCGAACAGGAGGCCGAGGGAGAGGTAGATCGCGAGGGCGCCGGCCACCGCTTGGGTGGTGACGCCGCGGTTGCGTAGCAGTCGCAGGAGGCCGCCGAGGATCACTACGGGGATGGCGGCGGTGATGATGACGTTCGCGGAGTCGGTGAGCTGGCGCGGGGCGGCGCCGGTGGCGACGAGGAGGATCAGGACGATCATCACCGCGCCCAGGCCCACGGCCCTGTGTCGGCGTACCTCTTGGGGCTCGCGCGCAGTAGCGACCGCGAAGACCAGCGCCAGGCCCTCGATCGCGATCGCAGTGGCGCGGGACCAGTCCGCGGCCGGTGCGGCGATGATGAACACGACCAGCGCCAGGGTGAGGAGGAAGACGATCCCGTATCGGAATTGCGCGGGACGATCGGCCGTGGGTTGGGGGCGGTGCACGGGGGGTTTCGCGACGGTCAAGACGACTTCCTCTTGAGCGAGATTTCGTCGACCGGGTTGTGCCTAGCGAGGTGGTGCGCGTTGCCGGGCGGCATGGCTAGGTGTCGGTGTTCATTGGCGTGACGCTGCGGAGCGTCAGTCCGAGATCGGCGACCCGGTCGAGCAGCCCGTGTAGCTGTGATTGGTCGATGACGGGTCCGGTGATCTCGGTGGCGCCGTGGGCGGCGCGGATCTCCATGCCGCGGAATGCCGCGGCGTATCGCGGACCGATCTCTCCCTCGACGGTGATCCGGTAGTAGAGGCGGTCCATCGCCCTCACCGTGGCATCGGCGCGCGCCGGGCGACACGGCCCGGCGGCTAATCACCCGGGTGATTCAGGCGGGCGGTTCGAGCAGCCCGAGCGTCGCTGCGCGCGTGACGGCTTCTGCGCGGGAGTGGACGCCGAGCTTGCGGTACAGCTCGCGGGTGTGCGTCTTGATCGTGTTCAGCGAGACGTAGAGCTGGCCGCCGATCTCGCGTAGCGAGAGGTCGGTGGCGAGGTAGCGCAGTACAGCAAGCTCGCCCTCGCTGGGTTCCTCGATAGGGCTCCGCTCGGGGCGGGCGGGCTCGACATCAAGCATCGTCTGAACTCGATCTGCGAGTGCTGGCAGGCGTCCCGGATCGGGTAGCTCAGCGATCACGGCTCGCGCTCGCTCGAGGTCGCTGGCGGCGCGCGCGGGCAGGGAGCGGGCTGCTCGGACTTCGGCGAGGACGAGCAGCGCGTGAGCGTGGGCGGTGGTGGGCTGCGGTGTGCGTCGCAGCCGCTCCCCGCGGACCGCTTCTCGCTCGGCCTCGGCGAGGTGCCCCGTGCTGGCAAGGGCCGATCCCAGGGCGAGATGAGCGAGCGCGACCGGCCAGAGATCGGCCTGGCCGGTCTCCTGGGCATATGCGATTGCTTGGCGTGCCCAGGCCGTGGCGCTGGCTGTGCGCTGTTGTTCGGCGTCGATCGCGGCGAGCAACCCGAGAGCGGCGACGTAGCCGCCTGGTCGCTCGGGCGCCTCGGGGCGCTCGACCGCTTCGAGCGCGACAGTTCGCGCCTGAGCGAGGTCGCCGGCGAAGAACAGGGCGTTGGAGAGGCTCGCGAGTGCGGCAACGGTGAACGTGTTCATGGCGTCTGCCTGGGCGGCTGTGACCGCGCGGCGGGCGTGCTCAATGGCCGCAGCGGCGTCGGTCTCGAGAAACGCGACGCGCGTCACTTCGACAATCGCCTCGAGAAGCGGCGCCCAGGACGCGGGCCGCGTCTCACGCGCGCGCTCGGCCACCGAAAGCAGTTGCTGCAGCTCGACTGCTGGGCGTCCCAGCTGTCCGGCGGCGAGCACGCCGAACGCCGGCAGTGACGGATGCTCGAGCAGCAGCTCGGGGGGGAGCCTCTTGATCCAGGACAGGAACATTGCTACGCGGCCGCTTTGGAACAGCTCGACTTCGTGCTCGGCGAGCAGGTCGGCCACTGTCGGCTGGTCGCCGGCGGCTGCGGCGTGCTCGATCGCGTCCTCGACGAGTCCTTGGCCCTGGTACCACGCTGCCGCGCGGCGGTGCAGCGCGGCGGGCTTCGCGAGCCGCGCCTCGGCGAGCTCCAGCCGTAACAGTTCGCCGAACAGGTGGTGGTAGCGGTACCACTCCCCGTGCCCGTCGAGCGCGACGATGAACACGTTCGAGTGCCTGAGCTCCGCGAGCACGGCCGCCGAGTCGTGCCGGTCCAGAACGGCGTCGCACAGCTCGGGTGTGAATCGTCCGAGCACCGACGTGCGCAGCAGGAAGTCCTTCGTGTCGGGCGCCAGCGACTCGAGGACCTCACCGGCGAGGTATTCGGCGACCGCCCGGTGGCTGCCCGCGAAGGCTCGCACCCCCTCCCGCGGGTCGTCGAGGTCGCGTAGCCACAGCGCGGCCAGGTACAGCCCCGCTGGCCATCCCTCGGTGCGCTCGACGAGCAGTCCGAGGTCTTCGTCGGTCAGCTCGATCCCCTCGCGGCGGACGAGCAGCTCACGGGCTTCGTCGACGGTGAACGCCAGCTCGTGCGCGCGAATCTCGCTGAGTCCACGGCGCGCTCTCAGGCGTGCGAGCCGGAGAGGTGGATCGGTGCGGGTCGTCGCAAGCACGCGCACGTTCTCGGGCAGCCGCTCGAGCGCGTACCCGATCGAGCGAAACGAGGGCTCGCTGCCAAGCAGGTGCAGATCGTCGAGCACGATCGCCAGCGGCCGGGCGTAGGTGTGCAGTCCGTTCAGCAGCTGATCAACAGTGGGCTCGATCGGCGCGCCAGGAACAGCCAGGCGCCGGAGCACCGGGCGACCGAGGCCTTCCGCGACCCGCTCGATAGCGCTGGCCACATACGTCCAGAGGCGCACGGGGTCCGCGTCGCCCTCGTCGAGTGTGATCCAAGCAACCGGCGTGGGATGCTCCGAGCACCAGGACCGCATGAGCATCGTCTTGCCGTAGCCAACCGGGGCGTCGATGAGCGTCAATGCCGCCGCGCGGCCGCGGTCAAGCGACCGAAACAGGCGTGGGCGACGAACGACGCCCGGCTGGACGCGTGGCAGCATCAGCTTGGCCTCGCTCAGCTGGAGACCCGAACGCTTCGCGCGCGGTTCTCGAGCTCGCGGCGCCGGCGAATCGTTGTCCACTCTCGGCTGGCTCAAACCGCCGGAGATGATCGCAAAGCTCTGCATCCCTGCGAGAACAGCTTGCCAAGCTCGAGCTTTGCCCGGCTCGCTCAAGCGACGCCGGCGTCGCCCGCCCCGAAGCCGTCTTCAGCCCCCACCCCGCGTTGCAAGCGAGGGCTGAAATCACCCGGGTGACCGTATCGCCTCTCCGGTCCGACGAGCCCGCGGTGCGCGATGGTGGCCGCACGACCATGTCAGCCCCGGACCCGACCATCGCTACCTCGCGCTCCCGCTCCATGCTACGGGCGGGGCACATCCGAGCCGCCCATCCTCATCGGGTGATGCGCTCAGCGCCGGACCGGCGTCGGCTGGCGGAGAGAACTGCGAAGCAGGTGCCACATCTGACGCGCCATCCGGCGCCGAGGCGTACCCGCGAGGGCGGGACAAAGGAGAGCACTGATGGAGACCGTTGACCCGACCCCGGCGCACCCGCAGGCAGGCCCAGTGATGCCCGAGAATCCATACGGCGGCAAGCCGAGCAGCGGCTCGCAGTTCCCGCCGTACTACACGCCGACGCCGTCGGTCCGGACTCGGAACAACTACTTCCCCTCCAGCGAGACGCTCGGGCCGGACGAGATGCGGATCTCGTTCGTCGGCAGCTGCCCGTTCCCACCGCGCCGCGACCAGGCCGGCACCTGCATCATGGTCGAGCTCGGAAACGGCGACCAGTTCTTCTTTGACTTCGGCCCTGGGTGCGTCAAGAACATTCTCGCGATGGGCGTCCCGGTGCAGGAGATCAATGACATCTTCATCACACACCTGCACGTGGACCATTACCACGACCTGTCCTACCTGCTTCCGTTCTCGGCATGGGGAGGGCGATGGAAGCAGCCGCTGCGTGTGACCGGGCCGTCGGGACGCACGCCAGAGCTCGGGACCAAGGGCATGGTCGCCGGTATGAAGCAGATGCTGAAGTGGCATCTGGAGGCGTTCGATGCGTGCCCGATCGGGGACGGCTACGAGGTCGAGGTCAACGAGTTTGACTGGAAGGACGAGAACGGCATCTGTTATGAGAAGAACGGTGTCACGATTCGCCACTGGCGGCGCTCGCACGCGAAGGACGGCGCCTCGGCCTATCGGCTTGACTGGAACGGCCTGTCGTTCGTGTGGACCGGCGACGGCCGGCCTGATGACCTGACGGCCAAGTACGCCAAGGGCGCTGACGTGTTCGTGACTGAGTCCCAGCCCGATCTGGCGCGGATCAACCTCTACAAGTACGGGCTGCCGGAGTTTCTCTACAACTACACCGTCGACATTCACCACACGCTGACCTACGCGGCGGGCTATCTGATCAAGCAGGTCAATCCGCGTTGCGGGATGGTCACGCACATCGCGTTCGACAACGACACGCTGAACGAGACCAGCGCCGACGTTCGCGCCCACTGGGACGGGCTCTTTCTGTACGGGGCGCCGGACGTGGTGGTCGTGAACGTGACCAAGGACGCGATCTGGCACCGAGAGGCGGCCCTGCCCGGGTTCGCCGGCCAATCGTTCCCGAACCCGACCGTGCTGTTCGGTGACCCGCTGCCGCTCGACACGGGCAAGGGCATCGTCCCCCAGCCCAGATTGCCGCGCGAGGAACAGCAGGAGCAGCTGACCCGCGACCTCGAGATCGACCCGCGCAAGTACTACCCGCCCGACGTGTACCGCGAGCCGCTGACCAAGCTCGCAGACCCGCAGGAGGTCGACCTGATCGCGATGGCCCAGGTCATGGGCATCGACGTCAGCGCACTCGTCAAGTAGCGGCCCGGTCCGATCCTCAGACCATGGAGATCATCGACGACAACGGCACGGCCGTTCCGATCACGATTCTGACCGGGTTTCTCGGGGCGGGCAAGACGACGCTCCTCAATCGCATCCTCACCGGGGATCACGGCCTGCGCGTCGGCGTGCTCGTCAACGACTTCGGGTCGATCAACATCGACGCCGAGCTCGTCGTTGGCGTGGACGGCAACATGATGAGCCTCGCCAACGGCTGCGTCTGCTGCCAGATCCGCGACGATCTGATCGAGTCGGTTGCCGCCTTGCTCGAGCGCCCGGAGACGATCGAGTACATCCTGCTCGAAGCCAGCGGCGTTGCGGACCCTGGCGGGCTGTTCATCACGTTCAGCGATCCCAATCTCCGGGACCGGATCAGGCTCGACAGCGTCATCTGCGTGATCGACGCCGACCAGGTGTTCGCGCATCCCGAGTATCCGCCGCTGATCGAGCTCAAGCTCCACCAGATCGGGTTTGCCGACATGCTGATCCTAAACAACGTGGATCTTGCCGGCCAGGAGCAAGTCGAGAAGGTCCGGGTATGGCTCGACGAGCACTTCAACCGCCTGCGCATCGTCGAGACCGATTACTGCGATGTGCCCTACGAGGTCCTGCTGGGTGTCGGCCGCTTCGATCCCGCTCGAGCGAATACGCACGGGTGCGGCGGCGGGAACGCGTGCGCCGACCCGACCTGCGATCGCGAGCACCCCGGGCACGACCACTCGAGCGTCTTCGGCACCTGGAGCTATACGACCGACGAGCCGCTGGCGCTCGACGCTCTGCGCGAGAGCATGCGACGGCTGCCCGGGAGCATCTACCGGGCCAAGGGCGTCGTCCACTCGGCGGATGCGCCGGAGCGCCGGGCCGTGCTTCAGGTCGTGGGCCGGCGGGTGGACATCTCACTGGAAGAGGAGTGGGGCGATCGTGCGCCGCGGACTCAGATCGTGGCGATCGGTGCGGCGGGCAGCATCGACGTGAATCTGCTTGAGGCGAATTTCACCTCCTGCATTTCGACACCGTCCGCCGCGAGGCGCCGTCACACCGCGTCGAGAGGGGAGAGCTGATGAGCCCGTTATCGAAGGTGTTCGAGCTGAACTGGAAGGGGCTCAACGTGCCCCGGGCGCTCATCATCCTTGGCATCCTCGGCGGGTCGCTGATCGTGATGGAGGCGGCCGGTTGGAGCGTCTATTGGGTGACCCTCGCGATGGCGGCGCTGTTCGCGGGTGTGAGCGACCCCGGCGGGGAGTTCGGGTACCGCGCGACACGGATGGGGCTGTTCGCGGTCATCGGCGCGCTGCTCACGGGGCTCGGATTCGCGATCGGCGAGAAGGCGTGGGAGCTGGTGGTGCTCGCCGCGTTCGTCGTGACGGTGATCGGCGGGCTGGCGGTCAAGTACGGCCTGCACAGATACACGGCGGGGTACGTGCTCAATTGCTGGTTCATCATCGCGATCGGCCTACCGGCCTCCTACAGGCTCGATCGTTATACGAGCCACACCTGGGCGCAGATGCTGGCCTGGGTAGCCGGGTGTGCCCTGTGGGTCGCGATCATCTTCATCGGCTGGTTGGCCCGCGGACGTGGTTCGCGTCCGCAGCCGATCCCCGAAATCCCCGGGGACATCTCGCCGCGCAAGCTGACCCGGCCAATCATTGCCTTCTCGGTAATCCGGGCGCTGACGGTGTCGATCGCGGTCGCGATCGCGTTCGGACTCCATCTCCCAAACGCCTACTGGATGCCGATCGCGACGATCGTCGCGATGAAATCGAGCCTTGACCAATCGGCGCTGGTCGCCGAACAGCGCTTGATCGGCGCGACGATCGGCGCCGCGATCGCGTCGCTGTGCCTGCTGGCGATCCACAGCAAATACGCGCTGGAGGTGATTCTCGTCCTGCTCGGCGCGATCGGAGGATCGATCCGAGGCGTGAACTACACGCTCTACGCGGCCGCGATCGCCGGATGCGTCCTGATCGCGAGCGGCGTGTCCCACCACCCATCCAACCTCGGCGCCGAGGCCCAACGCGTGCTCTACACCTTCCTCGGCGTCGGCCTCGCCCTGATCGTGATGCTGCTCGTCAACCAACTCCAGAAACGCACAGCCGCCAAGGCGCCACCACCACAACCAGCATGACGCCCATGGCCCCGCAGGGAACGACTAATGGCGCACCGTCCGATGGCGCCCCACCGCCGCAAGCCACCGAACCAACCAAGCGGACGCCCTCGGAATGGCGGCAGCTGTTGCTGGCGGCCTATCGCGACCCCGAGCACATTGCCGACCGCTTCGCGCTGCACAACACCCAGCGCCTCGCCGAGCCGTCGCTGAAGTGGGCGCAGCGCGTCCGCCACGAGCGTCCCGACGTTCCCCGCGCGGTGATCGCCGAGGAGGTCCGCAAGCAGAGCGCCCGCGCGGCGGCGATCGAGGGCGCGGTGGCCGGATCGCCGTTTCTGCTGGCGCTGATCCCTGGATATGTGGCGTACCTCAGGCAAGAGTCACGCATGCTGCTACGCACCGCAGCGCTGTATGACCGCGACCCGGGCGAACTCGAGGCCACCGCGGAGATACTGGCGCTGCGCGGCGTGCACCCGACGATCGATGCCGCCCGCTCCGCGCTGCTCGAGGTGCAAGCTGTCCCGCTGCCCGACAAGCCGACCAAGCGCCGCTCGCTCCGCACCTGGGTACGCGCCGGCTACGTGCTCTTGATCCTCGGCGGGTTCCTCTCCGGCTCATCCAGCGAGGACAAACAGACGTCCCATCCCCGCCTAAAGACCGTCGTCGCCTGCCTGGTCGCGTTCACGATCTGGGTGATCACCTGGGTGCTGCCCGTCACCTTCATGCTCGCGATGGCATGGGGCTGCGACAGCAACGCGCGGCGACTCGGCCGAAAAGCGCTGATCTTCCTCGAAAACGACGCCGACAAAGCCCAAGCCGCGATCGACGACGCCAAACACACCAAGGAACCCGGCCACTACAGACGCGTGATCCTGCGCACCACGCTCCTCATCCTCTCGGTCGTGATCCCACTCGGCTTCATCGCCTGGGCCGACCACCAACGCCAAAGCAACGGCATCAACGGACTCAGCGCCGCCGGCGCGCTCGTCGCGCTGTCGCTCGTGATCGGCACCGCCGTCGCCGCCACCCGCCGCTAACCGGCGACGATCCCGCGAGGTCGCATCGCCGAGCACATGATCATGCCGAGACCAGCGCCCAAGACCGCGCACGCAGATCCGGCAAACACGCACCGCGGCACCATCCCGCGATGACGAATCCGGCGGGTTTCCGTGCATATAGCGGACAAGGGCTGATGACACGGCGGGACCGAAGCGCTACGAGTGGGAGAGCCACACACCGATCCGTGCGGGGTTTCGAATCCGTGCCGTTCAACCAATGAGAGCATCACAGAAGAAGTTCCTCGCCGGTGACGCTGCTCTGGCTCCGCTGACCCTCCCGAGTCAATGAGTCGCGAACGATGGATGGCCCTGCTGTTCGCGATCGGCTCAGCGTGCTTCTTGATCGGTCCGTTCCCGGGCTACGCGCAGCTCGTCGGCGCAAACGCCGACGCGGTCACGTTCTTCATCGGCTCGATCCTGTTCACCGCCGGGGGAGCGCTACAAACGTGGATCGCGTTCCCTGAGCGCCATACCGGAGCCGCCGGAAAGGCAGCATTCCGGGCAGCGGCGATCCAATCCGCCGGCACCCTGTTCTTCAACGTGACGACCTACCAGGCGCTGCACACATCCCTGTCCAATCCCAACTACAACAGGCTCGTGTGGCGACCAGACGCGCTGGGCTCGATCTGCTTCCTGGTCTCGGGCGCGATCGCCTACCGCGCCTTGGCGCGGCACGGCTGGCTCCCCGCACGCGGTCAGCCGGGCTGGTGGGAACCGGCGATCAACCTGCTCGGTTGCATCTTCTTCGGGATCTCAGCGATCGCCGGCTACCTCGTGCCGTCGACCGGCTCCGTCCTGAACCTGGCCGCCGCGAACTGGAACACCGCGCTCGGAGCCGCGTGCTTCCTCACGTGCGCGTTAGCCACACTCTTGACTGGCCGCACGCGGAAGTCGCCTCGACTGCAGCGCCTCCACAAGCTCGAGCAAATCGCCAAGCGCGACGTTGAGCAGATCGTCTGATCCCCAACATGAGCCACGTCCTCGACGTCGTCCGGGATTGGACGCGGAGGACCACTCTGATCATCAACGCCCACCGCTCCTGCTTCGTCGTCAGCGCGCGCATCTCTTCGCGTCGCCATCCGCCCCGCAGCTCCCGGAAACGAGCACGCATCGGTCCGCCTGCTAGCAGATCCGCTGCTAACGATCCGGTCGAAGCGGAACTCTGCGGCGCTCAACCGTGGCTGCCGCTTGGTCGCCATTTCGGCACGCTGGATCTGACTGCCCCTCTGCACAAAGAGGGGTAGCGACGGCGACGTGACCCGTATAGGCGTGATCGAGCCATCCGGTCTGCCACGAGTAGCTGGCCGCTCCTGGTGCGAAGCGGCAACCGCGTCGACACTGACGCTGCCGTCGCGGCCTGCTGCTGCCGGACATCGCGGCAACGTCGTCGAGGCGTGGCTGCTTCGCTCCGGTTGCGCTCCTTCCAAGTCGCTCGGCCGTGGCGGCTCCCTGCGTTCCAAAAGCGCTACTCCGGACCGGGTTCGGCCAAGGGGCGAAACGTCGCCTTTGCGATCGTGGGGATTTGCGCGGTTCGGCTGCCGAAAGCGCTCGTCAGCTCCCGAGCGCACCGAGCGGCGGCGGGGGCCGTGGTGTTTAGCGGGTGTTCGCGATCAGGCGCTCTGAGAGTTCCCACAGGCGGGCGGCGTTCGCCGGGTCGAGCGCGTACGGCGCAACTCCGCTCGCCGTCTCGGGCGAGAAGTCGGCCGGCAGCAACCGCGCCTCGTTGCAGTCCTCGAAGTAGCGACCGCCGATCCCGTCGAGCTGGTGCGAGGTGGCGATGACCACCGAGGTCGCGGCGCCCTGTTCGCGGGTCTTGAAGCCGGACGCTCCGGACTGCTCCTGGCGCTCGCGGACCTGCGACCACACCCGCTCGAGCACGTCAGGGCTCATGTGCCTGCTGAGGTTCGTCTCGAAGATCGCGCCCGGATGCACCGCGTTGGCCGTGATGCCTTCGGAGGACCATCGCCGGTGTGCCTCGACCGCGAGCAGAATGTTGGCTGTCTTTGATTGTCCGTACGCGAGCCAGGGGTCATAGGCCGTTCGTCGAAATGGATGTCGTCGAACACGATCGGCGAGCGCAGATGACCGCGCGAGCTCAGCGACACGATCCGCGCCTCGACCCCGCTGTGCGCGCCAGCGGCAAGGGCGTTATGCAGCCCGGCGGTGAGGGCGAAGTGCCCGATGTGGTTGGTCGCGAACTGGAGCTCGCAGCCGCGGTCGGTCAGCTCACGCGATGGCAGCGCCATCACTCCGGCGTTGTTGATGAGCAGATGCAGCGGCCCGTCCCAGGCGGCGACGAACGCGTGCACGGAGTCGAGGTCGGCGAGGTCGAGTCTGCCGACCCGGACGGCCTGGTTGCCGGTCGTGCCGCGGATATCGACAGCGGTCCGCTCGACGGCGGCGTGTCACGGACAGCGAGCATCACCTCTGCGCCCGTGGCGGCGAGCGCTCGCGCGGTCTCGATGCCGATACCCGACGAGGCGCCGGTCACGATCGCCCGCCGGCCGGAGAGATCGACGCCCTCGGTGACGTCCCAGATCGTGGACTCGGCGCCGAAGCCTGTGTGAATCATGGTGTCGTCAGTCATGCTGGGCAGTGTGAACCAATTGTTGGCGCCGACCAGAGATCTCCTGATCCTGGTAGTGACACCCCCAGGCTGACCGGGCTCGGCCGTCGTATCGTTTGGTGTGGGGTGTCAACGAGGAACGTGATCGGCGAGTATCTCCGGGCGCGCCGCGAACTTCTCCAGCCCGAGGACGTCGGACTTCGGGACCTCGGGCGCCGCCGCACGCCCGGCCTGCGACGCGAGGAGGTCGCGATGCTCGCCGGCGTCAGCGCCGACTACTACATCCGTCTCGAGCAGGGCCGTGATCAGCATCCCTCGCTGCAGGTGCTCGATGCCCTCGCGCGCGCTCTGCAGCTGGACGAGAACGCCACCGCCCATCTCCACGGTCTCGCACAGCCGCCGACACAGCGACGACGCCGGAGCAGCCGCCCAGAGCAGGCTCCGGCTGCGATCACGGAGCTGATCATGTCGTGGCCAACCACTCCGGCTTACGTCTTCGGTCGCTACCTCGACGTGCTCGCGGCCAACCCGGTGGCGAGCGCGCTCGCGCCGTGGTTCGCGGTCGGCGAGAACCTCGTCAGGGGCGCGTTCCTCGATCCGCGCCGCCGCGAGCTGAGGCCCGACTGGGAGCGATCGCTCACCGGCATCGTCGCTGCCCTACGTGCCAATGTCGGCGCCGACATCGACGACCCACGGCTTACCGAGCTCGTCGGCGAGCTCTCGCTGCGCAGCGAGGAGTTCCGGCAGCTGTGGGCGCGCCACGACGCTATGCCCAAGGGCAGCGGCACGTCTGTGATGAGCCACCCGCAGGTCGGCCGTCTCGAACTGTCGTACAGCAAGCTTCCAATCCCGGACACCGACCGCCAGACCCTCTCGATCTACCACGCCGCGCCGGGCAGCCCCAGCGAGCGGGCGCTCGCCCTGCTGGCCACGACCACCGTCGCCGAGCGCGAACCCGACCGGACGCTCAGAAGCTGATCACGCGAACCGCGGCCATCGCGATCGCGCTGTGCCGCGGCTCCGTTGTCCCCGACTGTGTGCCGTGACGCTTCCCAATGGAGCGGAAGCGATGCCGCGCACCCGGGGTTAGGATCGTCGGCACGGGATGCTTTGTCGCCGGAGCGAATGCGGGATGTTCAAGGGGAGGAACACGAGTGCGATCGCGGGATGCTGGAGCGTCGGCGTTCCCAGCTGGTCGGGGCCTCTGCCGGGGCCAACTGAGGGCGTCTGCCCAGCTCCCGGCCGCTAGACCGGCGTCGTCGGTCGTTATAGGGTCACACCCGAACGCAAATGTGCGAGCCGCTGGCCCGATTCGCGGTCTCGCCTAGATATTCGGGGGAAGCACAGTGATCGGTGTGAGCGTCACCTTCCAATACAGCGAGGACTTCGATCACGCCCGCGTGGTCGCCATTGCGGACAACGCTCGCGAGACATTTGAGGGCATGCCCGGGCTGAGGTCCAAGGTCTTCACCGTCGACGACGCGGGACAGCGCGCGATGAACTTCTATGTCTGGGAATCGGCGGACGCTGCCAAGAGCTTCTTCTCGGATGAGCTGCGGGAGCGAGTGACCCGCCTGTACGGCGTCGAACCCACGATCGACTTCGTGGAGATCGCTCAGCTCGTCGACAACTCCGCTGCGCCGCACCAGGAATGACCCGGGGACCTCGGATGTCTGGCACGCCCGGCGTTCAGGTGAAGCGGACTGTCTGCACACGCTTGCGCCATCGGCGTCGGGACGCATGCATGGCCACCACCGCGACAGCGCGAGCCGCCGCCCAGTGCTGAGTCATTCCGTGCCAAACCACTCGCGCTGCTCGCGCTGACCCAGCACCACCAGAGCGCTCGTCGGCTCCGCGGTCGCCGGGACGATGCAAGGAATCGTCAGCGTCGACGAGCGCTCCCGCGTGAATCCGTCCAGGCGACTCGCCGAAGTTTTGCTGCTGATCACGCCTGCAGCGGTCACGTCCACTGCGTGACCGCATTGCGCTGCGACCGGTATGCCATCGACCTTGTGCGCGTCACCGAGATCGTGGACGTCCTGTGTCAAGTCCCGGGTGCGTTAGCGGATGTCGGCGTGCCGTCAAGCGCTTCGCGCTCGGCCCTGCGGTTCGCCCTTCGGGTGACGGCGGTGCCGAGCATCCGCTGGGTCGCGGCTGTGTCGGGCACGGGGCCCGACGAGGTGGGGATGGTGACCGTGACGTGCCGTTGCAGGGCGCGGTGGCGGGCGGGGTCGTACGGCGTGTGGTCCTGCCAGCAGCGCCACACGATGCGTGACCGGCCGCGGCCGAGGGTGCGGATCGCGCGGGGGTGGTCGTGTCCGCGGGCGTGGGCGGCGGCGTAGAGGTCGTGCGCCCACGGGTTGTGGTGGCGGCTGGTGTCCGCGAGCGTGACGAACGCCTGGCGCAGGCGCTTGTTGCAGGCCCAGCGGAAGCAGGCGGCCTTGCGTTTGCCGGACTCGACGGCGACGGCGGCCTGGCCGGCGTCGGCGGCGAGCGTGTCGCGGGTGGGGTAGCGGCCGCGGCAGTCGCCGATCTCGGCCAGCAGCTCGGCGGCCGTGATCACGCTTTTGGGCTGCTTGAACAGCGAGAGGAAGATGTGCCCGTCGGGGTGCTCGCGGATGCCGGTCGCGATCTGCCGCTCGGACTGCTTGATCTGCGCGTTGAGCGTCTTGATCGTCGCGACCGTGCTCAGGATGAGCGCTCGGCGGGCGGCCAGCTCGAGCTCGCCGACCCGGGCGACAGGAGCGCGGCGGAGCTTTGCTAGAAGCTGCGCGGGCTTCTGGCCACCGGTGTAGCGCTGGCGCGCCAGGAACGCGTGGAGGCGCTGCTCGCCCAGACCGCGCGCGTCGGCGGGGCTGGGGTAGCGCTCAAGGAACGCGAGCGAGATCGGGCGGTGCAGGGAGGTGAACAGCCCCAGCGGACCGGGCCAGAACCCCGCCAGCTGAGCGCGCAGCTGGTTGGTCAGCGCGGTCCGGGTGCCAACCAGATCTTGGCGGGCGCGGGTCAGCGCTCTGAGTGCCTTGGTCTGATCCGAGTCGGGCTCGAGCACCCGGACGTGGCGGGCGAGCCCGGCGGGCTCCCGCTCCTCTCGACCACGCTGCTTGAGCTGTGGCACGCGTGATGGGCGCGTGCTCCGCTACGACAGCTACCGCACCAGCGGTGGCGTGCGCGGCGCGGTCGCGCGCCTGGCAGAGGCGGCTTATACTCAACTCGACGAGGCCGAGCGGCGAATCGCCCGCAGCCTGATGCTTCGCCTCGCCGGTGACCAGGAGGGTGTCCTCGTGCGCCGCCGCGTGCCGTACGCCGAGCTCGTCCGCCAGGACGGCGCCGAACCTGTGGTGGCGGCCCTGATCGACGCGCGCCTGCTGACCGTCACCGACGGCGAGGTCGAACTCTCCCACGAGGCGCTGCTGCGTGAATGGCCACGCTACCGAACGTGGCTGGACGAAGACCGCGCCGGGCGGCGCCTGCACGCGCATCTCACCAGCAGCGCACGCGAATGGGACGCAAGAGGCCGTGACGCCGGGGATCTGTACAGGGGCGCGAGGCTCAGCGGCACGCTGGAGTGGGCCGCCCAGCACGAGCACGAGCTAAGTTTTTCCGAGCGGCGGTTTCTCGAGGCCAGTCGCCGTCAGGCCGCGCGCGCCACGCGTCGGCTGTACGCCATCCTCTGGCAAAGCGTGGCGACCTCAGCGATGAGTAGTGTCATTGGGTACCTGAAACTGGTCGGTCAGGTGTTGCGCGACTGTCGTTGTGGTGATGAAGCGGTGGATGGCCTCGTTGGCGTGGTCTTGAAACAACGGGTTGGCCAGGTCGGGGAGGAAGTCTGCCTGGTTGACCATGGGACCTTTGAGCGTGTTGGCCGCGCTGGCGTTGAACACGCCGCTGGACAGGGTCGGGTCGGTGACGCCGTCGACGAGTCGCTTCGCGCCCACATCAAGTTTGTGGGAGAGACCCAGGGCCGGCATCACGTATTTGGCCCCTATACGCATCGGCAATGGGAGGTCACTGGCTGCTTGGGTGCCGGTGGTGTTGCCGGGGCTCACGGTGATGAAGCGG
>DATJYY010000151.1:0-42451 GCA_035499395.1 Solirubrobacteraceae bacterium
TCACGGGCGGCTTGCCCTTGCCGGCGCCGCTCTTCCCCGCGGTCGAGCTCTGAGCCGAGCCTTCCGGCGGGGTGACGGTTTCGCTGTCGCTCGACGAGGAGCCGCAGCCGGCAGCCGCCACGGCCGTCATGGCCGCCGCAAGAGCAGCCGCTATCCCACGCGCCGCGCCGGCGCTGATCATCTGACCCCTCCTGCTTGCTCCAAGCGCTTGACGGTAACAGCGATGGCGGCGCGGTGGTGCGGTTATCCGTACCACCGGGGGTGTGGCTACCCGTACCTGATGCCCGGGGGGCTCCGCCTGGGATGACGCCTGATCTCCGTACCGACACCGGGCCCCGCCGGTGGGAGCCTGCAGCTTGTACTCAGAGCCATCGCACAGGGGGCAGGGAAATGACACGCTCGATCTTCGACTCGCCGCGCAACGTGGCCGCCCGCATGGGCCGCTGGAGCGCGAACCACCGCAAGACGGCCATCTTCGGCTGGCTTGCGTTCGTGATCGCCTCGGTGGTCATCGGCACCGCCGTCGGCCAGGTCTCGATCGACCAGCAGGACACGAACGTCGGCCAGGCGCACAGGGCCGACCAGATCCTGAAAGGGGCCGGCTTCACGCAGTCGGGTCGCTTGACGGAGATCGTCGTCGTCCAGAGCAAGAACCGGACGGTCGCGGATGCCGACTTCCGCGGCACGGTCAACGCCGTGGTCGCCGCCGTCGCGCCGTTCAGCTCCGTGCACCAGCTGCGCTCGCCGCTCGACCCGGCGAACCACGGCCAGGTCTCGGCCGACGGGCGCACCGCGCTCGTCGAATGGGACATGGCGGGTCCGGTCGAAGCGGCCGAAAAGCACATCGATCCGCTGACGGCCGCCGTCGCGTCGGTCGGCAGGGCGCACCCTGGCTTCTACGTCGGCGAGGCCGGCTCGGTCAGCTCCGAAAAGGCGCTCAACAAGCTGTTCAACGAACAGCTCGAGCAGGCGGGCACCCGTTCCGTGCCGCTGACGCTGCTGATCCTCGTGCTGGTCTTCGGCTCGCTGCTCGCCGCGTTCATCCCTCTGATGCTCGGCCTGCAGGCCGTGATCGCCACGATCGGGCTGACGGCGATCATCAGCCACGCGATCCCGATGGACGAAAGCATCGGCGCGATCGTGACGCTCGTCGGGTTGGCCGTGGGCGTCGACTACACGCTCTTCTACCTGCGTCGTGAGCGCGAGGAGCGCGCCGCCGGCAGGGGCGAGCGGGCCGCGCTCGAAGCCGCCGCCGCGACCTCGGGCCGCGCGGTGCTGATCTCCGGCGCGACGGTGATGATCGCGATGGCGGGGATGCTGTTCACCGGCGACCGCACCTTCCAGTCGATGGGCATCGCCACGATCACGGTCGTCGCAGTCGCGATGATCGGCTCGCTGACCGTGCTGCCGGCCGTGCTCGCGGCGCTCGGCGACAAGGTCGAGCGGGGTCGCATCCCGCTGCTCTCGCGCCTGCGCCGTCCGGCGGGCGAGGAAGGGCGCGTCTGGGGCCGCATCCTGACGCCCGTGCTGCGTCGCCCGGTCGTGGCGGCCGTGCTGTCCGCGGGGCTGCTGCTCGCGCTGGCCGTCCCGACGCTCGGCATGCACACCGCGCAGTCAGGGATCACCTCGCTGCCGCGCAGCGCGCCGACGGTCGAGACGCTCGACCGCGTCCAGGCGGCGTTCCCGGGTCAGGCGATGCCGGCCGTGGTCGCCGTCCGCACCGACACCACCGCACCGGCGTACGAGCGCGCGGTCAACGAGCTGCGCGAAGCCGCCGCGACGAGCACCCAGCGCTTCGGGGCCGTCGAGGTCGACTCCAACGCCGCTCACACCGTCGGGCGGATCACGATCCCGCTGCCGGGCAGCGGCGTGGACGCGACCTCGATGAACGCGCTCGAGGAGCTGCGGGGCACCCTGCTGCCGAGCACGATCGGCACGGTCGCGGGCGCCGAGTACGCCGTGACCGGGCAGACCGCCGCCTCGCACGACTGGAACGCGATGATGAAGAGCTCGGTGCCGTACGTGTTCGGCTTCGTGCTGACGTTCGCGTTCCTGCTGCTGCTGGCCTCGTTCCGCTCGATCGTGATCGCCGCCAAGGCCGTCGTGCTGAACCTGCTGTCCGTGGCCGCCGCCTACGGCGTGGTCGTGGCCGTCTTCCAGTACGGCTGGGGCGAGAACCTGCTCGACTTCCAGTCGAACGGCGCGATCGCTCCGTGGCTGCCGCTGTTCCTGTTCGTGATCCTGTTCGGCCTCTCGATGGACTACCACGTGTTCATCCTCAGCCGTATCCGCGAGGCCTACGACCGCGGCATGAGCACCGAGGACGCGATCGCGCACGGCATCAGGACGACGGCGGGCACGGTCACGAGCGCCGCGCTCGTGATGGTCGGGGCGTTCTCGATCTTCGCGACGCTGCCGATCCTCGACATGAAGGAGATGGGGATCGGCCTGGCGACCGCCGTGCTGCTGGACGCGACGATCGTTCGCGGGGTGCTGCTGCCGGCGACGATGAAGCTGCTCGGCGAGCGCAACTGGTATCTGCCCGGTTGGCTCGCTTGGCTACCGCGGGCGAGCCTCGAAGGGGAGACCCGCGAAGGCGGGACCGCCGGCGCTTGCGCCCCGCGATCCGACCCGCAAGCGGCCCTGGCCTCGGTGGCCGATTGACGCGACAATCCCGTCCAGCATGAGGGCGAAGCTGTTCCTGCTGGTCCCGGCGGCGATCGCGGCCGGAGCCGGCGCGACGTGGCTCGCGGCGCATGCCGGCGCCGATCGGCCTACCGAGCCAGGCCCGTGGCTGACGGCGCTGGTCGGCGCGTCGCTGATCGGCTGCGGGCTCGCGTCGTGGCGGGCGAGACCGGACAACCGCCTCGGCCCGATCATGGTGCTGACCGGGTTCGTCTGGTTCGCCGGACTGCTCAGCGAGGCCACCAGCTCACCGCTGTACACGGTCGGGGTCGCCGTCGAGTACGTGTTCGTCGCGGGCTTCATCTACATCGTGCTCTCCTTCCCATCAGGGGAGCTGCGAGGAACGATCGACCGGGCGCTCGTCGGAGTCGCGTTCGCGTGCGCGCTCGGGCTGCAGGTGGCCGCGATGCTGTTCGGGAGCGGCGCCGGGCTGCGCTGCGGCGGGGGCTGCGGTGACAACCTGATCCAGATCTTCCACGACAACGGGCTCGCGCGCGCACTGCTCGACGCGCAGAGGGTGGTGGGCGCTGTCCTGACGCTGACCGCTCTCAGCCTGCTGACCCTTCGCTGGCTGCGCGCCAGCCGTCCGGAGCGACGCGAGCTGACATGGGTGATGCTGGCGGGAAACGCGACGCTGCTCGCGCTGGCCGTGACCGTGGTCGACGACCTGCTCGGCAACCCGCTCAACTCGACGCCTGCGAAGGTCTGGTTCGCGACGCTCGCTCTCGTACCGATCGCGATCGTGGCCACGTTCGTGCGGCGGCGGCTCGCGCGCGGGAGCGTCGCGGGACTCGTCGTCCAGCTCGGCGGCCCGACGGAACCCGCCGACCTGCGCGCGGCCCTCGCTCGCGCGCTGGGCGACCCCTCGCTCGATCTGGCTTATTGGTTCCCCGCGGAGGCCCGCTATGTGACCGGCGACGGCCGGCCGGTCGAGGTGCCCGGGGCCGACAGCGGCCGGCGCTCGACGTTCGTGCAGCGCGACGGGACCCCGATCGCGATGCTGCTGCATGACCCGGCGCTGGAGCACAACTCGGAGCTCGTGCAGTCCGTGTGCGCCGCCGCCGGCCTTGCGCTCGAGAACGAGCGGCTCCAGGCGGAGCTGCGCGCGCGCTTGGTCGAGCTGAACGCGTCACGCGGACGGCTGGTCGAGGCGACCGACGCCGAGCGCCGCCGGATCGAGCGCGACCTGCACGACGGGACGCAGCAACGGCTGGTCTCGATCGCGATGTCGCTCGGCCTGCTCGAGTCAAAGCTCGCCCCCGACCAGATTGACGCCGCTCCGATCGTGCGTGAGGCGCGGACCGCGCTGACGCTCGCGCTCGAGGAGCTTCGCGAGCTCACGCAAGGCATCCACCCGACGTTGCTGGTCGAGCGCGGGCTCCCGGTGGCGCTGGAGGAGCTCTGCCGGCGCGCCGGATTGCCGGCGCACCTGAATGTCGACCTGGACGTGCGCCTACCCGATCAGGTCGAGACCGCGGCCTACTACTTCGCGAGCGAGGCGCTCAGCAACGCGGTCAAGCACTCGCACGCAACCGAGGCGCGGGTCAACGTTGCCTACGACGGCGCGACGCTGACCGTCGAGATCGCCGACGACGGGATCGGCGGGGCGGCGATCGGACCGGGATCCGGCCTACGCGGGCTCGCCGATCGCGTTGAGGCGCTCGGCGGGCAGTTCACCGTCTCCAGCCCACCCGGGCGCGGGACCCGGCTACAAGCGCGGATTCCGTGCGCGTAGCGGTCGGCGATGATGCGGTGATCCTCCGCGAGGGGCTGGCGCGCCTCCTCGAGGAGGCGGGCTTCGACGTCGTCGGCGTCGCCGCGGACGCCGACGAGCTGCTCGAGCTCGTGGACCGCTCGGAGCCCGACGTCGCGATCGTCGACATCCGCATGCCGCCGACCCACACCGATGAGGGCCTTCGAGCCGCGAAGGCGATCCGCGAATCGCACCCGTCGATCGGCATACTCGTGCTATCTCAGCACGTCCACGCCCGCTATGCGATCGAGCTGCTCGCGAGCGGCACCGACGGCGTGGGCTATCTGCTCAAGGAACGCGTGGCCGACCTCGAGGAGCTGTCGGCGAGCGTGCGCCGGGTCGGGCAGGGCGGCTCGGTGCTCGACCCCGCGGTCGTGAGCCAGCTGGTCGGCCGCCGCCGGCAGGCGGACAACCCGCTCGAGCACCTCACCGACCGCGAACGCGAGGTGCTGGCGCTGATGGCCGAAGGGCGCTCGAACAAGGCGATCGCGGAGCGGCTGTTCGTATCTGAGCACACCGTCGAGAAGCACATCAAGAACATCTTCGGGACGCTGCAGTTGCCGCACTCCCCCGACGACCACCGGCGGGTGCTCGCGGTCGTCACCTACCTCGACTCTGAGTAGTCGCCGAACACGGCCTTGCTCTACCGTGGACCGTCGATGGAAGACGGGTCCAATCTTCCGGCGATCCGCGCGGGCGACGAGGAGCGCGAGCGCACCATCGTGCTGCTCCGAGACGCCGTGGTCAGCGGCCGCCTTACGCTCGAGGAGTTCAGCGATCGCGTCGGTCGCGCCCAGTTGGCGCGCACCGAGCACGATCTGGCGGAGCTGACCGTCGATCTGCCCGTGAGCGCGCCGGTGCCCGCGCTTGTCTCACACGCCAAGCACCGCGCGATCTGCTCAAGGCTGGTGCGCCGGGGCTCGTGGGAGATCCCGGAGCGGTCGTCGTGGCGCTCGCTGTTCGGCACGATCGTGCTCGACCTGCGCGAGGCTCGGCTCGCCGGGCCGGTGGTGGAGCTCGACATCCACAATACGTTCGGCACGGTCACCGTGCTCGTCCCGTCCGGAGTCCAGCTCGACGTCGAGGGCACGGCGCCGTTTGCGAGCCAGGTGATCGAGCCGCCGTCTCGACTACCGCCACCCGGCGCGCCCCGGCTACGGATCCGGACCAAGGGGCCGGGCGGCACGCTGTACGTGCGCGCACCGGACGCCGACCCGGGCTGACCGCCGGCGCTCAGACCCGGTAGCGCTCGGTAAGCGCCGCGAGCTGGCCGGAGAGCTCGTTGAGCGCCTCGGCGGCCATCTGGGACTGGTGAGCGCCCTCGAGGAACTGAGTCGTGCCCTCGTTGACGTTGTTCATCGCCCGGGCGATCTGCTCGACGCCGACGCTCTGCTGCTGAGCCGACGCGGCGATCTGCTGGGCGGCGGCGAACGACTCCTGAATCGTATCCGCGAGGCTGCGAATGCCCTCGCCGGCGCGCTCGCTGAGCTCCAGGCCCTGCTCGACGACCTTGGTGCCTTCCTGGCTCGCGGCGACCGCCGCCGACGTGGCGGTTTGAACGTCGCCCAGGATCGACGCGACCTGCGCCGTGGCCGCCTTGGATTGCTCGGCGAGCTTCCGGACCTCCTCGGCGACGACCGCGAAGCCCTTGCCGTGCTCGCCGGCCCGAGCGGCCTCGATGCTCGCGTTGAGAGCGAGCAGATTGGACTTATCCGCGAGGCCGTTGACGGTCGCGGTGATGTCGCCGATCTGCTGGGTCCGCTCCGACAGGGTCACGATATCGCGGGCGATCGCATCGACGCGTTCGCGGATCTGCTCCATCGCGCTCGCGATCGCGGTCACGGCGGTCGTGGCCTCGTTTGACACCTGGAGAGAGTCGTTGGCGCGATCGGCGACCTCGCTGGCCATGTTCGCCGTGTCCTCGGCCGCGAGCCGGAGCTCGTTGACCGTCGTCGAGGTCTCCGCGATCGCCTTCGACTGAAGTCCCGCGCTTTCGGTGTGCCGGCTGACCGATGTGAGGATCTCGGCGGTGGAGGAGCCGATGTCCTGCACGCCGGCCTGTATGTGGCTCGAGATCTGCGCCAGCCCGCTGACCATGCTGTTGAGGCTGTCCGACAGCCGCTCCAGGTCGGCGCTGCCCGCCGCGTTGACGGTGGCGCGCAGATCGCCGTCCGCGACCTTGCCCGCGAACTCCGAGTAGTCGCGGACCGCGGCTTGAAGCGCCTCGCGCGAGTCTCGCTCGGTCTTGGCCGAGTCCGCGAGCTGACGGTGGCGCTCGTCGGTGAGCTCGCGCAGCCGCATCAGGGCCAGCCCGAACCTGCCCCCCGCGGCGACGAGCGTGGCGGTGGCCAGACCCAGCGCGACCTGGTTGATGTGGTTGAGCGAGCCGACGAACAGGATCAGCAGCGCGAGGCCGGCGGCGACGCCGGGGACCGCGAAGCCGGAGCTCGTCTCTTTGAGCTCGCTCTCGGCTGGCCGCGGCGATCCGACCCAGACCGACAGCGAGAACAGGAACAGCGACGCGGGCCAGGCGATCGAGTTCCAGAAGTAGCCGAAGTGCGTGGCGCCAATCCCGTTGTCGAACAGCGCGCAGATGTCGCCGATCGCGTTGAAGAGGCTGGCGGCGGCCATCAGGTACCAGCGCATACGCCGCCCGGCGGGCACGAGCGCAGCGGCGCCTAGCGTGAGGATCAGCAGCAGGAGGTCCCCGACCGGGTAGATCAGGTTCCACGCCACGGTGACCGAGTCGTCGCCCGCCGCGTGCCGGATCGCCCCGAACGCGAACGCTGCAAACGCCGCGGCGCACATGAGCGTGACCACCACGCCGTCGAGGTAGTTGGCGGTGGTGAACTTACGCACCTCCTGGCGCATCAGCATCATCACGCCGACGTAGGCCAAGGGGAAGAAACCCGCCCACAAATAGTTCGCAAGGATCGGGGTGGGAGGATCCGGGTTGTGGAGGCCCGCGTACGTCTCGGCAAAGTCCCCGAGCGCCCACAGGCACATAGCGGTGCCGAGCGCGAGGCAGAAGCCTCGATCCTTCGGGCTCATCGCCGCCCGCAGCAGGACGAGCAGGCTGGCCAACAGCTCGTACGCGGACACCCCCCAGCCGTCGAGCCAGGTGGAACTGGCGCCGTTGGCGCGGAGGATCAGCGCCACCGCATACCCGACCAGGATCAGCCCGAGGAACGCGTACAGGGCCTTCAGCCCGTCGCCGAACTCCTCGTGGCCTGCCGCTTGCGCTCGCTGCTGACGGGACGACGTCGGCCGCGTGCTCGCACGAGCACGAGTCTCAGAAAAAGTCGCCTCTACATCGCCCATCCCTCCGCCTCCCACGCAATTACTCCGTTAGCGGGGTTATCGGCCGGGGCTGGGTCCGTCTGTAGGCGGCTGTCCTAAGTCAGACGAACAGACACTGCGGGGTGGCTTAGCTCGCGTCGGTGGCGATCATCACGTCGGAGGCCTTGATGATCGCGGTGACCGCGCTCCCCTCCTGCAATCCCAATTCGCCGACCGCCTCGACCGTGATCGAGGCGACGATCCGCTGGCCGGCGACGTCGAGGACGACGTTGGCGATCGCCTCGCCCTTGTTGATGCTGGTCACGGTGCCGGCCAGCTGGTTGCGCGCGCTGAGCTTCACCTACTCCTCCTGATACTGGGTAGCTTCACCAAAGGACTGAATCTGAACCGTCGCAGAGGAGAACGCCCGTGTCCAGCAACGTCTCAGAGAGACAAGCCCGTGAGGTCGCCGAGGCGGCGCGCGAATCCGAATGGAAGCTGCCGAGCTTCGGCAAGGAGCTGTTTCTGGGCAACTTCCGCCTCGATCTGATCCATCCACAGCCGCGGCTCGACCCGGAGGCGGTTGAGAAAGGCGAGCGGTTTCTGGCGCAGCTCCGCGAGTTCCTCCAGCACGAAGTCGACCCGCTCGAGATCGAACGCGACGCGAAGATCCCCGAGACCGTGATCGACGGCCTGAAGCGCCTCGGGGCGCTCGGGATGAAGGTCCCAGAGGCGTACGGCGGGCTCGGCCTCTCGCAGGTGTACTACAACCGCGCGCTCGCGCTCGCCGGCGTCTGGCACGCGTCGCTGTCGACGCTGCTCAGCGCGCACCAGTCGATCGGCGTCGCCGAGCCGCTGCAGCTGTTCGGGACCGAGGAACAGAAGCGTAAATGGCTGCCGCTGGTCGCCAAGGACCACATCAGCGCGTTCCTGCTCACCGAGCCCGACGTCGGTTCCGACCCCGCGCGGCTCGCTTCGACCGCGACGCCGGTAGACGGTGGCTACCAGCTGACCGGTCTGAAGCTGTGGGCGACGAACGGCGCGATCGCGGACATCGTGGTGGTGATGGCGCAGGTCCCGAAGCGGGACGGTCACCGCGGAGGAATCAGCGCGTTCGTCCTGCCGTGCGAGAGCGACGGGGTGACCGTCGAGCGCCGCAACGCGTTCATGGGCCTGCGTGGGATCGAGAACTCGGTGACGCGCCTGGATCACGTATTCGTGCCTGAGGAGAACCGAATCGGACGCGAGGGCGACGGTCTGAAGATCGCGCTCACCACGCTCAACACCGGGCGCCTGGCGCTGCCCGCGATCTGCGTCGGGATGGGGAAGTGGGCGACGAAGATCGCGCGCGAATGGTCGAACGAAAGGGTCCAGTGGGGCCGCCCGATCGGCAAGCACGACGCGGTCGCGCAGAAGCTCGCGTTCATCGCGGCGAGCGCGTTCGGCCTGGAGGCGATGCTGGACGTCGCCAGTCGCCTGGCCGATCACAAGTCGGGCGACATCCGGATCGAAGCTGCGATCGCCAAGCTGTACGGCTCGGAGATGGCTTGGAAGGTGCTCGACGAGCTGATCCAGATCCGGGGCGGTCGAGGCTACGAGACCGCCGAGTCGCTGAAGGCGCGCGGCGAGAAGCCCGTCCCGGCCGAACAGGCGCTGCGCGACATGAGGATCAACCGGATCTTCGAGGGCTCGACGGAGATCATGCACCTGCTGATCGCCCGCGAGGCCGTCGACCAGCACCTGAAGATCGCCGGCGACCTCCTCGAGCCCGGCGGCGAGATCAAGGATAAGCTCGCGTCGGCCGGCCGGGCCGGGCTGTTCTACTCCAAGTGGCTGCCCCAGCTTGCGGTCGGCAAGGGGCAGGTGCCGAGCTCGTTCGACGAGCTCGGCTCGCTCGCGCCGTACATGCGTTTCGTCGAGCGGTCCTCGCGCAAGCTGGCCCGCTCGACGTTCTACGGCATGACCCGCTGGCAGGCCAAGCTCGAGTACAGGCAGGCGTTCCTGGGCCGGCTCGTCGACATCGGGGCCGAGCTGTTCGCGATGGCCGCCGCCGCCGCGTATTCGGACACGATCGGGCGGGAGCGGCCGGAGCGCAAGGCCGAAGCAGCCGAGCTGGCGGAGCTCTTCTGCGCCCAGGCCAAGCGGCGCGTCGAGACGCTCTTCGCCCAGTTGTGGGACAACGAGGACGATGCCAACCGCGCCGCGGCGGCGCGCGTGCTGGAGGGCCGCTACCGGTGGCTCGAGGAGGGGATCATCGACCCCTCGGGCGAGGGCCCGATGATCCCCGAGGAGGTCAAGCAGCGCGCTTCAACGCCCGCCGCATGAGCCACTCGGTCAGCTCGGCGGCCGGCACCGGGCGGCTCAGGTAGTAGCCCTGGGCGAGCGTACACCCGAGCTCTGACAACTTGTCCCAGGCCTGTGCGGTCTCGACGCCCTCGGCCACCACGTGGAGGCCGAGATTCCGGGCCAGATCGATCGTCGAGCGGACGATCACCGCGTCGTTGTCGCTGTCGGCCATATTCATCACGAACGAACGGTCGATCTTGATCTCGTTGACGGGAAGCTGGCTCAGATACGACAGGGATGAATAGCCGGTGCCGAAGTCGTCGATCGAAAGCGCGATTCCCATCGCCGAGAGCTTGTCGAGGACGCGCTTGGTCCGAACCGGATCCGACAGCATCGTCGACTCGGTGATCTCGAGCTCGAGCAGCGACGGATCGACGCGCCACTTTGCGAGCAGCTCGGAGACCTGGTCGGGGAAGTCGGCGTCGAGCAGGTTGCGGACGCTCAGGTTGACGGCCACGCCAAGTGTCATGCCGATGCGCTGCCAGGCGCAGCACTGGCTGAGCGCCTCGTCGAGCACGTACAGGGTGAGCGGCTTGATCAGTCCGGTCTGCTGCGCGAGTGGGATGAACTCGTCCGGGCCGACCAGACCGCGCGTCGGGTGGTTCCAGCGCAGCAGCGCCTCGACGGACTGGATCGCGCCGTTGGCGAGGTCCGCCTTGGGCTGGTAGTAGAGCTCGAGCTCGCGCTCTTCGATCGCACGCCGCAGCTCGGAGACGAGCGTGAGCCGCGCCGGATCGGACTCGTTGCGGGATTTCTCGTAGAAGGCGTAGCCGCCCTTCTCCTCCTTGGCGCCGTACATCGCGACGTCGGCGTGGCGGATCAGGGTGTCGACGTCCTCGCCGTGATGCGGGAACATCGCGATGCCGATCGAGCCCTCGGCGGGCAGGCCGAGACCTTCGATCGTCACCGGCTCCTCGAGCGCGGCCCGGATCTTTTCGATCACCACGACCACGTCCTCCTCGCTTCTCGGCTTGGAGATCAGGACCCCGAACTCGTCGCCGCCGAGCCGGGCCACTGTGTCGGAGGAACGCAGGATCCCGCGCAGGCGCTGTCCGATCTCGATCAGGAGCGCGTCGCCGGCGTGATGACCGAGCGAATCGTTGACGTCCTTGAACCGGTCGAGGTCCATCATCGCCACCGCCACCTGGCTGCTCTCGCGCTGGCCGATCGCGATCGCCTGCTCGATCCGGTCGCGGAACAGGGTGCGGTTCGGGAGTCCAGTCAGAGCGTCGTGGAGCGCCTGGTGCTCGTTGAGCTCCGACTGACGCAGCAGCGCGTCCTCGGCGGCCTTGCGCTCGGTGTCGTCCTGCACCATCACGATGCCGAACGAGGGCCGCCCGTCGGGCTCGCGAACGATCGAGAACGAGGCGCCGACCCACACCACCGACCCGTCGCGGCGGTTCAGTCGCGTATCGATCCGGAGCGAGTTGGATTCGCCGGCAAACAGCTCCGCCACCGCCACCGACACCCGCTCGTGTTCCTCGGGATCGAGGTACTCGGCGATGTGGGTTCGGACCTGCTCGGCGTTCTGGAGTCCCAGCATCGCGCACATCGCGGGGTTGGCGTCGACGATCTGGCCGTCGTCGCTCAAGGTCATGACTCCGGTGATCGCGCCGTGGTAGATCGCCTCGAACCGCGCCAGCGCATCGAGTTGTCGGCGCTTGGCCTCGAACTCGGCGGCGCGGCTGACGCCTTCGGACAGGACGCCGGCGAGGAGCTCGAGGATCTGACGATCCTCCTCTCCCAACCGCACGTCCTCGGACGTGCTCATCACGCTCAGCGCGCCGACGGGGCGCTCGCCGGCGAAAAGCGGCACGCAGATGTGGGAGCGGTCGCCCATCTTGGCCCGGATCTGCGCGTTCAGACGGGGGTCGTCCTCGGCGTGCTCGATCAGCAGCGGTGCGCGTGCGGCGATGGCGAACCGGGACACGGACTCGCTAAGAGGGCGACGTGCGTTCAGGAAACGCGCCCCGATCCCGGACGCGGCGCGGGTGATCACGTCGTCGCCCTCGATCAGGTGGATCATCGCGCCCTCGGCGCAGGTCAGGGCCTGCGCGCGCTCGACGATCACCTGCATGACGTGGTCGAGGTCGCCCGAGGAGGCGGCCGCGATGTCGCGCTGGGTGGCGATGATGCGCTCGAGCCGGCACGCCTTCTCCTGCAGCTCGAGGTCGGCAACCTTGGTCTGCGTTATGTCCTCGATCATCGCGATTGCGACCTGGCCGGACTCGGCCGCGCTCGCGTCGCTCCACACGCTGACTCGGACCCAGATCACATCTCCGCCCTTGCGGACGTAGCGCTTCTCGTAAACGTAGGAGCTGCGCAGGCCGTCGAGCAACTCCTGATAGGAGCTCTTCGAGATGTGTAAGTCGTCGGGGTGGGTGAACTCGGTGAAGCTGACGCCCACGAGCTCACCGGGGCCGTAGCCGAGCATCCGCTCGACCGCCGGATTGGTTTCGATCGCACGGCCATCGGGTCCGACGGTGATGATGCCGACCGAGGCGCGCTCGAACAGCATCCGGAAACGCTCGTTGAGCGGTGCTGTGGGGTCGGCAGAGCCGCGCGGCCGTCGGGCCGCGCCGGTCGACGATGCGCTGTCAACGCGCGAGTCGGTCCTCCGCATGATCGTGTTAATCGGTCGGGCCGGCGCTTTACTTAGCCGCGCCGGCGGATCGGCGGACGATCAGGGCCGGTCCCCATACACTCGGCCAATGGCAGCTACGACCGACAGGCAGAAGGATCCTCGGTTCGGCGCCGTGCACGCGGACGCGAGCGAGCAGATCGCTCACGCCATCAGGCTCTACATCGAGCGCGGAGGCCTGCAGCCGGGCGACCGGATCGGGACCGAGCACGAGCTCTCGCGGGAGTTCGGGGTAAGCCGCCCGACCTTGCGCGAGGGTCTGCGCCGCCTGGCCGGCTCCCACCTGATCCGGGTCCAGAAGGGGCGCGCCGGCGGGGTGTTCGTCGAGAACACGCCGAACGCGGGCATCGGCCATCACGTGAGTGAATCGATCGCGGCGATGCTCGAGTCCGAGAGCGTCACGCTGTACGAGCTGCTCGAGGCCCGAACGTTCCTGGAAGTGCCGCTGGCGGGGCTCGCGGCCGAGCGCGCCGATGAGGCGACGATCACGGCGCTCACGGAGGCGATCGCCGACGCAGCCGGCAAGCATCCGGCCGGCCAAGAGTTCCGCGCCGCCGACGGACGGTTTCATCAGACGATCGCGGTCACCGCCGGCAACGATCTGCTGGTCACGTTCACCCGCTGGATCCTCGACGTGCTCCAGCCTTCGCTGATCGATCACCTAGGGCAGGCAATCGACGGCGATCAGATCATCAGTCAGCATCAGGCAATCATGCGCGCGATCCGCCGCCATCAGCGATCCGCGGCCGAGCGCGCGATGCGCACGCACATCGAGTACATGGGCGTGGTGCTGCGCAGCGTTGACGCCGGCGCCTAGCGTCGGGGCAATAGCTCAAGGCATTGAAAGGCGCGCGGTGCGGCGGCCCTGGGACCGGGGGCGGACCATCCGCACCGCGCAGTTCACCCCGGTGTCGGTCAGGGCGAAATCTCCTCGTAGTAGCGGCCGCGCGTCTTGGGGCTGAACTGGGCGACGACCGCGGCGGCGACGAGGAATCCGGAGATCACCAACATCGCCTCGAGCACGGTCATGTTCGGGATCTGGGGCGCGATCACGAGCACGCCGATCCCGCCGCCGAGATGTCCGACGCCGTCGACCATTCCAAACCCGGTCACGCGGGCGCGTGTGGGGAAGCTCTCGGTAGAGAGCGTGTAGGTCGGCGGGACCCAGATGTTGAAGCCGAAGAAAACGATCGCGGCCCCGAGGAATGCGATCGCGAGACTGCTAGTCCCAGCCTCGGCAACGATCACGCCCCCGACGACCGTAATCACCGCTCCGATCGGGAGCCACAGCTTTCGCTCGATCTTGTCGGCAAACGCGACCGCGAACAGCGCGCAGGCCAAAAAGCCGAACGCGCCGATGGCCGTGATCAGGCCGGCCTCGGGCGGCGGGTACTTGAGCGACACCAACATCGAGGTGAAGCCCGCCGAGAACCCGAACACCGTCACGTAGGCCAGGAACCAGACGGCTAGTAGCTGGATCACGCGGCGCGTGTACACCCGGTTTTCGAACAAGGCCCCGAACGCGTGGCTGCTCTCCGGGGTCGTCTGGTCGACCGGGACGTCGTCAGGTACGGGTGGCAGCGGCCCGTGCTCGGCGGCCACGACCTCCATGTCGCTGACGACCTTGTCAGCTTCTTCGAGCCTTCCCCGCCCGACGAGCCAGCGAGGGGACTCGGGCAGCTCGAGGCGGAGGAGGACACCGATCGCGGCCAGCAATGCGCCGACTCCGTACATCCACCGCCAGCCGTCGGTGAAGCTGGGGCTGGCCTGGGCGAACGATAGGCCGTGAGGCCACGGGGCAGGCGTGGTGGTGAGGAACAGGCCAAGCCAGATCCCGAGCAGTGCCCCCAGCGAAGACATGATGAAGATCACCGATATCCACCGTGCGCGATTGCGGCGCGGAGCGACCTCGCCCACATATGTGTTGACGATCGCGAGGTCTGCGCCGACGCCGATGCCGGTGATCACGCGGGCCAGAACGAACTGGGTGTAGTCCGGGGCGAACGCGTTGTAGAGCGACCCCAGGCCGGTGAGGAGCATCGTGAACAGCAGCATGTTCCGGCGTCCGATGCGGTCGGAGATCGGGGCAAGGGCGAGGGCGCCGACCACGTAACCTGCCAGGTTCAGGACAACGGGAACGCGGAGCGCGGTGACCGCGTTGGCGGGAGTGCAGCCATGCTTGAGTGCCACGCAGCTCTGGATGAACGACACATTGATGTCGAACACGTCGTAGAAGGCGAACAGGAACCCGGTCCCGATGATCCCGATGAACATGAACGGCAGCGACCACACGCTGATTCGGTCGAGTCGCGCCAGAATCGATTTGGGCGTGTTCTCGCCGACCGGAGGTGCGGCCGTGCGCAGCGTTCTCCCGCCCGTCGAGATAGAACTCATCGCCAACCCTCGCTTTTCCTCGTCTCATTGCATGTCGTACCCACGCGGTTTGAGCGGGAAACCGCATAATCAGTTCGCTGGTAACGAGCATCCTTCAATTGATTTGACAAATTCAGGCGGAATCGCATGAACCTGGGTGGACGCACGGTCGTAGTCACCGGCGCGGCCGGCGGAATCGGTCGTGCTCTGGCCCTGCGGTGCGCCGAGGAGGGCGCGCGCGTGGCGGTCACCGATATCTCGGCCGAGTCGTTGGCACGTGTGGGGGAGGAACTTGGGGGGGAACACCTCGCGGTGACCGCCGACGTCACCGATGAGGAAGCACTCGCCGGTTTGCTGTCACAGGTGGAGTCGGCGCTTGGCCCGGTCGACGTGTTCTTTGCGAACGCCGGCGTGGCGATCGGCGAGGATCCAGTCGATACGCCCGACGCGGTGTGGGATCTCGCGTTCAGCGTCAATGTGCGCGCCCACATCCTCGCGGCCCGGAGGCTGTTGCCCGGGTGGCTCGAGCGCGGCGAGGGTTATTTCGTCACGACCGCGTCGGCCGCCGGGCTGCTCACGCAGATCGGATCGGCCCCCTACGCGGTGACCAAGCACGCCGCGGTGGCGTTCGCGGAGTGGCTGTCGGTCACCTACGGCGACCGTGGAATCCGGGTCAGTTGTCTGTGTCCGATGGGGGTGAGGACGGGGATGCTCCAGGGTGAGGAGCTGAGTCACCGGGTGGTGAAGGCGGCCGGTGCCGTGCTCGAGCCACAGGGCGTCGCGGACGCGGTGATCGACGCGGTCGACGCCGAGCGCTTCCTGATCCTGCCGCATCCCGAGGTGCTGACGTTCTTCCAGCGCAAGGCGATGGACTACGACCGGTGGCTGGCAGGGATGCGGCGGTTGCAGGCCAGGCAGTCGTAGAGGTTCGCGGGTTGATCGGCGTCCGTAGGCGGATCGAAGCGCATCAGTGATGTACGGCTGGTCACCTGGAGGTTGGTGACGGATTCCCGGCGTTGCGTCAGAACGCCCCGGATCCGCCCCACGGACCTGCGCAGCACGACAATCCGCTTCCGGTTCGCAGACCTTGCCGTATTGCGCACGACTATCACGCTTAACTCGGCAACGTTTCTCGCCCGCCCACCGTTTGTCGCATTGCGCAGGTCGCCGTCGCCAGCGCTCGCGAGCCCACCGCCAGAAACCCGAGTGTGACAGGATCGCGGTCCCATGAGGGCGGGTGCTCGTTGATCGTACGCTGGGGTCTCGAGGCGTTGCCCGGCGTGCTCGAGGAGCTGTCCGTGCGCGACCCGTTGCTGATCAGCACCGAACGGTGGCGGGACCTGGACCTGCCGGTGGCACGCCGGTTCTACGGAGCTCGGCCGCACGCGGAGGTCGCCGGCGTGCGGGGCGCGACCGACGCGAGCGCCGGCGCGGACGGGCTCGTCGCGCTCGGTGGCGGGAGCGCGATCGATACCAGCAAGGCGGTCTCGAGCGAGACCGGGCTGCCGATCGTCTCGATCCCGACCACTTACTCGGGCGCGGAGTGGACCCAGGGCTTCGGGATGCGTGACCCGGAGGCCGGCATCAAGCGAAGTGGCGGCGGCGCGCGAACGGTCGCAATCGTCTACGACCCGTCGTTGACGCTCGGACTTCCGGCGGGCGAGAGTGCGGGCACGGCGATGAACGCGCTCGCCCACTGCGCCGAGGCGCTGTACACGCGCCGCCGGACCGATGACACCGATGTCGTGGCGATGGACGGCGCGAAGCTGATCTCCGACTGGCTCCCCGTAGTGATTGAGCGGGGCGACGACCTCGAGGCGCGCCGGCAGCTGCTCGAGGGGGCGATGTACGCCGGGGCCGCCCTACGCGTCGGGATGGGCCTCGGCCATGCGATGGCGCAGGCACTCGGCGGGCGCTACGGCCTCCCGCACGGGACGATGAACGCGGTCTGCCTCCCGGTCGCGCTTCGCTACAACCAGGACGTCGCGGCGACGGAGATCGCGCGACTCGGCGAGGCGATGGATCGCGGCGACGCGATCGCGCGCGTTCGCGAGCTGGGCGGACTGGCCGGCCCGAGTCGCCTGCGCGACTACGGCGTTCCGCGTGAGGACCTCGAGACGCTGGCCGAGGCAGTCGCCGAGCGCGCGCCGGCGAAGGCCAACCCACGTCCGGCTCCGTCCGAGGCGGTGCTCGAGTTGCTCGAGGAGGTCTGGTAGATGACGCGCATCCTCACCACCCACGTCGGCAGCCTTCCGAGGCCGCCCGAGCTCGTCGAGTTCGTGTTCGCCGAGGACCGTGGCGAGGAGGTCGACCGCCAACAGTACGACCGGCTGCTCGAGGAGGCGGTCCGCGACCGGGTCCAGCACCAGGTAGACGCCGGGGTCGACCTCGTCGGCGACGGCGAGATGAGCAAGATCGGCTACGCCACCTACATCCGCCATCGTCTGAGCGGGTTCGAGGTCGGCGACGTGCCGCGCGCGACGCCGGCGGATCTCGCCGCCTACCCGCGGTACATGAAGCGGCTCGCGGACGAGGGCGGCAGCGCCCGCTACCTGCGCCCGATCTGCCGCGGCCCGATCACGTACGAGCACCCCGAGCCGCTCCGGGCGGATCTCGCGCGGCTGACGCGGGCGGTCGCGGGCCAACCGGTGTCGGGCGCATTCATGAACGCCCCGTCGCCCGGGATCATCGCGCTGTTCCAGCCGAACGAGTACTACGCGAGCACGGATGAGTACCTGGAGGCGATCGGCGAGGCGATGAAGACCGAGTACGAGGCGATCGTCGATGCCGGCGTAATGCTCCAGATCGACGCGCCCGACCTCGCGATGGGCCGCCACATCATGTACCGCGACAACTCCGACGAGGAGTTCGTCGCCGCCGCGGCTCGGCATGTCGAGGCGATCAACCACGCTTTGCGCGACATTCCCGCCGACCGGGTCCGCCTGCACCTGTGCTGGGGGAACTACGAAGGCCCGCACCACCTCGACATCGGCGTCGAGAAGATCATCGACGTGGTCCTGCGCGCCAAGCCGTCGACGATCCTGTTCGAGGCGGCCAACCCCCGCCACGAGCACGAGTGGGCGGTGTGGCGGGACGCGGCGGTCCCCGGCGACAAGACGCTGGTCCCGGGGGTCATCGATTCCACGTGCAACTACATCGAGCACCCCGAGTTGGTCGCCCAGCGGCTCGAGACGTTTGCACGGATCGTCGGAGCCGACCGGGTGATGGGCGGCACCGACTGCGGCTTTGGGACGTGGTCGGGATTCGGCGCGATCGATCCCGACATCTGCTGGGCCAAGCTCGGGTCGTTGGCCGAGGGCGCCCGGCGGGCCACCGAGCGGTCCGCGGCCTGACCGGTACAAGTCCACACCCGGCGAACCTGCATGGCCGAGTGTTGGGTTATCCCGTCGATGGGTGGCTGAGGTGATCAGCTGCCGGACAGGAGCCGGGGCTCGCCCAGCGCCGCGCGGCCGATGTCGCCGTAGAACATGTCGCGGAGCTGCAGGTTGCGGTGGGCTGCGGCGACCGCCATGTCGCGGAACACGCGCGCGGTGCGTTCGCCGTCGCGGGCCACGTTCGCCCCGACCGTCTGCCACAGGTCGTCGTCGATCACGCGCCAGCACATCAGCATCGCCTCGCGGGCGATGCCGGCGATCAGCATGTCCTCGCCGAACGTGTACGCGATCCCGTCCTCGACGTTGCGCCGGCACGCCTCCATGTGCCGGTCAGCGGCCTGGTGCACCGCGGCCTCCGCGGTGGCGATGTGCGTGAGCGCGCGCCCGTACCAGCGCTGATACTCACGATCCTTGATCCGCGGGATGAACGGCGGGAGCGGCGTCATCTTCTCGCGCATGAGCCGCTCATACTCGTCGAGCGCGTTGTACGCGGCCCCGACGGTGACCGCGCCCAGCGAGATCGTGAACACTCCGACCGCCCGCCCCGAGTACATCGGGTTGCCGTGAAGCCGCGATCCCGGCGTGCCGCCGCCGACCTCGACGTCCAGCATGCTCCCCTCGAAGCCCCAGCTCGCCGGAATCCGCGTTCCCGGGAAGCGGATGCTGTGCGAGCCCGATCCCTTGAGCCCGAGCATGTCGCCCCAGTCGTCGAGCATCTCCCACCCGGACCGGGGCGCCACGAACAGCAGCTGCGGTGGCATCTCGCCCGGGTTCGGAGGGCCGTCCAGAGGCAGCATCGCCTGCCCCATGTAGAACGTCGAGTACGGCGAGCCCGACGCGAACGCCACCTGACCATTGATTTCCCAACCGCCGTCGATAGGCTCAGCGCGGCCGACCGGCGCCGCCACCGACGCGCAGCGGAAGTCCCCGCCGGCGAAGATCTCTTCCTGCGCTTCCTGCGGCCACCACGAACCCACCATCAGCGCGTGGTTCATGGCCAAGCCCAGGCACCAGGCGGTGGACACACACCCCCGCGCGATCTCCTGTACGACCCGGACGTAGGTGGGGACGTCGAACTCGTAGCCGCCGTACCGCCGCGGGACGTACAGGTGGTAGAAGCCGGCGTTCAAGAACGCCTCGTGCATCTCGGCCGAGTAGTACGTGCGCTGCTCGGTCGCCTCCTGGCCGGCGATGAGCGCCGGGCGAAGCGCCGCGGCGCGGCCGATCATCTGCTCCGGAGTCAGATCCGGCTCGGATGGCGCCAACCCAGAGCCGACGGTCTCCGACCTGCTCATCCGCCGGATCGTAGGCCACGACCAGAGGCTGGACTTTGCAATCCGCGCACGATTGCCCGCGCGACCTCGGACGCGCCGGCCACCCCCATCGCGATCGTGTAGTGGTTGACGCCAGCGACGCGGATTGTGCGTCGCAGCTGCGGCGCCGCGGCGGCCCACGGCTCCGCCAGCGCAGGCGGCTGGAGCGGGTTCGGGTCGTCGAGCATCCCGCGTTCGGCGCACAGCAGCTCAGCCGGAACCTTGAGGCGGTCTGCAGGCTTCCCGATCTCGAGCAGCTCCGCGGCGTCCGCGCGCACCACCTCTTCGCCGACCGAGGACCGGAGCTCCGGAGGCTCGCCGACAAGGTCGTGGTCCGCGTACGCGATGAGATCCTCGGCCGGGACGTCCGAGTGAGCCAACGCCGGGTGGGCCCGCCACCAGTCGTGGTAGGCCTCGCGGGTCGGGAACCGCTTCTTCAACCGCTCGAGCGCCGGGCCCAGGACCGCCGCGGCGACCGCCTGGGGATCGACGCCGGCGGGCAGCGGGGCCGATAGGCCGCCGTCGACGAGGACCGCGGCGCGCACGCGCTCGGGATGGTCGGCCGCGAACCGGGCTGCCGCGTAGCCGCCAAGCGAGTGCCCGACGAGCACGACACGCTCCAGCCCGAAGTGGTCCACCACCGCGAGAAGGTCACGCGTGTAGGCGTCCATCCCGAACGGACCAGGGAGTGCGTTCGACGCCGCGCGTCCGCGCAGATCGAGCGCGATCAGCGACACCTGGCCCTCGAGCGCGCGAGCGACGGCCAGCCATTCGCGGCTGTTGGCGGTGATGCCGTGGACCGCAATAACCGGCCCGGCCCCGTCGCCCAGCCGGAACGTCGCCAGCAAACCGCCGGCGACCGGGACGTCAATCCTCTCGATTGCCGACAAGCTGGCCTCCGTCGACGGGCGCGATCCGCGTCTGCCACGGGCGTGCGAAGTACAGCCACGTCCCGGCGCCGGCGAACAGCACCGCGCACAGCGTCCAGCCGAGCGCGGTCGTCTGAAGCCCGACGTACTTGAGGCCGGAGGCGAAGATCACGAATGCGATCGCGGGGCGGACGTACCGGTCGGGGATCGTCGAGGACAGCATCGACCCGACGAGCACTGCGGGGACGCTACCGATGATCAGCGATGCAGTGACGTCGAGCACGACATGGCCGAAGACAAGCGCGCCCAGCGCGGCCGCGACCGTCAGCGGGACCGCTTGCGTGAGGTCGGTTCCTACCAACTGGTTAGCGCCGATCGCCGGATACACGAACAACAGGAGCACGATCATCAGCGATCCGCTCCCGACGGAGGTCATGCCGACGATCACGCCGCCGACGATCCCGATTGCGATCGTCGGGACCGGCCTCACCTTTAGGTCGTGGACGACGCCGAGCCGCTCGTGACCGCCGCGGCGGTCGAGCACGAACCGCAACGCCATCGCGCCGGCTCCAATCAGCAGGGCGATGCCCAGCACGGTCTCGATGTGCGTCTGGGCCGACCTCGAGTTGCCGAGCACGTGCAGCAGGTAGGCGCCCAGGAACGCCGCCGGCACGGAGCCGATCACCATCCACCGGACGAGCTTGAGGTTCACGGTCCCCGCCCGAAGATGCACGCCGGCGCCGAACGGCCGCATCACCACCGCCGCGACGAGATCGCTCGAGATCGCCGCCGCCGGGGTCACCCCGAACAGCAGGATCAGCATCGGCGTCATCAGCGCGCCGCCGCCGGCACCGGTCATGCCGACGAGCAGCCCGATGATCGCGCTCCCGAGAACGATGTACGGGTCGATGTGCAACGGGTTAGTTCAGGTCGGGGCTCGTGGGCGGGTCGCCGGGCTGAGCGGACGCCCCGTGCGCGAAGGCTATGAGGTCTGACGGCACTCCTCCGGGCAACACCCACGTTTCGCCATCGGTCCGGATCAGCCCCCGTCTGGTCAGCTCCGACAGTGCGGTGGTCACGGTCGGACGCCGGGCGGCGACCAGATCGGCGAGCACCGCATGCGTGAGGCGCAATCGCAGCACTGTCCCGTCGCTACGGACCCGTCCCCAGCGCGAGGCCAGGTGCCAGAGCAGCAGGTGCAGGCGGATGTCGACTCGGGCCTGGTGGACGATCGCCATGTTGACCGCCAGGCTCTTGGATCGCTGGATGGCGCGCTCGATCAGCGACCGGGCCAGCTCGGGATACTGCGAGAGGCGCTGCTCGAATCGACCATCGAGCGCGGCGAGGCGGGCCGGCAGCAGAACCGTCCAGTCGGTCGTTACCGGCAGCAGCGGCGAGACGTTCTGATCGCTGGGGCGGAGCAGGTCGCCCTCGCCGATCAGCTCGGCTCCGTAGCGGCCCTCGATGCCGACGCGGCGGATCATCAGCCCGCTGAGCACGAGTACTCCGATTCCCCCGCGGAAGCCCAGCGAGCCGTTTCTGCTGACGGGACCGGACCCGATCCGCAGCTCCGGGGCCGTACAGTCCTCGATCGCCCGCTCCCGGCGCTCCGGGGGGATCGCATCGGCGAGCTCGGGATCCTCTCTCAGGACGTGACAAATGGACGACGGGCTAGGCACGGCGCGAACTCCCACGCGCACACTGTGTCAAAGGCTCAGACGACAACGCGCTCACCCGTGAGCGCTAACAACTCGACCAGCGCGCGAGTCACCTCGTCCGGCCGCTCGAGCGGGGTCATGTGTCCGGTGTCGGGCATGATCGTCAGGCGGCGGAGCTGTGGCAGTTCGCCGGCGATGCGCCTCGCGTGCGAAGGCGGGGTCAGGCGGTCCTCGGCGCCGGCGATCACGATCGTCGGGACCGTCAACCGCGGCAGTGCGTCGTGGAGCTCCATCCCGGACATCGCGATGCCGGTCTTGGCGCGAGCATCGGGAGGGGAAGTCACCAGCATCCGCTCGTAGAACGCCACCTGGGCGGGAGACGCTGCGGGGCCGAACGCGACGTAGCGGATCATCGCGGAGCTCAGAGGCGTCGAAAAGCGGGGCAGGGGTGCCCTGTTCCCGAGGAACCCGCGAGTGGCGAGCGTCCGATTGAGCGCTTGAGCGATCTGCGGCAGCGGGAACAGCATCTGCTCGGCGACCAGGTCTCCGACGCCAGTGTTGAGAAGCGCGGCTGCCCCGACCCGCCGCGGCACGTCGTGGTCCGCGGCCCAGGCGACGATCGACATCGCTCCGAGCGAGTGGCCGGCGACGACCGCTTGCCGTCCGGCGGGTACGCACGCCGCCAGCACCGCCTCGAGATCCTCGCCGAAGCGTTCGAGGCCGTAGTCGCCGCCGGTGGCCGGCTCGCTCTTGCCGTGACCCCGCTGGTCGTACGCGACCACGCGAAGTCCGCGCTCGGACAGCGCCTTGATGATGTATATCCAGAACTGAAGGGCTTCGGTCCAGCCGTGCGCGAGCACGACCGTGTCGCCGTCCTCGGGGCCGAACACCTCCGCGTGGAGGATCGTGCCGTCGGCGGAGCGGACGAGCCGCACCTGTCCTTGCGGCGGCGCCCCGAGCGGCTCGTACTCGGGGTCGTGCGAGATCCGGCGCACGTGGACCGCCTGCATCGCCGCGCCGGTCGCGAGCGCGCCGAGGCCGACGCCGGCCCACAGCCAGCGGTCCCGGTCATGGACGTGGCGCGTGACGGACGAGAGCTTCATGCTGGGCCTCAAGCTACCCGCATCGCCGGGCGACCGTACCGGCAGTTTCCGGGACTTCCGCACGCGGCCGCGCCCGCGGGCGCGGGATCCCTAGGATTCCGGCGGATGCGCATCGGGATGCTCACCGGCGGCGGCGACTGTCCAGGGCTCAACGCGGTCATCCGCGCGGCCGTCCGGAAGGGGATCGACGGCTACGGCGACGAGATCGTCGGATTCCGCGACGGCTGGCGCGGGGTGCTCGAGGACTCCCACAGCGAGCTGACGATCGAGTCGACGCGCGGGATCCTGCCCCGGGGCGGCACGATCCTCGGAAGCTCGCGCACGAACCCGTACAAGCGCGATGACGGCGTGGAGCGGGTCCGCGACAACCTCGAGAAGCTTCGTCTCGACGGCCTGATCGCGATCGGGGGAGAGGACACGCTGGGCGTGGCGAACCGGCTCAACCGGGACGGCGTCAAGGTGATCGGCGTTCCCAAGACGATCGACAACGATCTCGGTGGCACCGACGTGACATTCGGGTTCGACACCGCGCTGCACATCGCCACCGAGGCGATCGACCGGCTGCACACGACTGCGGAGAGCCACAACCGGATCCTCGTGGTCGAGGTGATGGGCCGCACCGCGGGTTGGATCGCGTTGCATTCGGGGGTCGCCGGCGGCGCCGACGTGATCCTGATTCCCGAGATCCCGTTCGACATCGACGAGGTCTGCCGGCTGATCCGCCGACGCCACGCCCGCGGCCGGTATTTCTCGATCGTGGTCGCTGCCGAGGGAGCGATGCCGAAGGAGGGCACGATGCCGGTCGCGCAGACCGGCTCGGTCGACGAGTTCGGTCATCCTCGGCTCGGCGGGATCGGCTACGCGCTCGAGCGCGAGATCGAGAGCCGGACCGGGTACGAGACCCGCGCCACCGTCCTCGGTCACGTTCAGCGCGGTGGCACTCCTACCGCGTTCGATCGCGTTCTCGCGACGAGGCTCGGGCTGGCCGCGATCAACGCGGCGCACGAGGGTGCCTGGGGCATGATGGCGGCGCTGCACTCGACCAACGTGGTGCTGGTGCCGCTCGCGGACGCGGTCGCCCAGGTGCGGCACGTGCCGGTCGAGGAGTACGAGCACTTCGACGTGCTGTTCGGGTGATTTCACCGGACGTTTCTTTCCGGCATGGTGATCGGGTTATGCTGCGCCCGTGACCGCGACCGATACCGCGACCGAGCTGGACCGGCTGTGCGTCGACACCATCCGCACGCTGTCGATGGACGGCGTGCAGAAGGCGAACTCGGGTCACCCGGGAACGCCGATGGCGCTGGCGCCGGTGGCGTACGTCCTGTACGCCCGGGTCATGCGCCACAGCCCCCGCCAACCTAAATGGCCGGACCGCGACCGGTTCGTGCTGTCGTGCGGGCACGCGTCGATGCTGCTGTACTCGACCCTGTACCTCGCCGGCTACGACGTCAGCCTCGAGAACGACCTTGAGCGTTTCCGTCAGCTCGGCTCGATGGCCGCGGGGCATCCCGAGTACGGCGACCTTCCCGGGATCGAGGTGACCACCGGGCCGCTCGGCCAGGGAATATCCCACGCGGTGGGGATGGCGCTCGCCGAGCGGATGCTGGCGGCTCGTTTCAACCGGCCCGGCCACGAGATCGTCGATCACCGGACGTTCGTGATCGCCTCCGACGGCGACCTCGAGGAAGGGATCTCCGGCGAGGCGTGTTCGCTCGCGGGACACCTCGGCCTGGGGCGCCTGATCTCGTTCTATGACCAGAACCACATCTCGATCGAGGGCGACACCAAGCTCTCGTTCACCGAGGACGTCGGCAGGCGCTACGAGGCGTACGGCTGGCACGTTCAGGACCTCGAGGAGGACATCGGGCTCGACAACCTCGAGCGGGCGCTTCAGAACGCGATCGCGGTGCAGGACAAGCCGTCGCTGATCATCGTCCGGACCCACATCGCCCAGGGCAGCCCGAACAAGCACGACACCGCCGGCGCGCACGGCTCGCCCCTCGGGGAGGAGGAGGTCAAGCTCACCAAGGAGCACATGGGCTGGCCCTCGCTCGAGCCGTTCTACGTGCCCCAAGACGCTCTGGCGCACTTCCGCCGCTGCGTCGAGCGCGGCGAGGTGCTCGAGTCCGATTGGCGTGAGCGATTCGACGCCTACGCACAGGCGCACCCCGAGCTTGCACCAGAGCTCGAGCGGATCATCGCCGGCCGGCTGCCGGACGGCTGGGATCAAGAGGTGCCGAAGTTCCACGCTTCGGGCTCGATGACCGCCACGCGCAAGTCCTCGGAGACCGTGATCCAGTGGGCCGCGGCCAACGTGCCCGAGCTCGTCGGCGGTTCGGCCGACCTCGCGCCCTCGACACTGACGCTGATCGCGGACGGCGGCAGCGTCGAGCCCGGCGCCTACGGCGGTCGCAACTTCCACTTTGGGATCCGCGAGCACGCGATGGGCGCGATCGTCAACGGCATCAACCTCCATTACCTGCGTGCTTACGGGGCCACGTTCTTCACGTTCAGCGACTACATGCGAGGCTCGATCCGGCTGGCCGCCCTCATGCACCTGCCGTCGATCTTCGTCTTCACGCACGACTCGATCGGCCTGGGTGAGGACGGCCCCACCCACCAGCCAATCGAGCAACTGGCCGGACTGCGGGCGATGCCGGTGCTGCGAGTGGTGAGGCCGGCCGGCGCGAACGAGACCGCGCTCGCCTGGCACTACGCGATCAAGGCCGAGGATCATCCGACGGCGCTCGTGCTGTCGCGGCAGGGAATCCCCACCTGGAACCCGTCCGCGGTGCCGGCCGACGCGATCGACCGGGGAGCGTACGTGCTCCGGTACTCGTTCAATGAGCCCGAGCCGCCGCAACTGATCCTGATCGCAAGCGGCACCGAGGTCCACATCTGCGCCCGTGCGGCCGACGCGCTCGAGGCCGAGGGGATCGCGACTCGGCTCGTGAGCATGCCGTGCATGGAGAACTTCGCCGCCCAGGACGACGCGTACCGCGACAAGGTGTTGCCGCCGGGCGTCCGGGCCCGCGTGTCGCTCGAGGCGGCCGCCACGTTCGGCTGGCACCAGTGGGTCGGCGAGGTCGGCGAGGCGATCGGGATGGAGGGATTCGGCGCGTCCGCGCCCGCCGGCGCCCTCTACAAGCACTTCGGCTTCACCCCCGAGCGCGTCGCCGACGCCGGCCGCGCGGCCGTCAAGCGCGCGCGCTCGAGCGAGGCCGGCTAAACGAAGGGACCGACCGTGAGCACCATCACCGAGCTCAATCCCCGGTTGTTAGCGATCACCGAGGCGGGCGTGAGCGTGTGGCTGGATCAGATTCGGCGGTCGATGGTGGAGGGGGGAGAGCTCGCGCGGATGGTCGCGGTGGAGTCGCTCCGCGGCGTGACATCGAACCCCGCGATCTTCGAGAAGGCGATTCTCGGCTCCGACGACTACGACGACGACCTGAAGGCGCTGGCGCGGGAGAACCTCGATTCGGTGGCGATCTACGAGCACATCGCGATGCGCGACGTGCAGCTGGCCGCCGATGTGCTCGCGGGCGTTCATCGCGACACCGGCGGGCGCGACGGGTTCGTCTCGCTCGAGGTCGCTCCGGAGCTCGCGCACGACACCGAGGGCACGCTCGAACAGGTGCGCTCCTTCTGGCAGCGGGTCGACCGCGCGAACGTGATGATCAAGATTCCGGGGACGCTCGAGGGAGTGCCCGCGATCGAGCAGGCTCTGTACGAGGGGATCAACGTCAACGTGACGCTGCTGTTCTCGGTCGCCGCATACGAGAAGGTCGCCGGGGCGTACATGCGCGCGCTCGAGCGCCGGCACGCCGAGGGACTCGAGCTGAGCGTGAATTCGGTGGCGTCGTTCTTCGTTTCGCGCGTCGACACGAACGTCGACCGGCGATTGGAGCAGCTCGGGCGGTCCGATCTGGCGGGGACGGCGGCTCTGGCGAACGCGCGCGCGGCTTACTTGCGGTTCAAGGAGCTGTTCTCGGGAGCCAGGTGGGATGCGTTGGCAGCGGCGGGCGGCGTGGTGCAGCGGCCGCTATGGGCCTCGACCGGCACCAAGAACCCCCACTACCCGGACACGATGTACGTCGACGGGCTGATCGCTCCACACACGGTCAACACGATGCCGCTGGCGACGCTGCTCGCGGCCGCGGACCACGGCGAGGTCCGCGGGCCGACCGCGGATCACGACCCGTCGACCGAGCTCGCCGCGCTCGCGGGGGCTGGCATCGACCTCGACCAGGTCACCGACGAACTGCTGGTCGACGGGGTGGAGCAGTTCGAGGAGGCGATGAACCGGCTACTGGCGGGGATCGAGGAGCGCCGCGCCGCCGTCGTGACCGGCCGCCCGAGCCGGATCAACGCGCGGCTCCCGATGCTGCTCCAGCCGCCGGTGGCCGAACGGGTCCGTCACGCCGTGTCCGAGAACGTGGCCCAGCGGGTGTGGCGGCGCGACGCATCGTTGTGGGGCGGCCCGGGCGTCCCCGAGATCGAGGACCGACTGGGGTGGCTGACCGTGTCCGAGCCGATGCTCGAGCACGCCGCCGATCTGCACGGGTTCGCCGATCGGTGCCGCGCCGACGGCTTCACCGACGCCGTCCTCCTCGGCATGGGCGGATCATCTTTGGGGCCGGAAGTCATCCGCCGGTCATTTGGCGACATCCCCGGTGGGTTGCGTCTGGCCGTGCTCGATTCGACGCATCCGGATGCGGTGCTGGCGCTTCGCGAGTCGATCGAACTCGACAAGACGCTGTTCATCGTCTCCTCGAAGTCTGGGTCGACGATCGAGACGCTGTCGCACTACCGGTACTTCAAGGCGCTGGCGCAGCCTTCGCAGTTCGTCGTGGTCACGGATCCCGGGAGTCCCCTCGAGCGGCTGGCTTCGGATGACGGGCTGCGGCGTTGCTTCATCAACCCGCCCGACATCGGCGGCCGCTACTCGGTGCTCTCGTACTTCGGGCTCGTCCCGGCGGCGCTGATGGGCGTGAGCATCGAGGCGCTGCTGCACCGCTGCCAGGTCGCCGAGCAGATGTGCGCGCACTACGACTCCAGCGAGTCGAACTCGGGGCTGTGGTTCGGAGCCGTGATCGGAGAGCTCGCGCGTCGCGGTCGCGACAAGCTCACGTTCCTGATCTCGCCGCCGATCGAGAGCTTTGGGCTGTGGGCCGAGCAGCTCGTCGCGGAGTCGACCGGCAAGCACGGTCGCGGGATCGTCCCGATCGTCGACGAGCCGCTGAGCGACACTGCCGACGTCTATGGGGACGACCGGGTGTTCGTGTACCGGCGCAACCGCGAGCACCCCGAGGAGCGCCTGGACGCTGCGATCGAGCAGATCTCGGCTGCCGGACATCCGACGATCACGCTCCCGGCCCACGGACCGGCCGACCTGGGCCGCATCTTCTTCCTCACCGAGTTCGCGGTCGCCGTCGCGGGATGGGCGCTTGAGATCAACCCGTTCGACCAGCCCAACGTGCAAGAGGCAAAGGACAACACCGCGCGCGTCCTCGGGTCGGGTTCGGTGCCGTCGATTGGCGCCGCGAACGATGACGCCTTGCGGGCGTTGCTGGCCGATGCCAGGCCACCACACTACGTGGCGATCATGGGCTATGTCCCGCCCTCGTCGGCGTTCGAGGAGGCGATAGCGGAGCTGCGCGGCGCGCTCCGGTCGGCCACCGGCGCCGCCACCACGTTCGGATACGGCCCGCGCTTCTTGCACTCGACGGGGCAACTGCATAAGGGCGGCCCGCCGACCGGTCGGTTCCTACAGCTGGTCAGTCCGCCTAAGCGCGACGCGGACATCCCCGGCGCCGGCTACTCGTTCGGGACGCTGATCGCGGCGCAGGCCGCCGGTGATCTCGAGACGCTACGGTCGCACGGACTCGCGGCCGATCGGGTCGAGCTCGAGGGCGACCCCGCCCAGGCAGTGCGTACCCTGACTGCTCGGATCAAAGCAATCCTCGAAGGGAGCTAATGGATGCAGAGCGCAGCCGTCGCCACCGGGGTCGAACAGGACAACCCGCTCATCGAGGGGCTTGAGCGGCTGCCGGTCCGGCCGACCGCGCTCGTGATCTTCGGCGCCACCGGCGACCTCGCGCACCGCAAGCTGCTGCCGGCGCTGTACAACCTGGCCCACGAGGGCGCGCTCCCCGAGCGGTTCGAGATGGTCGGCGTAGCCCGCCGCGACCAGGAGCACGACGACTTCCAACAGATGGCGCGCGAGTCGATCGAGCGCTTCTCACGGCGTCGTCCCGATCCAAAAGTCTTGAACGGCCTGATCGATGACATGCGCTACGTGCCGGGAGCGTTCGACGACGACGAGGTCTATTCCCAGCTCCGTAGGGTTCTCCGCGAATTCGACGAGCGCGCGGGGCAGGAGCTCAACCACATCTTCTACCTGTCGACCGCGCCTCAATTCTTTCCGCTGATCGCGGGAAAGCTCGGCGCGGGCGGCCTCAATCGCGAGCGCGACGCGGAGACGCGGATCGTGATCGAGAAGCCGTTCGGTTACGACCTTGCATCGGCGCGCCAGCTCAACGCCGAAGTGCTCGACGTGTTCGACGAGTCCCAGGTCTTCCGGATCGACCACTACCTGGGCAAGGAGACGGTGCAGAACCTGATGGCGCTCCGGTTCGCCAATGCGCTGTTCGAGCCCGTGTGGAACCGGAACTTCATCGATTACGTGCAGATCACCGCCGCCGAGGACATCGGGATCGGCAGCCGCGCCGGCTATTACGAGGGAGCCGGTGCGCTGCGCGACCTCGTCCAGAACCACATGATGCAGCTGTTGGCGCTGCTGACGATGGAGCCCCCGACCGCGTTCGACGCCGACCGCGTCCGCGACGAGAAGCTCAAGGTGCTCGAGGCAATCGTGCCTCCGGCGGTGTCCGAGGTGTCCTCAATGGCCGTGCGGGCGCAGTACGGCCCCGGAACCGTGGGCGGGAAGCGGGTGGTCGGCTACCACGACGAGCAGGGCGTCGCTCCCGACTCCCGCACGGAGACATACGCCGCGCTGCGCCTGCACGTCTCGAACTGGCGCTGGGCCGGCGTCCCGTTTTACCTGCGCACGGGCAAGCAGCTCTCGCGCAAGATCACCGAGATCGCCGTTACGCTGAAGCCGGTGCCGCACCTCGCCTTCCAGAGCAGCGGGTCGGTGGGCGTCCAATCCAACCAGATCATCCTGACCGTGCAGCCCGACGAGGGCGTGTCGGTCTCGCTCGGAGCCAAGATTCCCGGCACGCGCATGCGGATCCGGCCCGTCAACATGGAGTTCCGCTACGGCACGTCGTTCATGTCCGAGTCGCCCGAGGCATACGAGCGGCTGATCCTCGACGCGATGCGGGGGGACGCGACTCTGTTCACCCGCGGCGACGAGATCGAGGCGTTGTGGGGGATCATCGACCCCATCCTCACCGCCTGGCATGAGGACACCACGACGCCGGTGCCTCAATATCCGGCCGGGTCAGCGGGACCTGTTGAGGCCGACGCCCTGCTTGAAGGCGACCGGAAGTGGCGCCGGTTGTGAGCGAAGACGTCTGGTCTGAACGCGACACGAACCCGGACGCGATCGAGGCGGCGCTCCGGGAGATGCTGCGTGAGCGGCACGCCGCCAACCAGGCGCTCGCACCTGCCCGCGTACTCAACCTGGTGGTGGTGGTCGACCGCTCCTGGAAGGGCGAGATCGCCAACCGGCTCGAGCGGGTCGGCCGCTACCACGCCTCGCGCACCATCCTTTGCGCGGTCGAAGACGGCCGGGACACGCTCGACGCGGTTGCGGTGATGAGCTATGAAGACTCAGCCGGCGGCGGCATCGGCGTGATGCGCGAGACGGTCGAGATCGACATGGGGCCCGAGCACCTGCCCGGGCTAGAGACGATCGTCGACCCGATCGTGGTGTCGGAGCTGCCGACCGTCTTGTGGTGCCCCCACGGCCACGACGATGCCGTCTGTGCGCTGCGGGGGATCACCGATGTCATGTTGCTCGACTCCGACGACCTGCCCGACGCGGACGACGGGCTTGCACGGGCCCAGCAGGAGCTCGAGTCCGCCTACGTCGTCGATCTCGCCTGGCTGCGCACGACGCCCTGGCGCGAGCGTCTGGCGGCGAGCTTCGACCCGCCGGCGCGGCGTTCGTCGTTATCGAGGATCGAGGGATTCACGATCCGCCACGAGGCAGGCTCGACCGCGAGCGCGCTGCTGTTGGCGGCCTGGCTCGCGTCGCGCCTGGAGTGGGACACGCGGCCGCTGGTCCCGGTCAACGGCGCCGGCATGCACGGGCGGGCGTACACCTCGAGCTCGCGCTACATCGACATCAGGCTCGAGACGGCCGAGCAGGACGTGCCGGGACTCGCCGGAGTTACCGTGACCGCCGAGGGCTACTCGTTGTCGCTCGATCGCGCCGAGGGCGGGCTCAGGGCCCACGAAATGATCGAGAGCCATGGCGAGCACAGCTGGCTGGTGCTGGGAGCATCCCGGGGCGAGGGGGGGATCCTCGGGGAAGGGGTCCGGCAGGCACTGCTGCGCGACCCCACGTACGGGCCGGCGCTCGGTGTTGCCAGGGGATTCAGCGCGTATGCCGCTTGAGATAGAGGTCGTTGACGATCCCGGCCGGGCGTGCTCGGCCATGCTCGTAGGGGTGGCGGCCGGGGGAGGCCAGATTGTGCTCACCGGCGGTTCGACGCCTCGTGTCGCCTACCAGGAGTTCGTGGATGCGGTCGATGCGGTCGGGATCGACGTATCCGGGTGCACGATGTGGTTTGGCGACGAGCGGTGCGTCCCGCCAGAGGACGAGTTGTCGAACTACTCGATGGCCAACGAGGCGATGTTCTCGCGGCTCGGCGAGACCCGAATGCCGACCATCCATCGCATCAAGGGCGAACTCGGGCCGGATGACGGGGCCGACGACTACGAGCGTGTGCTGCGAGACGCCGGGTCGCCGCGGTTCGACCTGGTGCTGCTCGGGATCGGCCCCGACGGGCATTGCGCATCGCTGTTCCCCGACCAGCCCTCGTTGAACGAGCGGTCGCGTTCGGTCGTCGGCGTCGAGCACGCGGGCCTGGAGCCGTACGTGCCGCGGGTCAGCATGACGTTGCCGAGGCTGGCTGCTGCTCGACAGGTGGTGTTCCTTGCGACGGGAGAGTCGAAGGCCGATGCCGTGGCCGCGGCGTTCGGCCCCCGAGCCAAGCCGGATCGACACGTGCCCTCGTCGTTGCTAGTGCCGCTGGCCAAGGAGCTCAAAGTGCTGCTCGACCCGGCGGCTGCCGCCGGACTCGGGTCGGAAGCAGGGTCGGCATGAGTTCGGTCATCGGCGTCGACCTCGGCGGCACCAAGGTCGCCGTGGCGCCGCTTGTCGGGCGCCATTTCGGAGACTCGCTGGTCCTCCCGACCGATCGCTCGAGCAGCGGCCTGTTGATCGACCAGCTCGTCGCGATGGTGAACAAGATCCGAAGCGACGACCTCGCAGCGGTCGGCATCGGTGTGCCGTCGATCGTCGAGTTCGATACCGGAACAGTCGTGTCGTCGGTCAACATCCCGCTCAAGGACGTGTCGTTGCGATCCGTGCTCGGAGAGCGGCTCGGCGTGCCGGTATTCGTCGACAACGACGCGACCGTGGCGGCCCTGGCCGAGGCGCACGACGCGGAGCTCCGGTTGGTCGCGCACAACCTCGTGATGATCACGATCGGCACCGGAGTGGGGGGTGGGATCGTGCTCGGCGGGCGGATCTATCGAGGGTCGACGGGCGGCGCGGGCGAGTTTGGACACACGCTTGTGGGCCTGGATCTGTCCGGGTCTTCCGTTCCGGCTCCGACGCACTTCCCGCAGCCCGGCTCGCTCGAGTACGAGGCAGCGGGACATGCGCTCGATCGGCTTGTTGGTCAGGCCGCGGCCGACGATCCGGGGTCCGCGTTGGGGCGCCTGAAGGCTGCAGGCAAAACGGTGTTGGGTCCCGACGCCGTTCACGCGGCCGAGGAGGGGGATGCGACCGCGCAGCGGGTCATCGAGATCTGGGCCGAGCACGTCGGAATCGGCATCGCCAACGCGATCAATACCTTCGACCCGGACGAGGTAGTGATCGGCGGCGGTGCGGCACGGGCGGGTCAGCACATGCTCGAGACCGCCAAGCGGGTGGCGCTCGGGTACGTTGTTCCCGGCCTCGGCAGGCGCACGAGCATCCGCCTGGCCTGGCACGGCGTGCGCGCCGGCGTGCTCGGGGCGGCGTTGCTCGCGGCGCAGGAGATCGAGGCAAGGCCCGGCGTGGGGGAGATCTGCACGCGAGCACAGAATCTTTGAAAGCCCAAAGGAAGTGAGCCGGTCATGACCAAGCGAGTGATCGAATGCAACGTCTGCGGTGAGCCGCTCTCGGCGGCAACCGACGACGAGCTGCTGCGCCAGATGCAGGCGCACCACGAATCAGAGCACGGCGACGCGTCGGCGCTCGAGGAAGAGGAGGCGCGCGAGACGATCGCGCGTGAGGCTTACGACGCCGCCGACGCCTGAGGCTGAGGCGGTACCGGGGTACGGGGAATGCATATAGTCCTGGTTCGCCACGGCGAGACCGAGTGGAGCCTGAGCGGCCAGCACACGAGCCGCACCGACCTGCCGCTGACCGAGAAGGGCCGTGAGCGGGCGACGCAGCTCGGACCTGCATTGTCGGGCTGGAACTTCGGGGTGGTCCTCACGAGCCCGTTGCTGCGAGCGCGCGAGACGTGCGAGATCGCCGGCTACGCCAACCGAGCGGAGATCTGCGAGGACCTGCGCGAATTTGACTATGGCGAATATGAAGGCCTCACCACGCCCCAGATTCGCGAGATGAACCCGGGGTGGAGTCTCTGGCGGGACGGCTGTCCTGGTGGCGAGATGCCCGACCAGGTGGGGGCGCGCGCCGATCGCGCGATCGCGCGCATGAAGGCCGAAGCCGGCGACGGCGACGCGTTGGCGTTCGCCCACGGTCACGTTTTCCGGGTCCTGACCGCGCGCTGGCTGCAGATGGACGCGGCCGCCGGCGCCCGGTTCGCGCTCAGCGCCGGTGCTCTCTGCGTGCTCGGCTACGAGCGCGAGACCGAGGTCATCCAGTTGTGGAATAAAGAGCCTTAGCCACACCGCGTCACCCCGCGCCGCTCGCGGTTCACGCCTTAGCTGCGTCGCCTTACTCCGTGACGTTTGTCATGTCGGAATTCGGTCGTGCACCACTTACGCGACCCGCCTGTGCAACGTACGCTGCCAGGCATGACAACAACCCATACACAGACGAATGGACTCGCCATCGACGTGCGCGACTTGCGCAAGTCGTACGGCGAGGTGGAGGCTGTGCGCGGGGTTAGCTTCGAAGTTGCACGGGGTGAAGTGTTCTGTTTGCTGGGACCAAATGGGGCGGGCAAGACATCGATCGTCGAGATCCTCGAGGGCTATCGCACGCGTACTGACGGTCAGGTCAGGGTGCTCGGGATGGATCCGGCGCGTGGGGAGCGTGAGCTCCACGAACGCGTCGGGATCGTGTTGCAGGAGTCAGGCGTTCAGAACGACCTGACGGTGAGAGAGCTGGTTGAGATGTACGGCCGGTATCACCTGCGCCGGCGTCCCGTCGATGAGGTGATCGAGCTCGTGGAGCTCGGCGAGAAGCGTGACGTGCGCGCCCGGCAGCTGTCCGGTGGTCAGAAGCGGCGCCTTGATCTGGCGCTCGCACTGGTCGGGGATCCGGATCTGATCTTCCTCGACGAGCCGACGACCGGATTCGATCCGGGCGCGCGGCGTCAGGCGTGGACGACGATCCGGTCGCTGTGCGACCTCGGAAAGACGGTGTTCCTCACTACTCACTACATGGACGAAGCACAGCACCTCGCCAACCGCGTCGCGGTGATGAACGCTGGTCTGATCATCGCCATCGGAAGGCCGGAGGAGCTCGGCGGACGGGACCTGCGGCCGGCCGAGATCCGCTTCTCGCTCCCGACCGAATGGTCGCTCGGCGATCTCCCCGACATGCCGTGCGAGCAACGTTCGCTCCAGGGCGACCGGGTGCTCGTCGTGACCAGGGAGCCGGTCGTGGCCGCGCAGCGGATCACCACCTGGGCGCTCGACCACGACGTCGACCTCGGTCATTTCTCGGTCAACCAGCCGACGCTCGAGGACATCTACCTCGAGCTCACCGGAAGCGGGTCCGGCGCTCAGGCCGCGACTCACGCTTCGGAGGAGGTAGCTCGATGAGCGCCGTGGCCACACCATCACTGAAGCGCGACCTTGGTCTGGTCGCGTGGCAGGTCCGGTACGAGCAGCGCGCATACTGGCGCAATCGCGGGCGCGGGATCTTCACGTTCGTGTTCCCGCTGATGTTCCTCGTGATCTTCGGGTCGCTCGACAAGGGAGCGCACATCTCGAGTCGCGGCGGGATTCCATACGACGTGTTCTTCGTCCCGGGGATCCTCGCCTACGGCGTCATCGCCACGACATTCGTCAACATGGCGATCAGCACCGCGATCCTGCGCGACCAGGGAGTGCTCAAGCGCATGCAGGGCACGCCGCTGCCGCGCTGGGCTTATGTCGCCGCGCGGATCGGTTCCACGCTTGTGATCGTGCTGCTGATGACCGTGCTCACGCTGGCGCTGGGGGTCCTCGCGTACAACGTGCACGTGCGTGCCTCAACGCTCCCCGGCCTGCTGATCACGCTCGTGCTGGGGACCGCAGCGTTCACCGCCCTCGGGATCGGGATCACCCGCTTCATCCCGAACGCGGAGGCCGCGCCGGTCGTCGTGAACCTCGTGATCCTGCCGTTGACGTTCATATCGAGCATCTGGTTCCCGACGGACGGGATGCCAAAGGCGCTGATCGACATCGCCAACCTCTTCCCGATTCGGGCGCTCGCGGATGGGCTCCAGCACGCATTCGATCCGAGGACCGTGGGTGCTGGGATCAACGCTCAGGACGCACGCACGCTGGCGATCTGGACGGTCGTGGGTATCTTCTTGATGTTGAGATTCCTGCGCCACCCCCAGGGCGAGGTGCGATGACGGACGAAGGGAACGACTGCGGTTTCGCCGCCGGCCCGCCGGCGGCGGGCCGCTCCTGGCGGCCGTTCAGCCGTTGGACCCCGGTAGACGGCCGCAACCCGCGGGGGATCCGCGCGACGGCCGCGATCGTGTGGCTGGCGTTCATCGTCTTTCCGCTGGCCAACGCGATCGGCAAGAAGGGCACAGCGCTCGAACAGGTCCTGGTGATCGCGGGGGCCGCCGTGTTCGTCGCTTGTTACGTGATTCTTGTGATGCACTGGCGCGGTCACCCCCGGGCCTCGACGCCGCTGCTGCTGTTCGGCGTCATGCTGGCGGTTTCGGCGGCGCTGACGATCTGGCAGGCGTCGGGCTGGGGGTTCCTGTTCACGTACTGCGCCGCGTGTGCCGCGCTCGTGGCGTCGGCCGGCTTCTGGGCGGTGGTCGCGTGCGCCGTGCTCGCGGGTGTGTGTTCGGCCGCCGGCGGCGCGGACGGCGGCACGGTCGTCGGCTTCGTCGCCAGTTCGGCGGGGATCGGGCTGCTGATGCTGGTCATGCGCGACCTGCGCGTCCGGAACTTTGAGCTCCAAGAGGCCCGGGCCGAGCTCGCTTCGATGGCGGTGGCCGAGGAGCGCGAGAGGTTTGCCCGCGACCTCCACGACCTGCTTGGGCATTCGCTGTCGGTGATCGCGCTCAAGGCCGAGCTGGCCGGCCGGTTGCTCGCCGACGGACCGCCCGACGCCGCTAACGAAGTCGCCGAGCTGGAGCAGGTGGCGCGGACCGCGTTGCGTGAGGTGCGCGAGGCGGTCAGCGGCTACCGCCAGCCGACGCTCGAGGGCGAGCTCGCCGGCGCCCGCATGGCGCTGTCCGCCGCCGGCATCGAAGCCGAGGTGGAGGAGGCGCGGGTGGCGCTCGACCCGGCCGTCGAGGCCGTCCTCGCGTGGGCGGTCCGGGAGGGGGCGACGAACGTGATCCGCCACAGCGGCGCTCACCGCTGCACGTTCAAGATCAGCGTCAGCCTGACCGACGCCATGGTCGAGGTGATCGACGACGGCCGTGGCGCCCGGCTGCCGAGCTACGCGCCTGTCCCGAGCTACGCGGGCGTGGCCAGCGGCTCGCGCGTGGCGACCGGTGGCGATGACCGCGGGAACTTCCGGTCCGTCGGCGGGCATGGGCTCGAGGGGCTCGCGGAGCGAGCGGAACTCCTGAACGGCCGGACAGAGTCGGGGCCGCTTCCGGACGGCGGTTATCGGCTCGCCGTCACGGTCCCCGTAGCGCGCGCGTGATCCGCGTACTCCTCGCCGAAGACCAGACGATGGTGCGCGGCGCACTCGCGAGCCTGCTCGATCTCGAGCCGGATATCGAGGTGGTCGCGCAGGTATCGCGCGGCGACGAGGTCGTCGCCGCCGCGACTGGGGCGACGCCCGATGTCGCGCTGCTCGACATCGAGATGCCGGGATCCACCGGACTCGACGCCGCCGACGAGCTCCGCCGGGCGGTTCCGGGCTGCCGGATCCTGATGTTGACCACGTTCGGGCGACCCGGCTACCTGCGCCGGGCTATGGAAGGCGGGGCGGCGGGGTTCCTGCTCAAGGACGCCCCCGCGACCGAGCTTGCCGCCGCGATCCGGCGCGCGGTCGCCGGCGAGCGCGTCGTCGATCCAGGTCTCGCGGCTGCAGCGCTGAGCCAGGGGGTGAGCCCGCTCACCCCCCGCGAGCACGAGGTGTTGATCGCCTCGCGGGAACACGCCACCGTCGCCGACCTCGCTCAGGCGCTTTACCTGTCTCCCGGAACCGTCCGCAACCACCTCTCTTCGGCGATGCAGAAGCTTGACGCCCGGAACAGGGCGGAGGCGGTGCGTGTCGCGGAGGAGAAGGGCTGGCTGTAGCCGATTATGGCCGTGGCCATCGTCCGGATGACCGGGTCGCTTCGATGCGGCTTAGAGTGCGGCTGAGAGTGCGGCTGAGAGGACTCGAACCTCCAAGGGCTTGCGCCCACACGGACCTGAACCGTGCGCGTAGACCAATTCCGCCACAGCCGCGGGGAGCCGAAACTTAGCAGGCTGGGGGCCCGGCGAAGCGGCGAATCCGATCCGCATCTACCGCCCCGGACGCCCGGACGGTAGCCTTGCCGCTACGCTGAATCAGGCCGATCGCGACCGTCGCCGAGCCCGCAGTACGGGAGGCACGGTGATCCTCGGATCAGCCGCGATCAGGTCCGTCTCTCGCCGCTATCGTCTAGGGGACTAGGACGCCGCCCTCTCACGGCGGAAACCCGGGTTCGAATCCCGGTAGCGGTACTTCAGAACCCCCGTATTGACGGGGGTTTCGTCGTTGGTGGCGTCATGCGCCACAGTGTGCGCCACAGTCGGGCCCGTGGTTGGCGGGCGCAGGTAGGTGTCCAGCCGCTCGACCGCCTGCTGTTCGCCGCCCGGCACGAGGTGCCCGTAGCGGTTCCACGTCTGGCGTACGTCGCCGTGGCCCGCCCACGTCGAGATCTGCTTCCAGTCGAGGCCAGCGGCGATGAAGTAGGAGATCGCGCAGTGGCGGGCTTCGTGTGGTGTGATCGGCTCGAGGCCGGCTTGCTTCCAGGCCTTGTTCGCTCGGGCTTGGATCGTCGACGCGTAGAACACCTCAGTCGCGGTCCGGCCGAAGACCAGGTCCGAGCCATCACGTCCTGTCCGCGGCCTCTGTGATCGTCATCGCCGTCGGGGGGCGCATCGTGCCGCGCCGAAGCGCGACCTGGGCGTCCTGGCGCCACAGCTTCGCCGCGCTCAGCGTCGGAAAGGTGCGCCACACCTGCCGGCCTGTGCGCGCGTCGTACGCCTGCGCCTGGTAGCTCGGCGTGCAGTTGCACCGGCCGCCCTCGCGCCAACGACAAGCCCGAGCATGACGTGTGCGAATCCCGGTAGCCATGGGCTGACGATGCTAAGCCCGGCGTGGACGCCTGAACACAGACTCCGCGTTCTCGTTCGCCCAGCGCTCGAGCTCGGCGACCGGCACGAGCCGGAGCTTGCCGCGCCGGATGAGCCGCAGCTCAGGCTGGACGTGGCGCTCGAACGAGTCCAGCGACATCCCGAGCGACATCGCCGCCTCCTGGCGACTTAGCGCAACGCGCGGGACATTCGTGGACGCTGTACTCACGGCAACCTCTGTCTAAGATACTCTAATTGCGATGCGGACGGAAGCGTTGACCGAAAGAGGGAACCTTTGAGCGAGGAAGAGCGCGACACGACGGACACCTGGCTGACGCTCGCTGAGATCGCCGAGGAGCTGCGCGTCAACCCGGCGACGGTCCGCCAGTGGGTGACCAAGGGTCAGTTGAAGGCATCGCGCGCGGGCGTCCGGAAGTGGATCGTGCGTCGATCGGAGCTGGAGCGGATGCTCGCCGCAACTAACGTCGCGGGCGACGCAACGCCCGGGTTGCCTGAACCGGAATACCCAGCGGCTGACGAGCGAGAGGCTGATATAAGGGCGCCGGCGAGTGATGCTCAGTCCGCGATCGCGCTGATGCAGATCGCGAACGACAGCTTCGCAGACGCCGTCGAGGCCAGCGCGTTCGTACCACCGGCTCCGGGCTACGTCGGCCGCGTCCGCCGGCTTGCCGACTCGTGCGAGCACATGGCGTCGACTCTGCTCAACGCCGCAAAGCTCGCTGGTGTTCGATGGTCACCCCGGACTAACTTCGGACACGAGGTCTTTCCCTACGAGGTGCGCGCGGGTGGCAACCGGCCGGGGAGCGGCCAACTATGGCGAGATGTCGACGCGGCTCTTGATCGGCTCGTAATCGCCGTCACGGGGACCGAGGTGAGCGCTGTCGCGCACAGCTTCCGCGAGCTGGGCGAAGCGCTCCTTGAAGTCGCCGACGAGCTCGAGCACGATGACAGCTGGCAGGCCGGATCGAGGGCCGGATGACGGCTTTGAGGTCCTGCGCTAGGTCCAGCGCTATGTGTTTCGTCGAGCGATACACCGGACCCGCCTCCGCCCCTGCAGCCACGGGGTTCTGGGCTCGCCGGGGCGCATGACTACCCGCCCTCCACGTAGTTGGAGGAGAGGAGGAGTGCGGGTAGTCATGCGCCCTTCGAGTTGTGGTGGGCAACAGGGGCGGAGGCGGGCTGATTGCGGGCACGAGCTGGCAGTTGGAGCGTGCAGATGACTCGGGTTCTACGGCCTGGTTGGGGGACCATGGCGGGCCTGAGGTGGCTGGCGAGGGTGGGGCCGGCACCGCTGGATGCGTGGCGGTGTGCGATGGGCTGGAGCGAGGTTGCGGCGAGAAGTCATGCGCGACGGCTGGAGCGGGAAGGCTGGCTCGCGCGCTATCCGATGCGGCGCGGGGACGGCTGCCTGTTCGTGGCCACGCGGGTGGGCGTCGCCGTCGCTGGCGTCCCCGTCCGCGCACCCGGCGAGCCGGCACCGACCTGGTGGGCCCACCACTGCGGCGTCGCCTGGATGGCAGCCTGGCTGACAGTCCACCCTCGCGAGTTCAAGGGCAGCCGCGAGCTGCTCGAGTTCGACGAGTGGTCGGGCAAGATCGCATGGTGGGACCACAAGGGCCATCACGAGTCACGCCATCGGCCCGATCTCGTCGCGATCCGGCTCGACGGCAGGCCGATCGCAGTCGAGATCGAGCTGGCCCCGAAGTCGATTGAGCGCCTCAGGGGGATCCTCCGGCGCCACGCGGTGTGGCGCCACGCTGGCAAAAGCAACGGCGTCCACTACATATGCGGCGACGAGAACGCACGAGAGCGGATTAGGACGGCGGCAAAGACGGGGCGAACCTTCAGGTACGACGACCTCGGGCTCAGGCTGATGCTGCTAGACACGATCAAGGCCGAGGCGATCGAGATGCGCGAGGCGGACCCGTGCGCGGTCGGGTTCCGCCGCCGCGCCGCCGATGCTGTCGGGCATGGCAGCTGACAAGCGCAGGTCGAGCCGAACGCGCCAGCGCGGCGCATCCGGACCCACCGAGTCCGGACCGACCCCGGACCCCGGGCCGCCGTACATCGTCGTGTGGCATCCCGGGGCTGTTGCTGAGCGCGACGAATCGTGGCCGGCGCGGGAGAAGGTCGCGATGGTCCACGCGGCGCAAAAGCTCGAGGCGGCGGGACCGCGACTCGGCCACCCGCATTCGAGTGCCGTCCGCGGCGCGGTCGGGCAGGGCTTCCGGGAGCTCCGGCCAAGAGCCGGCCGCAGCCGGTGGCGCCCGATCTACCGCCGCGCCAACCCGTCGACGTTCGTGATCTTCGCGGTCGCGCCTGAGGCCGGGATCGACTCGCGTGGCTACGATGCCGCCGTCGCGCGGGCGGTTGAGCGGTTCGCACAGCTCGAACTCGATTGGGATTCCGCCCGGACTGCCGATAACAGAGGTGTTATCATGAAGCACATGAAGCTGAGCGAGATGAAGACGAACGACGAGCTGGTCGCCGAGCAGCTCCGTACGGACCCGGACTTCCGGGCCGAGTGGGAACGGACCGCGCTGGCGCGCGCGGTGGCGGTCGCGATCGTCCGCTACCGCACCGAGCACGATCTCTCGCAGCGCGAGCTCGCCGACCACCTTGGCATGAAGCAGCCGCAGGTCGCTCGCCTCGAGCTCGGTGAGGTCAACCCGAGCATCGACACGCTGATGCGAATCTCGGCACAGCTTGGGATCGAATTCACGATCGACGTGCGGCCGGCTGGCACCCCGGCCCGCAACGTCACCAAGCGGGCGCAGGCCAACGGCCTGGTCGGCTCGTATCGCACGGAACAGAGCGAGATTCTCGTCGTCGCCGATAGAAGCGCGCGTCTCATGAACACCTGAAGGGTCACGAGTGAGCCTCGGCCGCTATCACCGGCCCTTGGGGCGCCGACGCAGAGTGTTGGAAGTAGCCCAACTGAGCAGTCTCGCGGCCGAGCAATGGCTGCTCCGTTCGCGCAAAGATGGCATGAGCAGCAGTCCGGCGTGTCGGTCGGGTGAAGGTGGCCGGCCCGCCGTGTCGAACGACATACGTTGAAGGCGCGCGCGGTTGCCCCCGCGCGGCCGGTCATTCGGGTAGGAAGGCCGACCGTGATCCA